>JAOTTD010000013.1 GCA_029864565.1 Thermoplasmata archaeon | reverse complement strand
CTTGGGATACCACGGCGAAGGTGGCCTTGGAGTCCAAGCACCAGCCTCGATATTCCTGGATTCAGAAGATGCCCCGCACGTTGCGTACATCCGGTCGTACACCGCAGTGGACATATACGAACTTGCCCTGGCGCAAGAGGTACAGGGCGAATGGAAGACCGAAAACGTGCGTAGCAAGAACCTTGCCCGACCGAAGGCGGGCGTGTCAATCGCAGTTGACGGTTCTGGCAGTACGCACATCGCATATTGCGGCGAGTACTTGGATAACTCAATTCCGTTTGTATACGCCACATCGGATGGAATGGAGGCGTTCAAGCTGGCGCTGAAGGAATCCTTGATATTGACTGGACTCGGCACATTGATTATCGGACCCATAACCTTCGCATCGTACCGCACATACTGGAGACGATCTGAGGCGCGCGCGTACAGAGAGAGCGTCGGACTTTACGAGTCTCCTACTCTATTCAGAAGGCGGTCGAAAAAGCGGTGACATCGTGACGTGGGAAAGTGCCTCGGGGTTGAACTCGGAAAGGTTTTTCAGGCAGCACTGAGCTTCGAGTAGACCAAGGGATGGCACATGAGCGAGTACGAAGTCAAGAGAGGACACCAGGAGAACATCTCACCTGAGAAGCTGAAGGCACACATGACAGAGGTCTTCGGCAAGGTCGACCAGAGGGGCGACAAGTACGTGTCGTCGTTTGGCGCTTTGAAGGAGTTGCGAGCGTGGCAAGGCGGCAAGAACATACTCTGCGTCGAGACGGACATGGACCCGACCGTAGAAGACGAGGTCGCCCAGAAGACGATCAAGGCGTACAACGCGTTCCTCGAGAGGGCAACTGGCTTCAATGCGAAGGAGCGGGGCAAGCGAGCGCAGAAGAAGGCCAAGCAGGCCAAGTGACGGCCACACCCGCCCGGTGCGACCGGTCACGTTTATATACAAGCACCCCATTCAGCGGTTTGCGATACCGAGGCGGTATCGACCAGACGCCGTATGGGCTATGCTCTTCATGCACCCCACCACTCGCGTTGAAAATATGATTTTCAAGCGCGCACGAGGCGTCACGGTCGAGCACAGGTGCCTCGACTCAAGCGTTCGATTTCATCGAGCGCCATCGAGCTAATATCTAGCTTCGAGACGAGGGATTGCACATGCCACAAAGGAGACGTCCGAGGAAGGGCTCAATGGGCTATTCGCCCAGGAAGAGAGCCAGAAGCATAACCGCCAGGACATCCTCTTGGCCTGAGGGCGAAGGGGATGATGCCAGATTGCAGGGGTTCGCCGGATACAAGGCGGGGATGACCCACGCGTTCATAGTCGATTTCAGATCGAAGAGCACAACCGCGGGACAGGAGGTACAGGTCCCGGTCACAGTGCTCGAGGTCCCCCCGATGAAGGTGTGCGGCGTCAGGTTCTACTCCAACTCACCATACGGCAGGAAGGCCGTGGGAGAGGTCTGGAGCGCGAAGCTGGACAAACATCTCTCAAGGAAGTTGCCCGTTCCGAAGAACTACGACGAGAAGGCCGGCTGGGGAAAGGCCGAGAAGCTTGAATACGAGGACGTGAGGATCCTCGTGCATACTCAGCCAGTTCTCGTAAGCGGCCTGCCGAAAAAGAAGCCCGAGCTCATGGAGATCAGGGTCGGCGGTGGCACGCTGGAGGGTCGCAAGGAGTACGCCAAGGGCATACTCGGCAAGACTGTAACGATCAGGGATTTCACAAACGAGGGCGCGATGGTCGATGTCAGCTCCATCACCAAGGGCAAGGGCTGGCAGGGAGTCACCAAGAGGTGGGGCACCAAGCTCCTGATGCATAAGAACAGCAAGCACAGGAGGCTCATCGGTAACCTAGGGCCCAAGAGGCCCGGCCTCGTTAGGCACACCGTCCCGCAGGGCGGCCAGATAGGATTCCATCAGAGGACCGAGCTGAACAAGAGAATCCTCAAGATAGGCGACAAGGGTGAGGAGGTCACTCCCAAGGGAGGGTTCCTCAACTACGGAGAGATCAGGGGCAACTACATGCTTCTACACGGCTCCGTCCCGGGGCCGTCAAAGAGGCTCGTGAGGCTCAGAGAACCCGTCAGGGACACCGGGATCAAGCTCCCGGAGGCGCCGCAGGTCACATTCGTATCGCTTGAATCAAAACAGGGAGCGTGATTGAATGGCGGATAAGATTGTCAAGAAGAAAAAGACTGATATGAAGACATCCCACGCTCCGAATAAGATTAATGTCTACGGCATCGACGGCAAAGTCGCCGGGGAGGCGAAGTTGCCAGGCGTCTTCGCTGCCGAGTAGGCCGGACCTGATACGCAGAGCCGTCACTGCCATGGAGGCGAACGCCCGGCAGCCATACGCGCCCAAGAGCACCGCAGGCTCACGCCATTCGGTGTCGACCTGGGGCAAGGGTCGCGGCGTTGCGAGGGTCCAGAGGCTCATGAACAGCTCCCATGCGGCGCAATCACCCAACAACGTGGGCGGGAGGCGCGCGCACCCGCCAAGGGTGGACAAGGATTATTCTAAGAAGATCAACAAGAAGGAGCTCCTGAAGGCCAAGCTGGCAGCGCTCCACGCCACGAGCGTTCCGGACATAGTCCGCCACAGAGGACATCGGTTCGACGACGAGCTGACTGTCCCGGTGATCGTCAAGGACGACCTCGAGGCGATAAAGACGACTAAAGAGGCGGTCGAAGTGCTCTCGTCGATTGGCGTCTACGATGATGTCGAGAGGGCCAAGAACGGCCGCAAGATACGCGCTGGCAAAGGCAAGATGCGCGGACGGAAGTACAGGAACCCCAGAGGCCTGCTGGTCGTGCTGTCGAACGAATGCGACGGCGGCAGGAGCATCAGGAACCTGTCGGGGATAGAGGTCGTCACGCCAAAAGCGCTCAACGTGTCCATGCTCGCCCCGGGGGGCGACCCTGGCAGGCTGATGGTCATCTCCGAATCCGCTCTGTCCGAGATGGGTAGGTGGGACAAATGAGGAGAGGAGTGCTGTTGCACCCGTATGTAACGGAGAAGACGATGAACTCGATGTCCGGCACACCCAATCAGGACCTCAAGGACGGCAACCGCCTCGAATTCGTCGTCCGCAGGGACGCTACCAGGGCCGAGGTGAAGAGGGCGTTCGAGGAGCGTTTCGAGGCCAAGGTGGAGAAAGTAAACATCAAGGTCATGAAGAGCGGGAAGCACGCGATCATCAAGCTGAAGGAGGGGTACTCGGCCGAGGAGATCGGCATGAGGATAGGCATATTCTGAGGTGTATTGGCAATGGGAAAGAATCTTATCACTCAGAGGAGGGGGCGGGGATACGGCCGCTATCGGTCTCCCAGACACCTCAAGTTCACGGATGCCAAGCATCCCAAGATACGCCAGGGGATGGGCACCATCGTCGACCTCAAGCACGAGGCCGGCAGGATAGCCCCGCTGGCGAAGGTCAGCATAGACACCTTGCAGTTCTGGATGCTCGCGCCCGACGGAGCGTTCGTCGGCCAGGAAATATCGATCGGCCCTTCGGGCTCGGTCGCGGCCGGCAATACGAAGGCCGTTGGCGAGCTGCCTGAGGGAACCATCGTGTACAACATCGAGCTGCAGCCGGGTGACGGTGGCAAACTCGTGCGCACAGCGGGCAACGCCGCGACGGTCGTGAGCCACGGCGCGAGAACCGTGCTGTTGCTGCCCTCTGGCAAGTTCAAAGAGATAGATAACAAGTGCCTCGCGACGGTCGGCCTCGTGGCGGGCGGCGGGCACAAGGAGAAGCCGTTTGCGAAGTCTGGGAAGAAATTCCACGCGTACGGCTCGAAATCGAAGGCGTACTTCACGGTCAAGGGGGTCGCGAAGAATCCGGTCGACCACCCGCACGGAGGAGGTGCACACCCGCATGTTGGAACTCAGTCCAGCGTTGGCAGGAACACGCCTCCAGGAAGGAAAGTGGGCAGGCTGGCGCCCAAGAAGAAGCCACGCAAGAAGCCAAAGAAGGTGCAGTAAATGGCTGAAACAGTCAAGGCTAACTCGTCAACCGCGGCCGCGCCCGCTCCCACTCCCGCCCCGAAGGCTGTGGCGAAGGCAGACAAGCCGAAGAAGCCAAAGCCGTCCGCGAGGCACGGCGGTGGGTCTGCGAAGGCCTCCCGCAGGAAGATGAGGAAGAAGAAGAGCCAGATACAGGCGAGGCGGAAGAAGGAGTTCACCTACCGCGGAAACACGATGGAGGAGCTCCTGAAGATGCCTCTCGCAGACATCATCGAGCTGCTTCCGGCGAGGGCACGGAGGTCGTACATCCGAGGCATGAACCCGGAGCAGGAGGCGTTCATGACAAAGATCAAGAACACTGATGGGCCGGTGAGGACGCACAGGCGTGAGATATTCATCCTGCCGGAGTTCGTTGGCAAAACCGTGCACGTATACAACGGCAAGGAATTCCAGCCGATAGAGATCAAGCCCGAGATGATCGGTCATTCGCTTGGGGAGTTCGCGCTCACCAGGAAGAGCATAAAGCACTCTGGACTGGGGGTCGGCGCGACGAGGTCCTCCAAGTTCATGCCGCTGAAGTGAGGATGGAGGTCGGACACAATGGGATACACTCAAGAGGCGGACCCGGAGACCACATCCAAGGCGATCGGCAAGGAGATCAGCGTGTCACCGAAGCACTGCAGGGAGGTCTGCAAGATGCTGAAGGGCATGAGGGTCGACAAGGCGAGGGAATACCTACAGAGCGTGGCCGATCTGAAGACGCCAGTCCCGTACTCGAGGTACAAGATGTTCCTGAGCCCGAAGCCGAAGGTCGGACCCGGGAGGTACCCGCGCAAGGCGGCGAAGGCCATACTCGTCGTGATAGAGAGCGCACGCTCCAACGCGGAGTACAAGGGGCTCGACGCGGACAACATGAAGATCAAGAACGCGTGTGCTCACAGGGGAAGGATTCAGACGGGGTACATGCCCAGGGCGTACGGCAGGAGCACCCCCTGGAACGAGCAGACCACGAACATAGAGATCATACTAGAGGAGGCCGAGAAGTCATCCTGAGGGTGGCTCCAGACGGAGGGATAAAATGGCAAGTGAGAGGAAGTTCGTCACCGAGAAGATCAGGAGGGTCCTGCTCAAGGAGTACGTCATGTCCCGCGTGTCGAGGGCCGGCTTCGGAGGGATCGACGTCCAGAGGACTCCGATGGGCACGCGTGTCACGCTCACCACGGAGAGGCCGGGATTAGTCATAGGACGGCGCGGCGAGGCCATCAAGAGCCTCACGAGGGCGATAGAGGACGATTTCAACTTCAGCAATCCACAGATAGAGGTCCAGGAGGTGGAGAACGCAAACCTGAACGCCCAGATAATGGCGGAGAAGTTGGCGAGTGCCCTCGAGCGAGGCTGGCACTTCAGGCGGGCGGGCCACTCGACCGTTAGGAGGATCATGGAATCCGGCGCGAGAGGTTGCCAGGTGACCGTCGCGGGCAAGCTGACGGGACAACGCCACAGGCGGGAGAAGTTCAAGAGCGGGCACATCAAGTTCTGCGGACAGCCGAAGCTGGACTTCATGGAGAAGGGCTTCGCCAACGCAAGGATGAAGCCCGGAGTAATAGGCGTCACAGTTCAGATCATGCATCCGGACGCGAGGTTGCCGGACGAGGTAGACGTCCTGCCCTTGCCGGAGCCCGCAGTGGCTCCAGCGGCAGGGCCAGAGGCGACGGATGATAAGGAACTCGCGGAGAAGGCCCAAGAGGAGCACGCGGCCGAGGCGGTCGAGGCGCTGAAGAAGACCGCGACCAAGGACGATGTGAAGACCGAGAAGCCCAAGAAGGCTTCGGGCAGGGCCAGGAAGAAGGACGATGCGGCCGAGGGCGACGACAAGGAGAAGAAGCCCAGGAAGCGCGCCAAGAAGAAGGCCGAGAAGGAGGAGAAGAAGGACGAGCCTCAGGGACAGGAGCCGATGGAACCCGCCGTCGAAGCGAAGACGGAGGACGCGGCTGCGGCCCCGGCCGAGGAGAAGGCCCCCGCCGTTGCCGGACCCGCGCCTGCGACCAAGGAACCTGAGGCTCCGGCACCAGCGTCGCCAGAGAAGGCTGAGGAGCCAAAGCAGGGGGAGTGAGCCATGTCGTTGCTGAGGGCAAAGGAGATCAGGGCGATGCGTCCCGACGATCGCAGAATCAAGCTGAAGGAACTCAACGACGAGCTGATGCATGAGAGGGGTGTCGCGGCTATGGGTGGCGCGCCCGCGAGCCCCGGCAAGATCAGGGCTCTGAGGAAGAACATAGCGCGCATAATGACAATCGATAGGGAGTTCGAGTTGGCCGAGAAGAGGCCTGCTGGAGCTTCCGGTGACAGAGGCGAGATGAAGGCGCCTAGAACGACGAAGAGCCGTCCTCCGGTGGAGGAGGCCGAAGAAGAAGAGGCCGACAGCTCAGTCGGATATGATCAGGAGGAGAAGAAGTAATGGCTGGTATTTGCTCGGTATGCGGACTGCCAGAGGAGCTGTGTATCTGCGAACAGATTGCCAAGGAGCAGCAGCAGATAAGGATAACCACGGACACCAGACGGTACGGCAAGGTCGTCACCGTGGTCGAGGGCATCGACTCCGGGGACATCGACGTCGAGGAGCTCGCGAGAAAGCTGAAAACTCGCTGCGCTGCCGGTGGAACGTACAAGGCGAACAGGATAGAGCTCCAGGGAGACCACAAAAAGAAAGTCAGGGAGGTACTGGAGGAGCTCGGGTTCTCCGTGGACTCGAGGTAGACCGAGCATGAAATCAAACGATTTCCGGAGGAGGCAATTCATCGGGCTCGACATCGAGATCCTTGCGTCGACCTGCCCGTCCCAAGTGGGCGTGCGCGGGAAAGTCGTGGACGAGACTAAGAACACGATAACGATCGACCAGGACGGTGTCGAGAAGATGATCGCCAAGACGGGCTGCGAGTTCAGGTTCGTGGACGGCCCGCAGGCGCACGTGGTCTCCGGGAACGACATCATGTTCAGACCTGAAGACAGGATCAAGAGAGTACGATGAACAGCAAGGTGATGTGACTATGGCTAGGAAGAAAGAGGCGGCAGCCAACGTGGGGCTCGATGTCGAGCCACCCAAGGAGACTTGTCAGGACAGGAACTGTCCGTTCCATGGCGAGCTGCCAGTCAGAGGCACCGTCCTCACGGGGACGGTCGTATCGATGAAGATGCAGGGCACCGTCGCGGTAGAGAGAGAACATCTGAAGTACATACCGAAGTACGAGAGGTACGAGAAGAGGACTAGCAGATACCTCGCTCATCTCCCGCCCTGCATGCAGATGAATCATGGGGACAAGGTCAGCATAATGGAGTGCCGACCACTGAGCAAGCGCGTTTCATACGTCGTGATAGAGAAGAGGTAGGCGATCGCCATGAAGGGATTACCAGGCAGGCAGATGAGGGGCATACCGACCGGGGCGAGGCTCGACTGCGTCGACAACACGGGCGCGAAGATCGTCCAGGTCGTCGCGGTACCGAAGTACCACGGCGCGAGCAGGAGGTATCCTTCAGCGGGGGTCGGAGACATACTGGTCGTCACGGTCAAGAAGGGAACGCCCGAGACGAGGAAGCAGCTCATGCGGGCAGTGATCGTGCGCCAGCGGAGGCCTTTCAGGCGCCCCGAGGGGACGATGGTGCAGTTCGAGGACAACGCCGTCGTCATCGTGACCGAGACTGGCGAGACGAAGGGCACGGACATCAAAGGGCCTGTGGCGCGGGAGGCAGCCGAACGCTGGCCCAGGATAGCCGCTACGGCCTCGATAATAGTGTGAGGGTGATCGGATGAGCACAACGAGCCACAAGGCACGGAAGCAGAGGAAGGCGAAGGTCATCGCACCGCTCCACAAGCGGAGGCGGATGGTGGCGGCCCATCTCGACTCGGCCCTCATAAGGGAATACAACGTGCGCTCCCTGCCGGTGCGGAAGGGAGACACTGTAAAGGTCATCAGGGGCGCGAAGGAGATCAAGGGATCTGAGAACAAGGTCGCGTCCATCGATCTCAAGAACTACAAGATAATCGTGGAGAACGTCACCATTCCGAAGGCGGACGGCACGCAGACGCAGAGACCCGTTGACCCCTCGGACGTGATCATTACCAAACTGGACCTCTCGGACAACTGGAGGAAGCGCAAGCTCGAGGGTCTCAAAGGAGGAGCGTGAGCGCGTTGAAGAAGCACATGAAGAGGATGACGGCCCCGCGGAGATGGGCCATCCCGAGGAAGGTCAGCCAATGGGTCATGAAGCCCAGGCCAGGCCCGCACGGAAAGGAAGATTCCATGCCGTTGGCGATGGTCCTGAGGGACATGCTGAAGGTGTGCGACAACACCAGGGAGGCCAAGTTCATCATCGGAGGACGAGGCGTGACGGTCGACGGGAAAGTAGTGACGGACCAGAAGTTCCCAGTCGGGCTGATGGACGTCGTGACGCTGCTCAAGACCGAGGAGAGCTACCGGATGCTACTGGACTACAAGGGCAGGCTCCAGCTTGTGAAAATAGACGACAAGGAGAAGAGCTGGAAGCTCTCCCGTATAGACGGCAAGAACACCGTACCGGGCGGAAAGGTCCAGCTGAACCTGCACGACGGCAGGTGCATACTGCTGCCGAAGGACCAGTACAAGACCGGGGACGTGCTCAAGATAGAGCTTCCATCGCAGCGGATCGTGAAGGCGCTCAAGCTCGACAAGGGCAGCCTCGCGCTGCTCACAGGAGGGTCCCACCCAGGCACAATCCAGACGATTGAGGAGTACAAGCTCAGGAGGGGCTCCGGCTCGAACATAGTCACTTTCAAAGAGGGCTTCAGCACGGTGAAGGAGAACGTCTTCGTCGTTGGTGAGAAGATCCCCGAGATCAAGCTCGTGGAGGCGAAGGCCCTATGACGAACCCGATGAGGGGCATACGGCTCGAGAAGGCCGTTGTGAACATCGGAGTCGGGGACGCTGGTGAGCGGTTGCTGAAGGCGGAGAAGGTGCTTCACATGGTCACCAAGCGCAAGCCCGTCCGGACGATCGCGAAGACGACGAACAGGGACTTCGGCATACGGCGCGGGATGGACATAGGCGTCAAGGTGACGCTCCGTGGCAAGGATGCCGAGGAGTTCGTCAAGACCGCGCTCTGGACGAGGGAGAACCGGTTGGCAGAGTACTCCTTCGACCCCGAGGGCAACTTCTCGTTCGGAGTCCAGGACTACACCGACTTCCCGGGAATGAAGTACGACCCGGAGATAGGGATATTCGGCCTGGACATCAGCGTTGCCCTGTCACGTCCCGGCAGAAGGATAGCGAGGCGGAGGACCTTGCGGAGGTCCCTGCCGACATACCACAGGATCACGCGCCACGAGGGCGTGGAGTTCATCAGGTCCAAATTCAACACTGAGGTGGTCGAATGAAGCCGAAGAAGTTGTTCGGCAGGAAGGTTGGATGCACCAGGTGCGGCAGGAAGCGCGGCATCGTGCGGCGCTACGGCATGCACCTGTGCAGGCAATGCTTCAGAGAGATGGCCCCCGAGCTGGGGTTCAGGAAGTACTCTTGAGGTGATGTTGGATGCAGCAGGATCCACTCAATGATGCGATGTCCGTCATAAAGAACGCAGAGCACGTCGGCCGAGGCGAGTGCGTCATAAGACCCTCGTCCAAGCTCATAGGCCGCGTGCTGAAGGTCATGCAGGAGGCGGGATACATCAGGCAATTCGAGTTCGTGGACGACGGCCGTAACGGCATGTTCAGGGTGAACCTCGCAGGCCACATAAACGACTGCGGCGTCATCAAGCCACGCTACTCGGTGAAGACGGGAGACCTCGAGAAGTTCGAGGCGCGGTATCTGCCCGCGCAGGATTTCGGGGTGCTGATATTGACGACGACCAGAGGGGTGCTCACGCACACGCAGGCCAAGCAAGGCGGCGTCGGCGGCAAACTCCTTGCGTTCGTGTACTGAGGTGACCTGGATGAGCGAAGTAAGGGGTTTGCACACAGACGAGATAGAGATTCCCGACAAGGTCCAGGTCGCGATAGACGGCGACACGGTGAGCGTCAAAGGACCGCTGGGAGAGCACAAGAGGAAGCTTTCCAGCCCGTATCTGGAGATATCCAAGGAGGGCAGCTCGGTGTTCATCGTCAACAACACCGGAAGGGCGAGACACAGGGCCCTGTTGGGCACCTATGCGGCGCACATAAGGAACATGATACACGGCGTGAGCGAGGGGTTCGAATGCAGGATGAAGATCGTGTACGCCCACTTCCCGATCAAGGCGTCGGTGAAGGGCGATGTGTTCGTCATCGAGAACTTCCTCGGTGAGAAGCACCCGAGGAGGGCGGACATACTGGGCAAGACGAAGGTCACAGTCAAGGGCGACCAGGTGACGGTCTCCGGGTCGAACCTAGAGGAGGTCGGCCAGACAGCGGCCAACATCGAGCGCGCCACGAAGATCAGGGGTTTCGACCCGAGGATATTCCAGGATGGGATATACATCACGAATAAGGCCGGGAGGTGAACGTTATGGCTGACGACGAATCGAAGAATCAGGAGGAGTTCGCCGGACTCCGCAACTTCAAGGACGAGTACGTTCCCAAGCTGAAGGCTCTCGGCATCGAGACTGAGGATGACCTCGCGGAGGCGCTGTCCGATGAGGACCGCACGGCTGAGATACACGAGCATCTGAAGGGCGTTGGCCCGAAGACCCTTGAGCACTGGCGGGAAGACCTCGGAGCCTCTGAGGGCGAGGACGACGAAGATGTCGAAATCGTGGAGGACGCCGACGAGGAGGATTCCGAAGAGGGCGAGGAGGAAGAGGTCGAAATAGAGGACGAGGAAGAAGAGGGCTACAAGGTCAAGCTGAAGCCCGAGCTCACCAAGGAGGTCCTCGAGGCGATGAAGACGCGCAAGATTATCGACTCCAAGCGGCCCACATTCATCAGACAGGAGTATCACAGACGCAAGCGGCTGCGGACCACTGGCTGGCGCAGACCACGCGGGCTCCACTCCAAGATGAGGAGGCACATCGGCTACAGGACCAACGTCGTTTCGATAGGCTACGGCAGTCCCAATAAGGCGAAGAACCTGCACCCATCCGGGTTCCAGGAGGTTCTCGTGCACAACGTCAAGGACCTCGACAAGATAGACCCCAAGGTGCAGGCCGCGAGGGTCGCACACACCGTGGGTATGAGGAAGCGGACACAGATCGAGGACAAGGCTGACGAGCTCGATATCAGGATACTCAACAGGAGCGGATGACGATGGATCTCAAGAACCAGAGGAGAATGGCGGCGCAGCTGCTCAAGTGTGGCGAGTCCAGAGTATGGATCGACTCGAACAGAACCGAGGACGTCGCCGACGCAATCACCCGCTCGGATGTGAGGACGCTCATCAACTCAGGAACGATAGCCTCCAAGCAGAAGCGGGGCGTCTCCAGAGGACGGGCGAACTACCTAAAGGCGCAGAAGCGCAAGGGCAGGAGGAGCGGCCAGGGCTCACGCCGTGGCACGAAGCACGCGCGGAAGCCTTCGAAGGAGATCTGGATGCAGACGATACGCCCGATCCGCGGCAGGCTGAAGGAGCTCCGGAACAACGGCGTGATCGATGCACGGACATATCGCAAATACTACATGCGTGCGAAGGGTGGCATGTTCAAGAGCAGGCCTCACCTCGACTCGCATCTCAAGACCGAGGGGATCCTCAAGGAGTGATGGTCATGGCTACTGGACCCAGATACAAAGTACCTTTCAGGAGGAGAAGAGAGGGGCGGACGGACTACCGCAGCAGGCTCGCGCTGATCAAGAGCGGCAAGCACAGGGCGGTCGTCCGAAAGTCGAACAAGCATGTGAGGATCCAGCTCGTGTCGTACGACGACAAAGGGGACCTCATCGTGGCGACGGCCGTCTCGACCGAGCTGGCGAAGCTCGGCTGGAAGCATTCAGGGAACAGCACCCCAGGAGCGTATCTTACTGGATACCTCGCGGGAAAGAGGGCGCGAGAGATTGGCGTTGACGAGGCGGTTCTGGACATCGGCCTCAGGAAGCCCGTCAAGGGGTCTGTGCTGTTTGCGGCGACGAAGGGACTCGTCGACGCTGGTGTGCGCGTACCCCACGACGATGGGATGTTGCCCTCGGATGACAGGGTCAAGGGCAAGCACCTAAAGGATGGCGCCGAGGCGCAGTTCGATGAAGTGAAGACCAAGATAGGAGGTGCTGATTGATGTCAGACTGGATGCCCAAGACGAGGCTTGGTAAGCTCGTCGGCGACGGCAAGATCACAACCATGACCGAAGCTCTCAAAACAGGACTCCCTCTGAGGGAGCCCGAGATAGTCGACATACTCCTGCCAGACCTGGCGGACGAGGTGCTCGACGTGAACATGGTGCAGAGGATGACGGACTCCGGCAGGAGGGTCAAGTTCGCAATAACCGTCGTCGTCGGCAACCGGGACGGGTTCGTAGGCCTCGGCAGGCTGAAGGGCAAGGAGGTCGGACCCGCGATAAGGGCAGCGATCGACGTCGCAAAGCTCAACATCATAGAAGTCAAGAGGGGATGCGGCTCGTGGGAGTGCGGATGCTTGACACCACACTCGCTACCATTCGAGATCGAGGGCCACGCAGGCTCTGTGGTCGTCCAGCTCAAACCCGCGCCGAGGGGGACTGGGCTCGCGATCGGAGACATCGCGAAGAGCGTCCTCAAGATGGCGGGGGTCGATGACGCCTGGGGTTTCACCAAGGGGCACACAAAGACGACGATCAACTATTCGATTGCAGCCTTCGAGGCGCTTCGGATGACGTCTCAGATGAGGGTCACCGACGAGCAGAAGGAAAGACTCAGGATCATGAGCGGCCCGGTCAAGCTTCAGATCGCGCCATCCATAGTCGTTGAGGAATCGGCCGACGACGAGAAGGCCGTCGCGGAGAATAAGCCGGCGGAGAAGCCCGCAGCGGAGCCGACCAAGGCGATTGTCGCCACGAAGGAGGAGGGCTGAGATGTCGGCCGTAGCGGTCGTTCGCGTCCGCGGACACGCCAAGATCAGGTGGGACGCGGTCGATACGATGGACATGCTAAGACTCAACAGGCCGAACCACTGTGTCCTGCTGCCGATGAATGTGACAACCAAGGGCATGCTGCAGGTCGTCAAGGACTACGTCACATGGGGCGAGGTCAACCACGAGATGATCGCTGAACTGCTCAAGACGCGCGGAGAGGTCGTCGGCGGGGAGAGGCTCACGGACAAGCATGTCAAGGCCAACTCCGACTTCGCCTCGATAACGGCTCTCGCGAAGGCAATCGAGAAGTCGGACGCCAGGATGGTCGATGTCAAGGGGCTTAAGCCCGTCATAAGACTGCACCCGCCGATGAAAGGTTATGAGCGGGTGAAGCTGCCGTTCTCCGTAGGTGGAGCGGTCGGCTACAGAGGCGCTGAGATTGAGCGCCTGCTGCGCAGGATGCTTCACGATAAGGAGGAGGCGAAGTAGATGGTCCGCAAAACTAGCAAGTTCAGAGGCAGCAGGACGCACGGCCGTGGCAAGAAGGCCGGCAGAGGCGCTGGACTCAGAGGCGGCAGGGGGAACGCTGGCCTGCACAAACACAAGTGGATGACTACGGTTAAGTACTTCCCCGAGCATTTTGGCCGCCACGGTTTCAAGAGGCCACAGTCCGTAGTCGCCCACAAGGTAACGATCAACCTATCCGACCTGGAACTGTCCTTGCCCACACTGGCCAAGGAAGGCGCAGCGTCGGAGAAGGACGGGCAGTGGACGGTCGACCTCACGAAGCTCGGCATAGACAAACTGCTTGGCTCCGGCAGGATCGGCACTTCGGTCGCTGTTCGCGTATCGGAGGCGTCCGCCAAGGCGAAGGAGAAGCTAGAAAGCGCTGGTGGCAAGCTGCTAGAGGACTGATGGGACGCCCGCAAGGAACCGCCTAGGAGACGTGTGAGGACTCAGCGAATAAAGGACCGGACGATAGGAAGGGTGTCTGATGGCCGAGGGGGAAGAGAAGAAGAGCTTTCTGTACAAGCTCAAGCCCGTGACGGACCGCCTGCCAGCGGTCACGAAGCCTGAAGGACACGTGCATTTCAGGACGAAGATGTCGTGGATCATCCTGATCCTCGTGCTGTACTTCGCCATGACCAACGTCGTCATCTACGGCCTCGACTCTGGGCAGGGGATCGACCTCTTCGCGCAGTACAGGGCTATCCTCGCAGGTGCGCAGTTCTCGCTGATGCACCTGGGCATAGGTCCGATTGTCACAGGGTCCATTATCATGCAGCTCTTCACTGGAGCGAAGATAATCAAGCTCGACCTCAAGAAAGCCGAAGACAAGGCGATTTACCAGGGCACGCAGAAGCTCCTCGTGCTCGTGATGATAGTGGTCGAGTCCGTGCCCCAAGTGTACGGCTTCATGGAGCCGTCGACCAAGTTCATCAATATGTCCGAGACGCTCTGGGCAGGTGGCGGCCTGAGCATCGCACGCGCGTTCATCGTTGTCCAGCTGTTTGCTGGGTCGTACCTCGTGTTCCTCATGGACGAGGTGGTGTCCAAGTGGGGCATCGGCAGCGGCATATCGCTGTTCATCGCCGCGGGTGTATCACAACAGATATTCACTGGATCGCTCAACTGGCATCCTGCCTCACCGAACGACGCACTCAGCCTGTCGAATCCGCCCGCGGGCACGATACCGAAGACCATCTACATTTTCCACCACATGTCCGCGCCAGAGCTGACAAACGGAGGCTATGAGCAGATCTTCTTAGCGCAGCCCAACCCTATGGTGGCGCTCATTGGGACGATAGTCATCTTCTTATTCGTCGCGTATACCGAGTCGAGCCGCATAGAGCTGCCGCTCGCACATGGTGGCGCAAGAGGCGCGAGGGGCAGATACCCGATCAAGCTGATCTACGCGTCCAACATCCCGGTCATACTCATGGCGGCGCTGCTGGCGAATGTGAGCATGTTCTCCATGCTCTTCGCGAGCCACCCGTCATTCATGAACATGCCACTCCTCGGCGGCAACTGGATGCTCGGCTACTATGCGGAAGGAAACACCGTCGCAGCCGGAGGGCTCGCCTACTATCTGTCGATGGTCAACGGCGTGGGCGATTGGATGTTGCCGCTACTGAGTGGTGATTATCTCAATTCGTATAATGCCGGTATCGGCGACGTCAAAACGCGAATTCAGATAGGCGTCCACGTCGTCGTCTACGTCACCGTCATGATTTTCGGCTCGATTTTGTTCGCCAAGTTCTGGATTGAGACCACGAACATGGGCCCGGAGGCCGTCGCGTCTCAGATAGAATCGAGTGGTATGCAGATACCGGGCTTCAGGCGCGATCCGAGAGTGCTCAAACGCGTGCTCGAGAGGTACATACCCGTCGTCACTGTCATCTCCGGTGCTGTGGTCGGCGGCCTCGCCGCAGGAGCTGACCTCATCGGGACGGTGGGCAACGCCTCAGGAACAGGGGTGCTGCTAGCTGTAGGCATCATGATACAATTGTACGACGCGATAGGGCGTGAACAGATGATGGAGATGCATCCTGTCCTGAGAGGCTTCTTCGGAGGCGAGTGATCTTATGACGAGCGCGGGCGCTAGGTCCGGAGCGGGAGTCGGCGGCAAACCAGCCAAACCGGACATGGGCGGCCAGCTGATGATGCTCATGGCATTCATGGTCGCGCTGTTCGTGCTGTTCGACAACAACATACGGCAGGGCCTCGGCAAGATCGTCGGTGTTGCGCTCATGCCGCTCGTGGGATTCGGCGGGGAGTATCCCGTGTTCACCCTTGTTGGCACCGGCCTCATCATGACTTTATTCAGCGTGACAGTCCGCCACCTGTTCATCGACTGGACATCGATGGCGAGGAACCAACGCATAATGTCCGCCTTTCAGAAGGAGATGAGAGAGGCAAGGACGACCAACAACACGTTCAAGCTGAAGAAGCTGACCGAGCTGCAACCTCAGATGACAGCGCAGCAGATGAAGTCGATGCAGTCGCAGTTCAAGCTCATGCCGATCACCATGATCGTCATCATCCCGATATTCGCATGGCTGGCGAACTTCGTTTACTTGGACATCTCGTCCACGATATTCTCAGTCCCGTGGGAGTTCAATGCGAGCATGAAGAGTTCGAACATCCTTCCCAATTGGGTTTTGCTCTACTCGCTCGTCACGCTGCCGTTCGGGCAGATATTGCAGAGGGCACTGAAGTACTTCAGCTTCAGCAGGAAGCTGCACGACCTCGAACGACGCGAGTACGACGCGGACGACGCGCTCGGTTGACCGGGGAATGGCACTTATGAGGATTGCTATCTCAGGACCTCCTGGAAGCGGCAAGACGACCGTAAGCGAGATGGTCGCCGACCGTCTCGGCTACGAGCTCGTGCTCGTTGGCCAGATATTCAGGCAGATGGCCTCTGAGAGAAATGTCGACCTCGAGACGTTCGGCAGGTCCGCCGAGGAGGACGAGACAATAGACCGCGAGCTGGACGACAGGATGGTCGCCATCGCCACAGCGCGCGATGACATCGTCATAGAGGGACGATTGACCGGCGCCCTTCTCAGACGGAACGAGATAGAGGCTTTCACAGTTCACATCGATGCTTCCGAGGAGGTTCGATGTCTCAGGATAGCTAAGCGTGAATGCGCCGCAGGGGACCGCGTCATGGATGAGATGAGGACGCGCGAGCGTTCTGAAAAGAAGCGGTACCTCGAATACTACGGCATCGACCCGTCCAACAGGATTATTTACGATCTCTGGATCGACTCCTCGGACAAGACCCCGGAGGAGGTTGCGGACGCAATCGTTACCGAAGCCAAGAAGAGGTGTGACTTTGAGGCTCAAGAAGGCTGATGCCACGGCCAAGTCGGGACGAGGGCGCAGCCCTGCGGACCGTGGCATAGAAGAACTTCTGAAGGACGGCGTCGTGGTTATCGACAAGCCGATGGGACCGACATCACACCAGGTGACAAGCTGGGTAAGGGACATGCTCGGGGCGACGAAGGCGGCTCACGGTGGCACGTTGGACCCTCGTGTCACGGGGGTTCTGCCCGTCGGCGTGGGCATCGCCGTGCGGGCGATGGACTCACTGCACCACGGCACCAAAGAGTATGTCGGCGTCATGAAGATGCACGGCAACTTCGACACGAAGCGGTTGGAGGAAGTCTTTGAGGAGTTCGTAGGGGAGATCATCCAGACGCCTCCCGTGAGGTCCGCTGTGAAGCGTGCGCCAAGAACCAGGGAGATACATTCCCTCGAACTCATGGAAACATCCGGAAGGAACGCGCTCTTCAAAGTCGAGTGCGACGCTGGAACCTACGTGCGCAGCCTGTGTGTGGACGTCGGCGACGCCCTCGGCATCGGGGGGCACCTTCAGGACCTCAGACGGACGCGGGCCGGAACCATCGTTGAGGACCGCGCAGTAACGCTTTACGACCTGAAGGACGCGCTCGCGGACCACGCGAACGGAAATAGCGAGAGCCTGACGCGCATGTTCAACCCGATGGAGATCCTGCTGAAGCACATGCCCAGCGTCGAAGTAAAAGACTCGGCGGTCGATGCCATCTGCCACGGCGCTGACCTCGCGATACCGGGCATCGTCGCCCTAGACGATTCGATAGTCAAGGACGGCACCGTCGCGATACTCTCGATGAGCGGAGAGAGCGTTGGCCTGGGAAGAGCGTTGATTGACTCGAAGGAGATCATGGCCCGCTCCCAAGGGTTCGCCGTCAAGACCACAAGGGTTTTCATGCCGGCCGGGACTTACGAAAAGGGCTGGACCACTTCTGACAAGTGATCGTTACAGGAAAGCGTCCAGGGTTTCTTGGCCCTTCCTGAGCGGCTCAGCATCGATACCCAGCTCTCGTCTCACTGATCGTGCGAACTCCTCCGCGAAACCGTGTGTCGTGAACACCTTCGCAGGATCGCACAGCCTAACGAACTCCATCAGCTCGTTGTAGTCGCAGTGGTCGGACAGAGGGAACATCTCGGTCGACAATCCCTTCGTGGTCCCACCGAATCTCCCGGTAGCCCATCCCGAGAACGAAGCGGTCCTCGCGCCGCCCTTCACCAAACAGTCGACCTTTGCGCGCTCAGCTCCTATTCCCGATGTCACGTACGCGAACGACTGTTCGGCCCGAGGTCCCGCATCTGTACAGACCGGTAGCTCGAAACCGTGATTGTTGAGCGCACGATTGTTGTCACCAATGCTTTTCTGAACCTTGATAGGAAGGCCGCGCAGCTCGTAGCACAGCTCCTGGGCTTTCCCCAGCGGATACGCGAGCAACACCGCGTTCGAGCCGTTGTCGATAGCCCCTTCGACCCAGTCCCTCACGGCGCCAACGGTGTCATCGTGGTCAGGGAACTCGTACTCCGGCTTGCCGTATGTGCTCTCCATGACCAATACGTCGCACCTAACGGGCACGGCCGGTCTCAGATGTTTTTTCACCCTCGTACAGAAATCGCCCGTGTACAGGACCTTCGAGGCGTCATCTACCAGGAACATGACTGAACCAGGGACGTGCCCTGCCTCCAACATCTCTATCGAAGGCTCGTCTTGCCTCTCGACATTCTTGCGACGCAATCGGATGAGGTCAAGTGTGATGCGAGAACACACGATAGGGGCCCTCCGCAGATGATTCGGCACATGGTCCGAGTGAGCGTGCGACACAAGGTTCAGATCGCCGTGCACAGCACTGCCCGGATCGAGCCTGTAGGTGCACCCGCTCATGCGCAAGGCCACGCCGTTCCAGAGGTCGCTGACCACACCGTTATGAAAAGTCAACGAGAATCACCGGACCAAGGCAACGCCATATTGGCGGGGAACGGGTCTACTGGTAGTTCACTATCGTATCCGCTCTAGCGAAAATGCTCCTACCATTATCGCCTTGTTCGAGTGCCGGTACTCAATCCAATCTCGAGTCTGCGCCTCGCCTATGCCTTGGACGCTCAGGAGCGTCTTCTGCTTCTCGGACTTGAACTGGACAGCGCCCGTCATCTGATGCTGTATCGACTCGAGCTGTTGCTCCGTGTGCATACCCCTCTCGAGCGCGTACACGCCGATGGCATTCGCCTGTCGTATCATGCCGGCGAATTTCTGCACGAACTTGTAGGCGCCCTTGTCCTCCGCTTTGGGGATGCTCATGGACAACGACAGATACGCAATCCTCACGTAGGGATTCCCCTCTTTGCCAAGGGACGCGATCGTTGTGTTCAATGCCTTCAATATACCACTGTAATCGTCAGGCCCAGCAACCATGATTTCGTTGGTGGAGGCGCTCTCTTCCCCGGGCTGTCCTGAGCCTGTCGCGTCTATCCAGCAAACCAGTCCAAGCTGGTTGAACTCCATGAACGTCGGCATTATCGGTGCCATCTGCCTTGCGACCTCAGCCGGCGGGTGCGAAGTGGTCACGATCACTGCTGGGATGCCCTTCTTCAGGCCATCCGCGAGAAACAGGAACATGGCTGTCTCCTTGCCGATGAACGGCGGGCCTACGTAGAGCACGTTCGAGGCAAATGGCATGCCGCCAAGAAGGAGGTCGTCCAGGCGCTCGATGCCAGTTTTGACCTTCTTCTCGACGTACTCGGTCTCGACCTCATCCTCCATCTCTTCGATGTCCTTCCTGAGGTGAGACTGCAGGGCGTGTTCACGCTTCTCCAGCTCCTTCTCGCGCTGGTAGAACCTCGACTTCATCTCGCGCTCCTTCTCCTCCAGACGCCGCTCGCGCACTTCGATCGTCTTCTGCTCATCCGAGCCACCGCGAGGCAACTCGGAGCGCGCGTCCTCGAAGTCGTCGACGCTGCGAAGCAGCTTCCGCTCCATCGACTTGAGCTCCGCGTGCTTCAAGCCAAGCTCTGTCTCCTTTGTCTTCAGCGATTTTTCCCGCGAGATGAGTTCCCTCATCTTGGAGCTCGACCGCTCGTGCTCCGTTTTGAGGCGCGTCTCCAACTCCTTGACGATCTGCTCACGTCGCTCTATTGAGGAGAGTTTGTTGGCGAAGTCCTCCTTCACCGCGCCGACCTCGTCGAGCCTCTTCCTCAGCGCCTCTGACATCTCGGCGCGCTTCTTCTCAATCTCCGCGGACTCCTCCTTCGAGAGCCGGACCTCCTCCTGCTGTGCCTCCAGGCTGTACAGGGCGGACCTGTGGTTCGCTTCCACCTGAGCGAACTGCTTCTTGCGCTCAAGGAACTCCGCCTCCTTCTCGACGAGCTCGTTCATCTGCTTGTCCGCGCGGGCGATGATCCTCTCGGCTTTCTGGGCCTTCTTACGGATCGCCTCATCCTGGGCGCGCAGGGCAATCTCCCTCTCCGCGACGGCCTCCTGCTTCATAAGCAGCTGCTGCTCCAGCTGCTCTATAGCGCCCTTTTCAATCGCGAACTTGCCGATCTCCTCCTTGACGGCGACGGTCTCGAGCGTGCGTAGGTCTGCGGTGGTCTCGCGCATGGCTAGCTGTTTCTCCTTCTCCGCGAGAGTCTCCTGGAGGGCATCGAGCTCCTTTCTCCTCAGCTCAAATGACGCCTTCTCATCGGCGACCTCGACGATGCCGTCCTTCACCTCGCGCTCCTTGGACTGCAACTCCAGCTGACGCTTGTCAAACTCTGCCTCCTTGGCAGATAGCTTCTCCTCCCTCGCTCCAAGGCTCTTGGTGCGCCTGGCGAACTCCTTGACTTGTGAGTCGATGTCCCCCTGCTTCAGGCGAAGAGTTTCCATCTTGGACTCGATCTCCGCCTCCTTCTGCGCGAGTGCCCTTCGCTCGGCCCTCGCGAGCTGCACGCGTTGCTCAGTCTCGGCCTCCAGCACGGTCATCTGCTTCTTGCATTCGTCGATCGACTCGATCTCCTCGGTCAGCCGCTTCTCATAGGCCTCGAGGTCCGACTCCTTCGTCGTGAACGCATCTTCCCGATAGTCGAGGGCGATTCGCTTGCGATCAAGCTCCCTTATCTGCTCCCTAAGCTTCCCGTCGCTCGCCTTCAGGACCTCGCGCTCCTGCACGGAGGTCGCGCTGGCAATTATGTGAAGCATCGAGCCACTGAGCTGTACTGCGACAGCACTCCCGAGGTATGCCATCGGCAGCAAGCTTGCGAGCTCTATAGGGGTGAAACGGAATATCATTGGGAACGTGAGCAGTATCGGGGGGAACGCAGCTGATGCGATGCTGATGCACTTCCTCCTGCCCCTGCCCTCCCATGTCATCGCCAGGGAGGCGAGCGTGAGGCTGATGCCCAACAGCGATGCTGCATAGAGCCAATCAGGCCGTCCGAGAGACATCTTGCCCGCCTCGTCGAGCGCTATGAGGGCAATGAACAGGGCGGGCACTATGAGAGCAAAAATGCTCAGTATGAAATGCGCGTCCGTCCTGTCGGCAAAGTACGGCTCCCATTTAACCGCCAAAGCTATGACCGCAACGAGCAAGCCAGCGGCCAGCGGGAGCACCCACTTGAGCACGGTCACGTACTCGGACGCGTCCATCAGGTAAGACCAGTTCTCCAGAAGGTATGCCAGGACCGCCGTCGCTGCGAGCGCTAGACCTGAGACTATGCCCAATACATGCGCCACCCGTCCGATGCGCAGCTGCAGCATCGCCGCCTTCCGCGACCTCGGTGTTTCGGCCCGCTCCAAGCTAGAGTCGTGCTTGTCTTCCTCACGCGACTCAGGCTCGCGCTTGGGCGCTGAAGACTTCTTTGTGCTCTTCCTCGGCGCCATATCCCAAATCCCTTCCGGACAAAGCGTCAGAGGCCACCCTCGGCCTCACCGGCGGAAAAGCGGCCTATGGATACTTAAACATTGACTTGCGATTACCACGTCCAGACAGAGTAAGTGACTTGCGGACGCTGCCGATATCATCCTTTGAACACATCCGCCCTGAACGTCTCGTTGCCCCCAACAATAGTCAACAGGACCTCAGCATCCCCGATCTTCTCTGGCGGCATCTCGAACAAATTGTCCGAAAGCACGACGAGATCCGCGAGCTTGCCAACCTCGATGGAGCCTTTGATGTCGTCCTCGAATGACGCGTAGGCCCCGTTGAGGGTGTATGCCTCGATGGCCTTCTCCAGGCTGACAGTTCGCGGTGACCCAGAACTCCAGTTCCTGGTCACGGCGGCCTGCAGACCAGGCAGAGGGTCCATGTCCACGACGGACCAGTCACTCGAGAACGACAGGACAGCGCCCGCTTCGTCCATGCTACGCCAAGGGAACGACGTCTTCATCCTTTTCGGTCCCGCGGCCCTGGTGTAGACGCTGTCCGATTCAGGGACCGCGTGCGCGGGCTGCATCGAGGCGATCACGCCGAGATCCTTGAACCTGGGGATATCGTTCTCAGAGATCATCTCTATGTGCTCTATCCTGTGCCTGCTGTCCCTTCTGCCGTTGGCCTTCGTCGCATGCTCGTAGGCGTCGAGAGTGACCCTCACACCTCGGTCACCGCACGAGTGCGTCATGCACTGGAAGCCCATCCTGTCCAGCTTCTGGATGATATCCTTGTACTCCTCTGGAGTGTACTTGGTCTCGCCGCTCGACGACTGGTCGTCTGCATAAGGCTCCAACATCGCCGCCGTGTGCGAGTCGAGTACGCCGTCGATGAACAGCTTCACGACGCCGGTCCGCAGCCATTCGTCTGAGTGCTTCGCCCGTATCTCCGCGAACCTCTTCAGGTCATCATCCGTCGTCGATTTGTGATATCCGAGGGCAACATAGGCGCGGGCACGCAATCCACCTTCGCTCTTCACCCGTTCGTAGGCATCGATGCTCCTGAAGTCCACACCGGCATCGTGGAAGCTAGTGATGCCATATCTCGGAAGCTCTCCGAACACCCATCTCAGGCCGTCGAGCTCGCTCTCCCGTATCAGGGCGGACAGGTCACCGGCAAGGTAGAGCAGGTCACCGGGGTTGTGGAACACGCCCGTCGCCTCACCTGATTCGGGGTCCCGCTCCCTCCCTCCGAGACTCTGATCCCTGCCCTTGAACGCGTCCTCGGCCATCTCCGTGAAGACGGTGTTGCCCAGCCCGACCCAGCCATCGTACGATATCAATAGCACGGGTCGGTCGGAGAATATCCTGTCAAGATCATCCTTGTGAGGGTATCTGCGACCCGACAGCACAGCGTCGTACACCCATCCTGTCCCGCCCACCATACGGTATTCAGGGTGCGCCTCGCCGTGTTCTCTTGCGATGTCGACTACCTCGTCGAACGACTTGGCAGAACCAAGCCTTGCCAGGAACGCCTCCTCGTAGGCCATCGATATATGCATGTGGCTGTCGTTGAAACCGGGCAACACTAGGCGGCCGCCTGCGTCCACGACTCTTGTGTCATTGCCTATGAACGCCCCCGCGTCCTCATCGGAGCCGACTTGGACTATCTTGTCGCCATCGATGACAACCGCCTGCGCCCATTTCAGCTCAGAGTTCACAGTGTATATCTTCCCGTTCCTGATGACGAGTGTCGCGCTCCTAGTCAGTCTCACGCCTCCCGATTACACGCCCAGATACTGCTTGGCAGAGATAACCGTTTTTCCCTAAGCGCCATTCTGCAGGTTCCATTGGATGGAGAATGAACATCCTGAGGGGCGACCATGGCACTGGTCAACCCTTCAGCCGCAGATCAATGGCAAACACAAGAGCTTTCGTGTCGACGCCCTGCAAATGGGAAACGAGGGTGTCGTCGAAGCTCCCTACCAGCTCGAACCCGCATGTCTCGTAGAATTGCCAATTGCATCCAGGATCTGTGGTGTACACGGTGGCGACTTCGGCATGCTTTGCCCGTGCCTCCTGCAGGAACCTATCCATCAGGAGCCTGCCTATTCCCCTGCCACGGTGGTCCGACCTCACGAGCAGCAGCGTTACCTCCGCGTCCGTGTCGGGACGCGCCCTGGCTAGCTTCATCTCTGTCAGGGCCGATTTGGCCAGTACGGACAATCGCGCCAACGCGAACCGCCTTCCGTGCAGCAAGAACCCAAGCCAGATACGAGACCGGAGCAGGGCCATCTTGAACCTGTCGAAAGGCCTCATATCGCCTTCGATCATCCCGAAGACTACCCCGACCACCTCGTCGGAGGCACAGGCTACCTCGCGCCATGTCGCCATCGCCGACGAGTCCGCGACATACGCCTTCAGCAGCTTCATGATCTCCTTGACGGTCATGGTCTCGGGGACATCCGGCCACACCTCGGCGGCTATCTCGACGCAGCCCCGCATGTCGGCGACATCGAATTCCCGTATGCTCACATCGCTGGGGGCATCCTGCGAGGGAGTGTCGGTTTGGGTGAGTCTCACGAGAATCCGGATGAACACGCCGCCCTATAATTAAGTTCTTGAGCGTTCTGACGGTGCCATTTGTCCCACGTCCCGAATGGCGCCCGTGGCAATCATCTATTACAGAGGAATGTCACGATATGTTTGTGAGACACGCCTGCGTCGCTTGTGCTTCTGGGAGAAATGCGTATGGCGTTACCACGCCGCGGCTACCACAGTATGAACAGAGCTACCATGAAGACTGCGACAAACACAGCTATGATGAGAAGACCGGCTGAGCGGAAACGGTCACTATGCATTCTCCCGACGGTCCTTTGACTACGCGGGAGCGAGCGGAGCGGCATCTTCTGTGGCGTATTCCCGGGAATTGGGCTCATGACGATTCATATCTGACCAGTCGAGGAACGGTTTCTGCGGAATCCCATGGGTGAGAATCGGGCCTTATCCCAGCGAAGGCATCCGGCGACCAGCGGGAAGCAGCGTGTCATTCCCTCTGTCGCAGACTCCGTGGAAACGGTCATAGGACAAGACTGCAATCAAGGAGTGGGTTAGGGATTGGCATGAAATGTCCTGATTGCGGCGGTGCGGTCGAGTTTCGGCGGTCGGATATCACATGCACCCAATGCGATTGGCGGCCGTCGCCCACTGTTCTCAAGATGTGGCAGCTGGCCCCTTTGACAAATAGACGGATCTTGTTCGGGACTCTGCTGACGCTCGCTTCCGCGGGCGCATACACCGTCTTCCACAGTATCTTCTGGCCGGCTCTGGTCCTGTTCATCTGTGGCCTCGCACTCCTGCCGGTCCATCTTGCCGTGCGCAGCTACGCGGTGAAGAGGATGATCGCCGAGATAGACGGGATATGACCCCAAGATTTCGGGCATCCAACGCGCGCGGGCTTGTGCCAGCGTATGCAGAATCGGCCTGCTCTGAGACCGATACCGAACATGTCAATCACAACCGCTTAATACCAACCATGTGATTGGAGAGACAGCGTCTGGAGGGATCAGCCATGGGTGAGGACGGTAGCAGGAAGAGACTTACGAGGGCTTTTGGAATGCCCGTTGGAGATGACCAGAACAGCAAGACCGCTGGAGAGAGGGGTCCAGTCCTTCTCGAGGACGTTCACCTTCTGGAGAAACTTGGGCACTTCGACCGCGAACGTATCCCGGAACGTGTTGTGCACGCAAAAGGCGCGGGCGCGGGTGGATACTTCGAGGTCACCGCTGATGTCACCAGGTACACGAAGGCGAAATTCCTGTCCGAGATCGGCAAACGGACGGATGTGTTCGTCCGTTTCTCAACCGTTGGTGGGGAGAAGGGGTCGGCGGATTCGGAGCGGGACCCACGAGGCTTCGCCATCAAGTTCTACACGGAGGAGGGCAACTACGACCTGGTTGGCAACAACACCCCGGTGTTCTTCATCCGCGACCCGATGAAGTTCCCCGACTTCATACACACTCAGAAACGGAACCCTGCAACCAACCTCAAGGATCCCGACGCATTCTGGGACTTCCTGTCACTCACTCCAGAATCGATACACCAAGTCACGATACTGTTCTCCGACCGTGGCACCCCAGCCACATACCGGAACATGAACGGGTACAGCAGCCATACCTACAAGTGGTACAACGAGGAGGGCGACCACTACTGGGTGCAATATCACTTCAAGACGGACCAGGGCATCAAGAACCTTACGAGAGAGGGGGCTGATGTCATGCGAAGCAAGGATCCGGATCACGCGACGAGGGACCTGTACGATGCTATCGCGCGTGGAGATTATCCATCCTGGACCCTCGAGATGCAGATAATGACTCCTGAGCAGGCGAAGGACTATCGCTTCGACATACTCGACATAACCAAGGTATGGCCCCATGCGGATTTCCCTCCGGTCAAGATAGGGAAGCTGGTGTTGAACCGCAACCCGGCCAACTATTTCGCTGAGGTCGAGCAGGCGGCGTTTTCTCCCAGCAGCCTCGTGCCGGGCATCGCGGCCTCGCCGGACAAGATGCTGCAGGCACGTCTATTCTCATATCACGACACGCACGTACATAGGTTGGGGCCGAACTACCACCTTATACCGGTGAACGCGCCGAGGAATTCTCCGGAGCAGAGCTACCAGCGCGACGGGTTTATGCGGACCGATTCGAACGGGGGCGGAGGGCCGAACTACTGGCCGAACAGCTTCGATGGACCCGGGCCGGACATATCGGCCAAGGAGCCTACGTTCGACGTCTCCGGTAAGGCTGGCCATCATCCCTACTCGCATCCCAACGACGACTTCGTGCAGCCCGGGAATCTGTACAGAGATGTGATGACGGAGCAAGACCGCGAGAACCTGGTCGGCAACATAGTAAGCCATCTGGGCGAGGCTAAGAAGCGCATACAGCTCCGGCAGACCGCCCTGTTCTTCAAGGCGGACTCGGACTACGGCCGACGTGTCGCTACGGGGCTCGGCCTTGACGCGAAAGATGTCGAGAAGCTCGCGCATATGTCTCAGGAAGACCGGGCGAAGGCTACCTGACGTCTCGTGTATGATTGAACGAAGGCGGCCTCCCTGAGAAAAGGCCATAGGGGCGGACAGGCATCAGGAAAAGGGGAGAGAGGAATGGTGAAGAAGTTTGAATACAGCCTTCGTGGGGACAGAGCTATGAAGCTCACGCAGATCAGACAGAAGGCCGCGGAGAAGAAGGTGCTATTTGAGGGAGACCTCGCAAAAGGCAAGTTCTCTGGAGGAGTCTCTATGCCGTTCGTTGGAGACATGACAATCAAAGGGAGCTACAAGATTGTCGGCGATAAGATCATTGTGACCGTCTCGAAAAAACCAAGCCTCTATACATGGGACCAGATAGACTCCATGATGAGGGGATTCATGGAGGACGACTAGGCACGGCATAAGAAGACATAAGAGGCCGCTGAAAAGACCCAAAGGAGCGGAAGACTATCAGGAGGGCGGTCGATGGGGATGGCATGA
This sequence comes from Thermoplasmata archaeon, assembly GCA_029864565.1. Taxonomy (GTDB): domain Archaea; phylum Thermoplasmatota; class Thermoplasmata; order UBA10834; family UBA10834; genus UBA10834. The sequence continues at coordinate 19,960 of JAOTTD010000013.1, read as the reverse complement.
ATTGCCAGAATTGCGGCGGCACAGTCAGGCCAACTTGGAATACAGTCCATGTTGTTTGTGGCACTTGCCAGCCACGACTCAGATAGGAAGCATATGTGATTGGCATCCTGATGCTAGGCCTTGCTTTCGCTTGAACCAAGCCCCCTGGTATCCGGAGAGGTGCCAGTTCTGGACATTGAATTGTCGACTATGGCAACAGCGACTTCCTTCACGATAGACTTCTTCTCAGAATTCGCTCGGCAAAACCAAGGCGCTACTTCGTGTTACGGTCGAGTAAGCCCTTGGCAACTGCAGTTTCTATCGTAAGTTTAGCTATTCATTGGCGAGCGCCTTCCTTGGAGAAATCTCGAACTTGCATGCGGACTTTCCCTGAGAGACGCATTCCACCTCGACAACCATGACCGACTTCCTGAACGTCTTCCGCCCCACCGTTTCGAGCAGGTTACAGATGGGCTGACATAATGGCTCGTCGCTACGTCCAAAAGCAGCCGCAATGGCTGTCGTAGACCTCAGAGTGACGACGGCTTTCAGCTGATCGAACGATGCAAGGTCATAATTCTCTATCCATCCGACCTCAGCAAGCAGTTGAAGGCATCTTTCGAACGTCTCTCTTGGTGTGCTTCCTGCTTCGACGTCTATTAACCTTTCCTGAATGTCGAAGATGCCGGCAAAAAGGCCGTTGAGGTCCTTCTTGACTTCTGGCTTGCCGGCTGCAAATTTGATGACATTGACTGTGGACTTGATACCCTCTTTTGCGGGAATTCTCTCGACAAAACTGCTCTCCGTTTTGGGGCGAAGGTTTCTCGGGCCCTCGCCAATCGCGTGAGCGCCTTGCCGCCCTTCCACTTTCTTTGAATGGCCGGATTGAGGCGCTATGGTCCGTTTTGCACGACGGGCTATCCCCAGCCTCTTGCCTCGCTGGTATTCCATTTTCACTTCCTCCAAGGCACCAGCGCTGTCGGCATCTTGCCTGATCGATTGGAGTTTGGAGCTCACCCAGCCAACAGTCTCAATGTGGTTCTCCATACCCACTTCGAGACCGAGTTCGAAAGCCTGTCTTTTCAATTCATTCGCAGCAGCATCACTCCTCTTGATGTCTCTGAACAGCACTTTAGTCACCTTCTTCCGTAGATGAAATGCCTCCTCTCGGTCCCTGTCCGTAGAGATCGTATCTACTCCGAATTGCGTCGTGAGCTGATACCGGGCCTTGAGAATCCTTTACGCTGAACCCTATGTTGGGTCGCAAACCGAATGGAGGCATTAGCGTCACCGAATTCAAATACTGGCTCTCTCGCTCCAGGGCGATTGTCAGTCTTCACCAGTGTTTCCGAAGTTGGCAGGCAGGATTGTGGCCAGATAGGTGTAATTAAAGAGCAATGACGGATTTAACGGCTGCGGTGATGAAATCAAAGTTGAGAATTAGTATTCTTGAAGGGCTCACTTTCCGTAAACTCCCCAGGGCCTACAGAATGACATGTGTGGAGCCCATGGAATAGTCTTCACAAACACGGTTGGGTCCACCATTTCTTGGAAAAGGCCATTAGGGATGGAAGCGTATCTTGGAGATGGTCGAGGAGGAAAGGCGATTCGCAGAAAGAAAGGGCGGGAGCTACGCAGCAAAGAGGACAAAGTGAGACTTCCCGATGGCATGAGGATTCTACTGCTTCTTGGCGTCCTATTGATCGTCTTTGGCGCCCAGCTGGTCTTTGCTGGCCTACGCATCTATTCGACTTTAGAGGATGATAACGATGCTGTACGAGAGGAATTGGAGGAAGCTGGGCTTGAGGCAGACCCAGAATTCTTGCAGCCAACCTCAAAGTACCTGATAATCTCTATCGTCGGCGTCGCCGTTTTGGTCACTGGAGCAGGGCTGATCACTCCTTCGATACTCTGGAAGAGACGGCTTGCCACAAGTCTGCCTGTGCTCAATCGAAAGGCGGGAACAGAACCGAGTGATGATGAAAACGAGATATGGTTCTGTCACAGCTGTGGAAACCTTGACATTAGGAACGCCAATTACTGTCCGGAGTGTGGAAAGGCACTAGAACGATGATCTTGGAACAGATGAACGAATCTGACCTCTGCTCCGTTAGAAAAGGCCGTTGGAACGGAAGGATCGAGGAGCCACTCTGTCTGAAGGAAAACCTTATGGCCCTATGCTTCTTGTAGGCTACGGGGGAATCCACATTGACGCTAGTACAGGCCTGCATTGCACAGGAAGGAGAGCGAGTCATTCTCATCGGGGACAGACTTGTCACGAGGAACATAGGTACCGACGTCCCTTCCTATGAATATGAATCGCATAATCGAAAGGTTCTTCTCAAAGGAACGGTTGGAATCGGGTTCGCAGGAGATGTGGTCCTTATTGACAAGTTCGTAACCGAATTGTCGGGCAAGAGGGACTACAACAGCATTGTTGACAGCATCGCGGAGTCCATCAAGAAAGAAGACGAGAAGGCCACTGATAGATATGTGAGGTCTCGCACTGGTCTATCTGCAAAGCAGTTCTTTGAGCGGACAGACGCCAAGATACCACCGGACTATCTGGTTGACGAGGTCTACGAGGGTATAGAGGAGCGCGTCGACATTGGCGCCCTCATTGCTGGCTATGACAAGAATGGGAATGCGAAACTCACTGTCGCCGAGGCCGAAGGAGATGTCCTTAACTTCACGAACCTCGGGAATGTCTCGATTGGCAGCGGTAGCACTCTGTCTGGCATATACTTCGACCAAAACCGCTACGATCCGCGCATGAACGAAAATGAGGCTCTCTTGTTTGCCTTCGAGGCGAAGAAATGGGCAGAGGCGCACACTGGTGTTGGCCATTCAACCGACATAATAATCATCAAGAAGAGGGGCAAGTCGAGAGAGATTCTGGAAGGGTCCCCCCCGATGGAAAAGATGAACCGAATCTATGAGGAAGAGCGCCGGAAACAGGAAGAGGTCAGGAGAAGGCTGATTAGGAAGATGTTCCGAGAATAGGACGGAGCATGTCGTGACGCACTCCATATAGAACAGCACTTGCCTTCACCTGCATTGTCTTACATGCTGTGGTTGTCTGAGAAAAGGCCACAGGAGCGGAAGGGAACAGAATCCTACTTCTGTCCGTGAGAAAAGGCCATAGGGGCGGAAGGGTATACGCTTCTGAGTGCGTGGTCTTGGACACAGTTGCAGTTGTTGTGGGTGCAGTCCTGGTCTGTGCAGGCTTGCCAAGCGTAGTAGCCGGGTACGACTATTATGTCACCGCAAAGGAAGCTGATGAACATCTGCAGGATCAGCTGGAAGAGCTGGGGTTATCCGAGATTCCGGGAGTCGACGACCTAGATGAGAGAGCGAGGGCTGGTCTCGCTGCTTCCGTAGCTGGAGCTGTCATAGCCCTTGTCGGCGGAGTTGCACTTGCATACGGATTGCTGAAGAAAACAGAAGATATTGCGCCACGACTCAACCTAGCCCCAGGGGCAACGAACTTTTGCGAGTACTGCGGAAAACAGATTTCGCCAAATGCAGCCTCGTGCCCCTGCTGCGGTCGGCAGATTGGTCAACCTTGAGAAAAGGCCATAGGGGCGGAAGCGGGATTCCTCGAAAAGCTATATAGTCTGAAGCTCCAGTTGACTACATAGAATCCGGGGCTCATATGGATCGACACCACATTCTTGCCTGGGCAAGACACGAATCAGATGAAGACACTCGACAAGACGGCATTAGACGAAGGTCTCGAGGATTCATCTACTGGATAGGCGTTCCCTTTTGGCCATTCGCTGTTTTAGCTAGCATAATTGCCCATCGAGTCTCTCAATGGCGAAGCTGAGGGAAGAGTCATCGCAAAGAAAAGGCCATAGGGGCGTATCCTTGGCTATCCCCTTCCCTATGCGCTTTCCTCAATAATTATGGACTCCCATTCATCTTCATGCAATTGCGATGGATTTCTCTCCCTCAGTACAAACACTATCATGCATACTGAGACGACAACCACGGCAATTAGCAGGAACCAGCCAACGGACGGTCCGAAGACTGCATCATTCGACGTACCCCAGAATCCCTCCGCGATATGGAACACCTCGTCTCCACTCAGACCGATTAACTCTGCATCGACGCCCGATGCGGCAAGCACAAGGTAGACGAGCCCCGCAACAGAAAAAACGATTGCCAGAATCCCAAGTGGTACGAGAAGTCGCATCTTCTCGAATACGGATGCGACACTGATTGCAGCACCTATGATGGCCACTGCAACCACCAATCCAGTCTCGAAGAGCATCACATTTCGGACTTCCTCGAAGAGAGAGTAGCGGTCTGCCATAGCTGAATAGCTGGCTTCCATGTAAACGCCGTCGGTCGTGGTCAAAACGACTTGAGTTAGCTCGTAGTTGATGGTCACTGTGATCGGCACTCCTGTGCTCGGGTCAGCAGGAAAACCTGAGTAGGTGTCATATGAGACTTTATACCACGGCACAAAAAACGACAAGCAGGCAATCACCAAGACCGCCAGACCACACCAAACACACAGTTTCTTCACTTCAATCATACAGAACCCCCCCTCTAGTCGAGTGCTCGGCAGTCCGCAATTGCCGTCATCAATCTTAGAGTTTCTGCAGCAGCCGCGTCGTAGCGTTCGCACTGGTAATCGACACAAGAAAGATGAAAGAGGTTTGGTGCATTCTCCCAAGTCTCAATCCGCGTTGATTAGACATCGAGCCAGATAGGGCAGAATCAAATCCGACCTGCCACACTTCTGTATTCTATCGGTTGAGAAAAGGCCATAGGGGCGAAAACCGAAACCCCTAGGATATAATAGTCCTGACGGATTGAGAATGTTGCATCAGCATAGAAGATTCTCTCGTAGCTCTCGCTGAACGCACGAACCATGAAGGTATCAGGAAGGTAGACCTGTTCTCCCATGTTGTTGGTTTGATTCCAAATGTAGTCATGTCGCTTGACTCCACCCGGCTCCAAATCGACATCGGTAATCACTGCCAGACCAATGCGGGGACCGGTGAACACCTCCTGGTCGTCTGAGTCGTAGATGCTGAATGACATGATGAGGCTGCTTGAGTAAACCAAGGTGACCGGGCTGAAGCCATAGTTCTTGAGCTGGATGCTAATCTGAACAGATTCCCCATAAGCGTATCTCGCTTTGTCCGTGCACACTGTTAGAGTGACTCCCCGTTCCAATCTGTCTATGGCCCAAGCTGCGGTGGCTATCGAGGCAATGATGACCACTCCGACCATCAAGAAGGCGATCCTCCTCTTGCCAGAAATCGGTCTCAGTCTATTGCGCAGCCTTGCATTCGTCGGTTTCCGATCCTCCATCAGTGCTGGATTGATCCATATACACTTGAGTAATGGCTTTTCGTTGACTCAGAAGTCAACGCTGATGCAAAGGGCAGTTCAACGCATTGTTTCGGACAAACAAGCGCAGAATGAAACACTCTGCAGATTCGTTTTTGATATGTCGATGACTGCAGGGTTTCAAAGGGGCTTATGTCCTTCACCTGCTGGCGCCTCGGTGATAGCAATGTCGGACTCTGATTTTATAAGACACCACTATATTCACCCGACTCCCCTGGGCAGCGATTTAACCTTCGACTCGGACGTAATGCGACTGAGATGACGCCCCCTCTTTACGCTCAAAGCACGGGACATTTCGAGCGGCCATTGTCCACCCTCAGCGGGAGCGGGCCTCTTGCGATGGAGAGAGTCCTGAATACATCCATCGCACCGATAGACGACATCATAAGAGGGTTCAGGCCGTCCACGACCACGCTGTTGGATTCGGACACCAAATACGCTTCCGAACTGCTTCATACCCTGTGCGTTCACGCGCTGGCGGAGTTCGATGAGGAGGTGATATGGATAGACGGGGGCAACGCGATCGATCCTTACACGCTATCCGCCCTCTGCAAGCGGCGCGGGCTCGACAGGCACGAGCTGCTGTCCATGGTCAACGTGGCGCGGGCGTTCACAGCGTACCAGCTCGTGTCACTGGTCGATGTCTTCCTCGATAAAGAGGCGAGGGAGAGCTCTCCATCCACGATAATAATCTCATCTATCTCGGACATGTTCATGGACAAAGATGTGCGGCGGTCCGAATCGCATCAGCTGCTTAGAGAGTGTGCCAAGGAGATAGGAAGGGTCACAAGGGAGAGCGAAGCCATAACCGTGATCACATCCCACACGCCCGGCCGCGTGAAGCCGGATCCGAAGATGATATCTCTTCTATCCACCGCCTTCGATGTCTACATACAGATGCGATGCGAGAGGAGCGGCATCGCCGTACGCATACCCAAGGAAGCGCGGTCGGCGAGTTTCACGCCCGTGCCCTGGAACCAGACTGTCTTGAACGATTTCATGGGGAGGTTCTATGGGGAGGACTGTGCCCACATACCGCCTCGCGCTTGAGCGGATGGTGCAGCAGTGGAACGACTTCAGGAGGGCGCTCAGGAAGGACGACCGCGAGGCGTTCGAAACACTCATCAGGAGCGCGCGCATGCATGCGTCCGCATCCACCTATGCCATCAGCGTCGACCCCTCCGAGTCGGCGTTCCTCTCCATGCTTCTCGAGCACGAGAAAGAGCTCATGCGGCTCAGAAAGGCCTTGCATGGAGCCGACGGCACAGAGGATACGGCGGGGGACAGTGAGATGATCGAATGAGGGGCTGGATAACCGACATCTACCCCGACTACGCCTCCAACGCTATGATTTACTGGGTAAAGACCAGGAGCGGCGCCCACAGGGTGGTCGACCGCGAATTCCTTCCTAAAATATTCGTCCGTTCCTCGGCCGAGAAGCTCGACGAGCTCGAGAGAGCACTTCAGATACTCGACACGGTCGAGCTAGTGGAGAGGCGGTCGAAGCGCCTATGGCTCGCAGAGGAGCCGAAGGAAGTGCTGGGCGTCACGATAAGGGATTATTCGAGGGTCGTGGAGACGGCACGGACGATAGACAACCGTGGTAGATATAGGGACTATGACCTGTTCGACGTCGACCTCAGGTTCAGCCAGAGATACCTCGTGGAGAAGGGATTGTTCCCCATGGGGCTGGTCGAGCTGTCGCCGAAGCCGACAATGCTTGACGACCCGTTCGACATGGATTACGAGCTGCCGCCGCTGTCGGCAGTGGAATTGCGGGCGACGACCAGCGGCAGGAGGGGACTGGAATCGTTCGGAGACAAACTCGTCCGCGCGGAGATCGGCTCGGACGTCATCGATGGCGACGAGGAGCACATAATCCGCGAGGTGGAAAGGGCGGTCCAGAGGCTGGACCCGGACATCATATACACAAACGGGGGGGACGCGTTCCTGCTGCCGTATCTGGACCACAGGTCGAAGGCGCTTTGTATTGAGCCGCCGCGGCTGGGGAAGGAACGGCAGAGACGTCCGAGCACGAAGGGGAAATCGTACTTCACTTACGGCAGGATATTGTACAAGCCGCCCTCGCAGAAACTCGCGGGCAGGATACATCTCGATCGCGACAGCTCGTTCATGCTGGTAGAGGGTGGCCTCGGGGGGTTGACAGACCTCGCGCGCATAGCGCGCACACCCATCCAGGAGCTCGGCAGGCTGTCCCCCGGGAGCGCAATAAGCGCTATGGAGGTCAACCAGGCGCTCATGGACGGGTGTGCGATCATGTGGAAGAAGAACCTTCCAGAGAAGTTCAAGACGGCGACGGAGCTGATCGTCGCGGACCGCGGAGGGTTCATCTACGAGCCGCGGGTGGGCATATTCGACAGCGTGCTCGAGGTGGATTTCACCTCGCTTTATCCGAACATAATGACGCGCTTCAACATCTCTCCTGAGACGATCATGTGCGGCTGCTGTGAAGAGACCGCGCGCACCGTGCCAGTCCTCGGTTACCGGATATGCGACAGACATATCGGCCTAATACCGCGCGTGCTCAAGCCGGTGGTAGAGCGCAGGACTATGCTTAAGAGAATGGTGAGGGACGGCGTCGGCGACGTCGCGCTCTACAAGGGGCGTTCAGATTTACTCAAATGGCTCCTAGTGACCTGCCTGGACGAGGGCACGGCGGTGCCCTACAGGCGCGATGGCAGATTCGATATCGCTCCGATAGGCGAGATTGTGGAGCGGTACTCGGGAAGTGGCCTCGGGGAGCATGCGGTGCGCGACGGCCTGCGCGTGTTCGGCGTAGACGACCGCATGACGCCGGCAATAAAGCGCGTATCCAGCGTCATGATGTTCCCGGCGCCGGACCAGATGATCGCCCTGGAGGTCGGAGGCGATGCAGAGGCTATTTCACTCACGCCCGACCACCCGTGCTATACGCTCACCGACGGTGGCCTGCGCCTAAGAAGGGCCGACGAGCTCAGGGCGGGCGACAGGCTGCCATCCCTTCCTCCGCTCTACCAGGGCGCTTGGGATGGCGAGAGATGCGCAGGGAGCGTGAAGATCATGTCCACGAGGATGGTCGCGCCGACTAGCGATCGTGTATGCTGCTTCTCGATTGCCGATCCGCTGCACGGTTTCGCGCTGGCGAACGGTGCGCTTGTCCACAACTGCTTCGGATATACAGGCTACAGGAACGCCAGGTTCGGCAGGATAGAATGCCACGAGGCCATCAACGCATACGGCAGAGAGATAATGTTGCAGGCGTCGGAGATTGCGGAGGCGCACGGCTACGAGATACTCCACGGAATAATCGACTCGCTCTGGCTCAGTGGCAACGGCGACCCGGAGAGGTTCTGCGAACATGTCTCCGGCCACATAGGCATACCGCTCGACGCCGAGGGGATCTATCGATGGATCGTGTTCCTGCCGTCCAAGACCCGCGGCGTCGGCGTGTTGAACAGATACTATGGCGCCTTCGAAGACGGCGAGCTCAAGCTGAGGGGGATAGAGTCAAGGAGGAGCGACTCGTCGGAGCTCGTGAAGGAAATGCAGTCCGAGATGCTCTCCCTCCTCGCGGAGGCGTCCGATGCGAAGGAGTTTCGCGAGACCATACCAGCGGCGCTCGAGGTGTTGTCAGACTACGTCGAGGCGGTGAGGTCGCAGACCGTGCCGCTGCACAAGCTGCTGCTGAGGAGGAGGATATCGAAAGGCATCGAGGATTACGAGCAGTTCAACGACGGTTTGGCGGTGCTCAAACAGCTAAGGCGAGAGGGGGCAACGCTGTATCCCGGGGAGGCGGTACGGTACATCATAACCGACGGGATCAGCAGGGACGACCGCGTCCGCGTGAGGGTCGAGCCGCTCGTATCCGGCGACGAGGAATACGATGATGAGGCGTACGTAAACCTCCTCGTCCGTGCGACGGAGACACTGTTCCTGCCGTTCGGCTACACGGGCGAGAGGCTGCGAGAAAAGCTCGCGACATAATGCCGTTAATTGTATCAATTTTAATAATGTTCCAAAAAGGGAGTCAGTAATGAAAAAAACTATATAGTATGTTGACGAAACAGGTTACAAGTCGGGGGAAGGGATTCGGCCTTGTTCGTATACGGATTCGCAATGCCTGCTACCGCCGTTTTTTCAGCAGCAGCAGCGCCCGTTTACGCGATGGCAACGCTCGACGAACACACCTTCGCCGATGATATGATCACGATAAAGGTAGAGGGGTGTCCGCCTTTATGCAGGCGGTCCGAAAGAGTTGGGTGCGGAACATCGCACCCGTCCAACGAGGGCGGATGACGGAGTTCCTCACGGCCTCAGAGGGTCCCTGCGATTTTAACGGGGGGAGAAAGGCGGAACCCCTCTCTACCTAAACCATCGTCTACCAGCAACGTGTGCGCCCCTTCCTGCGGACGACTTCTCAGTACATCAAGAAGGTCACGCATATCGGCAGCAACAGACAGCCCATCAGGTTGATTCTCCGAAGGCCGCAGAGAGGCGGCAGAAGTCCCAGTGTCATCGCGACGACCAGAAGCAGGCCGCCCCTTGTGCCCGTGAGGAACAGCACGAGCGCTACAACGAACCCCATCGACACGGCGGCGGTCCTCCGCGAGCACAGCAACCCCTGGAGGCGCGTCAATAGCGTCCCTGAGATGCCATGGATCATCGCGTGGGACAACATGGCGGCAGCGAGCATCGACAATAGGATTGCGCACATCGGGCCGATCGTTCCGATGCCGCGGACCTCGATGGTTGAGCCGCCCATGAAGAAGACCACCGCCTGCATAATACCGCTTCTGGCTCTGGCTATTAGGAACAATGCCCCGACAGAGAGCACCGCACCACAGGAGGATATTGCGGAATAGATCCAGATGAACCGGGCGGCCTCCTCTCGCTTGCCCCCTTCTGGGGCGATGCCTTTCACAGCGTTGGCGCAGAGCGTCGCAGACGAGCCGGACGTGACACCTGGAATCCAACCCACAAGCACGCCGCCAATCGAGGACGTCAGGACCTCTTTCACGCCAATGCCAGGACGCAGATCCATATCTGCGACAACGGGTTGCTCCGATGTTTTCTCACGGCCGCAGCTCGGACCGAGACTGAGCAACAGCGTAGGTATACCGAAAAGCCCGGCGAAGAGCGGTAGCAGCAAAGATGACCTCGGCACGTATGACGGATGAATCCATGGAAAGTCGGGGAGGCTCGCAGCGAAATAGTCAGTGTCCAGGACCACGTATCCCACCAGGCCCGCCATGAGGAAGAACGCTGCAGCGCCAGCGATGCGTTTCATTGCGGATGGCTTCCCAAGCCCCTCCGAGACGACTAGCACAACCGATAGCCCACCAACGACGAGGGCCATCACACCCTTCAGCGCCGAGTAGGCGTTGATAGGCGGGCCGAGGAACATGCACACCGGGACCATGAACAGCAGTCCGGCAATCGCGCCAGCCAGCGAACCGTTCGCAGACGATCGGATCGCGCTCCGCCCCAAGCCTTCCTTGGCCAGTCTGTGCGCCGGCAGCAATGAGACATTGTCGCCGGAGGGTATGCCGAGGTATGTCGCCACGACAGACTCCGAGAACATGTGCGCCACCATTGCCGCCACGAGGAAACACGCCACCAACAGCGCGACCTCGCTATAGCCTGACAGCGACCCGATGAGGCAGAACAGTCCTACAAACGACGCTGAGCTGGCGACAACAACTGCGGCCAGGTTGTTCACATGCAGCCCCGGGACGAGCCCTGTGCAGAACCCCGCACCCGTGCCTACCGTCGAGGATAGCAATACGGAAAGGAGTGCCTCAACGGCTCCCATGTGAGGGTTGAGCGCTCCCGCACGGCCTGCAGGTTCGCGCTACAATTAGGCTCTGTGAACGCGGAAACTTGGACCACTTTTTTGATTGAATCTCGGCGACGCCATTACTGAGATTGCACTTTAGGTGTTAAATAGTGGCTGTCAAACAACGACCACTTTGCCATCTATCACTTCGACCTTCACGAGTGTCTTGACAGGCATGCCGAGCTTCCTCTCGATCTCCGCCTTCTTGTCGGTCTTCTCTATGACCACTATGATGTCCGAAATCTGCACCTGCATCTTCTTGAGCGCGTCCACCAAGGCCCACAGGGTCCCACCTGTGCTGACGACGTCATCCACAATCACCACCTTGTCCCCGGGTTTCAGACCGTTTATGAAGAGGGTCGCCTTCGAGTACCCCGTGACCTGTGAGATGTTCACCTCGCCTGGGAGGCCATACATCTTCTTCCTCACGATGCTGAAGGGCTTGCCTGTCTTCAACGACAGGGCCGTAGCCAGAGGAATACCAAGTGCCTCCACGGTGAGGATCGTGTCGCAATCGAAGTTGCCGACCTCCACCATGGCGTTGATCACCTCTGTCAGCACGCGCGGTTCCACCCGCGGAATGCCATCCGTTATTGGATGGACCATATACTCGTATTCCCCGCGTTCGACAACTGCGGACTCCGCCAGTGACGCCTTGAGTGCTTCGAACACCATGTTATCCAAAAACGACTGACTGGTAATTGAACCTTCGGCTGGGACATCAGATGCGCTCATGCCCGCAGCGCGAGCCTCAGAACTCGTCGGTCGTCTCGAGCGTTATCAACGAGTGGATGTGGTACTTGTCGCCGACGTGCTTTCTCGGGTTGAGGTACTCCAGCTCAACGAGGAACCCCATCCCAACGACCTCGCCTCCCAGCTCCTCTACCAGGTCGGCGTTGGCCTTGATTGTCCCCCCGGTTGCAAGCAGGTCATCGACAAGCAGCACGCGATCCCCCGGTTCGATGCCGTCATCCCTGACCTCGATCACATCCGACTCGTATTCCTTATCGTAGCTGAGGCTGTGTACCACCGGGGGCAGCTTGCCCTTCTTCCTTATCGGGACGAATCCAACGCCCAGCTCGTGTGCGACAGGAGCGCCGACGATGAAGCCTCTCGCCTCGTTCGAGGCCACCACTTTGACGTCATCGTCCCTGAAGTGGTCTGCCAGATCCATTATGCACTGACCGAAGGCGGTCTTGTCCTTGAGCAACGGAGTGATGTCCCAGAATACCACTCCTTTGAACTCAGGGACCCGCTTGATCTTTGATTTCAAATCCATAGTACGGTCACCTCGAGAATCGTCGTCATCACGCATCCCGCGCAGCCCCTGGAGGAGCGAGCTCCCGTCCAGGCGCCACTCCATCCAAAGCGTTCCTTCGATTTCAATCTTCTGCCCTCCGCCACCGAGCTCACGCCGTTTGCACCGCCACCATCAACGGAATCAGAACGGGGACAAAGCTATGAACCCATAGGATATTCCTCGCGACGGTGGTGAAATGGCAAAGACGCCGATGGGTACAGTAATTGTGGCTCCGAACGTGTTCTGGGTCGGGGTTAAGGACCCGAGCAGGAGGTTGTTCGATGGACTCATACCGCTTCCGCACGGAACCAGTTACAATGCGTACCTGGTGATCGGGTCGGAGAAGACAGCGCTGATCGATACGGTCAACCCGGGCTTCGAGAACGAGCTCGTGGACAAGATTTCGCAACACACGGACTCGGCGAAGATAGACTATGTCGTGATGAACCACGCAGAGCCGGACCATGCGAACGCGTGTTCCTACATGCTGTCATTGGCCAAGGACGCCAAGCTGGTCACGAGCGCGAAGGGCAAGGAGGCGGCGATGATGTACTTCGATGTGCCAGACGAAAGGATCATCGTCGTCGATGAGAGCTCGTCGATAGACCTCGGTGGCAAGACGCTCAAGTTCGTGGATGCACCGTGGCTCCACTGGCCTGAGACGATATTCACTTACATCCCCGAAGATAGAGTGCTCTTCCCGTGTGACTTCTTCGGATCTCACGTAGCCTATGGTGAGTTCTACGCCGACGAGTTCGGCAACGGCCACACGCTCGAGCTGGCCAAGCTGTACTTCGCCGAGATAATGATGCCGTTCAGGAATCCATCGATGAAGGCCATCGAGAAGGTAAAGGCGCTCGACCCGAAGATCATCGCCCCTTCGCACGGGGTCATGTACCGCGAGCCGAAGCTGATTATAGACGCCTACACGGACTGGGCTGGCGCGAAGATGAAGAAGAAGGTGCTGATCGCCTATGTTTCGATGTGGGGCAGGACCGAGCGGATGGTCAGGATACTGAAGGAATCGCTGATTCACAAAGGCATCGAGGTCCAGGCGTTTGACCTCACGGCCACGGGAATTGGCGAGGTGGCGAAGCAACTCGTCGACTCACCGGTACTCGTGATCGGCGCTCCCACCGTGCTCGGTGGAGCGCATCCCGTTGGAGCGTACGCTACCCTGTTGACGAAGGCACTCAGAGCACCGACGAAATACGCGGCCATATTATCGTCGCACGGCTGGTCTGGAGGGGCGGTCAAGCAGCTAAGCGGACTGCTCGAAGGCACGAAGATAGAGGTGCTGGACGTCGTTGACGTCAAGGGTCCAGCGAACGACGAGGAGATTCAGAGAGTGCTCAAGCTCGCCGACACCATCGAGGGCAAGCTTGCTGAGCTCTGAGCTTCCCTGAAGCGCCCACACACACGTCGGACAGAACGCAAACTGTGATATCGGAATCATCTCACTATCCATTCCGATGGTCTACCCGCGAGAAATCCTCAACCGTCTCAAATGGGGCGATGGAGAGAACATCGATGATGCCACGATATGGTACATGCACCGCGGGGCACCGGGAGATATCCTCAGCGTCAGCGGGTCGGAGATAAGGGCTCTCGGAAGAGGGTTCTTCGAAGTCGACGATGCATCGATACCGTACCACAGAGTCACTCGGATAGAATATCGCGGAGAGGTCGTGTTCGATAAAGAGCACGAAAGATCTCGCGGCAAGGACCGTCTCTGAGACAAATGTATATCTACCTAGTGGCCATCAGCGCGGGTTGATGGAGCTCCTTTGGCTGCCGTTCTCGCTCGCGACCATATTCCTCTACGGCGTAGGCCAAGTCCTGGCCAAGGAAAGCCGGGCGCGAATATCCGGCGCCGGCTACCTGCTGCTATTCAGCATCAACGTGTTCGCAATCTACGGCGCATATTGGCTCCTGTTCCGTGAACCGGCCGCTCACGAGGCCTACTCGTGGGTGAAGGCTGGCATCGCGGCCGCCCTCTCAGCAGGGGCGTATATCTGTTACTTCGAGGCAATCAAACATGGCAAGGTCAGCATCGTCGGCACCGTCTCCGGCGCGTACGCCCCCTGGACGGTCATCCTCGCGCTGATATTCCTCGGCGAAGCGATGTCTCTTGGCGAGGGCGTAGGCGTTGTGCTCGTGGTCTCTGGGATGTTGGTGTTCACATACCGTGGCGCCAACGGCAACAACGGCAAGACGGAATCGCTCGGGATTGTCTTCGCCCTTGGAGCGTTTCTAATGTGGGGCGCTTCGGCGGCATTGTCCAAACACGTGATGACGGACATCGGACAAACCGACTTCATAGGAGTCTTCGCCGTGGTATGTCCCGCCATATGGATCATCTATTGGCTGACGTCCGCCAAGGGCAAGTTCGAGATGCCGAAGATGGGGAACCGAGTTCTGGCTCTGTCAATGTTGTTCCTGACGTTCGGTGGCATCACGATGTACTTGGCGTTCGCGAACGGCGACGTTTCCATAGTGTTGCCCATCACGAACATCTACCCCATGGTGACGATAGCCGTCGCCAAGTTCAGGCTCAGAGAGCAGCTCACGATCAGGCAGTACGTGGCACTGTCGATGTTGCTCGCCGCGGTTCCGTTGTTCTCCATCTAGCCGCTCTTGTACTTCCCGTCGGAGAAAACCATCCTGTCGAGTATTCGCTGCTCCGGGAGCTCTTTGGAGGGTATCAGGTCTGCGACGATCTCCACGTAGTTCCTCAGAGGGCTCGCGGCGACCTTTTTGCCCAATGTCTCCTGGAGCTGGTATATTCCAGCGGAGTTGGACATCGTCACGTGAATTTCGATGGGCTTCGTATCACCTCTCTTGATGTCGACGGATTCAATCGACAGGGCGGAGATGGAATGTATGTCGTGCTTGCCGAGGTCGAAGGACAGCCTGCCCCTCCCTTTGGTGATGTCCGCGCCGTCGGCTACCACGACTATGGCGGCTTCTATCGTCAAAGCGTTCTCGCCGTGGTCATGTGCGTACACGGCGTGCAGTATCTGCGACAACACTTCTGCCCGGTGGGGCACGTCAGGATATATCTCGGGAAGCAGTCTGTCCAGGAGCGACTTAGCGTACATCACGCTGAATATCTCATGCTCCTCGCGGTGCACCGCATTGCCAATGTCATGGAGCATGCAAGCCGCGAGCACAATAACGTAGGCGTCCTCCTCAGACATGCCCAGTCCCTTGATGGAGTCGAGCTCGACACTGTTATCTCCCACGAGTATGTCGAGGATGCGTATTCCGTTCGCCGCGCATATCCTGGCATGTATAGGGCCGTGGTCGTTGTATCCCAGCTTCCGCACCGCGATGAAGTTGGCCAAGTTGAATAGTGTCTTCACCTCGGCATCTGTCTGCAAAATGTGGAACAGGCTCAACGCTCTGGGGAAACGCGAGAGACCCGTCTCTATCGTCTTGACAGACTGCTCCTCGAGCGAAGTATACGATGTCGGCATATTAAGTCCGTATAGGAGACCGTTCTCCAGCATCTTCTCCGCCATGACTCCACCTCTTCGTCTATTGACACATGTGATGCCTTTCATGACTATTGAACTTCCGATTGGCATCCGATCCTGAAATGCGTCCGGTGAACACGCGCCTGACGATCGGCGAGAAAGCTCCCGAGATGAGGGCGAGAGCCGTATCCATCTGATTTCGTCATAGTGCCTTTCCAGATTAGGTGGCACAGTCGTCCTAGCAGAGACGTTAGTAAGCATTCTACTTCCTGTTCCACCTGTTAGAGCTGCTGCCTGACAAGCCCTGCTCAAGTCACATGGGAAGTGAATAACGAGCTTCGCACCTTTCCCGTAATCGCCGATTTCTTTGATGGTTACACCGCTGACAGCCAAGATCTCTCATGTCAAATATAGGCCGTAACCCGTTCCTTTCCCAAATCTCTGCTCGAAGACCAGCTCCTTCTCCTTGCTGGGAATGCCCGCTCCGTTGCCCTTAAACACGACTTCGATGCCGTCGTCCACGATCTCGTGATAGACCCTTACACGGGTGATATGCTGCCCATGATTGACCGAGTCCTCAGTCGTCATCCGTCCCTATGGCAGTTTCCGCTCACGGCGTAAAGCAACGTGCATATTCGCATCCCGATAAGACGGCGACCTGCGCCTCTCCATCGAGGAAAGCATCGAACCTGATACGTTCGGGAGATCTCTTGTCTGCTCCTACCCTGAAAGTGTTCTCCCCTAATGGTGCCATAGGCTCCTCGAGGCCGCTGGGCGGGACTAGCGCAAGGGACCCCTTCCTGGCGACTACTCTGAAGTTGGTGAGCCAAGGATTGTGGCTTCGGTAATGGCCCTTGAGTCCTTCCCATTCGTCGCGGCACCTGAAGCTCTTCTTGCCTTCGTATCTGGCATTGGTGTACCAATCATTTCCGTGGAAGGCCTCGACCACCTTACCCTTGTGACGACCAAACAAGAGGAGATACCTTTCCATGACCGGGCTACCCGCGAAGAAGCTATCACCCTGTCGCCACTCTAGAGGAATCTGCTCGTCACCGAGCCTGAGAACTAGGCTGCCACCGACTTTTCGCACCTCGAGAAGGCGAACGGAACTCGTATAGGCGCCTGTGTAGTCATTGAGTCTGGGCTGCGATGGTAGCGCGTACTTCGATGCCTCGGCAAGAGATTCTCTGTGGCGAGCTCGCCTGAACAGCTCTACCGCCATTCGAGTTACGTCGTCAACCGTCCTCCGACAATTGGTCGAGGCAAAGGCGCCCACTCCCTCATCGAGGTCAAGGCGCATCGATGAAATGAATCCGAGCATCCCCCCTGTGTGACCGAGCAACGTGTGCCCTCGGTATGGGCAACTGAGAGACCGTATCCGTAGTACTCCTCACCGTGCGAGTCGTCACACCTGATTACTCTCCTTGTTAGTAGGCGAAAACTCTTCTCGGATAGAATTCGGCCATGAGGTCCCTTGCCCCTGTTGAGCAGCATTCTTAAGTACGCGCACATATCCTCTGATGTCGATGAGATCGCTCCGTCTGCGTTCTCGGACTCGGTCCATGTGCACGGAGCCCAATCAGGCAGGTTCTTCATCGGTCTGTCGTCGTAGAGCGGCCAGTATCCCACGGCAGATCTGCTCCTCAAATCATGCGTAATTTCCGCAGATGTCGACTTCATGCCTAGAGGTCCAATCACCTTCTCTTGAAGGACCCTGGGGCAACTCTTGCGCTCGAGTCTGCTGAGTACTTCTCCCACGATCTTGTATCCGACGTTGGAGTAGTGGAACATCTCACCTGGCCGAGATGTCTCATACTCTCTCAGACTCCAGATATCAGTGCGAGCTTCAGTCGTCCGCTCCGCTCCATTCACAATACCTGCAGTGTGCGACAGGAGATGATGGAGAGTGATAGGCCGGTGTCTTGACCTGATCTCGAGCCACGGGAGGTAGTGCTTCGCTGGCTTGTTCAAGTCGACCTTCCCTTGCTGGACCAACTGTAGCAGGGCTATGCTCGCAAAGGATTTGCTTATGGAACCAATCTGGAAGAGCGTATCTTTGCTGACTGGCTTCTTCTGGTCAGCATTCGCATATCCGAAGTCGCGACGCCAGAGGATGCGGTCCCTATCAGTGACCGAAACCGTCATTCCCGGAATGCCGTCTGCCTGCATTTTCTTCCTGATGAAAGCGTCCAGCTTCACTGTGGCCGAATGCATGTTCTGAACCACCTGCTCACCCCGTCGCTGTTCATGCGATGAGTTGTTTCACGCTCTCTCTGAGCGCTATCGTCCGAGATTCTGTAACTGGCTTATTGCCTTTTCTGAGCGATTCCTGTCGATGGCCGCTCCCTGTTTGACTGGGAGTGAGATGATTGCACTTCATTCCCTACGGTCTTTTCCGAGGCGAGGATCAAACGCCTTTCCTTTTCCTCATTTCTCTTGGCTGCAGCAGTGCTGACTCTGTCCTGTGGTGGAACATACAGCTTTCGCCAGATGCTAGAGCTTCTTCGTGAAGACAGACCAAGACACGCCGTATAGGTGCTCTTTGTCCTTCAGTGGAATGAATCCTGACCACTGGACAGTCATGTTCCTCTCCGCTGCTCTCTCCCGAAGAAGATTCGGTGCTACCTCACGAATGTAGTCCAGCTTCTCTTTGAGAATTCCTTTTCCTTTCGGAGGAAATCCCCTGCTAGCTATGCACCCGTCACACCATCCCTCCAACCACAAGGTCCTGTCTTTCCCCTTTATCTCGGCAAAAATCTCGCTAGGTCGGGGTACATCCGGGACGAGTTCTGCAACAAGAGCCAGTATTTCTTCGTATGTGGGACGATTCGAGTCTTTCATTCTACGACCTCTTACTGATATCCGTATAACAAGATGCGCATCTCACTATTAAGATGTTTGTCTGTTTGATTCCAACCTTCATTATATAGACTCAGCTCGGGGGCCCGACTGTTTGTGTAGAATGAACAACGCTGGGGAGCAGGAACGATTCGAGTCTTTCATTTCGCGTCCGAATCGTTCTCGACCGCTTAAGGGCATCTCTCCGCCCCTATGGCCTCTTCTCAACAGGATATCGTCGCAGGGCACTGATGGTAGATGAAGAGAATAGTGGCGGCTTTCCCCCGCAAAGGATGCTGCCAATCAATGTAAGGCCGATCCAAAGAGCGATGCCCATCGTCACTATTACGCCGAAAAAGTTGTCCTCGGCATCGTACATGATGACGGCAGAGGCTATCAGGGTGATGGCAGTGAGCGGCGCCGCAACCCTCATCCACAGGCCAATCCGCGAGTATCGTTGCCTTGTGTTCTGTATTCCCGCGCAATCATCCACCGGGAACAAGGAGGGTTTCTTGGAGAAACTCAGCCCGGCGACCATAAGGATCAAGCCGATCGATCCCAGCGCTGCCGTAGTCACTGCCACCAACACATCCGGCGTCCCACTATGCACGTAATCCTTGTGCCAGAGTATAATCGTATATCCGAAGCATGAAAGAGTGACAAACAATCCGATGGCGATAAACGCGGAATCTCGCTCCTTTCTCTTGACTGTCCTGATGTTCGCGACGCGCCACAGCGGAGGCTCGTGTCCATAATACTTGTGGACCAGTAGCCCTGCGCCGAATGATGAAGCTATGAACCAGAATGCGGCTTTGTCATGATTCATCTGTCCTCCGCCTAGATGTTCAAGAATCTCGAGCCAGAAGAGGACCCCTCCGGAGATGATAATCGCCACAGATATTGCCACGTGAATCCATAGCGCAACGACTTTCCCCCTCAAGATTAGCCACCAAATTACAATCAGTTCAATGCCAGATATACCTTGTCCTGGCATTCCGCCCCTATGGCCTTTTCTCACGAGAACAAGCTTTTGTACGGACATCGCCCTAGCTCTTTCTCGATGAAATACATCCAAGAGCTCAGGGCGGCACTCGGCGACGAAAAGGTGTTGACCGACCCCGCTGAGCTCTACGTCTACGGTGCGGATGGGAGCCAAGGGCC
>JAOTTD010000050.1 GCA_029864565.1 Thermoplasmata archaeon | reverse complement strand
GATCAGGATGGATGAAATGCCTGAGGACGCTGCGCGCAGAGTCGCCCTGGAACGGTGCGGGCTCAAGCTGACGGGCGCGGACTTGAAGGCGTTCTACGACGTGACGAGACACTACCAGAACGTCTCGGTCAAGCGCTTGTTCGTGGTGTATGGCTGCTCGACGGACATGGATCCTGAAGGACCAACAGCGGCGTCGAAAGATGAGTGCTCGGTCCACTTCGACGACTTGGACAAGTTGACACTCGAGGAGATAGACGCTCAGGCTATCGTCGACTGCCTGTAGAAAGAGGTTATATCCAGCAATGCCATATAGAGTTCACAGGCGATGGGATGGGAAAGGTTTTTGAGCGGGAGCTCAAGGGCATCCTGACGGCGAACAAGGACGTCTTGGCGAGAGTCACCAAGACCTGCGACGTCGTGGAGAGAGAGGGCTACCGCAAGATAGAGGAGAAGCCCTTCATGGTCGTCCGGGGAGCGGGCTCGCTCGGAGTGGACCTGGTAGCCATAAGAGAAGGTCTCTCGCTGCCAATCGAGGTGAAGAGCTCTGCCAGCGATGTGCTCAGGTTCAGCAGGAGCGAGAAACTCACCATCCAGGCGCAGGAGATGGTGGAGGATTGCAGACGTGTCGGCCTCATGCCCGTGTATGCGTTCCGATACAAGGGCCAGCGCGGGGATGCCTGGAGGATATTCACGATCGATATGGGCCCGATCAATGGCAGGCTGCGATTCATGTACGACCGACTGCCCAAGATCGAGAGCTCGAAGGAAGGGAACCTCATAATGCGCTGGAAGGACGGAATGCCGCTCAGCAAGTTCATCGACTACGTCGTGTCGATCCAATCGTAGACTCGATGCATGCGACTGCAGCCGTAAGCCCTTCGAACCGAATCGATGAGGGGTGGGATACTTATGGAAGCAGTCCGATTCTCTTCCCGAGGGAGTATCTTGAGCAAGACGGAAGAAAATCTCAAGGCAGCACTCGCCGGAGAATCCCAGGCGAGGGCAAAATACGTGAAGTGGGCCGGAGCGGCCAAGAAGGACGGCCATCAGGCGATTGCGAAGGTCTTCGAGGAGACCGCTGAGAACGAGTATGAGCACGCTTCGATGATTATGAAACTGCTGGGCATTTCTGGAACGACCGCGGAGAACCTCAAGCACGCCGTCGAAGGCGAGACTTACGAATGGACGGAGATGTATCCGACATTCGCGAAGGAAGCGAAGGAGGAAGGCAACGCTGAGGCGCTGGAGTACTTCGAGCACGTGATTGTGAGCGAGAGACACCACGCCAAGAGATACCAGCTACTTCTCGACAGACTCAAGGACGGCACGCTTTACATGTCGGACAAAGAGGAGGTATGGTTCTGCACAAACTGCGGGTACTTCCATAAGGGCAAGGAAGCGCCTGAGGAGTGTCCCAACTGCAAGCACGCGAAGGGATACTTCAAGCGAACATCGGACATCGACTACGGAAGCATCGAGATCTGATTCATCGAGCGCGTCTAATGGGGGGACCACCCGTCTCCACGAATCCCGTAATACCCTGGAAGGGATCAGGATGCGCTCCAATTCCACGTCTTTGCATGAATCGCTCTGAAATGCTCCGATTGCCTCGCTAATTGAGCATTGGACGCTATAATCGATGTGAACGAGGCGAAGTGCCATGGGCTCCCCTGCCTGATCAGGCGATTCCTCATCGATGCATGCGCACTCGGGCAATCCGATCGACCATTAGCGGAGATATGGAGGAGGCTGCGACGAGCGTCGCAGCAGAGTCGCCCCGTCAAGTAACGGGACGTTCAGCACTCATAGGGCTCATCATCGGGCGTGACGCCCTCAGCTGACCCTCTTATCATCACAATCTGTGGAATCGTTGTCCAGGTATATTGTGATTGGGCAATCGATTGGGCAATCCGAGCCCTCACAAGGAAACCGATTAAATACTCGATTCTGCGTGATTATCCCCCGTGGAACTCCTTACAGAGAACATCTGGATATTCTTCGGCATCGCCGTGCTGGTTTCGTTCTCCGGAGTGATGATGCCCGGGCCTGTTTTCGCGGCCGCCGTTGCGAAGGGATACGAGGATGAGAAGGCGGGCATCAAAATCGCCCTGGGCCACGGACTCGTCGAATTCCCCCTGATGGCCGTGATAATCCTCAGCCTCGGATATGTGTTCACGGACGACCGCGTCATGACGACCATAGGCCTGGTAGGCGGCGGACTGCTCATCTTCCTTGGCGCATCGATGGTCAGGTCGCGGAAGATGGCGATGACCGATGGCGCCAAAATGTTCCCCTACAGACCACTCGTTGCGGGGGCGATAACCACGTCTGCTAATCCGTACTTCTTTCTTTGGTGGGCCACGGTCGGGGCGCTGCTCATAGGGGCTGCTCAGGAATTTGGCCTGATCGTCGTGGTGATTTTCGCCATCGTACACTGGAGTTGTGACCTCACATGGTACGCATTTACTTCTTTTGCAGTGTTCAGAACGAAACACCTCTGGAAGCCGATTGTGCATGAGATAGTGTTCGGTCTATGCGGTGCGTTGATGATCATCTTCGGCGTGTACTTCATAATCGGTCCGGCGAGCGAGCTTCTGTAGTCACCCGCGGAACGCGGGAGAATTCAGTCCTGTCTGCCGGCAGCGATCATACGCTCCAACGGCGCCTTCGCTTTGGCGATCGCCTCATCGGATAACTCGATAACGTACTGCATCTTCAGAAGGGAGTCGCGAACGTCCTCCAGGGTTATCTCTCTCATGTTGGGACATGTGGCGACGTCAACACCGTAGAACTTCTTACCAGGCGCATCCCTCCGTAGACGATGTATCATGTTTGTCTCCGTCCCGATGATGAACTCATTCTTGGGGGATGAGACCACATGACGGATGATGCCTTCGGTGGAGTAGGCAAAATCGGCGAAGTCTATGACCTCAGGAGTGCACTCCGGATGCACCAGCACCTCTGCATCTGGATGCTCCTGCCTGAGCGACCTGAGGTCTTCGACTCTGATGTTGACATGGGTCGGGCAGTAACCAGGCCACAGTATAATCTCCTTGTCCTTGACGTAGCGTTTGACATAGAGGCCCAGATTCGTGTCTGGAACGAAGATGATCTTCTTATCGGGAAGGGATTTGACGATCTTCACGGCGTTCGCGGACGTGCAGCAGATGTCGGTCTCGCCTTTCACTGCGGCGCTCGTGTTCACATAGGACACCACGGGAACGCCTGGGTTCTTCGCCTTGAGAGCTCTGAGTGGCTCCACTTCCGCCATCGCCGCCATGGGGCAAATCGACTTCTTGTTCGGCAACAGCACGGTCTTGCGAGGGCTGAGTATCTTTGCAGACTCGGCCATGAAATCAACGCCGCAGAATACGATTACATCCGACTCCGTATTGCTAGCCTGCACGGAGAGGCCGTACGAATCCCCAAGGAAATCGGATATCTCCTGGACTTCCTTCCGCTGGTAGTTGTGACCGAGAATGACCGCGTTCTTCTCCCGTTTCAATCGTCCTATTTCGCTCTGAAGCGGGTTCATCTTCTCCGTGCGAGCCTATTCTGATGGCCCTATTAATTGTTTTGTCTCCGAATGGCGCAGCCTTGCCTCGAGGAGGGCCGCACTTTCAGCCAATTCGAGCACGTGCTTGTCTGCCGCCCTGGAAGCCTCCTGTGGGATGCGATTGCCCGAGGTTCAGCAACGGCCAAGTTCTTCGCTCGATTTGACGGTTTCAGGAGATGTACACTCGATGAATGCAGCGTGGCAATGCCTCAAGATGAACGTTTAAACGGCCTTCCCAACGCTTTAGCGATTTATTTTATGTCAAATACCTTCAAATATGAACCGCCTGATTGAAAGGGGCGGTAATCGATGAGGCCCGAGATCGATCTCAGGTACTGCAAGGCCTGCAACATCTGCGTATTCATGTGTCCAAAGCAATGCTTTTCCAAAGGGGTGGACATCTCAGAGAAAGGTTACTTCGCAGCGGTGGTAGACGCCCCGGAGAACTGCTTCAACCACGAGCGGACGGGGAAGCTCATCTGCGAGCTTTGCGTTCTCAGTTGCCCGGACCAGGCGATATCGTGGAAGCCGGAGCTCGAGGAGGAGAAGAAGGATGAACATAAAACCGGGTGAGTATTTCCTCCAGGGTAACGAAGCCTGCATGGAAGCAGCTATACTGGCGGGTGCCAAGTTCTTCGCAGGATATCCCATAACACCATCCACCGAGATCGCGGAGGGACTTGCCAGCATGCTGCCTGAAGCAGGAGGCGAATTCCTGCAGATGGAGGACGAAATCGCCTGCATCTCTGCAGTCATAGGAGCCGCGTGGGGTGGCGCCAAATCGATGACCGCTACTTCGGGCCCGGGATTTTCACTTATGCAGGAGGCGGTCGGCTACGCTGCAATGACCGAGACACCGATAGTCATCGTCAACGTGATGAGGGGCGGACCATCAACCGGGCAGCCAACGAGGGCTTCCCAAGGAGATGTGATGGCGACGAGGTACGGCTCGCATGGCGACTACCAGGTGATTGCCTTCGCGCCGGCCAATGTTCAGGAGATGTTCGACCTGACGGTGAAGGCCTTCAATTACGCTGAGAAGTACAGAGTCCCCACCTTCATACTATCGGACGCTGAGATAGGACACATGCGAGGGCTGCTCACAGTCCCCAAGGAGATTAAGATTGTGAACAGGAAAGAAAGGGGCGTCCGCCGGACAGACGAGGCGTACGACGTGCCAGACGACCTCGTACCGCCATTTCCGACGTTCGGCAGAGGGCACAAGGCGACCGTGACAGGCATAACTCACACGACCAAAGCCCGCGTAGAACCAGAGGATCCAAAGGTCCACCAGGAGCTCGTCAAGCGCCTCAACGACAAGATCACCAACAACAGGCGGGACATCAACAAGTGGGAGATAATCGGGCAGGATTCCAAGACGATGATCGTCTCCTATGGTTCCGCATCGTTCGGCGGCCGTGAAGTGGCAGCTAGGGACGACAGGGTCGGGCTGCTGCGGCTCAAGAGCATATGGCCGATTCCAGTCGAGCCTATAGTGGAAGTTGCCAGCAAGTGCGAGCAGCTCCTTGTCTGCGAAATGAACCTCGGGCAGCTATTCTGGGAGATCAAGCGCATCGCACTCGAGGCGGGATGCAAACGAATCGAGCTACTTTCTAAGATCGGCGGTGACCCGCCGACGCCTGGCGAGGTCCGGCACAAGTTGAGAGAGATGGGGGCGATATGATGGACATTTTCGAGTTCTATAGAAAGGATCATTGGCCCCATGTCTTCTGTCCTGGATGCGGCAACGGTACCGTAATGAACTGCTTCTTCAGGGCGTTCAACGAGGTGGGCTGGAAGCTAGACAACACCGTCTTCGTTAGCGGCATAGGATGTTCGTCGAGGATACCGCTATACATCAACTCGGACGCCATACACACGACACACGGCAGGGCAATCGCCTTCGCGACGGGCCTGAAGCTGTCGAGACCGGAACTCGATGTCGTCGTGTTCACCGGAGATGGGGATCTTGGCGCCATTGGCGGCAACCATTTCATAAACGGCTGTCGAAGGAACGTCGACCTCGACGTTATTTGTATCAACAACAACATCTACGGCATGACTGGTGGGCAGGCGTCCATCACGACGCCTCACGATTACATATCGACAACGACCCCAAAGGGCAACAAGGAGTACCCGTTCGACCTGGCGGAGATCGCGGTTGCGGCAGGTGCGAACTACGTTGCGCGATGGACGACGAGACACGTCCACGAGCTTACGAAGTCGATCACGACATCGCTCAACAAGAAGGGGTTCAACTTCATCGAAGTGGTTGCGCAGTGCCCCACCAACTTCGGCAGGAGGAACAAGATGGCGGACCCATCCGCGCTCCTGGAATGGTTCAAAGAGAGCTCGGTGCGCAGGGACAAGGCACGTGCGGCCGCGATTGATCACGTCGACCTGA
>JAOTTD010000036.1 GCA_029864565.1 Thermoplasmata archaeon | reverse complement strand
CTTGAACGGCTCCTCCTTTACCATACGCTCCTTCGCGACGTCTTTCGGATCTTCCCGACTCGCGGGCCAGACGAACGTCTCCAGGGCGACCGCCCCTAGCGAAAACAGAATCATCGACGCCCTCGTGGTGTCCACGTTGAGGCCGATGGGGGTCAGAACCAGCAGCAGGCCCAGCAATATGACGACGAGTATGCTGAGGCCCATGCTGAGCACGAACTTCGCCTCGATCGAAGTGTTTCTCCAGAACACCAGACGTACGACTGCGAAACCCGGGATGAAAAACAGGTATGGGATGCCGAGGGCCAGCGCCGCGGCGGTTCCAGGATAGGCGAGTAGAACAAGCGTGGCGAGCACCGAATACGCGCATATGGCAACCCTCTGGCCGTTGTGGCTTTCGAGGAATTCGACAACTCGGTCCACACGCTCGGACGTTTCGGCCACTGTGCGCCCCCTCGCGTGCTGTAAGCACTATTGCATATATTTGTTTGTGTAGCTACCGCCGGTACCCACGCGCCAGTACGCGCACGCGATGCTTTCGGGGGCGGACGTTTCATCGGTTTGCAGTATTGTGAACGTCTGAGCAACCTATTTAAACAGCAAACCCAATGACCACCCAGTATCACCGTTCATACTCCCCTTGAGAGGTGGTTTGATGTCTCCAGAAGAAGAAGCTGCGTGCCCGGTTTGCGGGAAGCTAGTGGATCTTGACGTCTCGACGTGCCCTCATTGTGGCGCTGAGTTCGAGGAGGAAGAGGTCGAGGCGTTCGCTGTCGAGGAGGACGAAACCGCTGCGTGTCCGGTCTGCGGCAAGATGGTCAGTCTGAGCGTCTCTGCGTGCAACAACTGCGGCGCTGAATTCGAGGAGGAAGAGGTCGAGGAGATCGTCGAGGTCGAGGAGAGATTGGTCCCTCAGAAGGTCGACAAGCCTGCGAAGCCGGCCAAGGCCAAGAAGGCCGTAGCAGCAAAGAGCGGGGCCGTATTCGACATACCGACGAGCTTGATGGACTTCCGCATCATAGGCATCGCGCTCATCTTGCTTGGAATAGCCGGCGCACAGGTGGCCGCTATGATAGACTGGTACTGGAGCTGGGTGCCAGCGATCGAGGATAACCTCGCGCTGTTCGTCATGCTCCCGGTCGTCGTGCTCATCGTGGGCCTGTTGATATTCATGCTCGTCAATAAGGCCGCTTCCGGTGGCAAGAAGGTCCCGGACGGCATTCCAGGTGTGTCGCTGGCAGTGTTCCTGTTCGGCATAATTGCGCTGATCGTCATGTTGATGTGGAACTCGATCAACTCGGCGTTGGAAAGCAGCCCAGCGGGAGTCGCGGGCGGCTTCCTGGTGGTCATGGTCGTGGGCGTGCTCCTTGTGTTCATGGGCATGCGCTCGACATCCGAGAAGAGCTCCCCATCGTGAGCATTATGGAGCGGAGCACGGCATGGACCGGCAAACCCCTTCTGCAACTCCATTTTCGTCTGCCTTCATTTGTACCGGATTCCAGTGGAACTCGGGCTTGCGCCGTCGCCGCCCGACTACGCTCGATGTAGACGCCACTGACGATCTCTCGGCGATTCGCCGCCCCTGGCGACTTTGAAATATGGCGCTGTCATTTCCAAGCTAAATCGAACGCGTGCCTCAGGTGTGCTCGGTTCGGTGTGGTGGGTTTCCTGAGAAGACTTTCTGGAGGAGCGCCCCACGTTTGTAGAGCCGATTTGACGTGGCACTATCTAGCGGTTCGATGTGCAACGCTTCAATCGGAATCCGTGGCCAGTGACGGAATAATTATATACTAATAACCCGATTAATTGCATTGGCGCAGAAGGGATGGACCAGCAGAAGCTGGGTATGCGTTTCAGCAGCGTGTCCGTCTCTTCAGCGTGAGCACCATTAAGAAACTAGGAGAGTGAGGCGCACATGGAAAGGAAGATCATCGGGATCATGCTGACACTGGTTGTCGTGGCAATAGTAGCCATCGGAGTCGTCATGATCGCCGCGGTGGACACTAAGAAAGGAGGCGGCTTCACGGGACTGTTCGACCAGCTGGAGAATTCGGACGACGCGACCTACAACCAGGACCTTGAGATACCGGATGATTGGGATGCTGGTGACGTCAAGTCTGTCAGCGACACGATCGTCGACATGTACAGCTACAGACAGCCTGTCCAGCAGACCACGGTTTACCTCACGACTTTGTACTTCGTCTACATGGGAGACAAGTGGAACAACCCCGATGATGGCACACGGTTCAACATTCCGATCGCAGATGAAGACGGAATGCTCCATTGGAAGGAGATCGTCCATGGACTGTTCTCGATTCAGGTATCGTCTGCCACCAACCTCTCGGCTGAGTATGACATCGGTGACGTGATAGAACTCGAGACCATAATTACCGAAGCTTCAACCGGCGATGGCGACACGTTGGCTTTCGGCAAATGGTCCGTCGCAGACACGCTCTGAGGATTCGTCAGAGTCCAAACCCCTTTGTGCCTCTCTTCCTGGATGAGAAGAGGTGGACCGCTGAATGGGAGTGCTTCTAGTACTAAGCTGTTGCGGTATGTTGCATCCGTGGTGGGCACGGGAACGGCAGAAGCATTTACCTACGGACGTGTCAATACTCAAGCCTGGCCTGAAGAAGCATCACCCGAGGGGTGCCACCTGATGAGGGCGGGCGTTTCTCACGCCTTTGCCGCAGAAGGTGATCCATGGTGGCAGCGTATGATCCTACACCGCCGCGAACTGAGAGAGATAAACCTTGCGGGAAGATACTAGTGATGCCAGTCAAGGCTCCACCCCTCCGAGCGATTCGAGAGGGCTCACTAACGCTGTGAGCGAGTCCAGAAGGTCCGGCGTTGGCCGGGTTAACGGAAGGTTTCTTGGCCTTGTGAACGGCCTCACCAACGGCCTGACGAACGGTCTCACGAACGGATTGACTAATGGCCTGACCAACGGCCTCACGAACGGTTCGGGCTCCACCAACGGATTGCGCGTGTCGTATCCCCACAGGAGGCTCGGGGGCGCAGCTCTCGCCATTCGTGGCAGGCTCCTCACTGTCGCGCTGCTCTGCGCGTTCATTCTCGCCATACCATATGTTCTGGTCTACACGTTCCCCCCAGACGAAGTCGTGATCGACGGGTACTTCCTCGATTGGCTGAACGCCCAGACGTATGCCGACGCCCCTGATGCTGCTGATCCGGATGTGTCCTTGGCCGAGTACGCGGTCAAACTCGATTCGAGCTCGTCATACTTCTATCTCAAGACGGAGGGGCAGCTGTTCAGGGGGGCCGATGGCGGAGCTGATGGCTTCTACGTGTTCATCGACGTCGACGGGGACAAGTCATCGGGGTACTCGGTCAGGGGGCTTGGTGCGGATGCGCTGATGGTCCTGATAGGATGGAACGGCACGGTCGCAACCCAGGAGATATACACGTTCGATCCGCGCGTCAGCTGTGATGACTATGCGGGGTTCAAGTTCTCGGGCAATGTCGAACTCGCCTTCAGAGATGACAGGATGGAGGCCGGCACGGCGATGACGCTTACGGAATCGTCCATCGTCGCGATATGCTCACGCCATACCAACTCGACGGACGACTGGTCGGAGGTCAACTTCGGCACTGCCGGCTCGGCAGCAAGGGTCGTCGAAGACCATCGAGCCCTGCCAGTCACCGCAGGGTACATCGACGAA
The DNA here is from genome assembly GCA_029864565.1 of Thermoplasmata archaeon. Classification (GTDB taxonomy): domain Archaea; phylum Thermoplasmatota; class Thermoplasmata; order UBA10834; family UBA10834; genus UBA10834. The sequence continues at coordinate 14,266 of JAOTTD010000036.1, read as the reverse complement.
CTCATGCTCACGCTCGAACTGACGTCGAAGGGGCCAGCGGTTACGTTGAACGGCCTTAGCTTCGAAACTTTTGGAAACGTCAGCGCTCTGGAGCTCAAGGCCATAGAATCTATGCGCGTACTCGGGACGGGCAACGCGTCCTCGATTGCATTCGACAAACCACTGCAGCTTAGGAGCGACCGGAATGTGACGTTGGACATCCTGGCGACCTTCTCGCCGGAGGCGGAGTACGGCACCTTCGGTCTGGCGCTCGACAGGAGCAACGGCCTGCAGACCGGTTCCGAAATGCCAATGACGTTCATATCGATGGAGACTGGGTCCTCGATGTCCTATGTTCGATCGGCCCCTGACCGTATAGTCGTTGACGGCGCTTTCGCCGATTGGATCACGAGGCCAGCGATGGCCGATTTCCTTGACGACGTCTCCCACCCCGCGAACATGAACTTGACGAACGAGAATGTCGACATAGAGACCGTCAAGACCGCCGCGCAGGACGGGTCTGCATTCTTCTACATGGCGGTCGACGGCACGATGCTCGCGGGTTCGAGCATACCTGGCGACATGGAGCGCTGGATCGAGATTGAGCCAACTTCCAGCGGCGTAAGCAACGTCACAGTCACGAAGTTCGGGGCGGACTATGCTTTCGTGTTCATCGACACTGACTACGACATGGACACGGGATATCTGGTCGGCGGCGCAGAAGTAGCAGTCGTGGTCACCGGCAAGTCGAACGTGATATTGTCCGCAATGGCGTACCAATATTCCGAAGGCGACTGGATCGGCATAGGCGTTGTGGATGCAGCAATCGACAGCCAGCAGATAGAGATCGGCAGCTCGTTCGAAACTCTAGGGCTGTCGTCAGAAGGGACATACTCAGTGACCTTCGCCGCGATGGATTGGCGCGGTGCGGAGGACGAAATCCTCGCGTTCCTGTCGACTTGGTCATATTCCGGAACGAGGGAGTTTGGCGGCGTCATCATCAACGAGATATTCAACACGCAACCATCGCTCTTCAACGATTGGATCGAGCTGTACAACACGGGCACCGAGACAATCGACCTCAGCGAGTGGACGCTGTGGGTCGACGGAGTCCTCGTATACACGTTCTCAACAGGGACCAGTATCGACTCCGGGGAGATTGTGGTTCTCTACGATCTGAACTTCGGCAAAGGCGAGCTGTTCGAACTATACGACGGGGCGGAGCTTATAGACTCCTTCACCGTGCCGCTCTGGAACATCAAGTCGATTGGACGGACAGGCACTCCCGACGACGAGTACTCGACATGGGAGTGGATGAACCCGACTCCGGGGGAGATAAATGAAGGTCAGGTGCCTATCCCCGAGTTCGGTAACGTCGTAATCCCGCTATCGATAGTGACAATTACGTTCTTCGCCATTATGCGGAGGAGAAGAGACACGTCCGCGGACCCCCCGACGGACGGAAACACTGAGGGAGAATCACATGGCGGTCACGAGTCGGGAGAAGGGTGAGGATCCGTCCGAGCCCGAGGGCATGTCGCTCACCAAACTGCTCAGACCTTTGAGCGAACGCAGGGAGTCAGTGCGACCATTCGTGCCTTGGATCGGAGGTCCGAGGCTGTATCTGCTGCTGCTCTACGCAGCCGTTGTGATAGGCGCGGGTATCGAGTTCTTCATGAGCTGGGAGACATGGCAAGGTAACTGGGAGGTCTACAACTCCTACCTTTTCGTCGTCTCCGGAGCGTTTCTCTTGTTTGGCGCTTACTTGCTCTTTGCCCTCAGGTCGACCGCCGAGGCCAAGACGGGACTGGCCAGGTTGCCGCTGCCAAGGTCCATCTTGGGCCAAGTCGGTCTCTTGGTGACGATCGCGAGCGTGGCCAGCCTCGCGCTGATAGCCCCTTCCGAAGGGGGTTGGGCGGTCCTGTTGAGCGTTCTGGCGGTCGTAGGCTTCATCGCGCTCGTCGGGTCGTCGAAAGTCGTGGACCGCAGCGACACGCTGCTTGTAGCGTTGTTCGGCATGGGCCTCATCTTCGTCATGCTGGTTCCGATCCACGAGGCGTACGACGTTGCTAGAACGACAGATGTGCAGTACCTTTTCTCCGGCCTGAACATGTCCCTGCTGATAGTCGGCGCGGTCGTATCGATTTTGGCACTGCAGCTCATGAGGACCAGGGATGGTCACTTCGCAGCGTGGCTAATAGGTTCGATGGCGATATTCTTGGTGGCTTTCCACGAGCAGGTGGGGATCATGCCGAGCAACACGCTCGGCCAGTATGATAGGGCGCTCGCCGCGGTGGGCATAGTTTTCTCGTTCGTGCCTCTCGCGATGTACATGTGGCGTGAACTGCAGTACAACTCGATATGGACCCACCTGAAGAGAACCAACTCGTTCATCAAGAAGGGCGATTTCAACTCGGCGAAGGAGGAGGCGGAGAAGGCCCTGAGCCTGTCGTTCGACGCTGGCGTGGCCCGCCGCTTCGCCCTGCCTTGGAGCATGAAGGGCGACGCTCTGTACGGCCTCAAGGAACATGCGAAGGCGAAGACACAGTACGACATCGCGCTGGAGATCGACCCCGATGACGACATGTCCTGGTGCCAGGTTGGCAATGTACAGGCGTTCGACGCCAAGCGCGCAATCGCGTTGAACTCGTACGAGAAGGCGCTGAAGCTCAACCCAGACAACGCATACGCTTGGAACAACAAGGGCGTTATCTACGTCTCCCTCGCGTGGCCCGAGGAGGCCATGGTCTGCTTCAACAAGGCGATGCTCCTCATGCCAAAGAACTTCGATGCCCACATCAACCTGGCGAAGATAACTTCGAGGCTCGAGCGGCATGACGAATCGGTCATGCACTATCAACACGCGCTTGCGCTCAGGCCCGACAGCGAGGTCGCTCACGCTGGCTTGAGGCGGGAGTTCCTCAGAGGGCAGAGGATTGACCAGATACGAGGTTGGGAACAGCTCGGCCTCGACACGAGGCACATGTGGCGCATGTTGAAGGAAGACCCTGCCGATTTCGAGAAGCACACAAAGGAGTTCCTGTCGAGCATCGTCGAGCAGAAGACTCAGCTGACGATAGGGACGGGCCGCGAGAGGCTCGACATCAACGCTGCGATTGGCACGATACTGCGCGCGACCGAAAGTTCAGGCGCGACTATGGAGCAGATCGAGATGAAGACCGGGCTCACACGCGACCAGCTCGTGTTGCCAATGGCTCTGCTCATGAAGACTGACCGTCTACATTTCACGCGGTTCAGCGAGAAGGACATCTACGTTTCCAAAGGCAAGGCCCCGGAAGAGCCTTCCCCGCCACCGGCAAAGAAAGAGGAACCTGCCGAGGAGGAAGCGGAAGCGCAGGAAACCGAGACTGCCGAGGATGAGCCCAGGACAAAACGCCGGCGTTTCGCGAGAGACAGGGGCAGCGATGAGGATATCGAGCCCACCGCATCCGTGCTGGTGTTCGGCAAGAGAAAGCCTGAGGAAGCAGCGAAATCGAAGAAGCCCAGGAAGACTAAGAAGAAGAGCTGAGGACGCCCTTCGCTCGGTCACGCATTCGCAATCATCGTATCTCGATCTTCTTCTTTTTCAGTAGTAGCGCGAGCGCCTCCTCGACGGCCTGGTCCTTCTTCTCCTCGTCGTCCAGCGCTCTCCGCGTGGCCTCATTCACCGCCTTTATGGAGTCCTGCTCCTCCTGCCACGCCATCCGCCGCTCCTTCCGTATCTCGATGATCTTGTCTCGCATATCCGCGGCCTTGTTGTGAGCGGCATCCGCCTCCTCCCTCAGCTTCACGAAGTCGGCATGTTTCTTGTCGGCAGATGCCTTGAGTGAAGCGACTTCTCTCATGAGAGAGGTGACACGGTCGTGATGCGTTTGGCTCTCGTCCGAGAGTCTCACGACCTCCTCGTGTTCCTTGTCGGCCCTTCTGAAGAGTTCGTCGATGCTCTGGTCGATGTTGTGTATCTCCTTGACGACTTTTTCCTGCTCCGACAGTATGATCCTCACACGCTCGAGCTCCGACATCTTCGCCTTGAGGCTGTCCAGGAGCTTTCGCTCCTCTGGAATCGTCATCGGAACGGTCTGCTGTTTGAGATCCAGATCGCGTATCTGCTTCGACAGCGCCTTGATCTCCTCGTTCAGGTCGCCGAGTGGTCTGCCCTTCAGATTGCGTTTGAACTCGATAAGCTCCTTGGCCTGTCGCTGTAAGCCGTCCCTTTGTTCCTTGTGCACTCGCATCTCTGCAACCAGAGCGTCGCGCTTGTCCCTTTCGTCCCTAATCTGTTCCTGAATTGCCCTTTTCTGGTCGTTCAGGCTGTCGCGTTCGGACCTGAAAACCGCCGCCTGTGAATTGATCTCGTCACGCTTGTTCAGGAGCGCCCTGAACTTCTCCTCGGCGTTGTGAAGCTCGCTTATCTTTTTGGCCATTGAATCAGCTGACTCCTCAGTATCGGGCACGGGGATTGGGAATGCAGACTATAAGCGTTGCTGGTCAGTGGTGCGGCAGGTCCATCTCGGTGCGCATGCCGAGACCGGGACGGTTCGAGGTAATGAGTTTGCCATCCTCGAAGTCCAATCCAGAGGATGGGTCGTCGACCATCGAGAAGTGCGAGTCCAGGTCGACGAACTTGACGTTGTCTGAACCGAGCGCGAAATGCAGCGCCGCGGCTATGGACTGTTGTATCTCACCCATGCATCCTATCATGGTCGTGATGCCAGCGCCCTTGGCGATTTCGTCTATTTCCTGAGCGGGGAATATTCCACCGCTCTTCATGAGCTTGATATTGATGATGTCAGCAGCGCCCTCAGATGCCACCTTCATTGCGTCAGCGACTGACCTGAGGCATTCGTCGGCCATGATCGGCACCGGGCTGCGGCCCTTCACGGTCTTCAGCCCGCGATAGTCGTTAGCGTCCACGGGTTGCTCCACTAGCACCACGCCCAGCGCGTGCATCTCCTCGCAGAACAAGATCGCCTGCTCTACAGAGTATCCTTGATTGGCGTCCACGCGCATCTCGATTCCAGCACCGATAGCATCCCGCACGGCCCTCATGCGCCTGACGTCGTTCTCGAGGTCTAGCCCAACCTTCAGCTTGAGCGCCCTGAAGCCGCTGTCGCAGTGAGACACGGCTCGGCGGACCGTCTCCTCTTCATCTTCAATCCCGATTGTCATGTCTGTCAGCGCTGAACCGTCCCCGCGGCCACCGAAGTGCTCGAAGAGTCGCTTGCCATCTCGCTTGGCGAGCAGATCATACACCGCCATGTCGACAGCCGCCTTCGCGGCTGTGTTGCCAGGCGCTATGCCGTCCATGGCATCGTGGACGGCTGATAGGTCCTGCTCGTCGACACCGACCAGGCTCTCCACTGCCTGCAAGAGGAAGCGTTCGATGGACCCCTTAGTCTCGTGCGTCACATCGCTCGGGGAAGCGTTGCCAACCCCGAACTCGTCACCGGAATCGATCCTAACCATGATGTTGTCTTCCACATCCGAGGCGCCCGTGGCTATCCTGAATACTCCTTTGCGTTTGACGAGGTAACTCCTGAATTCGATCCTGTCTATCATCCTCGGTGCACCCCGCCTTTCTTGAGCAGCCTCACAGCGTTTATCCCCTTGCTCAAGCCGAGACTGTCAGCGACGGGCGAGCATTTGGTCCGGAGCATATACGCGACGGGACCTATGTCTGTCTCGGAGAGTGCCTCGTAGTTCGCCATGCCTTTCGCCACGACAAGATCCGCTTTGCGCAGCTGCTTGCCGAACGCACCATTCAGAGCTTCTACACTGATGCCGACCGCAAACCCAGGAGCCTCCACGATCTCGTCCACGATCTTCTCCATCCCGAGCCCTGCGAGGTCGGTCATCGTGGCATCGGTGAGTATCGGCTTCTCCTTCACGACGAGCACGATCCTCGCGTCGAACCTGTCTATTTCCTTCAGAGCCAATCGGTCGAATACGATCTCGCCGCAGTTGTCCGCAAGATACACGACCTCCTCCGAATGCTCCAGTATCGCCCGCACCTCGGAAGTGTCGTCGTGTCCGAGCCCTTGGTCGAGGAGGTTCCTGAACTCGCTCTTGAGCAGCTCGGGACTGTCGAACTCTGTGCCTATGCCGAAATCCAGTATATTGCCAACGATCGAGCAAAGGAACGCTGCCTGGAGCGGGTCGTCGGCGTCCTCCACGAACCTCTCCGCTTCTCGATACAGCTCGAGGGAGATCTCGTTGCTCCTCCTCTTTAGATCCTTGTAGGGGTCGTCCGTGTCGAGGATGCGATAGATCTCCTCATGCACTCTGGTCGCGACGGTCGCCGAGCACGCGCCCGGGCCGAAAAGGCTGCCCAGGATCTGCGAAGCCGCCTTGATAGTCTCTGTGGACTTCGACTCGTCTGCCTCTTTTGCCTCGAACAGCACCCTTCCTATGAGGCAGGGAACACACTCCGGTCTCATCTCCATGGCGTTCTGGAAATCCTGCTACATGGATTTAACAAGTCGGAAAGTACGGGGAGCCCTTCACGTTCATATCCCGGGAACCCGTTTACCGAAGCGCTGGCAGCGATACGCCAGCATATGTGCGGTGCGAAGATGGGCGTCGTGATTCGCAAGATGATGGTCGAGGACATCGAGGACATCAAGAGAATCGACTCGATATCCTGGGAAGAGCTGATAAGGAGGATGTACCCGGAGATCCCGAGGATCACCCCGAGGACGGAATCGGGCATTTTGTCCTATCTTCATTCCGACCCGGATGGCGCGGTCGCGGCCGTCGACGAGCACGCTGGCGTGATAGGCTCGAGCTTCTCACACATATGGGGCAGGACGGGTTGGGTCGGTCCATTGACCGTTCTGCCATCGTATCAGGGCATCGGCGTCGGGAAGGAACTACTCAAGCACTCGCTAAGACACCTCGAAGACCGTGGTTGCTCGGACATCGGCCTGGAAACGATGCCAGAGCAGGCTGCGAACATCGGCCTGTACCTCAAGGTCGGGTTGCGCCCCGAAGGACTGGTTGTTGTCATGGGAAAAAGTCTGGAGGGTCACAAATCGTCGCCCTCGCCTGCAAAACTGTCTTTCGAGCGCCTGTCCGAACACGGTTCTACGGAGAGACATATGCTAGCGAGCGTGAAGGAGATATCTAGATCGCTCAGCGCAGGGCTGGATTACACTGCCGAGGTGGAGCTGACAAAGAAATTCTCCTTCGGCGACACGTTGTTCGCGAAGATGGATGGCAAGTACTGCGGATTCTGCACTGTGCACACAGTGATGAGACGGGAGGAGATGCGCGGTTCCGCCGTAAGATGCATCGGGATACGACCGGGCCTCGGCGACGCGGTACTCGAAGCCATGCTTGCGTCTGCGGAGGATCTCGCTGCTGAAGCGAACACGCCGGAGATACTCGTGCCGATACCTGCCAACAGGCGTCACGCGTTGGACGCTTCGCTGTCGAGAGGGTACAGGGTCGTTCAGACGCTCGAGAGGATGATGTGGATGGGCAGTTCGGGAATAACGACCGGCACAGGGGACAACCTGTGCTCGTGGAGCGGCTGAACGCTCTCACTTCATTATGCCCAACTCAGTCAGTTTCTCGGGCAGATAGGTGTCGGTGACGAAGTCCAGACCGTATTTCGCCAGCGCCTGTTGCTCGGCCTTCTTGCCGATTTCGAGCATGAGGTCTATCTCGTGCTTCCAGAACTGGTCGCTGAACCTGGGGTCCGTCTTCTCGGCGTTGAGCGCCTGTATGTCCCTGTCGTTGAGCTTGTCCGTCGGAAGGTCGTAGTTCAGTATGTCCGAGGCGGTGATTCCTATGTACTCCGCCGTTGGCGTCGCGAGATACTCCGACAGATGCGCAGTCTTGATGGCGCCGTAAGCGAGCGATGCGTGTATCCTGAAGCTCCATGGGTCTCCGTCAACGAACACACACACTGGGAGCTTCATCTCCTCGTTGACCCGCTTGATGAACCTTCGGGTGCTCCTCGCGGGCTGCCCCTTGAGATGCACCAACACGGCGTTGTGGTCTTCGTCGAACCGGTTCTCCACAAGCCTGTCGAACATACCGCCCGTCTCTATGGCCACGATGAAATCCGCGTCACAGTCGACGAATGTGATTTTTTCACGTTCGACGTTATACGGTATGCCGTATCCCGAATCACCAACATCATCCCGGCAGTTGATCTTCTTCTTCTTGCCCTTCCTGTCGGTCTCCTGTATCGTTATGTTTCCGATGACCCTCGCGCCGTCCTCCTCGGGCCTGAGCTTGAAGTCCTCGCGCATGCAGGTGGTGATGATCTCGAGGTCCTCGGCCAGCATGTTCGATTCGTCCTGGGCCGAGAACTTCGCCTTATCCCACCCTTCGGATATGTAGTACATCTCCCTGAGCGTGGAGCTCTTGTTATTCCTGATCATCTCCTCCATGAACTCGAGCATGTACATCGTGCGCAGGAGCATCTGCGCCCCGGTGAGCTTCTTCGCGGAGCGGACGCCCGTGGCACGACCGTACTTCCATACGCCCGAGCGCCTGTCAAACCTGATGTTGCTCTTGGTCCTAAGCGGTATCGACATCTTCGGTATCTTACGCTCATCTAGCTGAGTGTAGATGTCGGCCGCCAGCTCCGTCAGTTTGTCGACCGCCCTCAGATGACGCTCCTCATTCTTCATCGTCTATCACCTCCGCCCCTTCATCGTAGTCTATCTCTCCGTTCTCGGAGGCCTCCTCCGCCTTGTCCTCAGTGATCGTGATATGCTCGAGGTCCCAATCCCCTGGCAATATGTCCGCGCCGATGATCGACGCCGGGTCTATGCCGCTGACGAAAACCTCGTTATCGTCGTACTCGCCCCTGTTCACACCCTTGAGGTCGAAAGCCAGCTCGAACACCTCTGTCGACGCAATCTTCTTGATGTCCCAGCTGACCTTCGTGCCGTCGCGCACCTCCGACGGCGCGATGGCGAGGCTCTTCTCGTCCACCTTGTCGAACGGGATCACCATGTGCACATGCAGCTTCTGCGTCTTCGGCGTGTAGTTGTACAGTTTCACGGATACGTGGTGCTTCTTCTTGTCATAGGTTACCTCGTCCTCCACCCAGACGACGTTCATGATCTTCGTGATGGTTCCGGCGATGTCCGGAACCGGCTTGCCGACTATCTTCGCGCTCTTCTGCGCTATCATTGGGATGATGTCCTGCACGATCTCGAACTTCACCCGGGTCTTGCTCTTCCTCTCCGCCTTGTTGAGGTGGGTTTTTAGCTTCCTCGCGCACGCCTTGAGCGCGAGTTCTATCTCCTCACGTATCTCGGGCACGTTCGCGACGGCTTCTTTCGATTCGGATGTGAAGGGTATCTTCGTGGAAGCCACGTGTACGAGGATTATCGCTGGGCCATATGGTATACCCTTGCCGCCGCGCTGCTCGAGCCCATACCTCCTCCAGTCAACGTTCTCGATACCCTGAGTGGTGGCGCAGGCGCCCTGCTGATACATCAGAGGCACACGGTTGGCGAACCGGTAGATCTGCACCGGATCCTCCTTGTTCAGCTGCCCGCCGTATACGATGCCGACCTCGACCACGAACGGATTGCCTCCGAAGACCTTCGGCTCCCTCGTAATCGGTGGCGCGTAGAACGATGCCCGCGTCTCGCCTAGCACGTTCTTCAGGCTCTTCCTGATGAGCCCTTCGCCTATCGGGGAGAGACAGTCCGTCTCAGGTGACATTATCTTGACCTTATTGACCGCCTCGATGATGTTCCCTGCCTGGTCGAGCGTCATTCTGGACGGCCTCTGATCATGCGATATCTCGGCGATATCCAGTATCTCTCTCGCCACTCTGAGCGAGATGCGGGAGAACTCGGTGTTCAAGAAGCTCGTCATCTTCTTGGCTTCCGTATACTTGGCCATGTTGAGAAGCTCGCCCAGTTCGACTCCTTCTGGGTGTGGTTTGACCTCCCTGGTTGGAGGCGGCATCTCCTCTGTGGCACGCTCGAAGACGATGGTGCCACCATCGGGCGGGATGAAAGTGATCTTCGCGTGCGGGTTGACTATCGCGACGCCCTTGAGGTACTCGAAGATGGACTGCTTCCCCTGGACGTACTTGCCTTTGAGATTGACTTCGAGCCGTGTGCCGTGCTCCTTGTCCCAGATAACGAAGTCCTCCCTCACCGTCTGCGACCTGTTCTTCTTGGTGTCCATAACGAGCTCGCACTCGTGCGCCACGTCCTCGTCGGAGATCTTGGATTTCACCTTCGCTGGTCTACCCGTGGTTATCTGCGCATACATGACGACTGCGGAGACTCCTATTCCCTGCTGCCCCCTCCGCTGGGCCCGCGTGTGAAACCTCGAGCCATAGAGCAGCCGACCGAACACGTTGGGCACCTGCTTCTTGACAATCCCAGGGCCGTTGTCCTCGACGATCACCCTGTATTCGTTGTTGTCTTCCTTCGTCACCTGGACGAATACTTCTGGGAGGATGCCAGCGTCCTCGCAGGCATCTAGGCTGTTGTCGACCGACTCCTTGACAGCAGTTATGAGGGCCCTTGTCAATGAATCGAAGCCGAGTATGTGCTTGTTCTTCTCGAAGAATTCGGAGACTGAGATCTCCTTCTGCTTCTTCGCCAGTTCGTGAGCTATCGATGCCAAATGATCCTGCTCCCACAAGGAATCCAAAGGCGGTCAGGCGGTCCCGCGTGCATCCCAGTTGGCGGAAAATGGGCTTTTGGAATAAAAAGATGTTGTGGGTTGATTTGCTATGGCCGAACCTCGCCTTCAATCTGACAATCGTAATAAGGCAGGGCCACAATGTGACGGGTGATGGAACGCAAGAAGGCCCTCCTGATCCTCGTTCTGTTGTTTGCTGCGGGTTACTACCTTGCAAGGGTTGTCATCTTCTACGCCGGCGCAACTGGAAACATGGAGTTCGAGGAGGAGCAGGCATCTCTCGTCGAGGACACTGTCATTTACAGCTTTCTTGGGATAGGTGTTGCTGGGCTACTGCTGCTTCCGGGCATATTCTTGCATGAGGTGTGGGGGTTCTGGGGCACCATCGCCGTCAGTATCTACACAATAATCTTCGATCTATGGGCATTCGCCACTGTGCAGGTGTCCGCAGCTATAGGAATCATTCCGGCGGCGGTCATAATCGGATATCTAATGTTGATGAGAAATGATTACCTGAACGCTCCGACGCTGCAGCCGCAACGATAACCTGACGACTGACAAATCATCACCACTTCCTCGAAGCATTGATGCCACGTAAAGTCTGCAAACTGTTCCGCAGTCTCTGAAGGGGCTGTCCCTCCCCCTATTGTTCTTCTCGCCGCGAGCCGGACTCAGGCTTGATACGCTGCCTCGACCTCATTACCGCAAGCTCAGCACCGAGCTGAACTCCTCCTCTTTCATTCTCACAGTCATTTCATCGAGTTCGGAGCGTGCGAAATCCTTACTATGCGTAATCCCCTCTGTGGTTTCGAATGAAGCGCGAACCAGAAGACAAGAAGCTGAGGCAGCTTACGACCGCAGCCAAGAATCTCGGGGCCACCGAAGCCAAGATTGTGAGCACGGAAGACATTGTTGTTGACAAACGTGTTCGGCTGAAGTGCGCTGTTCCCATTTGCGTGGACTACGGCAGGCATCTGTTGTGCCCTCCAAATGCAATGTCCGTGGACGAGTTTTCAGAAATTGTGAGACTCTACAAAAAGGCGATCATACTCCAGATCGAAGCGGATGTCGATTCTTCTGACAAATCGAGAAGACATCTGGGCAAAGATGTATGCAAGAATATCGAGAGATCTACGAGTACCGCCAGGTGGGAAAGGAAATTGCACAGGCTGGTGAACCAGATGGAAACCCTTGCATTCAAGCAAGGCTTCTATTTGGCTGCAGGCTTGACGGGCGGGAATTGCTGCCTCTGTCGAGAATGCGTCGCCCCTCATAGCGGCGAATTATGCAGACATCCGTTCGAGGCGAGGCCGTCGATGGAAGCGATGGGTATCGATGTTGTCAAGACCTGCAAGAATGCCGGATTGCCACTCAGCCTCTCGTCCAAGGAGAACGTGAGGTGGACGGGATTGGTTTTGTTGGACTAGGAGTTCAAGGACCTTCCCATCTTCCTGACCCATTCTCATCATGAGCCCGGGCGTGTTTGTGGCAACGAGTCAAACGGCGCCAACTCTAATGAGTCTCGAAAGTGCCGTCTGGTAGCCGTGTCCCCTCGTCGTCCGAATGAGAAACGCTTCCTGTGACCTTCATAGTCCCCAGGCATGCTTGAAGGAGACATCGACAACCCTTTTTTACCTGAGGGCACCTTCAACCCACCATGCAGCGGACAGACAGATTCGATGAAGGCGCGCTCGCTGAAGCCCCATCGCCCTGCTACGTCATAGACGAACTGGCGATTGAGGAGAATTGCCAGATCCTCGACAGAGTCCAGAAGCTGACAGGATGCAAGATCCTGATGGCGTTAAAGGGGTTCACCGTGCCCGACCTGTTCCCCATGATAAGCAGGTATCTTCACGGTACCTGCGCGAGTGGATTGTACGAAGCGCGTCTCGGAAAGGCTAAGTTCGGTAAGGAGGTCCATGTGTTCGCCCCCGCATATGATGACCGTGAGTTCGGAGAGCTGCTGCAGATATCCGATCACATCGTGTTCAACTCCGTTGCACAATGGGAACGGCTTCGACCAATCGTGGAGGAGAATTCGCGCAAGATAAGCTGCGGCATTCGCATCAACCCCGAGTATTCCACGATATCCACGGATCTGTGGAACCCGTGCGCGAGGTACAGTCGCTTCGGGGTCAAGGCGGAAGATTTCAGAAGTGTTCCTGACGGCATCGAAGGGCTCCACGTCCACGCCTTGTGTCAGCAGAACTCCGACTCCCTTAAGAGACTGGTCGCGGTCATCGAGGAGAAGTTCGGCCGCCATCTCTCACAGGTCAAATGGGTCAATTTCGGCGGGGGGCAGCTCGTCACTGCGCCGGACTATGACGTCGACCGATTGTGCCGGGTCATCGCCGATTTCAGAGGAGAACATGGCGTGGACGTCTACATGGAGCCTGGAGAGGCCGTGGCTTTGAATGCGGGCATCTTGATGTCGACGGTGCTTGACATTGTCCACAACGAGATCGACATCGCCATCCTGGATGTCTCGGCCTGGGCTCATATGCAGGACATACTGACGTCATCATGGAGGCCGAGCGTCCTTGGCGGCGGCCGACCCGACCAGTTCGAGAACAACTATCGGTTGGCAAGCCGCAGCTGTCTGTCGGGAGATATCATCGGGGACTACTCGTTCGAGCAACCGCTGCATCGAGGATCAAGGCTGATGTTCCCCGATTTGGCTTCCTATTCAGTCGTGAGCAACAATATGTTCAATGGCATACCGCTGCCGGCAATTGCGATTCTCACCAAATCCAACGAGGTCAGAATCGTCCGCCAGTCGAAATATGAAGATTTCGAATCGCGGTTGTCGTAAAGGAATCCGCGTTTTCATGCGCAATTCCTCTCGGACACGAAACGTCTTCGATGGTTTAAGGACTTCTCTGGGAGCCGCATTCGAATTTCAGGTACTGGCCAGAATTCAGTTTCGCGATTTTAGCACCGAGCTAAACTCATTCTCACTTTTTCTCGCTCCCACGGGGGGCCATGGCATATAGTCGAGTTTCTGCTGACAAAACAGTCACCTATTCCGCCACTCCAATTTTGCGCAGCCACTCGGATACCTTGCTCTGCGCGTTCCTCACTTCACTACCCCGGACCGCGAGACCTTCTAGAACCAAGGAGTGCTGGCAGAGTTTGGCGATGTCCTCGACACTCTCCCCAAGACGGTCTCCTCCGTGCGTGCAGAAAGGTGCGATGGTCTTTTCAGTGGAATCGCACTTTGACAGGAACGATGCCACTGGCGCAGGTATCGTGTAACACCAGTTAGGGTAGCCGATGAAGACCACGTCGTAAGATTCGATATCCTCGACTTCCGATACCAGCTGAGGCCTGCAACCTGTCTCAAGTTCCTTTCTTGCCTGTTTCACAGTCTCGTCGTAATCGCTGGGATACTTGTCCACGCTCACGATTTCGAAGAGATTGCCGCCGACGATCTTGTGAATCTGATTGGCAATCTCACGCGTGTTGCCGGACCACGAGAAGTAGGCTACAAGGATTCTCCTTGTTCTTGAGGCCGGCTGCGTCTGCTCTTCACTTGTCGACATATTCTTCATCGTATCTCCCTCCTAGCCCATCAGGGTTGTCTTGTTCCATCCATGGATTTGGACTCGCGCTCACAATATTGAGGATTGACATTCGAACAAGTGCGAGATGCCCTTCC
>JAOTTD010000012.1 GCA_029864565.1 Thermoplasmata archaeon | reverse complement strand
ACTTCGCGAGCGTCGTCTTCGAGGGTGGCCGAGGCAGGAGTCTCGAAATATACCTCGTCCCCCCACCGGCTCGCGCTCGCAGCGAACGGAACGGCATTCTTGAGCGCATCCACAGTCGGAGTATCCCCACTTCTGAGCTCGACCACAGTCATTAACCCATTGCTGAATTCGATAATCAGTCTGGACATGACCACCGCTCTCCGTAGTACTGCCTTCCTGATAGCCCTACCAGGGCATTACTCTTTTCGCCGTGGGGTGCGTACGTGAACGCGCACTAAGAGATCATCTCAGGATTTACTCCGGGTCTTCTTCTTGCGGCCGAACAGCCTGCGCTTCGTAGCCTTGATCTTCAGTTTCTGAATGGTCTCCGTCGGGTTCAGCTTCTTCGGACAGACCTCGACGCAATTGAATATCGTGTGGCAGCGATAGACGCCGTTCTCGCTTTCGATGACGTCCAGCCGCTCGTCCTTGGCGATGTCTCTTGTGTCGGCGTAGAATCTGTAAGCCTTCATCAGGGCGGCGGGGCCGATATAATCCGAGTTGGTCCAAGCCACGGTGCATGAGCTAGTGCACGAGCCGCACAAAATGCAGTCAATGGGCTCGTTTATGGGCTCCCGCTCCTTGGGCATCTGGATGTACTCGCGCTCTGGGTACGGCTCCTTGCCTATGAGGTAAGGCTTGACCTCCTTGATCCTGTCGAAGAAGTGCTCGTAGTCCACCGCCAGATCCTTCACGATCTTCTGATGGGGCAACGGGCTCAGCAGGAGTTCCTTCTTGCCGATGAATTGGTTGACCTGAGTCTCGCAGGCAAGACGAATCCTGCCACCGATCACCATGGCGCATGACCCACAAACGCCTGCCCTGCAGCAGTATCTGAACGACAGCGTGCCGTCCTGGTGGTTCAGTATCTCGAACAGGGCGTCGAGGACCGTCATGGCAGGGCGCGTCTTCACGACGTACTTCTGCCAATAGGGCTGGTTGTCCACGGCTGGGTCGCATCTCTGAACCTTTATGGTCAACTCCTCGTCGGCCATGTCAGTACCTCCTGGCTTCGGGCTTGTATTTGATGATAGTCACGGGGCTGTAGCTTATCTGGGCGCCCTTCGCCGTGTAAGTCGCTATCGTGTGCTTCAGGAACTTGTCGTCATCTCGCTCCTTGAAGTCGAGGCGCGAATGCGCACCACGGCTCTCTTCTCTCTTGAGCGCGCCTGTGGCGATTGCCTCCGCCACGTCGAGCATGCCCTCCAGCTCCAGGGCTCGTGTCAGATCGAGGTTGTATCTCATGCCCTTGTTCTGTACCGCGATTCTTGAGTACCGCTCCTTCAGCTCACGAATCTTCTCAATGCCTTCCTGCATCGCATCTTTCTGCCGGAATATGCCCACCTTAGCGAACATGGACACCCTCATCTCATCCCTGATGTCCGCATGATTCTCCTCACCCTTGCGCGACAGAAGCGTCTCGATGCGCTCCTTAGTCTCACGGAGACAGCGCATGACGGCGGCCTCGCCCTGCTTCTCCTCGCCCTTGGCGAGGACATGCTCGGCAGCCGCTGCCCCCGATCTCTTTCCGAAGACAACCGTATCGAGCAATGAGTTGCCACCGAGCCTGTTGGCGCCGTGAACGCTCACGCAGCCACACTCGCCCGCCGCATATAGCCCCTTGAACCTCGTTGCGCCATCGATAGTGGTGTCTATGCCGCCCATCGTGTAGTGCTGTCCCGGCTGGATCGGCACTGGGTTCTCAATCGGGTCAACTCCGACGAAGTTCATGGCGAGGTCCCTGATGCCAGGAAGCCTCTCCAGTATCTTCTCCCGCCCCAAGTGCCTGAGGTCGAGATAAACATACTGGCCCTCGATTCCACGCCCCTCGTTAATCTCTGTCTGGATTGAACGCGACACGATGTCCCTGGGGCCGAGTTCCATGACGTTGGGAGCGTATTTCGACATGAAGCGCTCGCCGTTCGAGTTGATCAGGTATCCACCCTCGCCCCTGGCACCCTCGGTCATCAGTATGTTCGTTCCGTAGAGAGAGGTCGGGTGGAATTGAATGAATTCCATGTCCTTTAGCGGCACGCCCCGTTTGAATGCAGCAGCCTGGGCTGAACCCGTGCTGATCAATGCGTTGGTCGAACGGGCGTAGATCTGTCCGCTGCCGCCTGATGCAAATATTACTGCCTCCGCCAAGAACGGCTCGATCTCGCCGGTCTTCATGTTGAGGCATATGACCCCTCTGCACTGGTCGCCCTCAATCACGAGATCCACCATTATGCGGTCCTCGTAAAGCGGTATGTTGAGCTTGACTGACCACTCCCAGAGCGTGTGGAGCATGTACTGGCCTGTCTTGTCTGCCGCGAAGCATGTCCTCGGGAACCCGGCTCCCCCGAAAGGCCTCTGCGCTATCTTGCCCTCCTCGGTCCTGGAGAACGGGCAGCCCCAGTGCTCTATCTCGTATATGCACGGCCCCGCCTCAGACGTCATGAATTCGACGGCGTCCTGATCAGCCAAGAAATCGCTGCCCTTCGTAGTGTCGTACGCGTGCTTCTCCCAAGTATCATCCTTCCCCTTGGGGTTGTTTGCCAGGGGGGCGTTGACTCCTCCCTGAGCAGCGCCCGAATGCGACCGCACCGGATGCACCTGGGAGATTATCGCAGTGTCCACCTTTGGCGAGGATTCGATCGCGGCCCTCAGGCCCGCCAACCCTCCGCCGATAACGAGTATCTTGTGGTAGTGCATCTGATCAGCCTCCAGACAGGAAGGGGAACAGAATCACGATGCCCCAGAGCAGCGTCCCAATCCCCAGTACCCAGAGCCCGCGATCAACGACCTTCTTACGCTTCGCGAACATGTCGAAGTCGAACAGGACAGTCCTGAAACCGTTGAGTCCATGGAGCAATACCATCGCGAGCATGCTGTAGTCGACCGCTATGTAGATCAGCTGATCGAGCCTGATGCTCACATCTTCGAACGTAATCAGGGCCTCGTCGCCAGTGTGCGAGCCGACGTCCATGAAATGGGCAACGTACAAGTGTATGCCCAGCAGTATCACCAGCAGGACGGCAGACAGCCTCTGGAAGAACCACGCCCAGGTGCCCGCGACCTTCGTGGTTGCGATGCGCTCTTCAGTCATCTCACGCACCCCCAGCGGGAACGAATACCAGATCCCATATGGCCCACAAGCCGCCGACGATGAGCACCGCGGCAACGGCCATGCATATCCAGAACACGAGTTTCTGGTGCCTGATTCCGAAGCCGAGGTCGAACATAATTACCCTGGCGCCGTTCATGGCGTGATAGATGACCACTATCACCAAAAGGAAGTCCATCGCCACGAACAGAGGCTGCGATGTCACTTCCATCAATGAGTCGAAATCTCCAGAACCCACCGACGCTGTCGACAAGAACGACAGATGCAGGAAGACGTAGGCGACGAGAGCAAGGCCAGTAAGTCTGTGTCCGACCCATGCCCACATACCAGTCTTCATGTTCGTCGGCCAGAACTCCGAGTTCTTGCCGAACAACCACTTCAAGCTACCGATCTTCATGCAAACACCTAGCGAATGATTGCGCTCACTGTGCAACTCTCAGGCATACCATGGTCATCAGGGACCTGCGAGCCTCAGAGCCGCCCCGCCCCTAAACAAATAGAATTGTACTTAAGTGTATCTAATCGAACAATTTTCTGGCGGATTCCATATGCACGACCATAATTTCGGACCGCTACTCGTGACGGGTAGTCCGAATTTCGTTGTCCCATGTCGAGCCAGCACGCGCGGCATATCAGATGCGGAAGTTGGCGCTTTTAGATGCTAGCCGCGCCCCAGCAGCTGCCAATGCGGTTCCAAAGCCGGTTATCATTTCTGCCCTACCTCATGGTTGACAGGTCCGACTACGGATGCAATGATGGCGGTTAGAATAGCCGGCATGACCAAGAACTTGACAGAGACGCATCCATACCGCTCAGAAGCCTCGCAGAGTGATGCGGAAGAAATCGCTCGCCGTGACCCTCAGCTTCGCAGTGCCATTCATCATCGCAATGCGCTTTGTCGCATGGTTCTTCGTCTTCCACTTTCTCCTGCCTTGGCTCAGATGGACCGTCGCCATCTCCGCCCCTATGGCCATTTCTCACGGCGAGGTTAATAAAGGTCAAGTACTCAAAAATGGATATCGGCCGCGATGACGGAGGCGGCCAAGTACCAGTGCAATATCTGTGGTTACGTGTACGATCCCGTCGAGGGCGACGTCACGCAATCGGTGGAGCCAGGGACCCCATTCGAGCAGCTCCCTGACGACTGGACCTGCCCGGAATGCGGCGCGAGCAAGGAAGAGTTCGCGAAGCTCTGAGCTTCGTTCAGGAACAGCCGCCTGAAGCCCTTGAGGAGAGGAGTCCATGATTCTGCGCCTTGCGTTGATAGGATTCGGGAACGTGGGTCAGGAATTTGCCAGGATGCTGTTGCGCAAGCGCGAATGGCTTTTGTCCTCGAAGGGGCTTGACATCGAAGTGTTGGCCATTGCGACACGGTCAAAGGGCAGCCTCATGTCCGAACGAGGACTCGATCTCGCGAGAGTTCTTGAAGTGGAGAAGACCCACGGCGATCTGAGGCACTACGGGGAGGGGTCCTTGGACATCACCCCGTTAGAGATGATTGACAGGTGCGACGCGGATGTTATGGTGGAGCTC
Organism: Thermoplasmata archaeon; assembly: GCA_029864565.1. Lineage (GTDB taxonomy): Archaea > Thermoplasmatota > Thermoplasmata > UBA10834 > UBA10834 > UBA10834. The sequence goes on along the minus strand of JAOTTD010000012.1, from coordinate 46,518 downwards.
ACCACCCTGGATATTGGCTCCGGGCAGCCCGCCATAGACCACATATCGTACGCGCTACGATCGAAGATGCACGTGATAACGGCCAACAAGGGCCCGATCGCCTTCGCGTATGACAGGCTCGAATCGCTTGCGAAGTCGATGAACATGAAACTGCGATTCGAGGGAACAGTAATGGACGGGACGCCTATATTCAACCTCGCAGAGAAAGCTCTCCAGGGATGTGAGGTCATTCGAATTGAGGGCATACTGAATAGCACGTCAAATTTCGTCCTGACGGAGATGTCAGGAGGGAGGAGCCTCGATGACGCTGTCAAGGAGGCTCAAAGGAGAGGCATTGCTGAGGCAGACCCGTCATTGGACCTCGACGGATGGGACGCCGCGGCCAAGATTAGCGTTCTCGCGAACGTGCTCATGGGCGCAGGCAGCGCACCGGACAAGGTCGTAAGAAGCGGAGTCACGAACCTGAGCCCCGATGACCTCACCGCTGCAGCGAGAGAAGGCAAGAAGGTGAAGCTCGTGGCCCGAGCCGAGAGGACCGAGTCAGGGGTCGTCACCAGCGTGTCACCCGAGAGATTGAACTGCACAAGCCCGTTCTGGTCAGTGGATGGCACTTCGAGCGCAGTCACTCTGGTGACCGATCTCATGGGGAACATCACAATACTGGAGATCGATCCCGAAGTCACCCAGACTGCCTACGCCGTATTGTCCGATCTGCTGCTGATCGTGGAATGGATGAGATGCAACGAACCGTGACCCACCATCACATGACTTCAAGGCTGAACTCGGGCGTGTCGAAGTAAAACCCTGATCTCGAGCGGTTGTCGTATTCCGCAGTCAGTATGGTCAGGTGTCCCGCCTCCTCACCGACGAGCCAATTGAACACCATCTTGGCCTTTAGCCCCATCACCTCTGCCCCGGTCTTCCGATAGTAATCAATTGACCGCTTCTCGATCTCGATACCCAGCTTAATAGCCTCCAACTCGCCAGCCTTTGGGTCTATCTCCAGCCCTGCCCCGCCCTCGCCATGGAACACCGATGCGCTCGCTGCCGAGTTCGGTTTCAACTTCACAGACGAGGGGGAGATCCAGTCGCTTCCGCCCTCTAGCCTTGACAGCTCCTCTTTCAGCACGTCGACGTGCCTTTGCTCTTGTCGCGCGAGCGAGGAAAACATGCTCTTTGTGTTCGGGTGTCTGACACGCTCCGCCATCTTCAAGAAGAAGTCCTCTCCTTGAATCTCCATCTGTATCGCGTTGCGGAGAATCTCAATCTGCTCGCTGCGGGCCGACACCATGCACGGATCCTCTTGGACATGTACACCCTATGCTGATTTATCGTTTTCCGCTAAAAGTGCCTAATCAGGGAATACATCTTTGTGTGCTGTCTCACTAGGTACAACGTAGGTACAACGTATAGGGAGACAGTCCCATGTTCACGAGATGCCCTGGCGCGAATTCCATCCTAGAGCCGCTTCCAGAGCCTGTCATCTGCCCTCACTGTCGCAGTGAGGTCGAGATGTTCACCAATGAGGTGAAGTTCAGATGCTATCATTGCGGGGGCATGATAGTCCGTCAGAAACGGCCAACCTGCTTTGACTGGTGCGAATACGCCGACAGATGTGCCAGAGAGCTCGGTATCGACCTCGGTAAGGGCTTTGTGTAAGGGCGGCCGTGGTCGACGTGTCCCTCCAGTCAATTCGTCGAAATCGTTTGCGATGTCATTGTGCCGTCAATCCACCATCGACTGACACCGCTGCACCGGTAACGAACGACGCCTCGTCAGAAGCGAGGAACAGGACCGCTTTCGCGACCTCCTCCGGGCGACCTATTCTGCCTATGGGGTGGTCGGTATTCATCTGTTTCTCGTACGTCTCCTTGTCAGCGGCCTTAGCGACCTCCTGAGCGACCATGGGAGTGTCTATCACTCCGGGATTGACACAGTTGACCCGTATGTTGTCTTTGGCGTAGTCTAAGGCCATAGCCTTCGTCATGATGGTCACTCCTCCCTTTGAGGCGCAATACGCCGCGCATGCGCGGTTTCCCACCAACCCCGCATCAGAAGAGTTGTTGATTATGACACCGCTGTGCTGACGCCTCATATGAGGCACCGCATGCTTCGAGACCAGGAATGTGCCCTTGAGGTTGATGTCTAAGACTTGATCCCATTCGGCCTCGCTCGTCGCCTCAGCGACCTTCTCCAAATAAACGCCCGCATTGTTGAAGACGATATCGACCCTGCCGAACCTATCCACCGTCTCGTCGACCATCCTTTTGGCGTCGGCATCCACAGACACGTCTCCCTTGACGAACATCACCTCGCCCATCGCGTCAAGCTTGCGTCTTGCCTCGGCCCCCTTCTCCTCAGACCTGCCAGATATGACAACCTTGGCACCTTCCTTCAGGAAGAGCTCGGCTGTCGCATAGCCCATGCCCTCCGTTCCTCCAGTTATCAGTGCCACCTTATCTTTCAGCCGCATCAGGATCGACCAGACCCGAATCGACATTGTGGGGAAAAAGCTTATGACCCGTTGAATGGGGCTCTAATCGGATGCTGAAGCGTCATTCCAAAGATGCCATCGGTAAGGCCACCCTGAAAACGCTTCCCTTTGAGTGGTCACCCGGAACCCTGTCCTCCACCCAGACCATCCCATGGTAAGCTTCCACTATGGTCCGGACAATCGACAATCCCAGGCCGAGTGCGGGTGGTCCCTTGTTCTCATCGCCTAGCCGGCCGAAGACCACGTTCTTCTTCGAGTCGGGGATGCCTATTCCATTGTCCGCAATCGAGACGCACCAGTACCTTCTGTAATCCACGAAGAATTCACCAACGCTCAGGTCGACCGATATGCTTTCGTGTGCGTCGTACTGGACGGCGTTTTCCAGTATGTTCACGAATATTTCGTTTACCAGCTCGTTTCCGGAGACGAAGTAACGATGCTTGCCAAGGTCGATGTTGAAGACGGCCTTCTTCCCGGCGGCTTCTCTCGCGACTTCGGCCATGCTTTCCCTGAGCACCTCGCCGAGGTCAACAGGGCCTAGGTTCTTGCCTCCCTCCTCCTCAATAGTAGTCAACCTATCTGCGCGCTGTATCAGCTCACTGATGCTCCACGCAGCTGTGGTCGCCCTCTCGAGATAGTCGACCGCCCTGCCAGGGTCGATTTCCTTGGAAAGTGCCATGTGGAGATAGCTCGTCACCGCCTGGTTGTAGTTGTTGATGTCGTGAGCGATTATGTCACTGAGGTACCGGGTCCTCTGGGCAATTTCGACCTGTTTCTGGTACATCTTCGCGTTCTCTATCGCCACCCCTGCGAGCTCCGCGAAAACCCTGAGGGTCTCAATGGTGTCCGCATTCATCACCTTGCGGGACTCTGGTTCCTCGATCTCAATAAACCCTTTCAGCCCGCCTTCACGCTCGGTGAACACTATTTTGAGATAATCCAGCTCGTGCCAATTGGCTGCGTCTGTTCTGGGTCTTGTGATGGCTTTGACGTCAAGATAGAGGGGTTCGTCGGACTTGACGAACTCCTCCGGACCTGGCCTCACGAAATACACGCTCTCCGCCAACTGGTACTTCGCGTCTATGTCCTTGCTGACTCTTTCCTGACTGTAAGTAATCGACTTGATCTGCTCTGCCCGCTCGCCCTCGTATCCGTATGCGGCACGCACGCGGAACACCTGTTCGTTCTCGTCGAGGACACAGATGATCAGTGCTCGAATCGAAAAGAGCTCCGCAATGGTGGTAGCTATCTTCTGCAGAACGGAGTCCAGGCTTTCGACCGACATTATATCGCTAAGGACGCTGAGCATCTCGCCTGAGAATCTGACGGGGGTTGGCGGTTTGCCTGCCCCTCGCTTCTGCTTTGGCGCTATCTGCTCTTTCTGCACCGTGCATCCCCTGGACATCTGTTCGATGCTACATTTGAGAAACACTCCGGCCTATTAGAACTTATGGCGAAAAGACCGGATGTTCGCTTTTCGCCGTATCCAAGTCAAGATGGGCGAGAGCTACACCTGTTCGAGGAGCGATTTGCACGAAACAAACCTATATACGATGATGCGGATTCGAAACGGGGGTTTAGAAATGCCCGAAGAAACACAGGTTGGCACGGTCATGCAGTTCTTCGCAAAACCGTCTGTGGCTGCAATCGAGATCACGTTAGGAGGAATCGCCATAGGCGACACGGTCCACTTCAAAGGGGCCACGACGGACTTCGAACAGAAGGTCGAATCCATGGAGATCGACAGGAACCCGGTTCCGAATGCCACAGCAGGACAGGCAGTTGGCATCAAGGTGAAGGAGCGGGTGCGTCCGCACGACCGAGTCCTCAAACTCAAGCCATAGCGGATAATCCATCCGAAGGTCTCGATCCGATGAAACCCTCGATAATTGTGCACGGCGGAGCCTGGGACATACCGGACGTTCTGGTTGAGCCGCACGAGAGAGGCTGTGAGCTGGCCGCCACAGCAGGCCACGACCTGCTGCTTGCTGGAGGAAGCGCTGTCGACGCAGTCGTTGAGGCAGTTGCGATTATGGAGGATGACTCCACCTTCGATGCGGGCGTCGGATCCGTGCTCAACCAGTCCGGCCAGGTGGAGCTCGACGCAATCGTTATGGACGGCAAATCACTCAGATCGGGAGCGGTCGCGGCCATACAGTTCGTTCGCAACCCGGTGCGCATTGCCAGAAACATCATGGAGCGCACCAACCATTCGATGCTCGTGGGCGATGGCGCATTGGATTTCGCCGTCAAGGAAGGCTTCGAGAGATGCACTATCGAAGATCTCCTTGTTGGCCGGGAACTCGAGGATTACAGAGAATTCATGCGCACTGGCGTGATGGGAACTAAGAGACACTTCAGCGGGGTGGGGGACACGGTCGGCGCCTGCGCAATCGACAGAGAGGGACATGTCGCATGCGCCACATCGACCGGAGGCATCCCCCGGAAGCCTGCAGGCAGGGTTGGTGATTCGCCCCTGGTCGGATGCGGAGCGTACGCTGACGACGGAGTGGGGGCAGTTTCAGCGACGGGGTGGGGCGAGCAGATAATGGCCGTCGTCATGTCTAAAACGACGATAGACATCAAGCGAACCGTTTCGGACCCAATAACGGCGTGTAAGAATGCTATTGCAGTGCTGAAGGAAAGGGTTGACGGATTCGGAGGCGTGATAATGGTGGACATCCACGGAAAAGTGGGCTACTGCCACAGCACGCCGCGAATGGCCTTCGCATTTGTCGAGGGAGTCTCCAGCGAGAGGCGTGTGTCAACATCGATGTGAGTCCTGAACTCCTCACTTCTGGGCCCTCAAGCCAGCATCAGATTTTCTCTGCGGTCCGAAAAGCTCGAACTCGAGGTCCTTCTGCATTGCCCGGTGCTCCTCGGAAGATATTCTCAGCATCCTGCGGAGGCTCTTCAGAATATCAGCTTCTGGACCCTCAAGCTGACCATCTGCGAGTGCTATCTCAAGGACGTTTCTGTATATCCTCCGGAACTCCATATGATCCTCGGCCAAAGTACTGAGAATCTCGCACTCGAGCGAACGATGCTTTTCGTCGGTAATCCTCAGCGTCTCCCGCAGCTGATCTATGAGGAACCGCTCGGTGGCGGTGACCTTTCCATCCCTCCAGGCGGTTGCCAAAGCCTTCCGGTACGCCTCCGTCGCCTCGTCCCTGACTTTGAGGACGGCAATTCTGCGCTTCTCGATGCTCTCCAAGGACACCATTTCCAGGCAACCATTTACGACTGCCTCGGTCACGATATCGCAGAATGTGATGTGGGCGGATGTCGCCTCGTCGATCTTGTCGATACGCATTTCCAAGGTCTCGTTCTGGAATCTCACCGGAACCACGATGGCCCCGAGCGTTCGTCGCATCCCTTCGGACTTTGCGTGCCCGCGTGGGCTGAGGTAGTAGCCATTCATCCGCTGCTTCATACCAGTTATATGTGCCTTCCTCAGGATGACTAGGTTCTCCGAGATGAGGTCCTTCAGATACTGTGGCAGGTGTTTCCTCTTGATCCCTGTACGGTTCGCAATCGATTCCTGGGTCAGTTCCGAGGGAAGCTCGTATCTGTCTGCGACTTGAGTGAAATCGGATAGATAAAGAATGATTCTGTCCTTGCTCGTTACGGAGGAGATTTCTTCGATACCCACAAGCTAGCGCATGATTGTAGGAGTATATGCATATTTTGAGCCATAAGGGCCGTCTTTTTCCTCCTGAAAAGGATTAAGACAGGTGCAGATGATATTGGCGACCGCAATGATACAGCGCAAAGCGGTCGTATTCCTGTTTATCATAATAATGGCGGCTTTCGCAGCGATAGGCGTAATCTTCGCCTTGACGGGGTGATGCGGGAGACGGCTCCCGGCACGAACATCGCCCCAGCGATGTTTATCTATATTATATTACATATATTTTATTGTAAATATTTGTTATTTTATATTATCATATATATCTATTGGAATGCATACACATTGCTGGACTAGTATGCTGAGGCCCATCTGATGATGCTACGAAAGAGGGCGCACTCTTACCAACTGAGAAATTTTATATAAATGGATGTATGCATTCTAAGAGTATCAACAAAATCATGATATACACCTCCAGCATAGAGGGGAATCGATCGCAATGCTCGAAATGAAGCTAGCTCCGGAGAGTTCTTCCCCCATAGATCCGGGACTAGCTGGAGCCCGCGATTAGGCATCTGGCATTACCTGCACAAGAAGCGGAATATGTCAGAGCTTAGCTTTTGAGGAGGTGTAAAACAATGAGTCCGAACAGAATCTGGAGTACGGTCAAATATCTGCGGCTGGAGAAGACGCTCCTGGCAGTCCCGAGGAGACAGAGGGCGGCCTTGAGATCGTTCGCGAACGGCAGATGGATGGAGTGATTCCCCCACTCAACGGAGGGGATTTGCCAAATCCAGTTAGTCATTCAGCTACAATGTCGGGGCGATGGCCCTGGCACAAACCGTTTCAAACCCATTCTTTCTAAGACGACCGATTTTGGAGGCTATGCCATGGATGTGGGAGCTGTCAGGCAGTTCCCGTCGCAAGGGTCTTCGCGCTCGCTCTTGTGATGATAATATATATTAGTGCAACACGATACAGGATTGGTGGGAAAGTTGGTCAAGGCCTACTGTGTTAAGTGCAAGAAGTCTGTAGAGATGAAGGACCCGAAGAAGGTAAAGCTGAAGAATGGAAAGCCTGCCACGAAGGGCTCTTGCCCCAAGTGTGGCACAAAGGTTTTCCGAATCGGCGGATAGGCGAAACGCCTTTGAAAACCCCGTGTTTGAAACACCGCCCCCGATGAGAAACACTCGATGTAGGCGGGCGTTTCAAGCACCAGGGCTACCTGTCATCGCGCAGGTGGGCGCCTCTTTCTGCCAATGCATCCAGGGCGCGCAAGCTGCGCCTTATCGTCGGGTACGCCACCAGGCCGATCCTGCCCATCTCCTTCAGCAGTGGGATTTGGTCTCTCGCGAACGCGCTCACGACAATCGGTGTGGAATCTGAGCAGGATCTCTTAGCGGCGATCTCGACCAAACCAGAAGTGATGTTCGGAGGCTGGAGTTCCAACGACATCATGATCGAATCCACGCCTTGGTCCGATTGCAGGAGCTTCAATGCCTCATCGTACATTTCGTCTGTTACGCCAGCTGTCAGGTCGACAGGATTCTGAGGAGATACGAACGAGGGGACCACCTTCTTCAGAGAACTTGTCGTTTCCTTGGAGAGTTCTGCCATTTGCAGAGAGGGACTATCGCAGGAATCTACAATATCTGAGGCTATGACGCCGAACCCTCCAGCACTCGCTATCACGCAAACCCTGCCCCCTTGTGTGTGCCCGATGACCGAAAGCGCGCGCGAAATGTCTACAAGAGCCTCTTCGTCTGAGACCCGGACAACCGCGGCCTGCCGCAAAGCCCCGTCTACGATTTGGTCAGACGACGCCGCGATGGCTCCAGTATGGGACCTCGCGGCTCGGGATCCAGCGGGTGTTCTCCCGGACTTCAGTATGGCCATGGGCTTCACCCTTGTCACCTCGCGCGAAGCCTCGACAAATCGCCTGCCGTCGGAAAAAGATTCGAGATACAGTGCGATGGATTTCGTGTCGTGGTCATTGGCAAAATGTTGAACGAGCTCTATCTCGTCGATGTCGCACCTGTTGCCGACACATACACAGGCTGAGACTCCCATGCCAGACGCCTCCGCCTTCTCCAAGAACGATACGGCCACCGCCCCACTCTGGGAAATCATCGCTACCGAACCCGGGTCCGGTCTGCCGCTCCTTTCAGGTGGAATGAAAAGAGTATCCAACGACGCAGATGGAACAAACAACCCCATCGTGTTGGGGCCCAAGATGCGCGTTGGCGTCCCTTTCACGGCCTCAACAAGCTCCTCCTCGCGCTTGCGACCAGCCTCTCCGCTCTCACCAAAGCCCGAGGCGCTCACAATGACTGCGCCTACACCTTTGGAGACACAGCCCCTGACAGCCTCGACGCAGGCACCAGCGGGTAGCGTCACTACTGCCAGATCGACAGGACCAGGAATTTCCTCCACCGACCCGTAGCATCTGAGCCCCGCTATCTCCGCCTCATTGGGGTTCACGGGATACACCTTGCGATTGCCCGCCATGAGATTCATAGTCACCGCATTGCCGATCTTCCCCGGACTGGCAGAGGCTCCGATCACAGCGATTGCAGAAGGTCTGAAGAGGGAGTCCAGGCCGTCACTCATACGACGAGTCATTGCGTTAGACAAGTATTATTCTATTCTCCCTCAAGCATTGCCAGCTCAGAAACAGACCTTATCATTTTCCGAGATGCAACCGGGAATGTTCAAATATCGTTAGGGTCATTCACACCGTTACACGGATGGGGGTTGGGAGAACTATGGAACTAAGGGACATTGTGAGTGGTTCCCGCCCTGTCAGGATTCCGCCTGACGCCACGGTCGCGGACGCGCTAGTCGCAATGGCGGAGAACAGGACGGACTTCGTAATCGTTGACAGGACAGGGATTGATGATGCATATGGGATAATCTTCCGCTGGGACATTGTGGTCGGGCCAATAGCGGACGGAGCGACTCTGTCAAAGCTGCCTGCACTTTCGTGCGCGCGAAAGCCCGTCGTGGTGATGCACAACTTGGATCTCGATATCCGATGGGTTGCCAAGAAGATGGCGAACGAGAACGTATCCAAGATAATGGTGTTCGAAGGGGAGAATTTCCTCGGTTCGGTATCAGACATCGACATCCTCAAAGCTGTCGCCGCTGCGGGGTCAGGCAATGACAAGCAGGAGGGGAGCTGATGGAGATCAACAGACTGTCGCTCAGGGACGTCGTCAAGACCTTCGAGCTCCCCACAATCTCCCCCGAGGCCCCCGTCCTCGAGGCGATCAACAAGATGCTCGAAGCGAAGTGCTACACGATTCTGGTGCCGAGAGCCGGCCCCCATGATGCTTATGGCATACTTACGAAGAGGGACATCATCTCAAAGGTGATCGCCGAGGGAAAGGACCCCGCGAAGGCCAAGGTGAAGGAGTTCATGTCGAAACCCCTCGTGCTGTTGACCAACCTGTCGCTCGACCTGCGCTGGGTCGCAAATGCCATGGCCAACTCGAGAGTCTCAACCATCGCCGTGTTCGAGAAGGGCGATTTCTACGGATACGTTACGGAATCTTGCGTCATTGACGGGATATATCATGCGATGAGACGCGCCAAGATTGAGGAAGGCGTCGAGTTCGTGTCCTGCTGACGTGGCTCCGACTGAATGGGAATCGACCAGATAGGAGATGTGTGGAGATATGGAAGAAGGCAGCCAAGCCACTGATGGCAAGAAACGGGTAGCCGCCTATCTCTGCGGATGCCGGGGGGCTATATCGAGGCACATCGACTTGGAGTCGATCGCGAAGGAACTCTCCATCAGTCCGGAAATCGTGACCGTCGCAATGCACGACGCGCTCTGTTCCAGGGACGGTCAGAAGTTCCTGAAGGAGGAGCGGGCGTCCAAGAATTTCGACAGAGTTGCAGTCGCTGCTTGCTCACCCAACATACAAGGCCTGATAATCAGCCGCGCATTGGAAGAGGAAGGCATGAACAGATACCTGTTCGAGCAGGTCAACATCCGGGAACAGTGCGCATGGTCGCACGCGGATCGAGACGAGGCGACTAAGAAGGCGAGCAAGCTGATTCGTGGCGCGATTGCGCGGACCATGGAGCTGGAGGCCCTCGAAGATATCGAGGTGCCAATCCTACCCTCAGCTCTGGTAATAGGGGGAGGAGTCACCGGAATGCAGGCCGCCTTGGACATCGCTAGCGAGGGGTTCAAGGTGCACATAGTGGAGAGGTCAGACGAATTGGGGGGACGCGCATACAAGCTGAGCATGACATTCCCGACACACAATTGTGGCATCTGCTGCATGCAGTACTGCAAGGAATGTGTCTTCACCCCGAAGATCGAGGATGTCCATCAGAATGAGAACATCGAGGTTTTGTTGAACTCTGAGGTCGAGGAGATCACCGGCGGTTTCGGCGACAGACACATCAAGATCAAGACGCCCGATGGCACGGTGGAGTTCGATGTTGGGACGATTATTGTCGCCACGGGCACCAAGACCTTCGATCCTAGCAGAATCCTCGAACTCAGGTACGAGAACAAGGATGTCATCACCACTGTTGAGCTGGAGCAACTAATCGTCGAGCAGCGAGACAAGGGCGGCGGCCTGAAACGCCCGTCGGATGGGAAGGTCCCCGAGACCATCAACTTCATTCAGTGTGTCGGCTCGCGAGACAAGGTCAAAGGCAACCTACATTGTTCGCTCGTGTGCTGCACGTACGCCATCGGCCAGGCAAGAGAGATCAAGAAAGTCCTTCCTGATGCGGAGATCTACATCCACTACATAGACTTGAGGGGACCGTACCGTGGCTTCGAAGAGTTCTATGATCAGGCCAAGGGAGAGGGCATCAACTTCGTGCGCGGGCGGGTGTCCGAAGTCGTCGAGGATCACGGAAAGCTGTTCATCAGAGCACTGGACACCGATTCAGGAGATCTTCTGAACATCCCCACGGACCTCGTTGTCCTCGCGGTCGGACAGGAGCCGGCCGATGGGAGCGATGTGATATCGAAGATGCTCCACATACAGACGGACATCGACAAGTTCATGAAGGACATCAACCCGATGTTCCCGTCGGAGTTCAGGAGGGGGGTGTACGTTGCGGGTACAGCGCAAGGACCGAAGGGTATCAGATACTCAATAGAAGACGCAAAGGCCGCTGCTGCCAGCGCAATAGACCTCATGCAGAAGGGAAAGATAAAGTTCCCGAGGATCGTGGCATTCGTCGACGAGGAGCGATGTCGCGGATGCGGCAGATGCAGGGACGCATGCGAGTACGAGGCCATCACCCTTGAAGAGGACAAGGAGAAAGGCGTCACTGTGTCGAAAGTGGACGAGATCATCTGCGAGGGATGCGGTGCATGCGCCGCGGCCTGCTGCAACAAGGCGATAATGATCAACACATTCAAGCGAGAGCAGGTAGAGGCACAGATCAGGGCGTTGCTGCAGGAGGCTGAAGCTGATGGCTGAAGGCAAGGGCGGCTCATTCGAGCCGGAGATAATTGCGTTCACCTGCACTTGGTGTGGCTACCCGTCGGCTAACCTTGCGGGAATCAACAAGATAGAGTATCCTCCGAACGTGAAGATCATCCGGGTGATGTGCAGCGGAAGCGTGGAGTCTTGTGTGATAATGGACGCCTTCGAGAACGGCGCCCACGGGGTCATAATCATAGGTTGTCTCATGGACAACTGCCACTACGTGTCCGGCAATAAGAAGGCCGAGGAGAGGGTCGAGGCGCTGAAAGAGTTGTTCGACGTCATGGGGTTGGACTCTAAAAGGCTCAGGACCGAATGGATCAATGCATCGGAGAGGACGAAGTTCGCGAAGGCAGTGAACGAGTTCGTCGATGAGGTCAGGGCGCTCGGGCCGCTGCCGCAAATGAAAAAGGCAAGAGAGGCCGAGCCTAGAACGGCGGAGCAGACCAAGGAGAAGGTCAAACAGATCATTGAGGATACGAGCGCGTTCGACTGCGTGGAGTGCGGGAAATGCACCACGGTGTGTCCGATTGCCACTTTCGACCCGAACTTCGCTCCCAGAACGATAGTCCTGAGGGCTATGGAGGGCATTGTGGAGAACATCGCGACCGACCGAGACATATGGACGTGCTTCGCGTGCGAGCAATGTAACGCGATGTGCCCCTACAAGGTGGACTACTCAGGATTCATTCGTGGGATGAGGGAGGAGGCCGTCAAGTACGGCGCGGCACCTTTGTGCTCCCAAGGGGGACTGATCCACTCCGTACAACGCATCATGGCGAACGCAGACCTCAATCAGAATCGCCTGGCGTGGGTAAAGGACGACCTCAAGGTCGCAGACAAAGGAGATGTGTTCTACTTCGTCGGATGTCTCCCGCATTACGACGCGATATTCAAGGACCGTAGGCTAAGATTGAAAGACATATGTGAGAGCGCCGTTCGCATAATGAACAAAGCAGGGATAACTCCTGTCGTGAGCAACGATGAGAAATGCTGCGGACACGATCTCAACTGGACAGGCAACGAGAGCGACTTCGAGAAACTCATGGAGTACAATGTGGACCTGATCAAGAAATCGGGCGCGAAGAAGGTCGTCTTCACTTGCCCTGAGTGCTACAGGACATTCAACTCTGACTATCAGGATCTCCTGGGAGACTTCGAGTTCGAGCTGGTGCACATATCAGACTTCGTCAAGCAGCTGATGGACTCCGGTGACATAGGCGCAGACGACTTCTCGAAGACACCATATAAATTCGCGTACCACGACAGCTGCCGACTCGGCAGACATTCCGGCATCTACGATAGCCCGAGACAACTCGCAGAGGGGTTCTCAGGCGACAACTACATCGAGATGGAGAGGACGAAGGATAAAGCGGTCTGCTGCGGTGTGAGCGCATGGGCGAACTGCAACGCGCAAGTCAAGAAAATGCAGATAGACCGCCTCCAAGAGGCGAAGAAGCTCGGAGCTGACAAGCTGCTCATGTTCTGCCCCAAGTGTCAGGTCCACTTCGACTGCGCATTGCGGGATGAGATACCAGTTGACCGATCGGAAGTGGACATCGAGATAGAGGACTTCACGGTGGCGATGGCGAGGCTGCTGTCGCTTATGGAGGAGCCGAAGAAGGAGCCAACCGGCACGGATGAATAGGCCGAGGCAACGATTCGCCAATCACACTTTTGGGCGACACAAATGTCGCCAGCCACTATGAACTTCCTCTGCGTGTCGACCGGTCGAACACCACTTCGCCTGCGAGAACCGTCTTGACAACGCTGATGGAGTCCAGTGCCGTTTCGTTCTTGAACGGGTCATCGGACAGAATCACGAAGTCCGCGGCTTTGCCCACGGAAATCGTTCCCTTCAAGTGTTCCTCGAACGACGCGAACGCTGCCTCTCGAGTGTAGCTGTGGAACGCCTCGTCTGCTGTCAGGCGCTGGCACGGATAGGTCGCGTTAACGGCAGACCGTATCCCGTACAGAGGTGAGAACGGCATGCAATCGGATCCGAAGACCAAACGGACCTTCGCTCTGAGGATGTCCTTGAACGGGTTGTTCCTGCAGGCCCTCTCCGGCCCGAGCCGTTCTGTATACATCCCGTCGATGCCGCTCCACTCACCCACGAAGTTTGGCTGCATCGATGCAATCACCTTGTGCTTCCTCATCCTGTCAATATGACTCTGCCTTGGCAGTTCCAGATGCTCAATTCTGTGCCGGTGGTCTTTACGTTTATTTCGCTCGAGGGCGGACTCTATCGAAGATAAGGCCACTTCGATGCCTTCGTCGCCTATCGCATGTATTACGAGCTGTATTCCCGCGTCGTTGGCGGCCTGTGCCAGTTCCTCCATCTTACTTCTCTCGTGGATCAACATGCCCTTGTTGTCAGGGTCGTCAGCAAATGGTTCTGCGAGGGCTGCCGTCCTCGCACCCAACGCTCCATCACAGAAAATCTTGACTCCGCCCAGTCTGAGCCAGTCCGAACCAAAGCCGCTCGTGACACCAATGGATGTCAGCGAATCGAGTCCGGATGATGGAGTATTGAACCACACGCGGATCTTCAGCCTATTCTTCAACTCTGCCTCGCGATAGATGCTGAAATCTCCTTGCGCTCCATTGTCTTGGACGGAGGTGACGCCGAGCGAGTGCGCTTTTCGGATGGCTATGCGGAGGCCTTTCATCTTCTTCTGCCTGTTCGGCGCGGTAGCAGCTCTGAGGACTGCTACGCCTGCTTCGGTCACCACGCCTGTAAGCTCGCCCGTCGATGTGACTGCCGCTCCTGGAGTCTTCGCAGTAATGCAGGCAGCATCTATTCCCTTCGAGTTGACGGACGAGAGATGGCCACATATTCTGTGCGCAACTACCGGATGTTTCGGACAAATCTCATCCAGGTCTCTTCGCGTGATGAACCTGCCATCCGTCCAATTGCTGTCTCTGTAGTTGGCGCCAATGACCCACTCTCCTTCAGGAGTCCGGTTAGCGGCGGTCTCCAGAAGGGTGAGAGCCTCTGCCATCGACTTCGTGCTGAACAAATCGACGCTCAACGCGTCAACACCCATCTGGAGGAAATGTGTATGGCTGTCGATGAAACCGGGGACAACTGTCTTCCCGCCCAGGTCAAGTTTATCCGCGCCTCTTGGAGCGGATTTCCGAATGTCTGCGTCGGACCCCACGGCAATGATCCTGCCCTCAGCAGCGGCTATGGCACGTACGACCTTCTTCTCGTGCTCGAATGTCATGATCCTGCCGTTGTAAAACACCGTGTCGGCACACCTTGCATCCATCAATATCACTCGATGGATGTGATGTGCATTCGTGCATATTATTATTGAGAGGATCCCAGGGTGATGCTGCGTATCGACAGGCCGTCAGCGGTCGAGGATGCTGTCGACGATGCTCAAGAAGGCCTGGTCTACGTTGTATCCCGTCCTCGCTGACGTGTACATCGCTTTGCCATCGCTCTTCTTCGCGAACATCTGCAGGTCGTCCAACGATACCCTCGTCTCGTCCTTGAGGTCGCACTTGTTTCCTAGAAATACGATCGGTATCTGTCCCGTTGTTGCGGTCATGGCCTTGGTCCAATATCGAAGTTCGTTAAGGCTCTCCTTGCTTGTGACATCGCAAATAGCTATTGCGCCCTGAGCGCCGTAGAAGTAAGCTTCACGCAGCACCTCTCTGAAGCTAGGCTGGCCCATTATATCCCAAATGAGAAGCGTGACGTCCTCCATCGCTCCAGACTTCGGGTTCTTAATCTGCACGTCCTTCTTCGTCACCTTCGTGCCGATGGTGGCGATATACTTGTCATCGAAGACGTCTAACACGTATCTTCTGATGAGACTTGTCTTTCCAACACCGACGTCGCCAACGAGACATATCTTCAGTTTTCTGGAATCGTCCATGTCAGCCAAGTTACCCCACTTCCGTAGTTACTACCCCTGTGTATGCGCTGTGAATCTAAAAAAGGTTTTCACATCTTTTGACTTTTTGGGCGGCAAAACGAACGAGAGAACATTTCGCAGTTTAGCAGCCGAGAGAATATCAATTCGCAGAAACGAATGAAAAGACACTTATTATACAAATGCACTTACATAATCAAGGATGCATCAAAAACAGCCTCTCATCGATTGCGTAACTGCCATCGGATGGGTGATGCATCACGGTAACCTTGCGCCAACATAGCTTAGCGGACTCGTAAAGTAACGCAACAGGAGGAAAAACCAAATGTCTTGCGGAAAGTGTGGCAAGAAGACGAAGAAGAAGGCAACGAAGAAGAAGGCAGCTGCGAAGAAGAAGCCAGCTGCGAAGAAGAAGCCTGCCAAGAAGAAAGCCACCAAGAAAAGAAGAAGAAGTAAGCTGTCCTATCGCGACCCCGGTCGACTGAGACGGACGGTGGCAATGAGGTACTCCCAAGGAATAAAAGTCAGTCAAAGCCAGAAATGACGCGATGTCGATTGAACAAACCCACGGGCAAGGCGTGAGGGTCTTTCAATTCGGCGTGCAGACCTTTGCTCTTCGGGAGCCTCCGCAAACTCTTTTCTTCTCTCTTTCTCCCACCATGTAAGTGCGAAAGCTCAGGATTGGACTTGTCGTCTTCATACACTGAAGTATGGAACTCCAATCTCGCATTCGACTCCCCCCTTAAGCCACGCCCGAATGAAGGGATAAATACCCCTCTCATCATTATGGTCTTTACGTTAGGGCGTCGATCCGCGTCAGTGACAAGGTCGGCGCACCATTAGACGCAGCGACGAAAGGGGGGACAGAATTGAAAGGACTCTATAAGCTAGGTGCGGTGGCAACGACCGTAATGCTATCATTGATGGTCGTTACTACTTCGATATCGGCAGATGACAGAGGGGCGGACTGGACCTTCATGATTTACCTCGACGCAGACAACAACCTGGAGCCTTACGGGATTACCAATCTCGAATGGCTCGAGGGAGTGGGCTCAAAGAGCGGCGAGGTCAACTTCGTAGTCCTGATGGACACCTTAACCGGACCTGCAGACCTACTCTACGTCGAGAATCCTAAATCCGTATCCATCGGCAGCGAATACGGCTTCCCGAAGGAAGTGAACATGGCAGATCCAGCGGTGCTCGAGGAATTCGTGGTGAATGCGATTAACGACTACCCCGCTGACAAGTACGCGTTGATTCTCTGGGACCACGGTGGCGGATGGCGCGGACTGTGTTGGGACGATACGGCGGATCTTCTTCCGACCGGAGAAGAGGACTGTATCACGATGAAGGAGCTCCGCACAGCGTTGGTCGATGCCAAGGACCAGACGAACGAGGTCATTGACGTGGTCGGCTTCGACCTCTGCTTGATGGCCATGCCCGAGGTGGCCTACCAGGTTAGGGATCTTGCAGACTATGTCGTCTTCAGCGAGGAGACTGTACCAGGTTACGGCTTCCCATACGACTCGATTGCTGGAGACCTCGTGGCGAACCCATCAATGGATGGCGAGCAGCTCTCTTCGATGATTGTTGAGGACTATGCGGAGTACTATTCGTCAATGGCAGGGTACTGCGATTGGACGATTAGCGCCTTCAACATGACACACATGGATGACTTGAAAGATGCGGTCGACGTCTTGGGCGCGGAACTTCTCGACGGATTGCTGGTCTACATGAATTACATACAGAGGGACCTGATTAATGCGCAGAGGTACTACTACCCGTACAATGTGGATCTGAAGGGATTCGCAATGAACCTCTGCAAGGATTCTGCCATCGCGGACAATGACCTGAAGAAGGCAGCCGAAACGGTCCAAGAAGTCGTTGAGGCGGGCGTCTCGGCATGCATAAACGGGTTGCACAATGACGCGTCTTACGGTCTGGCGATATACGTGCCTTCCACGAACGATGGCATGCACAGCATCAAGGATGCCTACGCTGAGGTGCCATTCGCCACGGAGACGAGCTGGTACGACTTCGTCTCCGCCTTCTCAAACTGGGAAGGGCGCACATGGGGAACCGGTTAGACCTCCAACCTTGCATCGTCCCTGAACACGGCAAACCCTTTACCAGAAACTCCTTTGCGTTTTTCACCATCGCCATGATCCGTGGCTGCAACGGCCGCCGCAATGTAGCCATGGAAACCATGTTATCCCTGAGATTCATTGGCGGCTCGAATGAGCGATACAGCGAAGGGCCGTCGGCTGCTATTCGTGATAAGCTATCATCACGCGTGCAATGATGGTGCCCTCATCGCGCTCGTGGCACTCCTCCCGATTCTGGCCGATGAGATGGACCTGACCTATACCGAGATTGGGATACTCGGACTCGGACTCATGATCACGGTTGTGGTGCAGCTGGTCGTGGGGAGGATAGCTGACCGCGCATTCTCCAGGTACCTGCTCGAGGCTGGCGCCCTACTCATGGCACTCTCGTTCGTGATGGTCCTCTTCGTCTCGGATTTCGTCGGGCTGTTCATGGCTGTGATCTCGATGAGAGTAGGCGCGAGCTTCTACCATCCTGTTGGAATCACTTGGATCACAAAGGAATACGCAGGACCTTACCTTGACACCGCGCTCGGAGTGCAGAGCGGCATAGGCAACTTCGGAGTGATCGCATCGCTCGCAACATCGGGCTTCCTCGGTGAGGCTTTCGGCTGGAAGATGCCGTGCGTCCTATGGGCCGCATTGAACATGGCTGCGGTTGTGCTCGGTGTACTCCTCACGGAGAAGGGCACCCCGAAATCGGTTGAAGGCTCTCAAAGAAAGCCGGTTGACGTTAGAGAGACATTGTCCAAAGTGAGTCTATACGCTGTGCCACTCGCAGCGGGTGGGGCGTTGTATGGTGTGACGACATACTATGGTCCAATCAATCTGACCGCGGCTCACGGCTGGAGTGCAGGCATGGCAGACCTCATCTTTGCAGTCTGGCTCGCTGTGGGCACGATATCGTCGTATTACTTCGGCAGCATCAGTGCGCGGTTCGGCAGGGGGAAGGTGGTGACGATTGGTTACATTGGATCCGTTCTCGGGCTCATAGTACTCTTCCTCACTTCGGAATGGTACCTGATTGTGCCCGCCCTGATCGCCTTCGGAGGGGTGATGTTCCTCACCTACCCTGCGCTCTTCGCCATGGTTAGTGATGTCACTTCCAGCGAGGAGAGAGGGACCGCCTTCGGCATGGTTTTCGCTTTTCAGCTCGGAGGAGGATCGGCCGTGGTCTATCTATGCGGGCTCATCGCTGACCGCTACGATGACCCATCGTACGCCTTCCCCGTCACGGCGGCGTTTGCCCTTGCGTCATTGGTGCTATTCGCATTTTCGAAGAACGGTCGCGAAGACGGCGGCAAGCGAGCGTGCGATCATTCACGCCTTGAGGAATCCTCTCGTCCGTAACGCATAGTCGGGGATGGCTTGACTTCCTTCGCATATGGGAGTCCTTCGCCGCCTCGCTTGAACTCGGAGGCGGGGGAGCCAAACCCGTACATCTCCTGTTTCTTCTTCGCTCGGTACACAATAATCGCGATTACGACCGCGATGATCCCTGTGAGATAGACCATATCGAATATGTTGGCCCCTCCGATGCTCAAGATGCCGACACCTTCCTCGGGAGGGGCAAAAGCCAGCACTTCGTTCAACCGGAACACATCCGCACCAACGAGGGTTCCCACAACGCCAGACACATAAGCGAGCGGGGCCGCCTTGCTCATGCGCATCCAGAATGTGGACATAGAGTAGAGGCCAGCTGCCAGCGCAGGGGCGAACGCCCATGGTATCTCCGCCACAATGCCCGTTCCTTCCTCCGCCCTCGTGACGAAATACGTCACATATGAGACGATGACTATCCCTATGGCGGATTCCGCAAGGCCGACGCGTCCGGACCGAATGACACGGCCGCAGATCACCAGCGGTATCAATGCGCCGCCGATGCTGATGCCGACCCACCACCCGTTGTATGGAAACAGAGGGATAGTTATCCATCCCAGGAACAAAGTCACCAGGATGATCGTGCTCGCCTCGGAACCTGTGAAACCTATTGTTTCCAGGACCCTGCCAATCGTACTGATGTAAAGTAGATAGACTACCAGTACTACAACACCGGCTATTACGATAATGATGAGATTGAGCAACTCCTCCGTCATTCATCATGTGTATCAAACTGCTAAGCATAAATAGTATTCATTCGCGGAAGGGGCGCGCGCTGGCACCGTATCAACGAACCGCAGTCTATTCAATAGCGCGGGGTGTGGGCAAATGCCCGAGCTTGACGCAAAGAGACACTATTCGCACCCTGTGAAGGCTGCGTGTGCATTATTAAACGGAAAGGCCATTCCACTTCGAAGAACAGGGGTGTGCCGCGTGACCAAGCAATTGATAACAGGGCTCGAGTCGGGGCAAGTGGCGGGATATGTGTTGCTCTGTGGAGAGCCAGAGAGGGTGCCGAGGATATCCTCCATGCTCGAAGACCACAAAGAAGTGGTTAGAGTCAGGGAATACACCATACACCTTGGAAGTATCGATGGCACGCCAGTAACGGTCGCATCGACCGGAATTGGCGGCCCGTCGACCGCGATACTCATCGAGGAGCTAGCTAACCTCGGAGCGCACACCTTCATCAGGATAGGGACGAGCGGCGGCATGGCTGACGGTCTTGAAAAGGGTGACTTTGTGGTTGCGACTGGAGCGATAAAGGCTGACGGAACCAGCCGCAGCTACACGTGGCAGGAGTATCCCGCTCTTGCGGATTACGAGGTCGTCACGGCGCTGGTTGACAGCGCCTCAAGGGCGGGTAAGAGATACGACATAGGCATAGGCCTTTCCGTGGACGGGTTCTACAGTGAGAACAAGGTCCTCGTCAAAGGCGAGGTTGCCTCCATGTCGCACTCTGGCTACACGCCATCGTTCATGTCTGACCGACTTGAAGATGCTAAGATGATGAACGTCAAGAACATCGAGATGGAGAACGGAACGATCTTCACTCTATGCTCGTTGTTCGGACTTCGAGGTGGCGCGATCTGCACCGTATCCGATGTCGTGCCATGGCAGCCAACCGACTCCGCTCTCGATTCCGACCAAAACATGGTGGATTGCATAAAGATCGGAGTCGATGCCATGCGCACTCTGATCTCGTGGGACAGACTAGCCGGCAAGGGCAAGCACTGGTGCCCATCGATGCTCTGACCTCTCTCGATATAGAGGACTTGCCTCCGAACGAATCAACTCCGCAATAGGATATCACTCTTCGTCGCGAAAGGCGTCCTTCTCACGTGAAGGGAATGGCTCTAATCCGAATTCAAGCGCGACAGCGGCTCAGGCCAGGGAACGGAATGAATGCTAGCGGAATCCTCGCGGTCTCGGAAATACTGCTGATAGAACTCTTCCGCGACGTTGGGTATGACGGGTGCCACGAGCTTGAGCAGACCCAGCCCTACTGACCATATCGTAAACCAAGCGGCTTCGTCGTCACCGCTGATGCGTTTTCCCTGAGTTGCCAGGTAGCGCGCTGAAACGTCGTCCCTCACGAAATCTGAGACCATTTTGAGGGCTTCAGGCGCTTCACCACCCTGAATGGATTCTCGCACTCTGCCACTCGTCGTGACAAAGGACTCGAGGAGTTTCTTGTCGGACTCCTGCAGTATGGACAGCTCGGCGACAGGTTTGACCTTCACTCGCTTGGCCACGAACTCCTCCAGGCTCCAGAGCTGTTTCCACAAGCGTGTCTCCTGGCGCCGGAGGTCGAGTAGCGCCCGCGCTTCCCGATAGTCTCGCTCGGGGATGGCGGATGCCAGGTTGCGTATCGAATCCTGGATCGAGTCGACCTGAACGCCGCTCCTGCTAAGGATGGGCGTTAGCCTCAGCACGTCCTTCATGTACGTGCGCAGATGACTGTGCCATTCGAGGCGATCTTCGAGTAGATCCCGAGCCATCCTGAGATTGGTCATGCCCTGGTCAAAACGGCCTTCCTTGTAAGTGTTGATGGAATCAACCACGAGCTCCTCGATATCCTGGGAGAACACCTCGCCCTTCCACGCCTGCTCGATCAGGTTCTTAGTCTGCCTGTAGACGGATAGAAAGTTGACGCTGCTGTAATTCTTCTCCTCAAGTATAGAGGCCGCAGTATTGGCAATCTTCAGGTTCTTGCTGAACATGCACTCAATCAGCGCTTGTTCACCGGCTTCAGAGCTGGTGAGTCTCGTAAGGCTTGATCTGATCTGAGATCTTACGCGAGGATTGTCATGATTATAGTACTTCACGAGTATCGGCATGACGGAAATGAGCTTCGTGCTCGCATGCTCCTCAATTCTGTCGACCATCTTTCGCCGACGACCAGGCATCACGGAGGAAAGGTCGGCCACCAGGTGTCTGTCAATCCTGAGACCCTCGAGATCCTTTGACAGCTCGATGTCGGCATCGCACACATAGACCTCTTTAGTCACAACCCACACCTGACGTGTTGGCATGATGATGCGAATACATAAGCCTTTTCGGCTACCCAAGCGCCATCCAGCAGAGCCCGCGGATGCGGCTCCCTCATGCTTGGCCGGTCGGGCCGCCGCTCGACCTGACAGCACCAACGTTCGGGAAGACCAATGGACGGTCGTTGCAGAAGACTATCGGGGCGAAGCCATCCAAGCCCAATCCTGCAAGAGGAGGGGAGACGGCGGCCGAGGGCGTGGTTCTCATGATGTCCAACCCGGGAGAAACGATGCTTAAAGCCGGCAACACCAGCATGCTGCCCTCTGAGTGATGCAAGAAGCATGGCCTCCTCACCCGCGCGCCAACCTCGTCCTCTAGGCTCATCGATGGATGGATATGACCCATGATCGTCGGGCCGTCAATAGACCCGGCATGGCCGTGGATGATGCGAAACCTACCCAGCTTGAGTTCGCTCCCGAGGCGCATGCCGAACTCAGACAGAATCGCACCCAGATAGTTGTCGTGATTGCCCCGGATGACGACCACCTCGACGCCTGCGGATATCAAACGGATGAAATCGGCGACGTCGTTCCATTCCTGGGTCAGGTTCCTCGAGAAGTTGTGTTTGAGATCTCCAGCGACAATAAGCTTGTCTGGCTTGAGAGTGTCCAAGAGACCCATGACTACCTTCCTGAGCTTTCTCGTCTGCATGCGCGGAAGGCTCATACCCTGATACTCGAGGGCGGCCTCACATCCGAGATGGAGGTCGGCAACGACCAACGCATTGTGGTCGAGAAGACGCGCAGCACCGGCGGGATGTAGCTCGACATCATTCTCGACCAGATATCCTATCCCGGCCATGGTTCCGAAACACGCACGCGCAATAACTATCTTTCCGAGTACTTTCCAGCACCTCCCATGTTCGTTAAAGAGGGGAGACCACATCAAGTATCGCGATGCTGTTCTCCTCATTCATATTCCTTGACGGAATAGGCGTTGCCAGGGAACAGAGGCTTTGGAGCGTCGGCATTAGCTCTTGGAACCTATTCCTCGAGAGTCAAAGGATACCCGGAATGTCAGATATCAGAAAAGGGAAGGCGGACGCTGTGCTGGGCGAAGCCAGGGCGCGTCTTAAAATGGGGGATGCCGAGCACTTCGCAGCTCTGCTGGATACGAAGGACCACTGGAGGTGCTACGACGAGTTCAAGAACAAGGCGATCTACCTGGACATCGAGACGACGGGCACTTCGAGCAGGGCGCCCATAACGGTCGTGGGCATGTATGACGGGAAGCGCATGCACAGCCTCGTAAGGGGCCAGAACCTGACCGATGAGAACCTGAGGGCGATTCTCGAGCAGGCCGGAATGATAGTCACGTTCAACGGCGCGAGCTTCGACCTCCCAGTCATCGAACACGCATTCCCCGGAGCCGTCCCGAAAGTGCCTCATCTGGACCTCAAGCATCTCCTCCGCAGGCTCGGGCGCGCGGGAGGACTGAAGATGATCGAACGCGAGATGGGAATCGAGAGAGATCTCAGGATACAGTACCTCACAGGCCAGGATGCGGTCTATCTCTGGCGCTTGTGGCAGAAGCGCGGCGCGTGGAACGCCCTTGAGACACTAAAGGAATACAACACAGAAGACTGCGTCAACCTGAAGACCATAGCGGGTACAGCCTGCGCGGAGATGACGGCACGATTGATGGGGCCCACACAGGTCGCCGCAATACATTGATATCCAGAGCGGGATATGGGTTGAAGGGATGGACGCGCTTCTTGGAGTATTGCTCGTTGCCGCTGGGTTCGCCCTATTCATATTTCTTGTAGACCGGTCAGCGAAGTATATCGTTCTCGTGGGAGCGGCGATCGTCTTCGCTGCAGCCTTGGTGATGCTTGGGGTGATGACTCTCTGATGCCCCATGTCCAGCCGCTACTCGACGCAATACCGGCCGAGATGCTGAGCGCTGCTTGCCGGGCGGCGAGGCAGATACGGAGCGCATCTGACGCGGTCATAGCGACACACATTGACGCCGACGGAATATCTGCGGCGGCCATCGCAGAGATGACATTGCGACGCCTCGAGATCGACCATCGGACCTTGTTCTTCAAGAAGCTGGACGACCGATCGCTATCTGCGCTAAGAAGCGATGACCCAGACCTCATTTGGTTTACGGATCTCGGAAGCGGGCTCGCATCCAAACTTCAGAATATGCCGGCAGTAATCACGGACCACCACCGACCTGACATCGGTGCTCCGCGAGAAAGGGCAAACGGACAGCAGCAGCTGTCGGATTTCACACGCCTTGCTCATGTCAATCCGCACCTGCACGGCATCTCAGGCGCGAGCGATCTTAGCGGCGCTGGGACGACTTTCATCGCGTCCATAGCTGTGTCAGACGAGAACGCAGATTTGTCGCCTCTCGCCATACTCGGGAGCGTCGGCGACCTTCAAGACCAGAAGACGAGAAGACTCGAAGGGCTGAATCGCGCGGTCCTTTCACTCTCGGTCAAGCTGGGTCTCGTCGAGGCTGCGGAGGACATCAGGTATTTCGGGAGGGAGACAAGACCTGTGGTCAAGATGCTTGAGTATTCCAGCGATCCCTACCTCCCACACATAACGGGCAGGGAACAGGAGGCCATCAGCTTCCTTCTGGGGTTGGGCATCGAACTGAAGGAGGGAGACTCCTGGCGAACATGGGCATCGCTGTCAGAAGACGAAAGGTGCACTGCAATCGATGCGTTGAGAGCCCATCTGATCGCCTGCGGCCGAAAGCCTGCTACCGTGGAGAGACTCACAGGAGAGGCCTACACCTTCGCGCACGAGGAGCGCGGCTCGCCTGTGCGTGATGTCAAGGAGTTTGCCACGCTCCTCAACGCCTGTGGAAGGCATGGCCGTGCAGAGGTCGGCCTGCGAATATGCAAGGGAGACAGAGGTGATGCGCTCTCTGAGGGCTATTCGCTCTTGCGGGACCATCGCTCCGCACTCAGTAGAGCGTTGGAAACCGCCAGGGCCAAGGGCATCAAGAGGATGAGGCACATCCAATATTTCGACTCTGAAGATGAGATTGAGGAGACTATCGTGGGCACAGTAGCAGGGATGCTGCTTGGAAGCAACGATGTCGACAGGACGGCACCAATGATCGCCTTCGCCGAATCGGTCGAACCCAGCGACATCCAGATGGTCAAGGTGTCGTCAAGAGGGACTCAGGAGTTGATCTCCAAGGGAATGGATCTCTCAGTGGCCATGCGCGACATCGCCGAGAGGGTAGGTGGAGTCGGAGGCGGGCACAACATAGCCGCCGGAGCCACGATACCTTCTGATAGGAGGCTCGAGTTCCTCGAGTTACTCGACGAGCTCATCGGCTCCCAGTTGAGTCGCTAGAGGACTGCGGCCAGGATCGCCTTCTGTGCGTGCAAGCGGTTCTCAGCCTGGTCGAATACTACGCTGTGTGGGCCGTCCATGATCTCCTCAGAGACCTCGTAGCCCCTGTGGGCGGGGAGACAATGCATGAATATCCATTCCTTGCTCGCTTTCTCGGCGAGCTTCGCGTTGACTTGGTAAGGTAGGAACAACTTCTCGCGCTCCTCCTTCTCAGACTCCTGTCCCATTGACACCCATGTGTCCGTGTATATGACATCCGCACCTTCCACTGCCTCGAACGGGTTCGACAGCGCTTCCACGACGCATCCCTTCTCTTGCGCTATCGCTTGGGCTTTCGCGAGTATTTCCGCGTTCGGAGCGTGCTGCTTGGGCGTAGCGGCGCGCATATTCATGCCTGTAATAGCGCAGCCGAGCAGCAGGGAGTTGCATACGTTGTTTCCATCGCCGACGTACGTCAGCTGCAGCCCCTTGAGGGTCTTCTTCTTCTCGAGGATGGTCAATAAGTCGGCCGCACACTGACAAGGGTGCTCCATGTCGTCGAGGCCGTTGATCACAGGAATGGTAGCATGCTTCGCTAATTCGCGCATGACTTCGTTGCTGAAGGCCCTGTACATGATCCCGTTCGCGTAGCCGCTCAGAACCTTGGCGACGTCAGCAACGGTCTCTCTCTTGCCCATCTGAACTTCGTCAGGACCGATGTACAGCGCTGTCCCTCCGAGCTGCGATACACCGATTTCAAAGGATACACGAGTTCTCAAGCTGGGTTTCTCGAAGACCATTGCGAGTACCTTGCGCTTCAATGGCTCAGGGCGCCTTCCCTTCTGAGGTTCGGTCTTAGTCTTCAAAGCCTTCTCAAGAATCTTCTCAAGATCGTCCTTCATGTCAAGGATGGATATGATGTCCCGCTTCAGCTAAATCACCGCATTCATGAATCGAACACTGAGTCTTAAGGCTTTTGAACGTCCTGGGACAGCCTCCGAAGGCAACAGGCAATGATTGAAGTATGCCTTCGCATCTCGACTCGCCACAAGCAATGCAGGTCATACACCCTGAGAGGCTCGTAACTGGAGCACCGCATTCGCTGCAATTGAACGATAAGGCCCCTCGAGCTCTCCCTTTGTACATCATGCACCACAGCAACATGTTTCTATGAGTGAAATGAGTTGGCTGAGGAGGTCACCGAAAGTGCCTGTGTCAGGATGGTGAGGTGCCACACACCATGTGCGCCTCAAGAGGTGCGGCAAGGTTTATTTAGGGATAGACAATGAAGGACTCGAAATGGCCGGGGTGGGGTAATGGTATCCTTGGGGACTGTGGATCCCCTGACCCGGGTTCGATTCCCGGTCCCGGCCCCATCACCTCTCGCGGATTCTTACCGATCACTCAGTGAATGCCGCTCCGCAATGCGGGCACTTATCATCTGTTTCGGCCACAGACTTGCCGCATGCTGGACACTCGTACACGAGCTCCTCCGCGGGACTCGATTGAGCGGCGGCTGGAGATTCGATTCCGCTATCCAACGATATGGCCGATGCCTCAGCAACCTCTTCGGCGAACACCTCGAACTCCGTGCCGCACGAAGAGCACTTTCGCTCTCTCATAGAGACATGCTCACCGCAGAAGGGGCACTCAAATCGCACGCCCGCGAACGAGACTCCACAGCGCGGGCATTTCTCCTCACCGCCTGAGACGGTCTTGCCGCATGCCACGCACGCTAGAATAAACACTGGCAGCGATTCCTGGGCCATAATACTAAGATAAAACTGCGGGTATTTAATTGGTTGCCGCCAAACGACGGCAACGACATGCATCGGAGCCGCGCGAGGATTACTTCTTCTTCTTGCGACTCGCTGGCAAGCCCTTCTTCCGACTGCCGCCCTTCTCGCCCTTAGACGTTGTCTTCTTGGAGGCCTTCGGCTTTCCCTTCGCCGGGGGTGTTTTCTTCGCCGGCTTCTTAGATGGCGTCTTCTTGGCAGGCCTTTGTTTCGTTCTCGGCACAGTCGAGGGTTTCTTCGCCCTTCTGGAGGGTTGCTCGACCAGTTTCTTCACAACAGCCGACTTGTCCATCACGCTCTCAGACGGGGGTGCCTTCCCGGGAATCTCCATCCGATCCTCGAACTCTGCCCTGCAATTGGGACACGACTTGGCATCGAACTGCATCTTCTCGCCACAGACAGGGCAGATCACGTTCACCTCCGCCAAGGGCAAATCGCAGCGCGGGCACTTCTCCTCATCTCCGCGAATCATGAGCCCGCAACCCGGACACGCGACCCTCCTGGTCGACGACTTCAGCTGCTCGAGCTCAGTGTTGATGATATTCTCCACGAACTCGTCCATGTCAAACCCAGCGAAGGTCTTCTCCACTCCAAGAGAGAATTCCGTGAGGTCAATGCCGCAGGTCGAGCACTTAGAGGCGTTGCGCCAAACCAGACCTGAACAGAACGGGCACTCGAATAGCGTGCCCGGGCCGAATTGCAGTCCACACCTGGGACACTCTGAATCACACGCCCTCACAATGCGACCGCACTTGAAACAACTGAGGAAGATGTCCTTCTGCCCTTCCACCATAATGTAGACAGGATGTTCTAACTGTTATATAAATTGTGGAATCTGGCATTCGTAAGCCCGGCTCATTCATCGTCGCTTTCGTCTGGCTCTCGGCTGACGCGGCCCGCTCTCACGCGGTACACCGCGAACATGATAAGGGTGAACACCACTGGGAGCACGACGTCTGAGAACTCGGGAATCTTCTCGAATATGACCTCGATGTCCGCGATTGTGTTCTGCGTCCAGAGCATGCACACAGTCGACTCGCTCGGCGCGGAGTATATCGACGTCAGGTTGCCCTTGGCGTATGCGTTCGAGGCAAGTGTGACTGAGGACCAGGATGTTCCGACCCGTTTCTGCACCTGTAGCACGTCTGTGGCCGCGTTCTGAATCCACATCGCGAACAGGTTCCCAGTCCCCTCATCCAGCGATATCGTGGGGAATCTGTTGCCATACGTCGCACCGCTGGCGAGCTCCTCCGCGATGGACCAGTCCGCGCCGTCGTAGTTGGTGTACATCACATGCCCCTGCCACGACCCATACACATCTCCGGTCCCGTAAACGACATGGAGAATGCCGTCGCCGTCGACGACCGCGGTCGCGGGCGCGTAGAGCGTGTTGTCCGTGCTATCACCTACGGAGTAAAGCACGGTCGTTCCTCCGGTCCAGCCAGATCCGTCGTAGGCCATCTTTCTCACTTCGCCCTCGTTCGAAATGATCGCCCAGGTGATCTCGGCCGATCCAGCTTTGGCGGGTACGATCACTCCGCGGACCTCTTCCGAAGACGAGTAAGGGCTGAGCAGGTTGGTCGCGCCGCTCCAGAGGCTGTTGTCGCCCGATATAGTGCTGCTGAAGGCTTTCATCTGGAACTGTGGGTTGGTAGCGTGCACGCGCGAGCTGGACAGGACCCAGAGGGTTCCCGTCGGGTTCATGCAAATGAAAGTGTTCTTGTTGGCGGTATCGAAGTTAGTGGAAACAGTCAGCGTCTCTTCAGTGTCCCAAGTGATCAGGGGAGTTGGTCCAGTCGTGATCGTACCATTGATCACGTACGCGATGCCCGAGGGGGTTGACGTGTCGCCGATGACGTAGACCCTGCTGTAGGTTGAGTTATACCAGAGTGACGCCTCGTTGACCCCGTCAGTGTCAAAGATCTTGCCGCCCTTCAACCCGTTGTCGGTCCAGGTCTCCCCGCCATCGCTGCTGTACCTGCACATTGTGTTCGACCCGTCCCAGTAGATGCTCCAGAAGTTGACGCCGTCGTAGAAGACCTTCCTCTGATACGACATCGATGTTGCGGTCGCGGGTATGGAAGTGGAATCCACAGGCCATGCCCTGATATCGGCCATCGATGACGCCATCGAAGCCTCATCCAGAGTAGCAGCGTCAGACCGCCCCTTCCAATCTGTGGCTTCGATTATGAAGTCTATGTCGATCTCGCCTCCGAGGGCGTCCGTCGGCAAGCCAAGCTCCATGCGCTGAAGGTCTTTCTCCAAATCGATGGATACGACGACCTCATGCCAAGCCCCGCTGCTGAATTCGTACAAAGCCCTGGACTCAACCTCTCCAAACTGGCCGAGAATCTCTATCATGTAATCCGCGCCGATGACCTTGGAACCGAGGGATGCGATGTAGCCAGTGCCCACCATGAAGTCGGAATCAACATAAATCCTTAGGAAGTCCTCACCGGTCTTTCTAGACGGCGCGACAGGGCTGCCGCCACCTCCCTCGCCGCTCGGCTTGCCTTTCAGGACTGGAACGTATGCGCCGCCGCAAATCTCGCCCTCAACGCTCACGTAAAAGAAGGACGACTGAGTATCATTCGCCGAGGCGACCTCATCGATGTCAATGTTTGGGTTGTCGACTTGGACGAGGTCGATGTCCGCGACCGGCAACCCGCTCCAATCGGCGAATGCGCCGTCTATCTCGACGCCATCGGGCGCCGCGCCAATGTACGCGTGCGCGCCTTCACCCACTACCTCCACATGAGAGAACGACCATTCGCTGCTGCCAACAACAACGGATAGCGAATAGAAATCGCCAAGGGATAGCGAGCTGAGGTCGGCGCGGACATCAACGGGGAACGGAGCGTCACCTGGCTCAAGGGAGATGCCATCAGCCATCGAAGGAGAATAGAAGACGCCGGCCTGGCTCATTGAGATCGAG
This sequence comes from Thermoplasmata archaeon, assembly GCA_029864565.1. GTDB lineage: Archaea > Thermoplasmatota > Thermoplasmata > UBA10834 > UBA10834 > UBA10834. The sequence goes on along the minus strand of JAOTTD010000012.1, from coordinate 16,481 downwards.
TCAACGCTGCCCTCCGCCCCCTGGCAACTGAACCTGAGTCTCAGGACGGAAACGTCCGATGAATTAGCAAGTATTCCACTAGCTGGAACAAGTGACACCTGCTCCACTATCAGCAGTCCACCCTCGGCGGGCGTCTCATAGCTGATCGCTCTTCTCTCGAACTCGTCCTGTGACATCAGCAAGAACTTCGCCGATGGCCCCAGGCCCGCTGGGAGCACCGCCTTTGCCTCCATCTGGTCTCCGTTCACACGATGTGAGAGCGTGCCTATGCTCACCCACGAACTCCAGTCGCGATCATCGTTGATTGAGTCGTAGCTCATGAGCGATGACGACCGAACAGAATCGTTCCAGCCGTCGAGTTCGAGGAGGTAATCCGCTCCTAGAGAACCGACAGCATAGCCCGTGGACGACGAGTCGTCCGAATCTACGAACAGGAAGAAACTGTCCACGATGGTGGTGCTCATGATGTCGCCTTGCGTCTTCACGTACATGTATAGGTCGTTCGAGTCCGCTCGGGCGGACCATTCGTCAATGTCTATTGTAGGAGCCGTCGATGCGGAGACCTTGGCGGCAAACATCTCGACATCAGACCAATCCGAGAAATCGCCGTCGACGCTGAAGGCGCCCGATTCGGCGTAGTATGCGAAGTATATGAATGTCGGGAGGATTATCAGGACTGCGACCAAGACAGCAAGGAACGGCCATCGGGTAAGAGCTGAGAAACGCCAGCCGCTCGGACGACGACTCATGCCAGCCTCGCCCCGAGCGCCGTTGATCACTCCAGTGCCGTTTATCATGCCTGTTCCATTGATCATGCCAGTGCCGTTGACGAACCCAGTACCGTTCACTGCGCCCTTGCCATTCACCAATCCGCGCTCGGCCGCACGCGATTCGATGGGGCCGGCAGTCACGGCCTCAATCGGCAGTGCAGGCGCCTCTGGCTCCTCTTCAGGTTGTGGTTTGTAAGGCTCCGGCTCTTCGATCGTCATTAACAACGGCTCCGATACCGCTGGTTTCTCAACGTCGAACTCGACACCACAATTGGGACATGTTCGAGCCCCTGGAGCCACGGCTGAGCCGCATTTAGGGCATTCCAACATCTCCTCGTCAGTGACGATGGGCACTCCGCACCGCGGGCACTTCGCCATACCTGGTTCAAGGTTCATGCCGCAGGACGGGCACGATAATTTGGCCTCAGGCAATTCGGCGGTCGCGATGTCGGCCGCTTTAAACTCTTCTTTGGCCTGTGCAGACTGGAGGCGTTGCATGAGCCGCCTCTCGATTACCTTGTCAAGTTCCCTCTTCGTGAGGACCGTCTCGAGTCGAGTCGAGCAGAACGGGCATCGCTCGGCATCCGGAGAAACCTTGTTGCCGCAGAGTGGGCAGTACACGGATTCCGTTTTCAAATCTCAAACACCTCTCGGTAGGATGATGAATGTCAGCACACGCATGTCGTCATGGGAAAGGTGCCCAACTCATTGAAGGGTAGTTATGGCATTCAAACTGTATATAAATATCTGGCCAAGGGTCCAGAAGATTCGATTGCGTCCCGAACACGGAACGCAGCTGTCGGACGCCTCCGTCGGACGGTTGAACCAGGCCTTTGACCTGCTGTCGCTCCGGCAACCTTAATATACGCTCGCAGGCCTGGAAGGCACGGTGAATCGTACATGGCATGGAATGGCCCGCTCGAGAAGATCGACGACTTCAGATTCCAGATTCCACGATCATACAAGCATTGCATGCGCACTGACGCGCTCATATTCGCCGATGATAAGATGCTGGAGTCGATCAAGCGAGATAACGCTCCCGAGCAAGCCGCCAATGTCGCTTGCCTTCCTGGCATAGTCGGCAAGTCGTACGCGATGCCGGATATTCACTGGGGTTACGGGTTCCCCATAGGCGGCGTCGCCGCCTTCGATTTCGAGAACGGAGTGATCTCGCCCGGTGGAATCGGCTATGATGTGAATTGCGGCGTTAGGCTCGTAAGAACTGACCTGACTGTCAGGGACATCGAACACCGTGTCAAAGGTCTCATCGACGCGGCGTTCGCCAACGTTCCTTCTGGAGTCGGCGAGAAGGGCAAGCTCAGGCTGTCGCAGGCCGAGATAGACGATGTCCTGGAGGAGGGAGCTAGCTGGGCGGTCTCCCGCGGCTACGGGTGGGAGAATGACATAGTCGCATGCGAAGAGGAAGGGTGCATGAAAGCAGCGGATTCGTCTAAGGTCGGGCAGAAGGCCAAGCAGAGAGGCGCTCCGCAGCTCGGCACTTTGGGCGGAGGGAATCACTTCCTCGAGATACAGAGAGTGGACAAGATATTCGATGAGGAAGCGGCCAAGGCGTTCGGGCTGACGGGCGAGGGGCAGGTGACCGTCAGCATCCACTCGGGCTCGAGAGGCTGCGGCCATCAGATCGCCAGCGACAACATACGCGTGATGGAAGACGCGCTCAGGAAGCACGGGATAGCTGTTCCTGACAGGCAGCTCGCATGCGCCCCTGTCGGCTCCAACGAAGGGCAGAACTGTTTCGCAGCGATGAGCGCGGCGGCCAACTTCGCATGGGCAAACCGACAACTGATACTCCACTGGCTGAGGGAGTCATTCGAGAAGACTCTTGGGGCGACGGCTGAGGACATGGGGATGGACCTCGTCTACGATGTTGCACACAACATCTGCAAGGTCGAGGAGCATCTCATCGACGGACGGAGAACGAAGGTCTATGTTCACAGAAAGGGCGCTACGAGAGCTTTCGACTCATCGAGACAGGAAGTGCCTATAAAGTACCGCTCCACCGGGCAGCCCGTGTTGATACCCGGGGACATGGGCAGCGCGAGCTACGTCCTTGTCGGCACGGCCGGCGCGATGGCTGAGACTTTCGGCTCCACTTGCCACGGCGCAGGGAGACAGATGTCGAGGACTGCCGCGACGAGGCGGTTCTCGGCGAACGAGGTCGTATCCGCCCTTCGCAAAGATGGCATCTACGTCAGAGCAGCATCCAAGAACGGAATCGTCGAGGAGGCCCCTGGGGCGTATAAGGACGTTGACGAGGTGGTGGGCATAGCCCATGGCGCCGGTATCTCAAAGCTGGTCGCACGGCTCCGGCCGATGGGCGTGATGAAGGGATGATGAGCACGGGCTACAGAGCTATTAGCTTCTGAGCGGCGCGCGCCACTTGCTCGGTGCTGTCTCTGGGACAGGCAACCATGACCGCCCATTCGTACACCCTTCTGCTCTGTAACGACTGCGTGATGGAGCTGACTCGCGGCAAGAGCCGAACCCTGTCGCCATCCACGATGCGGATATCCATGAGCGACATCCTTGGCTCGGAAACGGGTAGTTCATGTGAGGGTATGTCAATCACCACGTGCCCTGGATCTATCCCGGCCTTCGCCGCGATTTCCTCCTCCAATCGCCTGCGCTTCTTGAAATTCCCCATCGCCTCAACCGCTTCCCATTGACCGTCCTCGATGTCATGGGCAGCGACTGCGAACGCCTTCTTGAAAAGGCGGCGATACTTGATTCTGGTCGCGACCTCCTGTGAGTATCCTCCTTGAGATACTAGGTGCGACAACAGGCTCGAATCCGTCATCTTGAAGACCGCCTCTATGTCATCGGAATCCAACATCTCGACCGCCTTGGCGAGCATGAGCTCGGCTATCCTAACGGTCTTGTGATAATACACCGTGGAAAACATCAACGCCCTCGCGACCAGCATCCCCTCTACCGCACTGGCTCCGCCCTTATCGACGACCAAATCACCATTGAATATTCCAATCGTATCCATCAGTCGGTCCAGGTCGATCACGCCGTATGCGACGCCAGTGTAGTGAGCATCACGCATGAGGTAGTCGAGCTGGTCGACGTCCACCGGGCCACAGATCATCTGCCCAAGGTACCTCCGGTCATTGAAGTGAGCCTGGCCTCGGTGGTCGCCCAGCGTCTTCTGCTCTTGATGGTGTCTGGCCGCACCGCTCAATAGGGACGAGATCTCTTTGGGATCCATACCCTGCCTCTCCAGGGCGTCCACGACCCGCAGTTCCCCTTCCAGCACCGCGCTCTCCTCCTCCGAGACCACTGTGTCCTGCCCGAGCACCAATCGTTTGGATATCTCGACATGGTCGATTCCGAACTGCTCGTGGAGGACCATCTCAAAGGTGTGCGAGTACGGGAGATGGCCTATGTCGTGGAGTAAGGCAGCGCATTTGACAAGGGCAGCCTCATCCTCTTTCAGGCGCAAGGAAGAGCCCATCTTGTCGGCGACCGAGAAGGCTCCGAGCGAATGCTCGAGCCGAGTGTGGTTTGCGCCAGGATAGACCAGGTTCGCGAGGCCGAGCTGGTGCACACCGTGCAGCCGTTGAAGCTCGTTCGACTCGATGAGGGGAAGGAACGGGACGTCGACCCGCACGCTTCCGTGGACGGAATCCCTGATGACCTTGTAGTCTTCCACGGTTGTCAGAGAGAGCGTCGCCGCATATAATATTTCACCGAGTGGATGCATCATGAATCTGCGTTTCGGACAGGCAGCACTCCGCGCGCATCTAATAGAAAAAGCTTGCCAATGAGCTTGGACCGTTATCGCGCAGTTGGGTGCAAATACTTTTAAGACTCGAATATGATTGTGCTGATGTCACAAGGAGGATCCCCCCCTTGCAGTCCCGTGCAACACCCAGTGAAGACAGGATACTCACGTATATCGACGGCTTCGACAACAAGATAGGCGGAGGCGTCCGTAAGGGACATGTCGTTCTCCTTGCGGGCACGCCAGGCACGATGAAATCGTCCATAGCCCTCAACCTGCTGTACAAGAACGTTAGCCAGAGAGGAGTGAATGCTCTGTACGTGAGCATCGAAGAAAGCAAGGACAGTCTCCTGGAATGTATGGACAGACTGGGCCTCGGCAACGTTGACGAGAACAAGTTCTTCATTGTCGACATCGGTAAGCTTCGACTGGAGCACACGGACGCTGATATCGGCAGGGACTGGTTCAAGATACTGAAGGAATACCTGCGCAAGAAGGTCGAGAACGAGGGTGTGGAGGTGATCGTAATCGACTCGCTGACGGCGGTCTACTCGCTCACCCACATCCAGAGCCCCAGGCAAGAGCTGTTCCACTTCTTCGGGTTCCTCAAGCGGTTGGGCGTCACAACGTTCCTAATATCGGAGACGCAGCAGAATGGCAACGCCTACGGACCCTTCCACGAGGATTACCTAGCGGATGGGACGATACTTCTGAAGTTCGTGGATGTTGGTGAGTCGGACGTCCAGCTCAGGATAAGGGCCGTGAAGATGAGGCATTCTAAGATACATCACGGCTATCTAACGCTGCTATTCCGAGACGGACAGTTCATGGCTACCCCGCCGATCGCGGAATGACGGAACAGGCAGACGATTGTCGCCAATATGACAACGCATTGGCATCTGGCCCGATGAGCAAACCGGCTATCGCTGGGCTAAAGGAAATTGTCTCCTCGGTCCCAGGCGCTCAGAAGCCGCCTTTGATCTTGTTTCTGTCAATCCTTACGCCCTGAGGCGTGACCATCAGCAGGTTCTTTCCCACGCCGGCCACATCGCCGTTCACGTCCCTGGCAACGTTCTTCAGCTCAGAGGTGATCCGCTTCATCGTCAGGTCGTCGTTGGCGATCGATGTGAAATCCAGGATGACTATGTTGCCGGCATACACCTCGCTTGTCAGCAATGATAGGTCTTCGTACCTGAACAACTCGCCGACTTTCACAACTGCGGCTGAGCTGTCGTCGCTCAAGATGTGTTCGTCGTCAAACGTCATCTCGCTCAGGTCGATGTACTGCTCAGCGCTGGAGTGCTGTCTACCTTCTGATTCCTGCGATGAAGGGAAGGCCTTCTTCTTCAGAATTGTCACTGTGCATCCCTCTGGAATAGGTATAACCTTGTTCAGATATAAAGCCTATCCTGCATGGCCAGGCACGTCCTACCGCTTGATTGTCAGATAAGCATTATGCGCGGCGCGCGTGTCTGTTCCGACGAAGGGTTCAGCGAAACTGCGCATGCGATCGGATATCTTGCAGAGTTGTCCCTGATGCCCTGAGAGGCCGAATGCCCCGCAGCCGACAGGCGGAAGTGAACTATCCAGCGCTCGGGTGCGAGATTAGACTATGTCAGAGCATATCAGCGGATACCAGAAACGGAAGAGGGTTCCTGACAACGGCCTCTCATCCAGACAATCTCAACGCTGTCCCTCTTCCTCAGTCATCCACAGTCTGTCGCCAACGTGATGAATGGAGAGGACCGACTTTCCCTTCGGCTTGGTCCGCATCTCCAAGCCGGGCATGGCGGCCCTGCCTATCGCGAGAGGCCTGAGGTTCCTCTCGTCCCTGACCCAAACAAGGTCGCCTTCGGATATCGAATCGTCGACATCTACGATGCCGGGGCCCATGACATCAGCGCCGTTCGCAACGAACTTGACGGCCCCCATGTCGACTGTCACGTGTCGTTTAGCAGCTCCGTACTTCAGTACTCCTCTCACCGTGAGGAAAGGCTCGCCTTTGATCACGATGGCGAGCAAGGAGTTGTCTACGAACAAAACATCGAAATCGGGTGCCTCGGCTCTGTCGACAGTCGCCTTGTCCGAAACGGTCTTCGTTCCCATCGTCGTCTCAATCGTCGAGAACAGGCTCTGTATCTCCTTCTGGCGCAGCCTGTGTCTTCTCCGTATCTTCAATTCGGCCACGAGTTCACCCTGCGAACCACTTGCCAGTGGAAACGGTTCCGCATCTCTTCTTCAGCTCCTCACTGCGTGCTCGCGCTCTCTCGGCGTCTTTCTTGTTGCCAATCGCTTCGAAGGCCCCCGCCATGGTCTCATAGGGCTCCCAGTCGTTCACATCGATCCCCGCAGCTACCTCCGCAGCGTCCAACGCCTCGTCAAACCTTTCCATCTCTAGGAGGGCATTGCCCAGACATAGTGCAGCCGAATAATCGGCGGGTGATTCCGCCAACACTGCGCGAAGACCTTCAACTGCCTCCAACCAGTCGCCGTTGGCATATGCCACCTCAGCAACTAGTCTACGGCGCTCGTTTGGAGGGCACCTCGCTGCAAATTCGGATGCGACATCACGGCCTTTCGTACGGACGAGTGCCCTGACTAACATCGTGCGTCCCGCGATGGTGAGGTCTTCCGGGCCGAAGGCGGAAAGCTTCGCCGCTACACAGCTCCACTCTCCTCTCTGGGCCGCGAACGCCGCGTACGGCAGGACCAGGTCAATGTCCCCGTGTCTCTCGACAGCCTCTGTCAACTCTTTAGGCGGCTCGGGAACGCCGTAAATCCGGCACACATCGAACGCCAACGGAAGAGCGGTCATATCGGGATGGCGCGAACTGATTGCTCGAACGGCGGAGTCTATCGCCTCGGCGTGTCTTCCGAGGCGTATGAGCGCCATTGCCCTGACGCACCACGGCTCGCCGTCATTGGCGTATCTCGCCCTCATCTCCTCGGCGCATCCGAGAGCCTTCGAATATGATTCGAGCGCCCCTGCTCCATCTCCCATCTCAAGCAGCAGGTCGCCTCGCTCTATCCATCCATCGCACTGCATGGGGTTCAGCGCCAACGCGTTGTTCAGCGAGGACAGAGCATCGTCCATCCTTCCGAGTTGTCTAGCCGCTGATGACCTCGCCTTCCAAGCCTCGTCGTACGTCGGATTCAAGTCGAGAGACTCCAGCAACAGCTCGTATCCCTCTTCGGGCTCCCCCACAGCAGCCTTGCACACACCCTTCGCGTGGAGCGCATAGTCGAAGTCAGGGCGAATCTCAAGCGACCTGTCGTGAAACGGGATCGCGCCCCTGAATATGCCCATCTTCTCCAGAGCGTTCCCGATGTTGTTCCAGGCTATCTCGTAATCCGGATCCACATTGATCGCTTCGACGAAGCTGGGAATCGACTCAGCGAACTGGCCGAGGTTGTACATAGCGTTGCCCAGGTTGTTCAACAGGACGGGGTCCACCGCGTCGATCTCCAGCGCCCTCCGATAGCACTTGACAGCCTCTTCCAGGCGATCCACGCCGTGGAGCGAGTATCCTTTGTTGTACCATGCGTGCTTGTAGTCGGGATTTATCTCTATCGCCCTATTGAATGCAGCAAGCGCCCTGTCAGTCTGTCCGGCGCAGAAGCAGCTGTATCCGAAGTTGTTCCAGACCTTCGCGTCATCGGGGGACAGTCTGAGCGCCTTCTCGAAAGCCAGAATAGCCTCTTCGTACTCGCCAATTTCGTGTCTCACGCCTCCTAGGTGAATGTAGCCGAGAGAATCGTTGGGGTTCGAAGCGATGTACATCTCGCAGCATTCGACCGCTGACGCGCCATCCCTTGCCTCAACGTACAGGTCTGCCTTGACAAGCCACAGAGACTTGTCACTTTCTGCGGCGACAGGTATCTTCCGTATTGCGGCCCTGGCGCGCCTGCGGCGACCTGACTCATTGTACGATTCCGCCAGCCCGATGAGGTTCTCCACGCGGCCTGGGTTGAGCCGATGGGCCTTGGAATACGCCCTGGCCGATAACCGGTACCGCTCCTGTGCGAATAGGCAGTTCCCCAGATTATACCACGCCTGTTCATACGACGGTGAGTGAGAGATCGCCAATCTGTAACATCGGGCAGCTTCGGCCCTTCTGCCCATAGCATCGAGGGCAGCGCCCTTGTTATTGAGGGCTACAACGCTCGACAAACCCTTGGAGATTGCTTCGTCCAAGAGTTTGATTGCTAGCACGTACTCACCCCTGTCGTACGCCTCGTTTGCATTGGCGAACAGGGCAGGCGCCTCAGCCAGTCCATTTGGATTGCCGCCTTGGGCGTTCTTGGTCAAGCAGCCTTTCCATGCATGGGGACGTAGATATTCTTTTTGAATGGGGACTACGTCCGTACCGCTTCCCCCAAAGTTTATATTTGATATCGAGTATAATTCCACATCCCGAGGTGTGTCGCGAGATGCTAGTACTCTTCAGACCTTCACCGAAGTCCATCGTCAGGGCATACCTCGCGAGCAGGGTCTACAACGGCAAGCCAATCGAGAACACGCGAGGCCAGAAGTTCTTCTTTGAGGAGACACTAGACGCAGACGCAATCGACTACAGCGAGCTGTATTCGGAATTCAGGGAGAGGTTCGGCGGGCTAGACTTCCTGGAGAACCCGAAACTGAACGAAATCCTCGAAGACGAGATATTCTGGGCCTCGAGGTTCGCCGCCAGGGACAGGTATCAGCTGGTATTCAGGGTGCTGGAGCTTATAGAGAAGAAGGGTACGAAGGCGTACCTCTCCCAAGAGAGCCCGGAGGCAAAGGAGATGAAGGACCGGGTCCGCCGCGTCACGGGCGAATTCCGCAGGGCGAGAGACTTCCTGTCGTTCACGGAGGATTCCGCGAACAAGGCGATAATAGGACGTGCCAGCTTCGAACACCAAGTCATGGATCTCATTCTCAGACACTTCGCTAGGAGGAAGCCAGGATATGCGGTTGTTGTGCTCGACGATGAGCACGCCCACATCTGTCTGAACAACGAGATTCTGATCGAATCGCGCGATAGGTTCCCGAGCAGGAAGGGAAGAAAAGATGCCAAGCGGTTCTGGTTGCTGCTGTCGGATATTAAGAACCTGAATTCCAGGAAGGACCCAGAGTTCGACAGCGAAACGCTTCCCGACAACTACTGGAAGTGGGTCACCGAGGGAACGGAGGTCGAGACGGCGTCCAGCGTGCGAACCCTGGATTACTATGCCTGAGCGGTGGCGACAATTACGTCCATCTCTGAACATCGTTGGCATAGAAGCCTGCCCGGAACTGTGCCAGAACCGCGACCTCCCCCGAATAAGTATATTAAGCCATCATTACCTTAACTCAGGCCTAGGGCATCATCGAGGAGCAATAGCTTTGAACGGGGAAAGGCGCGGCCGGAGCTTGGAAGAAGAGTTGCCGGCTTACATGGACCTCTTGAGTCACGACATTCTGAACCTGAACCAAACCGTGCTGAGCAGCATAGAGTACATGATGTCGTCGTCAAGCCTGGACAACCGGTCCAGGGAGCATGCTGAGAAAGCCACTTCTCAGGTAAGGATTTCAACCCAGCTCATGGAGAGCATCAACAAGCTTTGCCTGCTCCAGAACGAAACAGAGTTGAAGACCACCACGGTATCTCTGGCAGAGGAAGTCGCGAAAGCGACGACAGCATTGAGCAGCATCTTGCCCCATCGAGGGATACGCTTCGCCTTCGAAAATCTCACAGAGGCGACCGTCGTCGATTCGAAGGACCTCGTCTCTCAGTCAATCCTCAACGCTTTGATCAACATGGTTCAGCTGGACCATTCCGAATCGCCCGAAATCTCGATCAGCATAGAACGCGCGGGAGACGATGATTGCACCTGGTGCGTGCGCTTGCAGGACTCGGGCCTTGTGCTCTCAACCCCAGTTGACCTAGACACCATCGTGTGCGGTCCCGAGGAGCGCCGCTCGAAGACCGTGAGGCTCGCCGGCATACTACTGTCGAAGATGATGGTCGAGAAGCTCGGCGGGAAGATTGAAATCGACTGCTTTGACGGGCGCGGAGGCGCGTTTACAATGACTTACAAGGGAGCGACCGCCATATGACAAGTGTTCTGATCGTTGATGACGAGCTCTTCATAGTCGAGCTGTACAGAGACATCCTGCAGCTGCGGGGATACAAGGTGGTTGGCACGGCCTTCGACGGCGAAGAGGCCATCAGGAGATACAATGACGCTTTCGAGAAGCCGGACGTGGTGATCATGGACCACAGGATGCCAGTGATGAATGGTGTCGAGGCCACGCGCGAGATTATGAGGCTCAACCCGATCCAGAAGATCATATTCGTGAGCGCTGACGTCCTGGTCGAGAAGGAGGCAAGGGAGGCTGGGGCGACGGAGTTCCTTCCCAAGCCGTTCAGGATGGACGACCTTATCGAGCGGATGCAGAAGGTCTCACTTTAGCGGATCGCTCTGGGACACCTGTGCCAGACGCCCGCCAGGATAATATGCGATTGCGAATATAGAAAGGGATAAGTTGAAGATGAGGGCTATCATACCTGAACGAGGGTTACCGATTTGACGACCGACAGTTTCACGAAGGCCAAGGCCATGCATTTCCCCAGGCAGGTGCTCGCGGGACACGACGTGGTCAAGGAGATCGGGCATATGTCCAGAGACTTCGAGCTCGAAGGGCCTGTGCTCCTCGTAACGGGCGCGACGACCGGCAATCTCGCCGCAAGACTGGTTTCTGAGGTCCTGGAGGAGCAAGACTACGACGTCCACACCATTACTGTGGGAGAGGCCAGCAGAGACAATCTCGTCAAGGTGGAGGAGCACACCAAAGAGGTCGACGCATCCTTCCTGATAGGAGTGGGAGGCGGCAGCAAAATCGACCTTGCGAAGCTCGCGTCAGGCAACCTTCGGAAACCATTCCTTAGCGTGCCAACATCCGCATCCCACGATGGCATAGCGAGTCCCAGGGCTTCCATCAAGGACGGCGGCAACTCTCTTTCGCTCAACGCGAGTGTGCCGCTTGGAGTCGTAGCAGACACCGCATTGATAGTCAAGGCCCCTTATAGGCTGCTCGCGTCAGGATGCGCAGACGTGATCTCGAACACGACAGCGGTGCTGGACTGGGAACTTGCGTCAAGGTTGAGAGGCGAGTTCTTCAGCTCGAGTGCGGCAAACCTCGCAAAATACGCTGCCGAATCAATAATCGAGAACGCTGCGGCGATCAAGCCCAACCTGGAGGACAGCGTTTGGGTGGCCATAAGGCCTATCATAATCTCAGGCATATCCATGGCGGTTGCCAGTTCATCACGTCCTACGAGCGGTTCGGAGCACATGTTCTCACACGTTCTCGATAAAGCGGCGCCAGGCAAAGCTCTCCACGGAGAGCAGTGCGGCGTTGGGTCAATCATGATGATGTATCTCCATGGGGGTGACTGGGAGAGGATTCGCGAAGCCCTACGACAGATAGGGGCCCCGACGAGCGCGGAGGAGTTGGGAATCTCCCCAGAGCAGGTCATCGACGCCCTCGTGCACGCGCATGGGATAAGGAAGGACAGGTACACCATCCTGGGAGACAGAGGGTTGACCTCCGACGCTGCTGACCGCCTGGCGAGAATCACCAAGGTGGTCTGAAGAAGCGGCAATATGGGGTGAACGACATGGTACTGGTTACAGTCGTAGGCAAGAAGCAATGCAAGGAAGGTTTTGAATTCGTTTTCGGCGGGCCTCTGGCGGAGTGCAGGGACTGCAAGGTCAGGAACGTATGCTTCCATCTGGAGGAGAATAGGAGATACCGGGTGAAGAGCATCAGGGACGTGCAGCACGAATGCAGGATCCACGAAGAAGGAGTGAGGGTCGTCGAGGTGGAGAAGATACCGTTACGCGCGATGATTCCCGCGAAGGCCGCTCTTGAAGGAGCCATGCTGACCTTCGAAGAGAGCGAATGCAGGAGTCTCAGCTGCCCGAATTACAGGATGTGCAAACCCTTGGGCGCGTTGGAGGGCATGAGATTCAAGATCGCCTCTGTCGAGAACGCGGAAGTCCAATGCGAGAAGGGGGAGCGCCTGAGGGTTGCCCTTCTTGAATGATTGCCGTTCAGGCGGGCGTCGGCGGATCGTCGTGCCACTCATCTCGTTTTCGCTCGCCGGCCATGGCGGAAGATGGCGAACAGAGCCAACAGCGCCACCACCGGTAGGACAGCTTGGCTGAATTCCGGTATGGCTTCCGAGGTGACGGTTACTGTCACGGTGTCGCTATTCGTGTTGCCAGAGGCGTCTTTGACCAAAAGCGTCACGAGGTACACCCCTTCCTGCCAGAAAGTGTAGGTCGGTGACACGCCATATAGCTCGATCGGCGATGAGTCGTATACGAAACTCCATGTGTAGTTATCCACGCCGACATTATCCGTCGAACCTTGACCTGTGAATGTCACGGGCACCCCGACGTACCCGTCTATGTCGACTCCGGCGCTCGCGACCGGATCTTCCTCGTCGAAGAGTATCGAAAAGGAGTGTACTTCGTACGGAGCGTACTTCGGAGATGAGAGGCTCACAGACCCCTCGTCACGAGCAGAGATGAAATAATCCACGCTCGACCCGGGCGCCTGTGGAGATAGCTCGAACGCATACGTGTCGTTTCCTGACGTCTTGGGCATGAGTTCCTCAACCCAAACGCCCTCGTCGATTCGGTAGTTGAAGGTGACGGAATCCACATCGACACCTCTCCCCGCAGTGATGTTGGCTTCAACTTGCAGCCCGACGCCAGCTGGAAGCGAGCCGCTCAATGGCACATGCTCGATGTCGAACGGGCGTTCGTTCCTGTCGCCAGCGACCTCTAAGAGCAGTAGAGCGGGTGGGATGTTCTCCGCTATTTGAGCCATCACGGCGTCCTCGTCCTCGGGATGATATCCATCCTGCATAGTGCCGACCTCGAACAGGAAGGCGTATACATCTGCGCCGCCATACAGCCAATCGAGGGAATCTCCAGTTGTTGGATACAACCCTACCGATTGGTCAGCAGTGTATCCATTGAGTGCCGCCAAATTGGTGCCTATCCTCACCAGATCGTCGTTGTCGGGGGGTGTTTCAGTTGTATATCCCCACGGCCACATCACCAAGTCGCTATAGGTGTGGAAGTCTATCGCCACGACGAAGCTCTGGTTCAGCGCCAAGTCGCGAATCGCCTGAGTCTCGGGTTCGGAGAATGGATACTCTCCGCAATATGTGGTGTCTGAAGTGTCGTTGGAACTGCCAGCTCCGCCCCATTCACCAAGAGGATCGTCATTTTGAGAGCCATTGTAGTTCCTGTTGAGGTCGACACCGTAAGTCCCGTCTCTGTTATCTCGCCTGTTCTTCCGCCAGCCCTCGTTGAGTGGATCAGACATCGAGAAATCTAGACCATCGGGGTTCACCACGGGGACTATCCAGGTCTCCCTGTTGTCAACCACCCAACTAATCCTGTGATCCGAGCCATACTGGGCAGTCAGATTCTCGATAAGTTGTGCCGCGATCTCCGCAGAGGGCCATTCCCTAGCGTGATGGAGTGCCATTATTAGGACCTCTGGCTCGTCCTCGTCGACCTCGACGTTATCGGATATCTTGATGGCCAAGATGTCCCTGTCAGCAATGCCCTGAGTCTTCTCCCAGCTATCGCCTATGTCGTAGACCTTGGCAATCTCCGGGAACGCTGCCTCAGTCGCATACAGGGTTTCCTTGATCACAGTGAAATTCCTATAGACATAATCCGACGCAGGTCCGCCCTCAGCAATGGAGACCGACGCAATTCCGCGCGTGTCATCGGTGAACGGGCCGGTGGTTGAGATCGTTATCATCATGACGGCGCATATGCAAATGGAGAACGCAGTCAGAAACCGTGGTTGAAACATCGTGTGTCACATCTTAGCGTCCATGGGTCTGAAATGGCCCGATTGCCTGAGCCAGGGTACAGGAGTGGTTGTCGTTATGGCGGCATTATGTCACTGGTAATATTTACTGATTCTCCAGAATCGCGCTTGGCTAACTCATCCTCCGCTAACCGGGGGGAGGAACGATACCTCGTCCCCTTCCTTCAAAACCAGTCTCGAAGGGCCGTACTCCCTGTTCACCGAGAGTATGATGTGTTCGCGAAACCTAGCCATCTCTGGAAACCTGCCGATGTACTGCTCCAGAAGCATCTGGACCGTGGTGCCGTCCCCGATCTCGATCTCTTCCTCCTTCTTGCCCACTATGTCTCTGAAAGAGGCGAACAACTTGACCCTGACTCTCATTGGCATACGACTCCTTGAATGCATCCTCACCATTATAAGACCTGATATTCAAACTTATCAGCTGATTCGGACGCGTTTCGCAGAAGCAAGCGCATCCACGGGAAGAGTCATATCGCCGTTAACTACATACGGACTCCCTATCAGCGAGCGATATCAGACCACGGACGACGCCGCGCGGATGCTGGCACGACGTGTTGGTAATAAATCGGATAACAAACATGGTAAAACATAGTGGCGCTTCCAGTGGATGGATGCCGACAAGTGTTACCAAGTCTTGTCGGAAAAGCCATTTTAGCCACGTAACCCAATTGCGCAGGCTACGCTCAACAGCAAAGCTTTTCGCATCCCACGCAGCCAGGGAACGTGGTCCCGACTCTGTGTCGAACAGGATGGAGGAACCATCGACGGGTGCTACAAAGGCTTGCTCTAGATATCGCTGTCAACTGCGAGTCAGAGGGGGATAAATGTCGGCTGAGCCACATCAACCAAGAGGGGGTACTGTCGCCTCCGCCAACGGTGGGCTAACGAAAGGATTAGGCTGGAGCCTGGAGCCGCAGATAGGAGCTAACGCAAAGACAGTCCTGGAACGCCGATACCTCCGGAAGGATGATCAGGGAAAGCCCACCGAAACACCACGCGAGTTGTTCGAGAGAGTGGCGAGAGCAATAGCCGCCGCTGAAGCAAACTATGGCAAGTCAGAAATTGAGCTCGAGGCGGTGGCTGAGAAGTTCTACGAGCTGATGGCTCGTCAGCATTTCATGCCCAACAGCCCCACACTCATGAATGCGGGCAGGGAATTGGGCCAACTGTCCGCATGTTTCGTCCTTCCTGTGGGAGACTCCATGGAAGAGATATTCGACGCCATCAAGTACACCGCTCTTATCCACAAATGTCTAGTGCCAGAAACCCTCGTCATGACGGACGCGGGATGCAGAACCCTGGGTTCGGTCTCTTGCAGCTCATGGATCGAAACCCATGAAGGCATGGACATGGTCGAGGAGAATCACTCGAACGGAGTCCAGAATGTCTTCACGGTCGAAACCGCAGAAGGATACTCAATCACTGGCACCGCGCTCCACAGGCTCATGGTCAGACATGCGGACGGGTCTTTTGACTGGAAACGCATCGGCGCGTTAGAGAAAGACGACACACTCGTAATGAAGCTGGGAGGGTGGCTTGGTGGAACCCTCGACAGAGTCGAGTGCGGATTCTCGGAAGTTGTGGAGTCCGGACTCGATGACAGAGTGATCAGAGCAGACGAGAGTGCACTGTGTGAATTCATGAGAAGAACTTTCACAAGCCGTGGCGGAATCTCGTCAGATGGAGTTGTCTCGGTTGAGATCGGGTCGGTCGAGTTGGCTCGCAGGTTCCAGGCCATGCTGTTTTACGTGGGCGTGACCACGCATAGAGTGGATTCCAAGCTCACTATCTGCACAAGGTCTGGCTTCGAGACTTTCAGGGAGAAGATCGGCTTCGACTCGATGCTTCTAAACCAGAGTATCAATGGGTTGGATACAGACGGAGTCATGAACGCATTGTCAAGCTCCGGATTCGGGCATGAGGAGGCGGACGACGAGGGGCAATACTATGTTAGTGTCGAAGAGATCGTGCCCGTTGGGAGACGGGGGGTCGTCGACCTAACAGTCAGCGGAACACACGCGTATCTCGCAAACGGGTTCATCTCACACAATAGCGGCGGCGGAACCGGATTCAG
>JAOTTD010000035.1 GCA_029864565.1 Thermoplasmata archaeon | reverse complement strand
AGGGTCGGTGGAGGCCACGATGGAGTTCGCAAGGGCGGGCATACCAGTCGTGTCGATGTCAATGGCGATTTGCGGCCTCACTTCGCCGGTGACGATAGCATCTACAATCGCGATTGCGAACGCAGAGAACCTCGCGAGTTTCGTCATATCGCAGCTCGCGAAGCCGGGCGCGCCCGTTGTCTACAGCTCCGAGTCCAGCATCATGAACATGCGGACTGGTGAGATCAAATACGGCGCCATCGAAGAGGCAATCCTCGCCGCGGCGGCGGGGCAGATGGCGAAGCAGCTCGGAGCGCCCTCTATGGTCAGCGGCTTCGGCGTAGGACTGTACGGCAAGGTCCCTGGAATCTCGTCGAACGTCGCTGAGATAACCTTCACCGCCATGACGAATCTATCGCTGACGGACTTCGCCTCTGGCATAGGAGGGCTCGACCAGGCAAAGGGCGCGTCGCTGGAACAGGTGGTCATAGACGCGGACATCTGGGAGTCCATACGTGATATCAGGAGGGACGTCATGTTCGACGACGATCACTTCGCCGCCGACCTCATCGAGGAGATTGGACCAGGAGGAAACTTCCTGAAATCGCCGCACACTCTGAAGAACATGCGCAAGGAGCTGTTCGTGCCCTCAAAGGAGAAGTCCGAGCTGTACGACCTCTACCGCGCCACCTCCGACCAGAAGGCGGTCGTCGAACAGGCGAGACAGCGAGTGAAGAAGATACTCGCTGAGCACGAACCGGAACCTCTCGACGGGGATGCGGAGAGGGTGATTGACGCCATAATGTCTGAGTACAGGCGCTGAAGCGCCCTCCTCATCCTTCGGCTATCTTCTTGAACGCCTGGTCCGATATCTCGAGCGATTTCTCGATATCATTCTTGGAGTGCGCCAGCGAAGTGAAGAAGTGCTCATCCGCGTGAGGCACGCCGAAGAACACCCCCTTGCCGAGCGAGTACATGAACCACTTGCGCCAGGCCTCCCTGTCGATGTCCTGCGCGTCCCTCCATGTGGAGACCTCCCTGTCGGTGAAGTACATCTGTGCCATGGAGCCGATCGACTCAACCCACGTGTCAACTCCACGGTCCTCGGAGATGTCCCGTAACCCCTGGAACAGGGAATCGCCTATCATGTCGATCTTTGCATATGTCCCAGGCTTCGAGAGAATCTTGAGCGTCGCGAGGCCGGCCGCGACGGAGACTGGGTGCGCGTTGTAAGTTCCGCCATGGTACACGTTCCCTTCATCGTTGGGCACTATCTCCTCCATGATGGCTTTCTTGCCGCCGAACGCCGCCAGCTGGTACCCTCCACCTGCGACCTTCGCGACGGCAGTCAGGTCCGGCTTCACGCCGAACTTCTCCTGCGCACCGCCAAAAGCGACTCTGAAGCCGGTCAAAACCTCGTCGAAGATGAGCACGATGCCCAGATCCTTGGTGAGCTTCCTCAGCCTCTTGAGGTAGTTGTCCCTGGGGATGAAGCACCCGCCTCCCGCTTGTACGGGCTCGATGATCACCGCTGCGAGTTCGTCCGCGTCCCTCGTAATGACTTCCTCGGTCACGCCCCAGTCGTTGAACGGATACATCACTACGAGGTCGGACACCGCCTTCGGTATACCTTTGCCGAAAGGGATCGATGGCTGGTTCGCCTTGTCCTTGAGCATGTCCTCGGGTATGTCGACCCCCTGAAGGGCATAGTCGTGGCCTCCATGGTACGACCCTTCCGCCTTGGCGATCTTGTCCTTTCCAGTGTAGGCTCTCGCGACCCGGAGAGGATGCATCGTTGCCTCGGTACCGGAGTTGGCAAACCTCATCATCTCCATGGATGGCATCGCCTTCTGCAGGATCTTGATGTACTCCAGGGCGATCTCTGGCGAGGCGCCGAACATAGTCCCCTTTCCGACCTGCTCCCGGGCGGCCTTAACGACTTGCGGATGGTTGTGTCCCAGTATCATCGGGCCGTACCCGAGGGCGAAGTCGATGATCTTGTTGCCATCGATGTCATAGATATACGGGCCCTTGGCCCTCTCGACGACGAACGGATACGGTTCGAAGAACCGCACGTTGCTCTCCACACCTGCGGGAAGGACCTTCTTCGCCTTCTCGAAGTGCGCTCTCGATTTCCTCGTCCTGGACACATACTCCTTCTCGCAACTCAACGTAGACGCCATGACGCAACTACCTCTCAGCTCACAGAAAGACCACTTTGGAGAGCCCAACACCGCGCTACGGGGTCGACAAATCGTGACCCCAACGGACAATGCCGCAGCCCCGGACAGTCTCCTGAGTAGCAGGGTAATCGTGGGTTGCGTAGAAATACATTCTCCGAATGGGTTATCTATCCCATCCGAGGGGTGATGGAGGAGTCATCTCTGAGGTTCGATTATGACCTTGATGGACTCCTCGGCCTTCGCCACGAGTTCGAACCCTTTCCCAGCCTCAGCGAGTCCAAGCCGATGGGTGATCATATCGGTCACATCCACCTTGCCCGTGCGCATCAGCTCAATCGTGTCGGTGATATCTTCCGGGCTGGCGGCATATGTCGAGGTCATCGTCACCTCATCTTTCCACAGATCGCCCAAGGAAAGACATGTCTTCGTCCCCGGTGCCGGAGGGGCGAATACAAGCACCGTCCCTCCCCTGTCGACGCATTCGAAGCCCTGCTCCAAGGCGCCCTTTGCCCCGGTCGACACGACCACATAGTCGGCTGGCCTGCCGTCGTTCGCTTCGCGTATCCTCTGAGGCACGTCGTCTCCCGACGCGTCGATGACCGCATCGGCGCCGAAGCGCTTCGCCGCGCCCAACCTGTACGCCGATATGTCCGTCGCGATGACCTTCTCCGCGCCAAGTGCCCGCGCGAGCTTGATGTTCATCAACCCCGCTATCCCGCTGCCAATTACGAGGATGGTCTTCCCGGCAGAGAAACGCATTAGCCTGAATCCGCGGACGACGCATGCGAGCGGCTCGATGAGCGCGCCGATATCGTAGCCGACCTCTTTGGGAAGGACGAACACGCCACGTCTCAGGTTGACCGCGGGCACACGGACGAACTCCGCGAACCCTCCTGGGTAGAAGTTCGTGCTCCTGAGCAGATCACACGCTGAATGATGGCCGCTGAGGCAGTACCTGCACTCCATGCATGGCACATGGTGCGATACGAAAACTCGGTCGCCGACCTTGAACCGGTCGACGCCCTCCCCGACCTCGACGACATCGCCAGCGATTTCGTGGCCCAAAACGAGCGGGGCGCGCTTGATGCGGTACCACTCCATCACATCGCTGCCGCAGATGCCGCTCGCGACTACCTTCACGAGCAGCTCGCCCTTCCCGGGTCTGGGCTTGGGCATCTCCTCGAGCCGCACATCGCGGTTGTTGTAGTACATCGCTACGCGCATGGACAAGGTGCTCCTTCAACGACGTCGGCTCACTTATTCTTCGCGAGCTTCTTGAAGAGGTCGTACGCCTCCTTGGCGGTCGCGTCCTCATGGACTATCTTCCTGACGGCCTTGATCATCGGCACGGGGTGTTCGGACTGCCAGATGTTCCTCCCCATGTCCACTCCGATGGCGCCCTTCGATATCGACTTATGGGTCAGCTCCAGGGCTTCCTTCTCCGTCATCTTCGGCCCTCCCGCAACGACTATGGGCGCGGGGCAACCGTCGACGACCTTCTCGAAATCGTCGCAATAGTAAGTCTTCACGATATGGGCACCTATCTCTGCTGCTATCCTGCAGCTGAGCGCGAGGAAGCGAGCGTCGCGTTTGCCCAGCTCCTTGCCGACTGCGGTGACTGCTAGCACAGGCATGCCGTGCCTCTCACCGCTGTCAACGAGCTCCGCTAGACTCAGCAGCGTCTGCCTCTCATACTTGCTGCCGACGAATATCGACAGTGCGATGCCAGAGGCGTTCAGCCTGAGGGCTTCTTCCATGCAGGTTATGATCCCCTCGTTGGCGAGGTCTTCGCCGATGATGCTCGTGCCTCCGGAAACACGGAGGACGACCGAGTTGAACAGGGAAGGGTCGACGGACGATCTCAGCACACCCCTCGTGAGCATGATGGAATCCGCATATGGCGCGAGAGGCGAGATGGTCTTCTTCGGGTCCTCGAGTCGAGAGGTCGGGCCGAGGAAGTATCCGTGATCCACGGCGAGCATGACCGAACGGCCCGTATCTGGCTTGATTATCTTCGACATTCTGTTCTTCAAACCCCAATCCATGAGACAGCACCTCCAAGACCATCGAGTCCTGGGAGTCGATATCTTGAGAAAGGTGGTAGCGTATTTATAGCTTGTCTGATGAGGTCTGGCAGCAGCCAACGTCGAAACCTTATAGGGAGGACGGGTGCTTACCACATTGTGACCGGGTGAGGGATCATGCACGACAAGATTCACACACATCTCAGTCAAGTGGAGAAGTACAAGTTCGAAACCAGCTTCGGCGAGTGGGATGGCAAGGTCGTCATGGACGAGCCTGCACCGATGGGAGAGTCGAACGGGCCTAACGCAGCGATGATGCTCTCATCCGCGATCGGGCACTGCCTGTGTGCGAGCCTCCTGTTCTGCGTCGGGAAGATGCACGGGGAGTTGGAGGACGTCTCCGCCGAGGTCGAGACGACGCTTGCGCGGAACGAGAGGGGGCGCTGGCGTATTGACGGAATAAAGGTCGACATAAAGGCCGTCATGGATGATGAGAACCAGAAAAAGACGGAACGCTGCAGAGAGCTGTACGAGGATTTCTGCATAGTCACCAACAGCGTGAGACAGGGCGTCAAGGTGGACGTGGATCTGAGCCTGTCGCCGTTGCATTCACAATGAAAAGACGGAGGGCTGAGATGGACGATGACATGAGACGAGACGAATCAGAGCTGCTGGAGCGGGTGCTATCTATTCTCTCATCCCTTCGAGGCGTCCGGAAGGCGTTCTACCTCAGCGACGACCTTCGACGAGAGGTTGGGGAGATTGAGAAGAACCGGTCGACATCGCTCGGTCCGCTGACCGTCCACAACGATGGCGTGCTCGAGTGCCTTAGCCGCGCTCATGTGGCGTGCATAGTGAAGGACTCGACCTTCAGGCCCCCGCCAGCGCCAACCGTCGTGCTCGCGAACGAAGACGGCAAGGTGATCGGGCGGGAGCTGATCGCTGGCGAGGAGCCGAAGCCTGCGCCAGGTCAGAAGCTGATCTATCTAGGCAAGGACTTCGTCATCTTCTACGATGGCGGCAAGACCGGCCGCACGCGTTTCGTCCTGCCGCCGATATCGTTCGAGGAGGTGGAGCACATAAGCTACACAGCCCGCGTGTGCTCATCGAGCCCTTCGACAGACGGCGACTTCTTCTTGAGGAAGAGCGCTGGACTCCCCGACGACCCGAAGCTGGCGACCATCCTGATAGGGTTCGATCTGGACCTGCCGTCGCAATAGTCTGTTTTTCGTATTCCGCTGTCGAGAGCGATGCCTTCGTCGACGTTCTTCCGAAAGCGCTTTCGAGGCCGTGCGGGGCTATGCTCGACGGAGACGCTGGCATTTCGTAAAACTTGCCAAAATCGACCCGGTTCCATCGGATTGGTTCCGGCGGGAATCCTTTGTATTTGAGCAACGTTTAAATTGATTGCCAACATGCTCTCAGACGCTCCTGCCGAAGTGTCGCATAAGTCGACCAGGGAGGAGAGGCCAGTGGTGTTAGAATGGCATGTGATAAGGCAAATCCGTTTGAGAACATGAAGAAGCAGGTTGACGTCGTCGGCAAGAAGCTGGGACTTGAGCCAGGAGTCACCGAAGTGATGAAGAACCCCAAGAGAGAGCTTACGGTCAACTTTCCAGTGAGGATGGACGATGGGTCGGTACGGATATTCACCGGCTACAGAGTCCAGCACAACGAGTCGCGCGGACCATTCAAGGGCGGAATACGGTACCACCAGCAGGTTGACATCGACGAGGTCAGGGCGCTCGCAGCCTGGATGACCTGGAAGACCGCCGTCGTGGACGTCCCCTACGGTGGAGCGAAGGGAGGCATCATCGCCAATCCTAAGACAATGAGTGTTGGTGAGATAGAGAGGATGACGAGGAGGTACGCCACCGAGATATCGATCATCATCGGCCCTGAGAAGGACATACCCGCGCCTGACGTGAACACCGGCGGGCGCGAGATGGCCTGGATCATGGACACGATCAGCATGGCGAAGGGGTTCGCAGTACCCGGCGTCGTTACCGGCAAGCCGCGGGAGATCGGCGGGTCGCTGGGCAGGCCTGAGGCGACTTCAAGGGGGCTCGTCTTCGCCGTCAGAGAGGCGGCCAAGAAGACCGGGCTTGACCTGAAGGGCGCAACAGTGGCTATCCAGGGATACGGTAACGTCGGCTCGTTTGCGCACAAGCTCATAGAGCGGGACTTCGGCTCCAAGGTGATAGCTGTCACGGACTCCAAGGGCGGCATCATCAACGAGAACGGGCTCAAGTACGACGAGGTCATCGCTCACAAGAAGAAGACTGGGAGCGTCGTCGGATTCCCTGGAACGAAGCCGGTCACGAACGAGGAGGTACTCGAACTCGAGGTAGATGTCCTGTTGCCGTGTGCTCTTGAGAACGTCCTCACTGGGGAGAACGCCGGGAGGGTGAAGGCGAAGATGTCTGGCGAAGGCGCGAACGGTCCGAACACGCTCGAAGCGGACGAGATACTGCACAAGAACGGCGTGCTAGTGTTGCCAGACATCCTGGCGAATGCCGGTGGTGTGACGGTCAGCTACTTCGAGTGGGTTCAGAATCTCTACAACTACGCGTGGACGGAGGACGAGGTGAACGCGCGCCTCGACCAGAAGATCACGAAGGCGTTCCACGAGGTCTGGGACATGGCCGAGAAGCACAAGGTCAACATGCGAGAGGCGGCTTACATGCTCGCTGTTGACCGCGTCGCAAAGGCCACGCAGATCAGGGGCTTCTACCCGTAGGCCAGGAACAAACGCATCCGCTCCAGGGCGATGCTCTGGGCGGTCCCTTTCAAACCCTTCTTTTCACATTCTTCCGACAGCCACAGCTCTCTCACTGTGTCTTCGGAGGAGACGCGAGCGTGCTCGTCTTGCTGCCGATGCTGGCATTCCGCAGCGCGACGGTTACGATGAACAGCGCGACCGTTCCGAGGACGAATGCAAACACCAAGGGATAGGCCATCGCACGGGAAAGCACGTCCGCTGCGGTATCGCTCAATTCCGGTTCTGCCTCGCTGACGTAGACCATAACAGAGGTCGTGATACCGATGAATACGGCCATTGCTATCCCGAGCCATAGGAGACTCTTAAGGCGGATCCTCTTCATGACCGCAGATGCCGACCCGGGTCCTCCAATCATTAAGGACTGAACAACGAGGACCGCGCCAATCAAAGCGCTCACTTCGCCGAACAGACGAGTGTAAGTCGCGTACTTGGCAATTTCGAACAGTTCCATACTCTCTTCGAAATCATGTCCGGGGTTCAGAATGCGCTCGTACCAATACACGTGTAGCGCGAACGCGGTTAGGACCAGGACGACGGCGACTCCAGCTGCAATCGCAGCCATAGTCAGCTTCGACACAGGTAGACTCAAGGCTTCATTGCGCGCAAGGATTTCCGGCGGAGGTGCGGGCTCTTCGGGAGGAGGGACGCCCTCCGTTCCAGGCGCGCTCGTAGGTTCATCGGACCCTCGTATCGGCCTGCCGCACGATCCGCAGTACAACACGTAATCAGGATTCTCCGCTCCGCAATGTAGACACACCATCGCCAATCCTCCGGATGGTGAAGCGAGTTATGCTGGATATAACATCTCTCATGGAATGCCGCGTTGAGGAACACTGGACAGCGGATGCTTCCGCGGCGCGTTCAAGGCCTTCTCCAACTCGTCCGCTGCGAAATCGGCCGGGACCTGCCTCTGCTCGCCCGACTCCATATCTCTGAGGGTGACCGAGCGTTTGGCCATCTCGTCCTTGCCGACAATGACAGCGTATCTCGCGGCCATCGAAGAGGCGTACTTGAGATTCTTGCTCATGCTGCGTCGCATGAGGTCGACGTCCGCTCTCAGGCCCTTCGCACGGATCTTCGCAACAATGGCGAAAGCGTATTTGCGCATCGCATCCTCCGTCGGCACGACGTAGGCGTCTATCGGTGAGTACTCGGGCAGTTCCTTCTCCGCCTCGAGCGCCAGCATGACGCGGTCTAAGCCTATCGCGAATCCCGTGCTGAAGACAGGCTCACCACCGAACAGCTCTGAGAGGGTGTATGACCCGCCACCGAGCACCTGCTTCTCGGCTCCCAGTCGCGGCGCGTCTATCTCGAACACCATGCCCGAGTAGTAATCCAGCCCGCGTACGATGCCAAGGTCGAGCTGGCAATCGTCGATCCCCTGCAGCTTGAGTATCTCGAAGAGCTCCCTCAGATGCTCGTTCGCCTTGGTCTCGTCGACGCTCTGGAGAACGTCGATGCTTCCCTTGGTTCCTGCGATGCCCGTGATGGACTCCATCAGATTCCCGGTAACGCCGTTCGTCTCCAGCGTCTGAGCCAAGGCGTCGAAGTCTCCCTTGTCTATCATGCGGAGGACGTTGCCCGCAAGGGCCTGGTCGTCTATTCCCTCCAGTACGAGTGACTTCAGTATGCCGATGTGGCCTATGCGGACGTTGAAATCCTGCAGCCCCGTCGCTCGGAGGCTCTCTACCGCCAGAGATATGACTTCGGCGTCCGTCTCGGGGTTCTCGTTGCCAATCAATTCGGCCCCGAGCTGGAAGAATTCCCTGTACCTACCGCTCTGCGGGTTCTCGTATCTGAAGCAGTTGCCAACGTAGTACAGCTTGAGCGGCTTGGGCAGGTTGGACATCTCGTTAACGAAGAACCTGATGACGGACGCGGTGATCTCCGGCCTGAGGGCCATCTCCCTATCGCCCTTGTCCTTGAAGACGTACATCTCGTCGACGATTGCCTCGCCTGACCTGAGCGTGAACAGCTCCGACTGCTCGAATGTAGGCGTGACGACCTCGCCGAAACCGAACCTGTGGCAGGCTTCGCGCATCGCCTGCTCGACGGCCCTCCGTCTCGCCATCTCGGCGGGTCCAAAATCCCTGGTGCCCCTGGGACGCTGAATCATCTTGCGCAATAAGCCGATACCGTTTCTTAATCCTTTTGGGGACATGACTGAGTGAGCTTGGCGTCCGAACTGAAATCACAGAGAATGGCAGGCTTCACAAACTATGGTTCCAGATTGAGAAGTCTGCCCCGATCGCGCCCGCCCCGCTCATCACGTCGTTGCCCTGCAGCGTGCGTAAGACATGCCGTCGGACATTCGGCCAGCACTTAACACAATGATATGCCAGCGAAAGGGATTTATATGTCAGACGGGTATTAGAGTGCGGTCGGAGAA
This sequence comes from Thermoplasmata archaeon, assembly GCA_029864565.1. Lineage (GTDB taxonomy): Archaea > Thermoplasmatota > Thermoplasmata > UBA10834 > UBA10834 > UBA10834. The sequence goes on along the minus strand of JAOTTD010000035.1, from coordinate 9,238 downwards.
AGTCCGACTGACACAAGGAGGGATGCACATGCCGATGTTTCCAATATCAGTGGAAAGGGCAAAGGAAATCGCTCATGAGAAGAACCTCAAGCCTGGCAAGGTCCGCGGGACGACCGAGATCGAGTTCACGAGAGGAACCAGCCCCCGCGTAGACGTGATCGACTGGCCAGAGTTCGAGAATATTCTTTCGAGCAAGAACCTCGAGATACACGAGGGCGGCGGCTTCATGAAGCTCATGAAGAAGAAGGAGTAGGCAAGCTCAAGTGCCTATCAACCTACACCGGAAACCCCTTTCACCAGACATTCTATTCCGCTTCTCGGCCTCGATTGACAGTTTGGACGGAGTCACCTCTTGACGATTATCGTGACAACGTCTTGGTCCTTCACGACGTGCTCGAGCCCTACGATCTGGCCCGGGAACCTCGCGCTCCTGCCCCACACCTGCGCGTACCTGAAGTTCTTCCTGAATTCGCGGTGTATGGACTCGCAAACCGCGCCGATGTCCGAGCCGTCTTTAATTACCAGCGGCTCGACCAGGTCTGCCTCCTTTCCTTGAGGTTTCATGTAGATACGTATGAGCCTCAATGATTCGAACACCGCGTCCTTGAGCTCGTCCAGTCCGACCTCGTTCTCGGCTGAAACGGGCAAGACCTTCCACCCTTTCAGCTTCTTGTTCTTCAGCTGTCGCAGATATTCCTTGCTCACTAGGTCGATCTTGTTCACCGCGACGATCCCCGGCACGTATATCCTGTTGCCAGAGATGTTGTCGATCAACTGGTCCTCGTCGATCGACTCGCGTATGACTATGTCCGCGTTTATGAAGCCGTACTCGTTCATCATGTCCCGGACCAAGTCCTCGTCGAGGGACGGCTTTGCGGTGGTGAAGTTCACTCCTATTCCACCTCTGTTCTTCCGGGACACGACGATGTCCGGAGGACGTTGGTTGAGCCGGAGGTTCGCGGTTCTCAGCTCCTCCACCAGGACTTCTAAGTTCGTCTCGAAGACGTCTATCATGAGAAGTATCAGGTCGGCGGACCTGACGACGGACAGCACCTCCCTTCCTCTGCCCTTGCCCTTGGAGGCATCCTTAATCAATCCAGGCAGGTCGAGCAGTTGAATCTTGGCGCCTCTGTGCTCCATCTCCCCGGGGACGACGGTCAATGTCGTGAACTGGTAAGATCCAACCTCGCTGTCGGCGTTTGTTATCTTGTTGAGCAGGGTGGACTTGCCAACGCTAGGGAAGCCAACGATGGCCACCGTCGCGTGCCCGGACTTCTTTACGGAATATCCCTGGCCTTTGCCGCCCTTGGACCGCCTCGTCTCGAGGTTGTCCTTCAGCCTTGCGAGCTTGGCCTTGAGGCGGCCGATGTGATGCTGGGACTTCTTGTTGTACGGAGTCCGAGTTATCTCGTCCTCTATCTCCCTTATCTGCTCCTCGATGGTGGCCATATGCTCAACGGCTATTATCGTCCCTGTAGATATGTGTTCCAGCGCCGCGCTCGAGCGCATCGACGAGCTTCTCGGTCGCCGTGATGACGACCTCCTCGCCTCCTCCCTCGAGGAACTTGATGGCTGCGAGTATCTTGGGACCCATCGTGCCGGGAGGGAACTGTCCTTCGCCATAGAGCGACTTGAGTTCGGCCAAAGTCGTCTTCGCCAGCGGCTTCTGCGTCGGCTGCCCGAAGTCCACGCACACGTTCTCGACATCTGTCGCGATGACGAAAAGCCGTTCCCGAATGTTGTTCGCCAACATCGACGCTGCGAGGTCCTTGTCGACCACAGCCTCGATGCCGACGTACCGCCCGCCCTTCATTATGACGGGTACGCCGCCGCCTCCGCAGGCGATCACGACTTCCGCCTGGTTCTCTCCTCCGAAGACCAGCCTGCGCACGGGAGTACTCTCGACTATCGCTATAGGCTCCGGGGAGGGCACCACCCTCCGCCAGCCCCTGCGCCTCTTGTCGATCACCATCTTCCAGCCTTTCGCCTCTTCGAGATGCCTCGCCTCTTCCTCGGAGTAGAACTTCCCGATGGGTTTCGAGGGGTTGGCGAACGCGGGATCGTCCTCCGAGACGACCACCTGGGTGACCATCGAGACGGCTACCTTGTCCATCCCCCGCTTCAAGAACTCCGAGGACAGCGCCTGCTGCAGCATGTATCCTATCTGGCCTTGGCTCTCCGCGACGCAGACATCCAAGGCGTTGGGCGGAATCTCCGACTTGGCGATCTCCGCCCTGAGAAGTATGTTCCCCACCTGGGGCCCGTTGCCGTGTGTGATGACGATATCGTACCCTTTCTGTATCAGATCGGCGAGGCCTTTGGCAGTGGTCGCCACGTGCTTCATCTGATTCTCCTGGGTGAGGGTATCACCAGGTCGAAGGATGGCGTTGCCTCCCACTGCTATGACCGCGGTCTTCACGCTATGGCCTCCATTGAGGAAGGAATTCCATTAGGAGGAGGCTATTTAAATCTTGTTGCTTCGTGAGGCGGCAAGTTCACCGCCAAGCTTTTTATCGTATCAGCATCTTGCACCAAGACATGGCGAGCAGCGAGGGCTCAGGCGCTCCCATGGACAGGATCATCAAGCTGGCCAAGGAGCAGTTCGAGAAGTTCAAGAAGACCCCGTACAAGGTGCCCGTTGCGATTGGGCTCGCTGCCGGGTTGCACTACTTCATGCTCTTGTATATGATGGGCTCGTGCTGGATAGGGCTCCTGCCGCCGCTCATCCTCTTCGGTCTGTTATGGTACATGGACGTCAAGCGCGTGAGGAAGCTCCTGCTCTACGGTTTCATAGGATGCACAGTGATGCTGGTCGTTTCGACCGCCGTGCTTGTAGCGTGGTTTCAATCGCTGGAAGTCGCCGTCGCGCAGAGCCCAGGCGATGATCCGATCCTCGTCAACGGCATCGTCGACCCGATAGACGGCGGCAAATCCACGGTGTTCACTTACAGCATCACGTACAGACACTCTAATGTATCGCTCTTCAACGTCAGCGATGTCGATGTGCATGTGCTGATCAGTTCCCTTGGGGATCTGAAAAACGGAACGATGATTCTCGTTGGCGCACCGGTCGAGAACGGCACTTACACGGAGTACCGCTACGAATATTCGACGAGGATCTCCGACCCGATCAATCAGTTCGAATTCAGGGCGTTCATCAACGGCTCATGGGTGATGGCGACGGACTACTACGAAGGCGACCCGGTATCGGTCGTCGGGCCAATCTTCTCCGACCCGTGGGCGGTGGCCTTCCCGGTAATCCGATACATAACTCTGTACCAATCGTACCTCCAGTTCTTCGCCATCTACGCGATCATCTGTGGGATGGTGTGGTGGATGAGGCGCGCGAGACGGATGAGGGAGAAGTCCATCGAGCAGTGGGAGCAGAAGCGCAAAGAGATAGAGGCCAAGCCCCCTAGCGATGAAGACGCCCGCGTGCCGAGCATGTCGAGGGCGATGGGGCTCGAACTTGAGCCAGACACGTTCGTGTGCTCCGAATGCGGAATCGACGTTCCTGGAGACGCCAAGAGATGCCCTTCATGCGGCGAGAAGTTCGATTAGACGCGCACCTTGCAGGAGAATCGTCTCGGCGGAATTCAGTGACCGCGTTCGACCTCGGGATGGGCTAGTGGTTTTGAGACGCGGCTTTCAGCTCCCTTTCGATATCACTCCTCAGCTCTTCTTCGAGAGGTTCCACGACGTGTTCTGCGAGTATCTGCATCACCCTCTCCCGTGCCCTATCGCGCATATCCCTGGCGCCCAGCTTCAGCCAATTATCAGGTATGTTCCTGTCAACGAGCTTCGGCATCCAGACATCCTTCTTGAGATGCTCAAGGGTGTGCTTCGTCCCAATGAACGCGCCGCCAGGGCCGACCTTGTCGATTAGAGACAGAGCGAAGCTCTCATCGTCGACGATTATTCCGTCCCGCACGCGGGTCAATGCACCAGCAACCTCGTCGTCGATCACTAGTTGCTCCACGCTGTAAGTTGTGGCGGATGAGAGCATGGCGGGTCCGAACACTACATCCGCCCCAACCATCGTGGAGGGCAACCCGGTCATGACCTTCTCGAACATCGCCTGATCCCCTGGCAACTTGCCATCCGTGCTGATTCCGCCCACCAACGACGGAATGCCGTAGTGCCTCGCCATCTGCACGACGGCGGCGCTCAGAACCGCCCGTTCCGGTGCCCCCAGCGCCAGAACACCAGTCCTCATGTCCATCGTAGATGCGACGCTGCCGTAGATGACTGGACATCCTGGGTTAACGAGTTCGCAGATAGTCGCTCCTGTCAGCACTTCCGCGTTGATCACTGCCAGCTGGCCTGCGAGTGTTATCGGGGACGTCCCTCCACCCATTGCCATGCTGAGAACGTCATAGGGCATGCCCGCTCTCGCGCACTCAAGCATCGCCTCTGTGTTGGGGCCGTCGAACTGAAGCGGGCTTACGGGACAGCCGCCAGCGGACACCACGGGATTCTTTCGCAGCTCCTCCTCACCTCCGGCGACCATCTGAGCGATCTTGACGAATCTCTTCGTCAATTCCGTCCCATGAGATTCGTGGCAAACGTGCTTCGTCGTGTTTTCGAGCGCCGCCAACGTCTCGCTCAGGAAGTGCACCTCGCCCTTCACATCGTGTGCGACCACGGTTGGCCCATAGAAATGGATGTTCTCCAACGCGTCGGCGACCTTGGCGAACACCGCGACGTCCGAGAGCACGGATTTCCTCACGTTGCCGGTGACATGGTCAAGCACTTTGATCCCGGTCGCCGAGTTGGTGAAAAATGTCTTGCCAGAGCCCAGCTCGATTGATTTCGCTGGATCTCGCGCAGCCAGCTTGAATCTCGTTGGCGCTTCTTCTATCGCCTCCCTGATGACACCCTCGGAGAGTCTCACCCTCGCGTTCGCATCATCGACGCGCGCTCCCCTGCGTCTTAGGAGGTCTCGGCTCTGCTTCTCGTAGATAGCGACTCCAGTGGTGTCAAGCACGGTCATTGTCGCCTTGTCTATCCGTGCGATGTCGTCCTCCGAGAGCACCTCGAATCTCACTCATCCCACTCCTTTTCGCTCGAGTGTATGAATATGGAGGCTAATCTCACTTGCCGTAAAGTGAAAGATATTTCTTGCAGAGCGTTAATAAGGCGGAAGCTAGCGCGACCGACGAACAAGGATTGATTCATATGAACGTTCAAAGAGAAGTCCTGGTCCTCAACAAGGAGGAGATAGAATCCGTGCTCACAATCGACGATGCTATAGAGGCTGTGGAGGAAGGCTTCAAGGCGTACAATTCCGGGATGGCCGTGATACCATTCCCTGTGGCGCTCCAGGTTGCCGACCACAGCGGCGACGTGCATATCAAACCTGGCTACATCAGAGGCTATGACACTTACACGGTGAAGATCGCCTCCGGATTCTACGACAACCCGAAATCAGGGTTGCCGGCGAGCCATGGTATGCTGCTACTCTTCGATTCCAAGACAGGATATCCTCTGTGTATCGAAGTCGACCGCTGCTACCTCACTGATCTGAGGACGGCCGCCGCGGGAGCCGTAGCGGCTCGGGCGCTCGCCAAGAAGATCGTCGGCCGAGTAGCGGTGATCGGAACCGGCACACAGGCAAGGATGCAGATCGCCGCGCTCTCTAGAGTGCGCAACTTCGACGAGCTGATGGTCTGGGGAAGAAGACCCGGACAGGTGGAGAAATATGTCACCGCGATGAAGGATTCGCTCGACGCGAGAATCGTTCCCGCGAGCACCGTCGAGGAGGCTGTATCGGGAAGCGATATTGTGGTAACAGCGACGATGGCCACATCACCCATTGTCAAAGCCTCTTGGCTGAGCGAAGGCGTGCACATCACTGCGATGGGGTCCGATTCCCCCGAGAAGCAAGAACTCGAGTCCGCTGTCCTCGGCAGAGCGGACAAGATAATCGTCGATAGTCTCAGACAATGTGCGAACTTGGGAGAGGTCATCACGCGATAGACGACGGAACAATCACGGAGAAGGATGTCCACGCCGAGCTCGGAGAGGTCCTGCTTGGCCGCAAGAGCGGGAGAGAGAGCGACAACGAGGTCACCGTCTGCGATCTGACGGGGATCGCGGTACAGGACGTAGTGACATCCCAAATCGTCTACGAGCGAGCACTGAAGGAGAAGATCGGGTCGACCATCAGAGTCTGATGTGTTCATCCCAAGGGATTGGGCCGGGCGGCCAAATGGGCCGAATCGCGGGCCAGCGCAAAGAAATCTTAATCATCTGATTGTGCATGCACCTCCGAGGGGTGATTACCTGAAAGTCCAGCCTTTCGACATGGAGAGGATGCAGTGCACATACGAGAGGATAGTCGACTACGAGTTTTCAGAGAGCGGCGTACACCCGCTTCATCTGAACGAACTCCTTGAGGGGGAAGAGGAGACGAAGGAGTTCCTCAAGGCGCCCTTGGGGTACCCGCACGCAGACGGCACACCAGAACTGAGGGCGAGGATTGCAGCCACATACAGGAGCGCAAGGCCCGAGGAAGTCTTCGTGACAAACGGCTCCTCGGAGGCGAACTTCATCGCCGCGTGGCGGCTTTTCGAGAAAGGAGACGAAGCGGTCATCATGGTGCCGAACTACATGCAGACATGGGGCCTCGCCAAGACTTGGGAAGTGGACGTCAAAGAGTTGCCCCTCAAGCCAGACCTCGGATGGCAGTTCGACCCTGAGAGCCTGAAGAAGCTCGTGACCAAGAAGACCAAGGCGATCCAGGTGTGCAACCCCAATAATCCTACAGGCGCGATAATGGCGGAGGAGCAGCGCAAGGCGCTGGTGGATGCGGCGAAGGATAGCGGCGCTTGGCTCCTGTCCGATGAGGTATACCTCGGAGCCGAGAGGGAGGCGCCAAGAACGGAATCGCTTTGGGGAAACTACGAAAAGACTCTCATAACGAACGGGCTCAGCAAAGCATACGGACTGCCCGGTCTGAGGACCGGATGGCTTGTAGGATCACCCGATGCGCTCAAGGAGGTGAAGCCTCACCACGATTACCTCACGTTGACGCCAGCGATGCTCTCTGACAGGCTCGCAAGGCTCGCTCTGGAACCCGAGCGGAGAGAGAAGATACTCGCGCGCACGAAAGCGATCCTGCAGAAGAACTACTCAATCATGAAGGGATGGCTCGATGCGCACGGGTCCATGTTCGATCACGTGCCGCCCGCGGCAGGCGCCATCGTCTATGTCAAGTACTCGCTGAAGATGAACTCGACCGCTCTCGCCGAACGGCTCAGGAAGGAGAAGTCTGTGCTCGTCGTGCCCGGAGACCACTTCGGCATGGACGGCTACCTGCGCATAGGAACCGGTCCGCCAAAGGACTACCTCCACGGAGGATTGGATCGCATAGACGAGCTCCTGCGGGAGATCAAGGCGGAAGGCTCAGAGTAAGCGACCGCTACTGCTTGGAGCAGAGTTCACTGCTGCAGCTGAGGCAGCGTAATCTCGAGCCTTCAAGCCGAGTTCAGTTCCCAGTCCAGACCGGGGCGGTCCATGCGGTCAACCCTTCAACAGCTCCGTTCAACGGCGATATCGTGGTCACGCGTACGAAGAAGTACCGCGGTGCGCCTTTGTCATCACCGAGCGGTTCACCACTGAGGACTATGTTAGTCGGCTCGAAACTAGCGCTGTAGGGCTCACAGCTCCAGACGGTAGTGTTGTAATTCGACACGATCTCGATCTTCGTGATCGCATCGCTCATGCCGTCCTTGTCGAATATGCGCAAAGACGCCGTGTAGCTTGAGCTGTCCGGGTCTGTCAAGTTCGATCCCAGCGCCGCGCCGTTCACGGTGAAGTATATCTCAAGATTCTCATCGAGCGTAGCATATCCTCTGCCCTCCCTCATGGCATTGTACAGGTTGTCTCGCGTCAAGCTGGGAGCGAGCAGGACTGTTCGAATTCCCAAAGGTGATATCCAATCGCCGTAGTGATCGTCCTCCGTCGCGGTCGGCATCATGTGCCAACCCGCGTCCAAGGCCTTGACGTAGCTCGAGTCGCGATAGCCCCAGTTGTAGCATTCGATCATACCCATGGCAGCATCGCGCTCATCCGTGCAGTAATCGAACTGGTAGAAGTCCCAACATACCGGACACCCATATGACAGAGGGTGATTCCATTGACCTATCGCGCCGGGCTCTTCTGCAATCCAGTCATAAATCCATGGAAAGAACGACCCGCCGGTCATGCGGTCCCCTTTGTAGTAGGCCTTTGGTGTCAACCCAGGATCGGGCGGTATTGTCGAGGTCCCGTATATGTTGAGTTCATTGATCCCTGGTAGGAAGTACTCGTACCCCGCCATGGCGACGAACTCGCCGTCCGTGTTGTCGTCAGCGGAACGCAGTATGTCGGCCCACTCCCAGTCCAGAAGGAGGTATTGGTGGTCTGTTATCGCAAGGAAATCTGCGTCTGCGGACTGCGCCGCCGCGAAGGCCTCGTCCGGAGTGGCCGTGCCATCCGAGTAAGACGTGTGCGAGTGCAGGTCGCCGAAGTACAGCTTGTACTCAATATCGGTATCCTCTGCCTTTACCGCGAGCGACGCGCCGCAGTAGAAGCAGGGGCCGATCATCACAATCACCAAGGCCAAAGACAGTGTCGAATAGCTCTTCCTAACCATCATACCTGAGAGTCCCCCCTAAAGCTGGCTTTACGGAGCATATCGCTACCGCTATTTATTGATACTGACTCATGCCGGTTTAACGAATGGAAGCGCCCTGTACTTCCGAGCCTAAGCTGGGGCAATAGGCTCCATAATGGGATTCAAGTGCGATTAGCGGGCGAGAACGAAGCGAATCGCTTTGTCGTGAGCGGGCGTTCTCACCATTTTGCCTATTCGCGGTTCAAATCAGTAGATGCTTCCTCCGGGCTGATTCGAGATCAATATTCGATCGATCGCAGACAGAGTGTACGCAGTGCCTCCGACAGGAGCGGGTTTGTTGGCGACGAAATGTATGGCGTCTTCGACAGGCGTTCCCTTCCACATGTTGACATAGTCCGACTGGTCGCCACCAGCGATGAAGAGCGCCTCAGCGTTGCGAATCGTGTCTAACACAAACTCGTCATGACATGCCTATGATGAAAGGAAGACTATCGACTCGCATGAGTCGACTCCACCGAGCCTGTTGTATATCAACGGATTGTAACCGTCGGAGCCCGAGCATCAGATTACGACGAAGTCTCCACCGCCGGATTTCCCTATCATCCGCCTCATCGCGTC
>JAOTTD010000076.1 GCA_029864565.1 Thermoplasmata archaeon | reverse complement strand
CAATCACGGCCGGCGTCCTACGTGAGATGGGTATCATAGGCTCCAAAGTAGCGAAGACGATACTCGGCGCGGCTGTGGTTGACGACATCTTGGGGATGGTCGTCCTGGCGATAACGGCAGGTGTTGCCACCGGCGAAGGGGTGGACGTAACCGGACTCGCCCAGATAACCATCGCGGCTGTCGCATTTGTGGCGCTTGGGTCGTACTTGGGCATGAAGGTCGTCGTTCGCGTTATAGGAAGGGTTGAAAGGATCGGCATGGCGCGCGGGATGAAGGAGAGTGGGTTCCTCCTGGCGCTGTCGTTCGCATTCCTCTACGCATTCATTTCCGAGCTGATAGGGATATCTGCCATCGTAGGCGCATTCATAGCTGGCACAAGCTTCTCGGCGTGCGAGTACAGAAAGCAGTTCATGGAAGGTATCGCATTCCTCGAGTGGGTTTTCGCGCCTATCTTCTTCCTTTCCCTGGGAATCCTCGTCGACATCAGACTGCCCGCCGAGCTGTGGATATTCGCAATCGCGCTGGCTGCAGTCGCGATGCTGTCGAAACTGATAGGAGGAGGCATCCCCGCATGGCTGACCGGCATGAACCGGAGAGAATCGATATCCGTCGGACTCGGGATGGCCGCGAGGCTAGAGGTGGCGATGATCATAGCGCTGTACGGGCTCACGGAAGGCATCATTGACACGCCTCTGTACTCGGCAATAATCATTATGGGCGTGGTGTCTGTCCTTGTGGCGCCGACACTCCTCAAGGTCGCCGTCAACAAGTTGGGCAGCTCTGGAGAGAGCATCGTCTCGGAATCATGCGAGTTGCCCTGATAACGGTGGTCAGCTAGAGCGCTCGCCGATGGCGCGGATCTACCTTTTTGTCTCGCCCTCTCGGCCCCGCTGCAATGGGATTGCGAGAATCGACGCGATTAACTCAAGCCACCTTATGCATATAGAGTCGGGAAATCTGCCTTCCCTCGTTCCGGATATCTCGATCCAGCCCAACATGTTGCCATCATATGCAGTGATGTCGACATCCAAGTAGTCACCCTCTATGCAATCATCTACAGATCGGCGATGCGCTTTAAGCAGAATGGGACGGTTAAAAGTGTCCTCCTCACCTTCCAGGAAGGGTTCGTCCTCTGCAAGGAACACCTTCGTGTGCTTGCTGATCCATCTTCCACCGAAGATGCTCTGGTTGTGGAATTCCTCGTGAGTGTACTCGATTCCTTCATGCGCCTTCCACGCCTCCGGGCGCAGTCCCGACATCACTTCGTAACGGTACTTGCCGTCTGAAGGACTCCTTATCCCTATCGTGACTTCCCTTATCAAGAGCTGTTTGTGTATCAGATCAGCAGCCTCCTGCAGCAGCGCCTTGGTGCTGGTCTTACGGTCGTCGAAGTGGGAGACGAGCGCAAGTACGTCGTCTAGGAGTTTCCTGTTGCGGTCTCTTTCGCCGTAGAGATACTCGAGTTTGAGCTTCCGTTCGACTTCGTCCTGTCTGATATCCCCTTTCTGAACCATGAACACGACTTCCGGTAGCTCGATGAATGAACACTGGTGTGCCCGATGATTGTAATGACCAAGCGGCAAGGGCTATGGGCACGACCTGGCAGGCGCGACATTAGCATCGCTATACATGTTTCTTTTGGCGTGCCCATGTGGCATCTCTCTCAAGCGGGCTCCCTTCAGCAACTACATATACTGCAGGAATGGATTCTTATACGGTGGTTCGGTGGTTCAGCGATGGACACTTGGATATCAGACGCTCGAGTCTCAGGCACGCATGAGAAACGACGCCCTGAGGAGGAGGTCCTCGGGGTTCAAGTATTACTTGCTGTTGCCAGTTGCGGCATACGTAATCCTTGCCGCATTGATATGGGGAGCTATCATGATGGCCCATTCTTATGCGGACCCAAGGAGGCTGTTCAGGTAGCGTATGGTCGACCGCGCTATCCTTTAATCGCCATCGGTGAATCAGGGGTCTGTCAGTGCGCTAGTCACTCCCGCCAGTGACTGCCTCCAAC
>JAOTTD010000011.1 GCA_029864565.1 Thermoplasmata archaeon | reverse complement strand
TTCTCTAGTAGAAGACCTCGATTCGCTCCCATTCCCGGATAGGTCGCTACTGCCGGAAATTGACTATGGATACACTCACGAGAACATACGGCTCACCTACGGCAAGTTCACCACGATATCGAGCTCTCGCGGATGCCCTTTCAGATGCTCCTACTGTTCCTGCGCCATGTTCTCGAAGCGAATATGGCGCCCGCGCAGCCCAGAGAACGTGGTCGACGAGTTGGAGCGAATATACTGCGACGGCTACGAATGCTGCGTCTTCGTGGACGACAACCTTACACTGAACAGGGGGAGAATGGAGAGGATATGCGATTTGATACGCGAGCGGAAGATCAAGATGCAGTTCTACTGCGAGGGGCGAGTGGACAACACCCCATACAGCCTGATGACGAGGATGAAGCAGGCAGGGTTCAATGTGATATACTTCGGCGTGGAAAGCGCCCAGAAGCATGTGCTGAATTATTACAGGAAGATGATAAGCGTCGCCGACTCCAAGAGGGCGATTGATGATGCGAAGCGGGCGGGCATGATAGTCGTCACATCCTACATAATGGGCGCTCCAGTGGAGACGAAAGACGATATGGACAGGACGATCGACCTGATACGTGCGATGCGGGCCCACGGAGTGCAAATCAACATTTTGGACTGTCTCGTTGGAACGGACATCTGGAACGATCTCGAGAGGGATGGTGTTGTGGGCCCTGATGACTGGAAGACGAACCACCGCATTTACGAATACAGCGACAACGGAATCACGAGAGCCGACTTGGAGACTGCAGTAAACCGCGGATACAGGGCGTATCTGGACGCATGGAAGAGCATGGCGGGCGTCAGGGAATTGGTCAAGACAGTCGTAGCGAACAAGACGGCGAGGACGGTCGTCACGAGAAACCTGTTGAATCCATCTGTTCGAAAGAGGATCTCAGATGGCCGACGATTCAAGTGAACCGTTGCTACGGTCGAATTCCATCGCCTGGCTCACGCCACCGGCTGGATATGCGGCGCGGGTAGCTGCGCTAATCGAGGTCATTTCTTTCGTGTGGCCACAGCGACGATGGCCACGACCGCTACCGCGATGACGAGCACCAATATGACAAGGCCTGCAGGATCGAACTCTTCCTGTTGTTCGTCCTCAACGGGTGTGTCGAATGCCGTGTATGCGGTGTAGACCGGGTCGTGAACCACGCGGTAACCTTCCCACTGGGGGAACGACACCGCGTACCACAGTGGATACGCGTTGAATCCGTCCTCGTTCGAGGGCACAAGACTCCTTTGGCACAGGTCAAGAGGGCTGTCGTACGCGTCTTGAACATGCTCGCTGAGCGCATATGCGAAGATGCTCATCGCCCCAGCGGCGAAGCCCAGCTGCCAGGCAACGAGCAGCAGATCCACGAGCTTTGCCCCGATGATGGCATTCATCGCGGGCTGGTCTTCCTTGACCACATCATCCGAGCTCTCGTTGATGAGATCGAAGGTCCCTCGTGTGCCGATCTTCATCGCCCTCTCTCCGCTGTCCCCGACTTCGAGGATGATGTCCTCTTCGACGGGGGCGTTGATGTCTGTGTCGATTGTGCTGCCGGTCGAGTTGCCAATAGGGCCCTGGTATTTCGATGTGAACACGGTGACGAAGTGGACCACGCTCAGGCCCAGAGTGTTCGATATGTCGTCTTCCACGTCAAGCTTCTTCGGGAATCCGAGCACAAATCCCCAGAGTTCGGTCACCTGGCCTATCGTGTACCACGTTTCCGCTGTGACCTCTCCAGTCTCGTTATCCATCGTAATATCGTAACTGACGGTGAGCTCACTGAACTTGGCGATCCATCCCGTGTTGAACAACATGCTCAAGAGGAAGTTCGGAGTCACGAAGGCGTAGAGGTTCCTGTACTGGATCCCGAATCTGTAATGCCCCTCGCCGAGTTTCTCCACTTCCTGCACCTCCACCTCTGGAGGATATACGTCGTCCAGAGCGTTCCCGATTCCAAAGGGTATCACATACGACACTTCCTCGTGGCCGGGGTCGGGCAAGCCGTTCGAACCTGGGCCCGAACCGTCGTAAGTGTCGTTGAACACCATCAGGAACGCCAACACGGCGCTGATAAAGACATCCTGTCCTTCTGGCGTCATGTAGTGCATGCCAAAGAGCTGGAATGGCACCGTTCCGCTGCCATTCTCGTCTTCGGCCATGTTCAACGCCAACAGGAACGCCTGCACGTTGTTGTCGTTGACGTACGACGCTGAGAATGTGATGTCGTTCCCGGCCGGAGTAGTAGCGTTCATGGATGAGTTGGTCCAGTACTCCTCGTCGAATGAATGGCCGAATATGGCCAGTTCATCGCCTTCGTTCCAGGTGGCGGGAGGGAAGGCAGTGGCGTTATTGATCAACATCACGCTTAGAATTGCGCTGACCGCGACAACAATGACTCTCTTCATGTGCATCTCCATCCTCTTCCCGGACACGAGCGCCCTGAAATTCCGAGAGCTGAAATGGCGGTCGAGGCGATTAAAGCCTTTCCTTCTGGGTTTCTTCATCAGAAATGAACCTTGTTGCGCTCTTGATGCCTCTAGAGTGTTTCTCGATCAGGTCGAGCACGGACTCTTCATCTTGTGACGACTGCGAATACATGTTGATGAGGGCGGACCCTTCCACAACCCCTGATGCGCCGGCTGAGATGGCGTCTCTCACTTGGCCTTGATTCGATATGCCGAAGCCGAGCGCAACTGGAACTGAGCTGATACGAGATAGCCTTCCCAGAAGCGAAACAGCGGTGTCGGGGAGCGTGTCCTTAGCTCCTGTCACGCCCGATATGGACACAGCATACACGAACCCGGTGGCCTGACCCATAATCTCCCTGGCCCGTGCGTCGCTTGTCGTTGGAGCGACAAGTCTTATGACGTCGAGGCCATTGTCTCCGGCTGCGTCATCCAGCTGTCGCGACTCCTCTATTGGCAGGTCGACGGTGAGAACCGCGTCTCCGCCCACCTTAGAGAGCTTTTCGCAGAATGCATCTACTCCCATCCTGACGACGGGGTTGTAGTAGGTCATGACGACGATCGGCTTTCCAATGCCGTCATCTCTAATGCGTGAAATCGTGTCGAACAACGATTGTGTGGTGAATCCCGATGATAACGCCCTCACCATAGCCGCCTGTATCGTCGGTCCGTCAGCCAACGGATCGGAGAACGGGAGCCCAAGCTCGACGATGTCCGCTCCCGCTTTCGCTAGAGTCCTCACCAGCTTGACAGTGAACTCGGTCCCTCTGTCTCCACAGCACACATATGGTATGTACGCCCCCTCTCCTGAGCTCTTGAGGGCGCCGAATGTCGCTCCTATAAGGCTCATAACATCCCCTCGAGCCTAGCTATTTGATCTACGTCCTTGTCCCCGCGCCCAGAGAGGCATACAACGAGCGCCTTCTCCGAGCCGAGGTCACGGGCGACAATCGTTGCTAGATGCATCGCATGGGCGCTTTCGAGGGCTGGTATGATTCCCTCGGCCTCCGAGAGCTGGTGAAATGCGGAGACCGCCTCACGGTCCGTGACGGCGGAGTACTTGGCCCTGCCTATGCCGCTGAGAAACGCGTGTTCTGGACCGACGGCCGGATAATCGAGACCCGCCGCTACTGATGCGGTCTCCGATATCTGTCCGTCATCGTCCTGGAGTATGAGGGTCCTCGAGCCGTGCAGCACGCCCTCCCTGCCTGCGACGACGCTTGCGGAATGCCTGCCCGTTTCGATGCCCTCCCCGGCGGCTTCCGCGCCGAACATCTGCACCTCCTTGTCTTCCGCGAATGGGTGAAAGAGGCCGATTGAGTTGCTGCCTCCTCCCACACACGCCACGAGCGCGTCAGGGAGCCGGCCAGTTTGGGCGAGGGTCTGCTCCTTGGCTTCAGCGCCGATCACTGACTGGAAATCCCTTACCATCGTGGGGTACGGATGCGGGCCAACGACGCTTCCGATGAGGTAATGAGTGTGGTCGCTTGTCGAAGCATAGTCCCTCATCGCCTCGTTTATAGAGTCCTTAAGCGTGCGCGACCCGGACCTAACGACATTTACCTTCGCTCCCAGGAGGTTCATCCTGTAGCAGTTGAGTTTCTGTCTCTCGACATCTGTCTCGCCCATGTATACCTCGCAATCCAGTCCAAGGAGGGCACACGCAGTCGCAGTTGCCACGCCGTGTTGACCCGCGCCAGTCTCAGCGATGACCCTGGACTTCCCCATCCTCTTGGCCAGGAGCGCCTGGCCCAGTGCGTTGTTGATCTTGTGAGATCCAGTGTGTGCGAGGTCCTCGCGCTTGAGGTAGATCGACGCCCCACCTACGACATCGGTGAGTCTCTTTGCGAAGTACAGTGGTGTCGGCCTTCCAGCGTAGGTGCACAGGAGGTTGTGGAGGTCATCCTTGAAGTCCGAGTCTTGCGAGAACCTCCTGTAGCCAGCCTGCAACTCCTTCAGCGCGAATACGAGCACCTCTGGGACATAGAAACCTCCGAATCGTCCGAAGTAGCCATCCGCCGTCATGACCTGCACCTCCTGATGAACTCGGAGACAAGGACAGGATCCTTCCTCCCTGTCGGCGACTCTACGCCGGATGAGACGTCGAGGGCGTACGGTCCCAGTCGCTTGGCCTCGTCCAGGTTCGTTGCGTTAAGGCCACCGGCAATTATAGCTCTGGAACAGCAACTGATCGGGATGCGAGAATAATCGTGGCTCGTGCCCGTGCCTGGCACGCCCTCCTCGAAAAGCAGTGCGTCCGCAGCGTCGGCGAACCTGAGAGCCTCGGATCTCATCGGCCGGACAGCCCTTATCACCTTCACCCCGTTGTCACGGATCTCGTTCAAGGACTCGCGGTCAAGCGAGTATACCTGGATCGCGTCTGTTGAGCTGCGATCCACCATGTCCAAAGCATCCGAAGCGTCATGCGGGGAGCATACGAGGACCCTCGTCAACATCGGGCCTGTGGTGGAGCCGATTGATGCGATCTCGTTGAGAGGAATGCTCCTCTTACGACCAGGGAAATGGACGAACCCAAGCGCGTCTGCACCTGAGTCTTCGCACATCTGTGCGTCCTCGAGCCGGGTGATCCCGCATATCTTGACTTTCATCGCGCCACTCTCCTCGCAGTCGTGACGGTGTCCTCGACCGTGCGGCCTATGTCGGGCGATTTCATGAATAGCGATCCTATGAGGACGCCGTCGAAGCCGCCCAGGGAAAGGAGGTCTTGCTCGGTTTTAACCCCACTCTCAGCTATCACTAACTTGTTCCCCGGTACGCTCTTCCTCAACTCTATGGCACGCTCGAAGTCCACTTCGAGCGTTCTGAGGTCGCGTCCATTGACTCCAATCATCTCAATCTGGCTATACGTGGTGCATGAGGCGACCTTTTTGAGGTCAATCTCGTCATGCACTTCCACCAGAGGCTCCATCCCCTTTCGCACGGTTGCTCGGACGAGCTCGTCAAGGCAGCTTCTCGTGAGCGACTTCGCGACTAGGAGGACTGCATCCGCTCCGACATCTTCGGCGAGCTCTATCTGCTTCTCACTCGCTACGAAATCCTTGAACAGCATCGGCAAATCCATCATCGAGCGTAGTTCACGGAAGAGGGCCCCTCCTCCCGAGAAGTAGTCTTCCTCCATCAGGACCGAGACTCCCGCAATGGCCGAATTCGAGTATGCCTGTGCGATCTCTACCGGTGCCGGTGGCACCTCCAGCTTAGATGTCGAGGGCGACCGGGGTTTGTATTCGCCGATCACAGCTAGTCCGGGGGCTGCAGCAATCGCCTGCGAAAGACTCCTCTTGGCGCGCCTGGGCACTGGCAAATGCCCGTTCGCATCGGTGAGCACCCGTCTGAGGCGGTTCAGGGTAAGAACGGTCAGCACCGTTGGGTTCGTCACGATGTCGGGGTCGAGCTTTCTGATGTGCTCCGGGCCACCTTCAATGGTGGATATCTGAGCAAGAAGGTCTTCGGAGATGTCCGCGCACCTCGCCTTGAGAACATCAGGCAAAACGCGCCGGCCTCTGAGCCGTGAGATGTCCGATCTGAGTTGCGCCTCGGATTCGAGTCTTGTACATGAATCATGGAACTCGACCAGCTTTGAGCGGGCAGAGCCGTTCCGAATGGCCTCACGCGCGATATCGAATCCTTCGTGCAGGTCCGATGCCTTTCCGGAGATGTAGAGAGCAGCTGCGGAGTTCAGAGTCACGATGTCCGATTTTGGAGACTCCTCGCCTTCGAGGATCCTAAGCAAGATGCGAGCGTTGTCCATCGCGGATCCACCCGCGAGCTCGTTTGGCTCTGCGAGGTCGAGGCCGAACTCGCCTGGTATGACATCATATCTGTCTGTCTTCCCATCGCGAAGCTCCACGACCGTAGTCGGGCCCAGGTTCGTCATCTCGTCCATTCCGCACCCGTTGACGACCATGGCGCGTTCAGTGCCAATCTCACGGAGCACGTCCGCCATGACGGGGGCGACGGCAGGGTCGTACACGCCTATGAGTTGCCGTCTCACCGAAGCAGGGTTCGCCATCGGGCCAAGGATGTTGAAGAATGTTCGTATACCAAGCTCCCTCCTCGTGGGCATTACATTCTTCATCGATTGGTGGAATTCAGGCGCGAACATAAATCCTATCTTTGTCTCTCTCAAGCATCTCTCGACCTCCTCGTGTCCGAGGTCTACGGGAATCCCCAAGGCGGACAGCAGATCCGCGGAGCCCGATCTGCTGGATACGGCCTTGTTGCCGTGTTTGGCCACCGTGGCTCCTGCGGCCGCTACGACGAAAGAGGCCGCAGTGCTTATGTTGAAAGTGTTCAGTCCATCTCCTCCAGTGCCGCAAAGGTCGACAGCTCCATCTGGGGCTCGTACGCTCACCATTCGCGACCGCATGCATCTGACGAATCCGAGGAGTTCGTCTTTCGTCTCGCCCTTCACCCGCATGGCGGTCAGAAACGAGGCCATCTGGCTCGGGGTGGCCTTGCCGGACATCATGTCTTCCATCACTCTGTTGGCGACGTCAGATGAGAGGTTTTCCCCATCAACTGCAAGTCGTATGCCTTCTTGGATCATCGCGCACACATCCCGAGGAAATTGGAGAGGATGGTCCTCCCATAGGACGTCATTACCGATTCAGGGTGGAACTGCACGCCGAAGATGTCTCTCCCCTTCGCCCTCAGCGCCATGATCTCTCCTTCATCTGATTTCGCAAGGATGTCGAGGGTATCCGGGAAACCCTCCCTGGATACTATGAGTGAGTGGTACCGGGTGGCCGAGAATCGCTCGGGAACGCCTTCGAACAAAGGGTCGGCAGAGTGTGACAGTGGACATACCTTACCGTGGATCACGCGGTCCGCCCTTGTGATGGATCCGCCGTGTGATAGCGCAATGGCTTGATGGCCGAGGCACACTCCGAGAACCGGCCGGCCGAAACCGTTCTCCGATATCACCTCGAGCGACCGGTTCGTGTCCTTGGGGTGACCCGGTCCTGGAGAGATGATGTACCCGTCCGCGTTTCCCATCAAATCGTCGAGGTGAACCGAGTCGTTTCGCTCGACCACGACGTCGGCACCGAACTCGCCAAGGTATTGCGCAATGTTGTATACGAACGAGTCGTAGTTGTCCACTATCAGGATGGCGGTCATGGCCTCCCTCCATTGGAAGCAGACGATATCGCCTCGAGCATGGCGCCCATCTTGTGCTCCGTCTCCTGGAATTCTCTCTCGGGTACGGAGTCGGCAACAATGCCGGCGCCCGCCTGGACGCTCGCCCTACTGCCGGAGACGACGATCGACCTTATCGTGATGCTGAAATCCATATTGCCAGTGAAATCGAAGTAACCCACCGCCCCAGCGTATGGTCCACGGGATGATGGCTCGAGCTCCGAGATGAGTTTCATCGCCCTGATCTTCGGGGCGCCGGAGACGGTCCCTGCAGGGAAGCAGGCCTTCAGAGCGTCGAAAGCGTCCTTTCCTTCCGCTATCCGGCTCTCAACGTTGCTCACTATGTGTTGGACGTGCGAGTACTTCTCTGCCGACATGAGCTCGTTCACCTTCACAGTGCCGTACTGCGACACCCGCCCCATGTCGTTCCTGTGAAGGTCCACCAGCATGAGGTGTTCCGCCCTCTCCTTCTCGTCTAACAACATGTCGAGTTTGAGCTTCTCATCCTCTTCAGGGTCTGCCGCCCTGGGGCGCGTGCCAGCAAGCGGCCTTGTGGTCAACCGCTGCCCTTCAAGCCTCACCAACATCTCAGGGGACGAGCCCAGCAACTTGACCTGCCCAAAATCTAGGTGGAACAGGTACGGGGACGGGTTGAGGCGGCGCAGAGCCCTGTACATTTCCAGGGAGTCTCCTCTGAATTGGAAATCAGTCCTGCGAGATATGACCGTCTGGAACACTTCTCCGTCCAATATGCAGTCTTTTGTCTTCGAAACCATGCGGTGGAACTGTTCTTGGCTCGTGTTCGACTTGCCTTCTCCTGCGGTTATGTCAAGGGGCGGGGCGTCTTTGATCTTTTCGA
Organism: Thermoplasmata archaeon; assembly: GCA_029864565.1. Classification (GTDB taxonomy): domain Archaea; phylum Thermoplasmatota; class Thermoplasmata; order UBA10834; family UBA10834; genus UBA10834. The sequence goes on along the minus strand of JAOTTD010000011.1, from coordinate 43,927 downwards.
GCGCTAGCTTGAGCTCGTCCATCTTGCCATGGGTAATGAGCAGCGTGCGTGAGTTCAGGTGATCTACGCAAACGAGGTGTCTAGGAAGGACGAAGTACATGTCTGGTAGCGGTCCACCATCGTCGGCAGGTTGACGTATGTTCTCGAAATAGCGGACCATCCCGTAGCCGACATAACCCACAAGCCCTCCCGAGAAGGGTGCAATGTCCGAAGCCCCACATTTGATGGACTGATAGTAATCCTTCAGCGCAAGGTAGGGGTCGTCCTGTCTCTTGCTCCATCCATCGATCTCGACGGATTCGCCCGTGGCTCTGAACGAGGAGATTGGATCCACGCCGATGAACGAGTATCGTGCGGTCTTCCTGGTGCCCTCAACGGACTCCAGCAGAAATGCCTCTCCAGGGAACTGATCCCTGAGCGAGTAGAAGATCGATATTGGGTCGCTGCGCAGGTCCTTGCCGATCGAGATGCTCGTTGCAAGGCTCGTTCTGTTCGATGCGTTCCGGGTTCCGTTGGTCCCACGGAGCTCACCGTCATGTTCATGCATCATTGAACATACAAAAGCATCAATGTATTATATATTGATTATTGGACTAAAATGGACAGGGTGCGCTTCGAAGCACATGGCTGCCGGATAACCGCACATTTATGAGCACCTTGCGAATTCCGCTCTGTACGGCGTAGCTGTCGTCAGTCGCGCACAAGTCGTGATAGGATGGATGGAAGCGAATTCGGCAATATTCCGAGAGAGATGATCCAGTGGTTTCCGAGGATAGATACTGAGAAGTGTACTCAGTGCGGCATATGCGCAGAGTTCTGTCACCAAGAAGTCTTCATCTCGAATGATGAAACTGAGGTCGCGAATCCGTATTCCTGTGTCGTGGGGTGCACGGGCTGCATGAGCCAGTGTCCCGAGGGAGCGATATCCTTCCCCACATTGGCCGAACTCAGGGAAATGCTCAGACGGCTGAGAGACGAGTTCCCCGAGGAAGACGGCCACCGATGACGCTGGACCATTCCTTCCAGTTGCGCCGCCGTTGCGGAACTCCGACGAAAACGGCGGCGCATTCGCCTCGTTCGCGGGTCATCTATTCGCCGGATCATGTCACCTGAAACAGACGAACAACAAACATTAGTCGTTCAATTAACTAATGCATAAGTTGCGGTTGTTGGCATTGCCAGCGCAGAGACTTCGGCGGTCACAATTGGGCGTACAAATAAGTATAATTAAGCCTTCATATAAGGACACATAAGCGCGGGTCGCGAAGAGCTTATTAGTCGCTTATGGATTCTCCCTCCAGATGTCGCTGACCGAGAGAGAAATCGAGATACTGAAGCGGATTCGCGATGGCGTGAACTCTCCCACATCTCTTGCATCAGATCTTGGAATCACCCAGTCGGGTGCCACCCAGGCGCTTCAAAAGCTGGAGAAGAAAGGTATCCTTTTAAGGACGAAGATTGGCAGAAATGTGCTGTACAGACCAATCGAGGAGGAGCCATCTCCTCGCAAAGTCCGTGAACTAGAGGAAGACCTCGAGCTGATCAGAGAATCCTACCACTCCCTTTCGAAGGTGTGGTCCCACGTGCTCCGACTCGACCTCACTCAGGACGAGCTGGAGAAGGTCCGTGAGGCGAGGAACCATCTGGAAGAGATACTAATCAAGCGCGGCAAGAGCCTTGACTGACGGCAGGCACTTCGGAAATGGACCGAAGGCGGAGTCTACCTCAGAGCCTCCTTGGCCTTCTTCAGGTTGTCAACGGTCAGGGCCATCTCAGTCATGCCGTTCTCCTTGCTGATTATGTATATCGAGTCGACGTTGACCATCGCCTTGGCGAGCCTCCGAGCCATCTTGCCGAGTTCTCCCGGCCTATCCGATAGACTGACCGTGAGCACATTCTTGAGTTCGAAGGATACACCTACCTTCTTTAGCGATGACTTGGTGGTCGCCTCGTCGTCCGTGACTATGCGGATCTGAGGCCGACTGTGCTGTCTCTCGCTCGCTATGGCCTTGATGTTCACGCCATTGCTGCCGAGCACCTCGCATATCTTTGCGAGTTCGCCAGGCTTGTTCTGCACGAAAACGTCGAATTCCTTCAGTTTTCCTACCCCCGACTATCTATGTCGGGTTATGGTAAAAAAGCGTTGCTATCTGCCACCCCTAAGGCGGTTGTCTGGCCTCACGACCAAGTCGGTAAGCCACGCTGTGCCATGTTTTAATAGTCCGCCATCTATTCTCACGCTGAATCAGCATGAGAGCGCTTCTCATCCACGCGGACAAATTCGAATACAAGTCGAGATCGGCCACGAAGGTTGCGGAGGAGCTTCCTGAGGACGACCCCAAGAAGCACAAATCCAAAGAGGCTCTGGTGGTGTTCTGCACCGTGGAGTCGAGGGACACCGAGTTCTTGGCGCTGGCAGACTCTGCATCCTCAGACATACTGGACGTCTTCCAAAATGTGGAGGCTGAGCGGATAGTCCTCTATCCATACGCACACCTGAGCTCAGACCTAGCCGGCCCAGATCTGGCAGTCAAAGCGCTCAAGGCGACGGAGGACGCGATCAGAGCTGCTGGCGTCGAGGTCCACCGGGCGCCCTTTGGATGGTACAAGTCCTTCGAGATCAGCTGCAAGGGCCATCCGATGTCCGAGCTCTCGCGCGATTACACATCCGCTAAGAAGGCCACTCGAGAAGAGGTCGTCGAGAACATATCACGTAATCTTCTGATCTTGACGCCTGAGGGAGAGGAGATACCCATCGATATCAGCGACCCGGGCAGCCTGTCATCGCTGGCGGATGGCCACCCCCTGAAGAAGTTCATACTGTCCGAGGAAATCGGCAGGTCCAAGGGGATCGAGCCGCCGTCGATCAAAGCCATGCAGAGGCTCGAGCTGGTCGATTACGAAGAGGCGAGCGACCGGGGACACTTCAGGCTGTATCCCAAGGGCCACCTCGTCTTCAGGCTCCTCGAGAAGTGGGCCGAGCAGATAGCGGTTGACAGGATAGGAGCCATGCAGATAGACACGCCCATCATGTACGACTGGACCCAGCCGGACATACGAAGCCAGGGCATGACGTTCCACGAGAGGCACTACACGCTCAAGACCGAAGAGAAGCGAGAGTTCGTTCTCAGGTTCGCTGGCGACTTCGGGTTGTTCCGCATGATGAAGGATGCGACCATAAGTTACAGGAACCTGCCGCTCAGGATATACGAGTTCTCCAAGAGCTTCCGTCTCGAACAGAGGGGTGAGCTAACAGGTCTGAAGAGGCTCAGGGCCTTCCACATGCCGGATGTGCACTGCTTCGTGAAGGACATAGACAGCGGATGGGATGAGTACATGCTCCTCTACAGACACTATTCCGACCTCGCGAACGCGACTGGCGTGGAGTACGCCGTCGCCTTCAGGGTCGTGCAGGAATACTACGACAAGTACAAGCAGAATATAGTCGAGCTGCTGAGATACTCGAACAGGCCGGCGCTGGTAGAGGTGCTCTCTGAGATGAAGCACTACTGGGCGGTCAAGCACGAGTTCAACGGTTTGGACTCGACCGGCGGAGCCGTACAGCTCAGCACGGTCCAGCTGGATGTCGCGGACGCGGAGAGGTACGGCATCCTATTCGTCGACGAGGGCGGCAAGAAGAAGGGATGCATCATCTGCCATTCGTCGATCGGCTCGATAGAACGCTGGATGTACGTGCTTTTGGAGGAGGCGCTGAAGAAAGAAAAGCCCAGCTTGCCGTTCTGGCTGTCGCCCACCCAAGTTCGACTCATCCCGGTCGGCGAATCGTTCGTCGAAGACTGCAAAGAACTCGCCGAGGCGCTGGACGTCAGGATCGACATAGACGATTCGGACGATTCCGTAGGCAAGAAGATAAGGAACGCCGAGCGGGAGTGGGTGAACATGATCATCGTCGTCGGCGACAAGGAGAAGGCCTCGGGACAGTTTCCGGTGCGCCTCAGATCCGGCGAGATGAAGGTCATGACACGGGAGCAACTGGCAGCTGAGGTGGAGTCGCTCTCCGCTGGATATCCCAGAGCTCCCCTGCCCTTGCCCATGCTGATGTCCAAGCGCCCAGTGTTCAGAGGATGAATTGTCACCGGTTGTCTTCGTCGCCCCAGATGAACTTGTGCAGCTGTGGAAGTACCCTCACCTCGAGGCCGTCTTTCAGCACCCTCTCTGCGAGGTCCTTGAGGTCCGTGCCTCCGACCGGGGTGAAGATCACTTCGCACTTGGGCTCATACTCTCTGACGACGTCCTTCGCGAAATCGTAGTCTTGCGCGTCTGAGATGACGAACTTCAGCTGGTCGGTGGGCCCGAGGAGCTCGATGTTGCTGTAGAACATCTTCGTTGACTCCCCGGACGACGGGCACTTGATGTCCATGCTTATCGACAGGTTCTCGTCGCACGGCATCTCGTCGAGCGGTATGGCGCCACTCGTCTCGACGACAACAACGAATCGCTTGCCGAGCAGCCTCTGGATGAGCTTGTACGAGTCCTTCTGCGCCAGCGGCTCCCCGCCAGTGAGACAGAGGGTCTTCGTCTTCTGCTTCTCCACTTGGGCGATTATATCATCCAGAGACATCTCCTCGCCCTTCTCGAATGCCTGCGCGGTGTCGCAGTACGTGCACCTGAGGGGGCAGCCAGAAGTCCTTATGAAGACGGTCGGAGCTCCGATTGTAATCCCCTCACCCTGTATGGACCGAAAGATGGAGTATATCTTCATCCGTCATCCCCCCTGTCGTATTCCAGCGGGTCGCTCTCTCCCGCCTCCTTGAAGCCGTTCAGCCGCAGGCGACATGAATCGCACACGCCACACGCCTTGTTCCCACCCCTGTAGCAGCTCCACGTGAGGTCCAGCGGCGCATCCAGGCGGACGGCTTCCCTGACGATCTCCGCCTTGCTCAAGCGGAGCAGCGGCGCATCGACGCGCACTGGTCTTCCTTCTACGCCTCTCTTGGTGCCAACCGCGAGTGTCTCCTGGAACGCTTCCAAGAACTCGGGTGTGCAGTCCGGGTATCCGCTGTAGTCCACGGCATTGGCCGCCACGAACACCGATTCTGCCCCTATCCCCTCAGCAATGGCGGCCGCCAAACTCAGGAACACCATGTTGCGTCCGGGGACGTATGTGTTTGGTATTCCCGCAGGGCCGTCCCTTACGAGTCCGTCCGTCGGGACCTCCTGGGATGCGTCGGTGAGCGAACTACTGAGGTATCCTCCAATGTCCAGGTCGATGACGATGTGCCTCTTCACACCATAATGTTCCGCAACCCGTCGGGCACTCTCGACCTCCCTGTCATGCCTCTGTCCATAGTCAAAAGTCAAGGCAACGATGCCGTAGCCCTTCTCGGCGGCTATCGCGAGAGCGGTGGTTGAGTCGAGTCCTCCAGACAAAAGCACTATGGCGAGGGCCATGTACGGCACTACCCTCGCGCGTCGAGGTCGATGCCCGTCCAGGCGCCCTGTCCCTCGCCTTCGTCGACCCCTATCTCGACTCTTGTGACACTTTCTGGGAAGTGCACTTTTTCTCTGACCCTTCCTAGGACGAAATTCGCCAGCTCTTCAGCCGATGCGACGCCAACATCCAGCAGAGCACAGTCCTCCTCGGGAAACATATACTCCTTGCCATTCGTTGAGTATTGGATCGAGCCTCCTTTCCTCTTGACGCCCGTGTCCCGCATGGGTATCAGCACTTTGTGGTCGAGTTCTGCGGCGATCTTACGCAGAAACTCCTTCACGCTTATGAAATCCATGATCACGCCTTCAGGTCCGATGTTACCGAAGACGGTCGCGTTGATGGCGTAGTCATGCCCATGCAGTCTCCCGCACTTGTAGTGCCCGGGTATTATGTGGGTGGCGGAGAAGGTGATTTTGGAGCTCCAGCCGTTGATTTCCAGCCTCATCATGTCAAGGTAGCTCAGGCGCACATAAAAAACCTTTCACGCCCGCCGTCCAGAGCCGCAGCCGAGCTCAGCCAGTCCAGCGGCCAGCAATACGGGCTCCACGAAGTCCTCTTTGGCCCTTGAAGTGTCCACGAAGACCGCCGGCAGGTTGATGATCGGTGCGCCATAAGCGCGGCCCGAACCCACGAAGTGCAAGGTCCTGAACATGAGGTTGCCTGCGACTCCCCCTGGAGCCAGGATGAGGTCGCTCTCCCTGACGGCCTCCTCCACCAATATATGGTGGTGGTCAGCCTTGAGCCCATCCTCGGACAGTATCCGTGCAATCTCATCTCCGTCCGCGAGGCTCCGGCGTATGTCCTCTCCCCTTTCTACATCCTCGGGGCGCCCGTTTGACAGGACCCCTATGCTTGGGCGCCAACCAGCTGGGGAGAAATACCTGACGGTAGCCCTGGCCAACTCGAGTCGCTCGCCCATCGTGCGCCCCTCGTCTATTCCGACGGGCGTAAGCAAGAATGGCTTGCCATTGGACGCTGTGAGGACTGCCGTTCTCATTATGTCGTTTGCTGCGTAGCGCGACCTGATCTCCCCGAGCATGTCGGAGGACCTCAGAACCCCTCTCACGCCAGCGTCGACGCCACCGTTTTGAAGTGCTTCGGAAAAGGCGCGAGGCTCTTCAAAGCTGACGAGTTCCACTCCACAGCCCTTGTCGCGCAGCAGGCTGGCCGTGCTCGAAAACCTGTCCCCCCAGATGCCTATGCCTATGCGAATGCTGCTGCGGCACCCGGCCGCAAGGAGCCCGTCTAGGTCAATCATGGCGTGACTCCTCCAGACTTAAAACTCGTCATCGGTCATCTGGTCGAAGCTGTAGTCGTCCCACTTCCTGACACCCAGGACTATTTCGAGCTCATGAGGCGTCAGCAGAGGTCTGTCGTACATCGCAACATCGTCTATGGCGATCCTGGGACATGCGGTCGACACATACGCATCGAATCCCAGGCTCTTCAGCTTCTCAGGGTCGAACTTGTCCATCAATATGAGACTCGCATCCTTCCGCTTCCACCTGAGCAGTTTCCGCAGTTCTCTGGCGCGTCTGAGGCGCCTCTGGCCAACCTTCTCCCCGATGATTATCCCGAACGACCGCGCCCTCTCCGCCTTCTCTATCGCGGCGTGTCGCTGACGCAGGATCTTGTCCTTCGCCTGCTCGATCTCCCTCGGTTCCTCGAGGTTCGGGTCGAGAACGACGACCTTCTTGCCGGTGGCCAGATGGACTCCCAGCCCGTGGAACGTGCCGCTGCCTATGAGCAGATAGCTGTTGACATCATCCATTATGGATGTTGCAGTGGTGTAGTTGCATCCGAGTATCTCGCCGACATGAGATATGCGGGTGTCTCCCTCGCCTATCTTGACCTTCATGCCCATGCTCTCCAGTCCCTCGATGGCGTCGTCTAGCTCCTCGAGGTGCTGTGAGGTGGCTATGACTCCAACAGGCTCCTTCAGCAGACCCACGGCCTTCTTGAGCTGCTCGCTCACCGATACCCTCGACCTCGCGGGGACGAATATCACAGGCTTGCTGTACCTTATCGCCGGAATTGGCGAGTGGCCGACGTGGACAATCGCTTCGACCATCTCGAACAGCGACGATGGAACATCGCACGCGCCGAAGCACGGCTCGGCGACGAGCATCACCTCGGCGCCTGCGTTGTTCTCGATGTCTTCTGCTATCTGGTATGCCCTCTTCTTCATTCCCTCTGGAACTTGGAGGGCGATGATCCTCGCCTTCAACCGCTTGATCTCAGCGATCGCGTTTGTTAGGTCGACGTCGTACATGATACAGCAGCCACACTCAACCAGTGCCCCGCTCAAATGCACGGGCAAAGGTCCAATCAACGGTACCTACGACATTCGTAAAAAAGGTTGTGCGGAAATTGGTAGCAACACAGCGGGGTTGTACGTCGGTCCAGCCTCACTTCGCCGGTGCTGTGCCCTTCTCGACGATGATGTAGCAGGGCGACGGCAGCTTCACCGCGGCGCGCTTCAGTGCCTGCTTCGCAGTCGCGAAGTGGTTCTGCGATGTCTCGAGGGCGATGACCTCCTGGTCCCTGGCCACTCTTGCGGCCGTGCCTATGGGTTTCCCGAAAGCGTGTCTCATGCCCTCCGATATACGGTCCGCGCCTGCGCCCGTCGCGATCTTGTTCTCTCTGAGCACGTTGTGCGGATATATTTTGATCTTGAGATGGTAACCTGACTGGCCGACCTTCTTGGTGAGGAACCTGTTCGCGGAGATACGGGCTGCCTCGAGCGCAATGTGTCTGATCTGACACTGCTCGGTCACCCTAAGGCTCATGCGCACTGGGTAGTCTGCCTTCGTGCCATGCTCGAACTGGGTGATCCTGCACGCTGGGACGCCGCCCATGTACTCTCTGCGGCAATACGCCTGACCTCTTATCTCCCGGTACATACTGTTGGGCTTGCGAGACATGCTATCACCAGGTGCTTATGCGCTTCAGGCTTGCGCAATAATGGTTGCTGTATTTAAATCTCACTGAGTTCCCATAGGCCGCATCCAGCCGCGGCAGCCGTCCTGGCATCTGTCGATAACGGTTTAATACCACACGGACGCATCAAGGGGTGTATGGCTCGGAGACACATGACCAAGAAGCAGGCGAGAGGGCTCGCCGAGCAGCAGGTCGACAGGCTGTTCGCGCTCGCGGAGCGAGAGGCGCGCGTCGGCAAGGATGACAGGGCCATCAGATACGTCTCTCTCGCTATTCGCGTCAGCGAGAGGTACAAAGTGCCCGCGAGGCATAAGAGGACGTACTGTCCTTCGTGTCACGCGTTCTTCGTCCCGCCCAGGAACGTCCGGGTGCGCACAGGTGGGCGCAGGTTGTCGGTGAGCTGCCTGCGGTGTGGCCGTGTGCAGCGGTTCCCGATAGGAAAGCATTGGAGCGAGTGAGAAATGACGGCTAAAGCGAAGGATACGCGCGCGCTCAGATCCGAGGCGCAGTCGCTCAGACCGACGGTCCAGATAGGGAAGGATGGGCTCACGCCCCAGTTGGCTGAGGAGCTCAGGAAGCAGGTGAAGGCGAAGGGGCTGGTCAAGGTGCGCCTCAACCCGTCCTATCAGGTGGACCCGAAGAGGGCTGCTGTTGAGCTCTCGGAAGTGTCGTCATCCGACGTCGTAGACATCCGGGGCAGGACGGTCGTGCTGAGCAGGCGATGATGTGTCGTAAAATGCATGTTCACTAAGAGGCGATTTGGAATTGATGGATAAAAGGAAGTGCGGCTGATGTTGGATGCGAGGTTGATCCGCGAGGAAGAACAGCTCGTGCGGAAGGCCCTGTCGGACAGGAGGCAGGACATGTCGGTCCTCGAGGAGTTCCTCGAGGCGGACGGGCGATGGAGGACATTGACCGATGAGGCCAACGCCCTGAGGAAGCGGAGGAATGAGGTCGCGGCCGAGGTTCCCAATCTCTCGGAGGACAAGAAGGCCGCCAGGATCGACGAGATGAAGTCCATCTCCCAGCGGATCAAGGAGATCGACAAGGAGCTTGGCGGCTTGAACGACAAGCGGGACGACTGCCTGTTGAACCTGCCGAACCTGCCTGACCCGAGCGTGCCTGTCGGAGACCAAGACGTCGGCGATGTCGTCGTCAAGACATGGGGGTCGAAGAGGGCTTTCGACTTCAAGCCGCTGCCGCATTGGGAAATCGGCGAGCGGCTGGACATAATCGATTTCGACCGCGGCGCGAAGGTGGCTGGCACCGGCTTCTACGTGCTGAAGGGCGACGGCGCCAGGCTCGAGAGGGCGCTTATCAACATGATGCTAGACATCCACAACGGGCAGGGATATCAGGAGGTGTTCCCCCCTGCCATCATAAACCGGAAGAGCTGCATAGGCACAGGGCAGCTGCCCAAGATGCAGGATGACATGTACTGGATCGAACGGGACGACCTCTGGCTTAATCCGACCGCTGAGGTCCCGGTCACCAATCTGTACGCCGATGAGATACTGGAGATGAGCCAGCTGCCGATCTATCACACGGCCTATTTGCCCTCTTTCAGACGCGAGGCGGGGAAGCACATCGAGACGAAGGGCATCGCACGCGTCCACCAGTTCAACAAGGTCGAACTGGTCAAGTTCGTCGTTCCCGAAACCTCACAGGCGGAGCTGGAGACTCTCCTGGCAGATGCGGAATCGATCCTGCAGGCCCTGCAGATGCCTTACAGGGTTAAGCTGCTCTGCAGCGGCAGTATGGGGTTTCACTCGTCCAAGACTTACGATATAGAGACCCATTCGCCTGGAATGGAGCAGTGGCTCGAAGTCTCCTCATGCAGCGACTTCAAGAGCTTCCAGGCCCGAAGGGCGATGATCAAGTTCAGGAGGGAGCCCCACCTGAAGAGCGAGTTCGTCCACACACTGAACGGCTCAGGGATAGCCCTTGCCAGGACGTTCGCCGCAGTGCTCGAGAACTGCCAGAACAGAGACGGCACGGTGGCGATTCCCGAGGTGCTGATACCATACATGAAGGGCACCGACCTGCTGCAATGAGCGAACCGCCCTTCAGCTGATACGGAAAACGACAAATTTCGTTAACCTGAGAATCAACGATGATTGTCACCTCTGCCCCTTTTAATACCCCCGACTCCGAATAGTCTATATAGACAAATGGAAAGGAGTTGGACAAGATGGCAGAGAACAGGGAATTCGCACTGCTCGTCGGGAAGGCTTTCCTTAGGGAGCTGCAGGCCGCCAACACCGACGGTGCCATCGCCTTCGGCCGGGCCTTTCTTATTGCCCTTGGCAACAAGGGCCCGGAATCCGTGGAGAGCGATGCGACGGTCAACGGCAAGGAGCGCTCGCACGAGTTCGCTCAGATTGAGACGTAGGCATCCCCTCAGCTTCAGACCTCAGATGCCTTCGAGGTCATATCCTCCGCGCCTCAGTACATTCTTTAGGATTGGCGCGGAAACGATTGCAGTCACAAGGCCCATGAACACAACGACCGAGTACAGGTCTACTCCGATTATCCCAGTTGAGAGACCGTAATACGCTATCACGAGGGCGACCTCCAGCCTCGGCGTCATGCCGATGCCGATGGCTATCGAGTCCCACTTGCCCATGCCGTTCAGCCACGCCGGCAGGCCGCAGCCTACGACCTTGGTCGCTATTGCCACTATCGTAAGGCTCACGCCGAAGAGGATGGTGTTCCATATCTCTCCCAGGTTGACCACCGTTCCGAGCGACACAAAGAACAGGGGAACGAACAACGCCTCGAGGTACTGGGTGCCCTTTCTTATACCGTCTCTTAGGGCGGATCCGGCGAAGACCGTGCCCGCGACGAAGGCCCCGACTATACCTGAGATGCCGATCAGCTCTCCAATGAAGGCGTACAGAAAGGCTATCGCAAGCGCCAGCGTGAAACCGCTCAGCGGGAGTTTCCTCTTGTATCCCGTGATCTGTACTTGGAACACGAGTTTGACCAGGAACCTGGTGCCTATCCAAGCTCCGAGAACGACGAAGACAACCGCCCCGATTACCAGCAGAGCCAGCTCGGTCGCGTTGATCCCGCCGAACGACATGCCCTTGGCAATCGATAGGACGATCATGCCGAGTATGTCGTCAACCACGGCCGCTCCGACTATCGCGTTCGAGACGTGTCCACCAATCAGGCCGAGGTCGGCTATGACGCTAGCAGTGACGGCGACGCTCGTGGCCACCAGCGTCGCCCCTATGAAGACAGCCTCGATGTCGAACCCCGCGAGATAGGCGATAGAGAACCCCCCGACCCAGGGAACTATCACCCCGCCGAGGGCGATGCTGATGGATTTCCTAGTGTATAACTCACGGAGGTCGCACTCGAGGCCGATCATGAACAGCAGCACGAGCGATCCGAGCTCAGCGAGCATCATTATTGACTCTGGGAGGCCGGAGACGGACTCCTCTCCGAATGGTCTGATTATGCCCAGAAGGCTGGGGCCAATCACGACGCCGATGAGGATGTATCCGATGACCTTGGGCTGCCCGAAACGCGCGAAGAGGAACCCCGCGAACAGCGCTACGACTAGCAGAAACGTAAGCTTGAACCACACCGATTCAAGCAGCGTGTCAAAGCTGTCCATAAGGGATTCCGATATGACGTCCATGTCGTCTCCCGACTCTGATAGCGGGGGCCCACTTATTTGTTTCGAAGGAGTGCCAATCAGGTGCTGTGCCAGATGAGTATTCAGCCTCCGTTCAGATGCCACAGGCCCGAGCGCGAACGAGCCAGATGTCTATCAGGTCGCCCGAAGTCTTGATCAGAGCCGTGCCCACGACCTCCCTCGGCACTCCTTCGAGACAGAGGCCGAAATCCACCGACCAAATCCCCCAATCCTTGCCGGCCAACTTGCCGATCGCGGGTATGTTAGGCGAGACCGCGACCACGGCGGTGACCCTCTTGTCGAGGTCAACCCGTGCGCCGAGCGCCGTTAACATCTTCGGCATCCCCACGAAGAACAATACCTCGAATCTGATCTGCAGGTTCGCGAAGAACAGCTCTGGATGCGACGGGTACTCGATGGGGTTGCCCGCCCTTCCCAGGTTGACGATGTACGTCGCGAGGCTCTTGATCAACCACTTCAAGAGCTCGGCGATGGCCTCGCCCTTGACTACGAACGACAGCCTGAAGCCCGCCCCTGCAGCGCCGGTGGCGTCGCTGAGGGTTACCTCGAAGTAGAAAACCACCTCGTGGATTATGTCCTTCAGTATGTCCAGTAGGTTTTCGATGAAGTGTGTGAGCACCCTCTCTCCGAGCAGTCTCAGAAAGTCCAATGACGCGGAGGCCTCCGCGGTCTTCGTTTCGGCGAAGGCCTCCTTGAACGCCTCGAACAACGCCTTCACGATGTAGTCTGCTGTCGCGAGGAACGTGGGCACACCGTTCGAGTCCGCCTTCGTGCTCTGGCGGAGCCCCCATTTTGGCCCGCCGTCCCAGTTGCGTTGATGGCTCTTCAGGTCATTGGAGACATCGCTCAGCATCGGCGTGAGGTCGACGACGTCACCGCTCGGGCTGATTAGCGAGATGGAGTCACCGTCGTTGAATGGGTCGCCCGCTTGACCGTTGTCGATCGACGTCTCTCTGAACGTGAAGACGGCGTAGCCTCCTGGTGGCACCGAGCCGCTCAGTTCCAACGAGGCGGTCGAGCCGTGTATGGTCTCCAGCCTCCACCCTTCGAGGTTCACCGTCTCTCCGAGCGGATTGTAAAGCTCCACCCACTCCTTGCCTGCGTCGTCTCCGGGCGGGTTCGCCTCGAACTCGTTGACGACCAGGTTCGCCGGAAACGGAGGAGAGTACTTCACCTTCATGCCCAGCTCGACCGACGCGGACAACCCCAGCATCGGCAGGGGTATGTTGGACAACAGCGCGCCCACTCCAGGAAGGTCTGAGCTGCTGACGCTAGTGGCCTCGTACGGTTCCACCTCGGGAATAGACAGGTCCAGCCTCCATGTCTTCGACTTTAGATGCAGTTCCGCGAAGCGCCGTTTCACCTGCATCAGCGGGTCTATCACTATCTCGGCGGAGAAATCGTCGGTGGTGAGGGTTCCGTTGACTATGACGTCGTACCTGCCGTCAGATAGCTTCGCAACCCTGATTCCGAAAGTCAACCCTGGCCCCAGGTGCCTGCTGTGCACCATGACCCTGAGCAGGTCCCTTGCATCTTTGAACAGCAGGTCCGGCAGGTTGGTGCGGATCGTCACGGTGAATCCGTAGAGCGATATCCGCACCTCGACAGTGCCCGTCATGTCTATCAGCAGCTTCACCGCCTTCCCTAGGACAGAGTTGGCAAACCTCTCGACATACTCCTGGATGGTCTCCACCAGCTTTGTCAGACCGCCAGCGACACACCTGATCAACCTCGTCGCGAAACTGGTTATGACATCGAAGAAGTCCTCGAGGAACCACAGCACGCGGTCGAGCCCATCCTTGACCCATCCCACTATTGGCTCGAGCTTGTCCCAGACGATATCGCAGAACATGCGCGCCGCGGCGACGGCATCCGATAGTGCGGTGTTCGTGGGGTTGTAATCCACGCCGTTCAGGGGAGTCGCGGAGTGTACGACTATCGGCAGGCATAGGTCCACTCCCAACACACGGTCCGAGGCGACCTCGCCGTCGCCGTGAACCGAATCGAGCAGAGTGCCAGAAGAGGTCACAGTCACCCCGATGCTGGCACGGACTTGCACAATCCATTGCGTAGCATAGGGCGTGGCCGATGTGTTCAGCAGCGATGTGAGGTGCGTATTGGGGTAATCTTCCTGGGACCTGTCGAAATCCCATGGCCTCTTGACCATCACGAGGAATTCGTTGGCCGGCACCAGGCTGCCTAGGCCGTCGTATCCCCGCCCGGGGTCGAATGGGACCGCAGTCATCGGCTGCATGCCGTCGACGATATCGACGGCTAGAGTCTCGGAGAGCACCGTGCCGTTCTCCGTCGCCGAGGAGAGGTTGCCGTCCCAGAACTCGAACGGGGTGACGAGGTCAAGGAAGACAGCCCCCTTGTGGTTTGCTAGCCTTTTCTGAGCCAGCACTGATTTGGCGACACGGGAGAGCATGGACTCGATGAGACGAGCCATTCCCGGGAACCCTTCTGCACCTTCGACGAGCATCGCTGCAAACGCATCTATCATCGGCCCGACAAATCCATCATCCGACTGGGTCACCGACGAATTCAAGATCGAGAGGAACCGCTTGAGGTGCACGAGCCCGATGGACAGCACGGACTGCTCGAGCCTTTCAGAGACCCCCCATGACGGGTCGTTGAGGATGTCATTGCGAACCAAGTCCTCGAGCTGCTGTTCGACAGGTACCACAAGGTCAGGGATGTACGGATACCGCGCACCGGCAAGCAGAGCCGCCGACAGTTCCGATCCGGCGACCTCGGTGAGATCCTGGTCGAACAGCTCCGCAGCGTGTTCCATGGCGAACGAGGACAGCTCGGACGCCATCGTCCACTGCGCGGAGAACATGGGGAGGTCGGCCACGGACCTCGATAGCGTCTCACGATCTGCGAGGAACGAGACACTCCGAGATGCGCTCGCGAGCGTGCTGAACAGGCCGTCCCCGTCGAACGGGTCGATTACGAAATCGTCCAGCTGGTACACCGTCTGCGTGGCGATGTCGTAGGCGAGCCTCATGAGGCTGTCGTACACGAGGCCCCTCGTGGACTGCTGATGTTCCTTGAACTCCTCGTAGAACTCCCTCCAGATGTCCGCTCCCAAGAGGTCGTATTTCGGCAGGTCCAGTAGAACCGTGTAGTTACCTACGTACACGGGATGAATCTCTCCCGCGAGGTCCTCCACGAAGTAGACCCGCTCGGGCACATACACTCCACAATCGACCTTGGCCGAGAATATCTCCGAGTAGACGATGGGATCCGCGTCGACCGAGCGCATCGCGTTCTCCATCCAAGAGACCACCGCCTCCTGGGCCTTGTCCTCCCCGGTGAGGAATGCCACCAGCGAGTCCAGCGAATCTGCCACCGTTTCGACCACCCCATCCGCGACGTCGAGCGCTCCCAGCCATCCCATGTAATCCATTAGCTTGACCGCGAGCTGGTCCACTATGCCGTTCACAGCGGACGCGACCACCAGTGTCGGGTCCAAGTTCGGTTCCTTCCGACCGAGGAACCATAGAAACAGCTCACCAGGGTCCGCGTACCTCCCGCTTGAGGAGAGGACGGCCCTCATGCCGATGTCTCCGCCTTCGCACTCCTCGGTCACCTTCTTTGCGAAATCGACGTCCGCGCTCCTGAATAGGCGCACTTGCTCGACCAACAGGGCGACCAGTGTCGCTCTGTACACATCTCGCTCCGTCACGATGTCCTTGGTGTCGAGGCCGTACGAGTACAGCGGCATCCCGAAACCCTCGAGCACCCTTAGTTGGGCAAGAGTGGTGAGCATGTCCGCGACAGTCTTGCCGAGGTCCGAAAGCTCGCCGATAGACGCGGACTCGAACTTGCGCAGCTTGGACTCTACGAACGGCAGAGCAGATACAACGGGCCGTTCGAACGAGGCGTCCATTGTGAACGACGTCGTCTCAGACGAGACGCCGACGGTGAAGTTGCCAACAGCGAAGTAATAGGGGCTCGAAGTCCTTTCGACGAGTGCCTCCTCGCTTCCAGGCATTAACTCGTCGTAGGTCATGATTTCTCCGTCGAGCGCGAGTTCCTTCTGGGAGGTCGCCTCGGTGGACATCAGATCCACAGAGTTCATCTCCGAGAAGAAGAGCGCTCCCGTCCAGTTGCCAACGGCTATGTCGAACCCGAACTCCTGTCTGGGGAACGCCGACGATATGTATGCCCCGACCGAGTCCGCAAACGCATCTGAGATATCGGTGCCGTTGACCGGGAACAAGCTCCACCCTGAGACGATCCTCTGCGCCCGTGCCGCGGCTGCCAGCGAGAGTTCGAGTGTCACCTCATCGACGGCGGACGCCATCGATTCCAGCAGCGCAGCCCGTTTGCGCGCAGACACTTCGTCCAACTCTCTCTTCGCGAAGTAGGCTCCGGCAGCGACTGTCGATAGAAGCAGCACTGTTGCTATGACGGAGAACGATACCTGCGCCCTGCGGTCGCTTCGCAATCTCCAGCTGTTGCGGTGAGTCTTCTGCATTTGACGGCCGCCATTGCTCATCGATGCCATACTGTCGAGTCATCATGCGAGAGCGTCGGTAAACAGCTACAACTACATGCAGTGTACGCACCAGTCTCCACTGGCACGGCAATTCTGACTCAATGTTAAATATCGACTGCGACATTCCAGTAGTCGGATGGGATTCATTGGAACCTGAGGAGACTCTTCTCCTAATATTCGTCGCTTTCTTCGCCGCCAAAGTAGGAGGCGAATTGATGGAGCGGCTCAAGCTGCCGGCCGTTACGGGTGAGCTCATTGCGGGTGTCATACTCGGACCGTCCATCCTCAGCATCATAACCTCGGAACATTCGTTCATGGACGTGCTCGCAACCCTGGGCGCGACTTTCCTGTTGTTCTCGGTCGGTATGGAGACCAAGCTCTCGGAGCTGAAGAAGGTGGGGCTAATCGCAGCCTCCGTTGCGACGCTGGGCGTGGTGGCCCCGTTCGTGGCCGGCTACTACGTGTCCATCCTTCTCAACTTCTCATCGGTCGAGGCGATGTTCATCGCGGCGGCCCTGGTCGCCACAAGCGTGGGCATAACCGCGAGAGTCCTCCAAGACATGGGAATGATCGCCTCCAACGAGGCCAAGATCATCCTGGGCGCGGCCGTCATTGACGACATACTAGCCATGATAGTCCTCACACTCGTCAGCGGAACCGCAGCGGGAGAGAGTCTTACGAGCCTGGATGTGGTGATAGTCATCGCGGAGGCCGCGTGCTTCGTTGCGATTGTCACGATACTCGGCACGAGGATGGTCCGATATGCTTCAGGGAAGCGGTCGATAAAGCACGATCGCACAGTGGACGGGAGCTGGTCGATCCACTACAATACGCGTGCTTTCAAGAGGGACAGTTGGCTCGACAAGCTCGTCCAGAAGGAGGCGCCGTTCGTCATCATATTGATAGTCGTCTTCGGCCTCTCGGCCATGGCGTCCTATGTGGGCCTGGCTGCGATCATTGGGGCATTCTTCGCTGGGCTGATCTTCTCCGACACGAAGGACACTTACGAGTTGGAACACAAGTTCGAACCGTTGAACGTGTTGCTGGTGCCTTTCTTCTTCGTCGTGATGGGAGCTAGGGTCGATTTCACAGATTTCGCCAGCGTCGCACCCTTGGCCATCGCCCTGACTGTGGTTGCCATACTCACCAAGCTCGCGGGCTGCGCCGCGGGCGCGGCCACTCGAGGCGAGAAGACGGCGCTGATTGTAGGCGCAGGAATGGTTCCGAGGGGAGAGGTCGGTATAGTCGTCGCGATGATAGGCCTCAACATGGGTACGATAGGGAGTGAGACCTACTCCGTGATCGTATTGGTCTCCATAGCGACGACGCTGTACGCGCCGTTCCTCATCAGGACGATCGTCAATGCAGAATCCAAGAAGGAGAAACGGTCGTCCGAATGGCGGTTCAATCTCCGCTCTCGGACATGATTCTCAGGAAATCCTGAAGGTGCTGCGAAAGGGTCTCATTGTCCGTATATCCACAGGCGGACAGGTCCGGGGCGGCCAGGAGTGCATTGTTCGCGTCGGCGATTACATCCGTCGCGATGAGCCCCCTCCTCCGGATGACGGTGACGTTCTCGGGCACTTTGACGAACGGATTCGTTATCACCGTGACCCTCACTCCCCTCGAGATCGCGTTGGTGAATCTCTTCCCCAGGCGACGTCTGAACTCTGCGATGGAGGGCGACGATATGACGAAGCTGTGCTCAGACCTGTCGAGCATCTCGCCTATCTTCTCCAGAACCCGCTCTTTGCCGAGAATAGTATAGACCAGCTGTGGCACACCTCTCTCTGAGAGTACATCCTTGACGGAATCGATCTTGGAGAACGCCTCCCGGATCTCGCTCGCGTGCTTCTCCCCCAGCTCAGATGGGTCTGTTGGCGTGAACTTCATCGGCCTGCCAGCCTTAGATCGTGCGAAGCCCTTCTCCTCGAGAGCCTGCAGGGTCCTGTATGCTGATGTCCGAGGAATTCGTGCGATGTCCGCTACAAACGGGGCCGATGATGTTCCCGACGCCACAAGCGCAACGTAGGCTCTCGACTCGTACTCTGAGAGCCCTGTGTTCGCCAATGTCCTGGATATCATCTCGTACTCGGCCAGCAGCTCGTCCACGTCCCTGCCGGTCCTGGCGACGATGCTTTTGAGGTCCATTTGTAGCTGAATGAGCTACATAACATTTAAATGAATCGCTAAGAATAAACCTGCAAGGGTAGGGATGACTCATGCTCACGAAAGACAGTGCCATACCTAGCGGCCTTCCGAAGACCACGGAGAGCCTCTGTCCTGAATGCCTTGCAGTAATCAAGGCGACTCTGAGGGAGAAGGACGGCAAGGTCGTCATGGAGAAGACATGTGCCGAACATGGAGACTTCAGAGACGTCGTTTGGTCGGACGTCGAAATGTACCTACGAGTGGAGTCCTGGGCGAAGGACGGCGTAGGCGTCCTGAACCCGGCGATCAAGGACGCCAAGCAGTGCCCTTTCGACTGCGGCCTATGCGACCTCCATCTCAGCCACACCGGACTCACGAACATCGACCTCACAAACAGATGCAACCTCAAGTGCCCGATATGCTTCGCGAACGCCAACGCGGCCGGCTATGTGTTCGAGCCTGATTTCGAAACGGTCTTGAAGATGCTGAAGGTCGTAAGGGACGAGAGGCCTGTGCCGTGCCCGGCCGTTCAGTTCTCGGGTGGTGAGCCTACCATCTATCCCAAGTTCATTGAGGTCATATCCGCGGCGAAGGCAATGGGCTTCGCGCAGGTGCAGGCGGCTACCAATGGCATCAAGTTCGCCGAGAGCGTCGACTTCTGCCGGAAGGCTAGTGACGCCGGCCTGAACACGCTGTACCTGCAGTTCGACGGACTCAGGCCTGAGATCTATACACGTGCCCGTGGAAGGGACCTCCTGGACACTAAGAAGAAGGTGGTTGAGAACTTCAGGAAGGTCGAGAACCACTCATCCATAGTACTCGTGCCCACGATAGTCAAGGGCGTGAACGACGACCAGGTTTGGCCCATACTGCGTTACGCTCTCGAGAACATGGATGTCGTAAGGGGCGTGAACTACCAGCCCGTCGCGTTCACTGGCAGATGCACCAACGAGGAACTGGAGAAGGGCAGGTACACGCTCCCCGACCTCGCGAAGGACATGGAACGTCAGTCAGAAGGCAGGATCAAGACGACCGACTGGTATCCTGTGCCTACCGTGTCAGCGATATCCGAACTGTGGCAGGCGCTGTATGGCGCCCACAAGGTGACACTCACCACCCATGTCCACTGCGGCATCGCGACGTACATGTTCGTCAAGGACCCGGACAACATCGTGCCTGTCACCAGGTTCGTCGATGTCGAACCGCTCTTCCACGAGATGTACCAGCTTGCGAAGAAGACCGAGGGCAAAAGAGTCAAAGCCCTTAGCAAGGTGAAGGCGTTCAACCTGCTGAAGAATCACCTCAACAAGGACGAGCTCCCCGAAGGCGTGAGTTCGGTGCAGTTCCTGAAGTCGTTGAGGGGGGTTCTCTCGGAGGAGACCAAGTCGGAGCTGTCCAATTTCAGCTGGCAGATGATGTATGTGGGTGCGATGCACTTCATGGATTCCTACAACTACGACATTGAGCGCGTCAAGAGATGCATGATACACTACACTACGCCCGATGGAATGATCATCCCGTTCTGCGCGTACAACTCCGGCCCCGTTTACAGGACTGAGGTAGAGAAGAAGCACTCCATACCTCTCGAGGAATGGAGACGCAGGCACGGCGCCGAGTACACCTGAGGTGGTTTGATTGGCAATGGATCCGCTTGACAGGCTTGAGGTCGACATAGCGAGATGTCTTCACTGTGGGGCATGCGTTGGTTCGTGTCCCTCGAACGCGGTCTTCCTCAACGAGGTTCTGCTAGAGTTCAACGACGCATGCACATTGTGCAAGAGATGCACGAAGGTGTGCCCCGTCGGCGCGATATCGCTGGTAGGAGGCGATTGAAATGGATGACTACGATGTTGTCGTCGTCGGCGGCGGTCCCGCCGGGACGAGCACCGCAAGGTGGGCCGCCGAGAACGGCGCTCGCGTCCTCGTCGTCGAGAAGAGACAAGAGATAGGGTCGCCGGTCCGTTGCGGCGAGGGAATATCTAGGTCGTGGCTGGATTCCGTCGACCTGAAGCTCGACTCTCGGAGTGTGGCGTGGGAGGTGAAGGGCGCGAAGATCGTGTCCCCGAACGGTACCCCCTTCTACTTATCGGAGAACATGGCGGGCAACGAGGTAGGCCTGGTCCTCGACAGGGTCTTCTTCGACAAGCTGTTGGCGAAGAACGCTGCCAAGGCGGGGGCGGACATCATGCTCAAGACGTCCGCCTTGGGACTCATCATGGAAAACGGCAAGGTGGCTGGAGTGAGGATAAGGTCCTTCGGCGAGACGAAGGAGGTCCGGTGCGGGTGCGTTGTCGGGGCCGATGGGTTCGAGTCGCAGGTGGGCCGCTGGGCCGGACTGGACACTGCACTGGCGCCGAAAGACGTGACGACCTGCCTGCAGTACCGCCTCACCAACATCGAACAGGAGCACGAATATTGTCAGTTCTTCCTCGGCAGCGTCGCCCCTGGAGGCTACGTCTGGGTGTTCCCGAAGGACGAGGACACGGCGAACGTCGGCCTAGGGGTTCAGCTGTCGAGACTGAGAGAGCCAGCAGAGGTCAAGGGCTACCTCGACAGGTTCATCGAGAGCAAGCCTTGGCTGAAGCGGGGAAGCCCGCTTGAGATAGTCAGTGGGGCGGTGTCCGTCTGCGCGCCCTTGGAGCGAACCGTGGCGGACGGCGTGCTGCTGGTCGGCGACTCCGCGCGGCAGATAGACCCCATCACTGGAGGCGGAATATCCAACAGCTGCCGCGCAGGGAGGGTCGCAGGCGAGGTTTTGGCAAAGGCGACCGAGAAGCGTGACTTCAGCGCGAAGTCCATGCAGGCCTACGAGGACGGTTGGCGAGACATCCTGGAGGACCACCTTTACCGGAACTGGATGGCCAAGGAGAAGCTGGTGACGCTATCGGACGAGACGTTCGACAAAGTGATCGAGACCCTCAACGAGGTCGGCGTCGAGAGCATGTCCACCTTTGCTATCTTGAAAGCCGTCGAGAAGAGGCATCCAGACCTCGTCAAGGAGTTCCAGGAATTACTCTGATGTTTGTGGGTCGCGCGTACGCATGCGCTACCATCAAATCCCACCAACCCATTCCATCTCTGTACCGGAGGGCGGGTCGGCATTATCTCACTGGATGAATTTGTCGGGGCGCTCGGTCGACGACGGATCCTCATCGCGGTCATCGGCATACTCCTGGCCGCGCTCGTGTTGAGGCTGGTCAACATCGGCTGGAGTTACTCCAACAACGGGGTCGACGAAGGCGTCATGATCGAGAGGGCGCTGATGGTGAGCCGAGGGTACTCGCTCTACACGGAACTGCCCTGCGACCAAGCGCCAGCGGCGTTCATCGTCGGGTCGTTGTTCTCAGGCGATGTCATCTCACTCAGGCTTCTGACTGCTCTCGTATCGCTCGCCGCGGTCGCCTGCTGCATGTTCGTCTCGAATCGGGTGGCGGGCGGCACTGCAATGGTTGTGACAGGCGCTCTGTTGGCGGTGGACTTCACATTCGTCCGCGAATCCAGGCTGTTCTCGCTGGATGCCCTTTCAGCGTCCCTTATGGCGTTCTCCGTCTTGGCTTTCGTCATGAGTCAGAGGCGGGAGCGAGTCCCCTGGCTGGCCGTCTCGGGCCTGCTGATAGGGCTGTCAGCTTCATTCAAGCTGATCGGCGGCATCGGCCTCCTTGGGATGCTGGTGTTCATCGTGATAGAGGGGATTGCCAATCGGGAGACCCGAAGAGCCTCGCTAGTCAACGGAGTCGTCGTCACGCTGACATCGGCGATACCGTTGGCGGTGTTCATGTTTCTTCTCGGTCCTTCGGACCTGCTGCAGGGCATGGTGTTCGACCAGGCTCACAGAGACTTTGAGATGTTCCTCAAGTTGTCAGTGTTGGCCTTCTTCGGACTCAGCATCGTTTACGCCTTGCCCTTGCTGTACGCCAGGAAGATCTGGAGGATGGGCCCGAGCCACAGGTTCCTGCTCTGTGTGGCGACGGTCGTCCTCCTCTTCATGGTGCTCCAGCCCCTCACGTTCCTCCATCACATGGCATTCGCAAGCCCCGTGTTGGCAATATTGGCAGGCGTGGTCGTTGCATCCGAATCGGGGCCAAGAAACGGTGACGTCACTCAGAGATCGGAACGGTTTGAACCGAATCGGGGGCGTCGTCGAAAGGCCTGTTACGCCGCTGTTCTGATTTCCTTGCTCGTCTCGGGAGGCTTGTCGGCCTACGGCATCGCTGCCCAGGAGGAACCCGCACAGATAGCCTATGGAAGGTTGTTGTCCGAGATGACCACCCCGGACCAATTCGTGATCTGCGGCGACCCGATCATCGCAGCCTATGCGGACCGGGAGATGCCTCCAGAGGTCGTTAATGTCGCCGAGAGGCAGTATCCAGAGATGGATTTCGACAGGATTCGGAGCGCGGTCGTGGAGTACGACGTCGCGGTCGTGGTCGTATGCTATTTCCTGAACGATATCGACGAGCTGGCCGAATTCTTGGCGGACGAGGGCTTCTCACTGTACTCCCCAGATGGCTTGGGAGCCGATAACTGGGCAGTGCTCGATCTGTTCCAGGAATCCATAGAGCCCGTGTCCTTCTACGTGAGATAGCAGGCCCTTCGCGGGACTGCCGAGCGCCTACTTGTTGGCAGTATTCTGTTTGATGTCGTCACTGAAGGTCCAGAACGAGTTGGCCACGAAGTTGAATATGCTAACCAGGAATATCGCGATAACCTGGGCGATGACAAGGAACATGCTCGCTCTGTCTTCGTTTATTCCCAGTGTGGGCATCAGGTCCTCCACGATGGTCTTCAGTATGATGAGGTTGAGCATCAGCCCGTCTATGCTAACAAGGAGAAACTGCGGGTACTGGACGTGCACCTTCCCCTTTGATCTGAAAGTCCACCACCTGTTCCATATGAAGTTGTTCGTGTCCGCGACGACGAACGCGAGCACTGCGGCCCACAGATAGTGCGCGAAGAATATCTCGACGGATATCCACAGCACGGCGAGATTTATCACCGCGCCTATGCCGCCTATGAGGGCGAACTTCATGTACCTCGCCAGCCAAGGGCGGTGGTGTTCGTAGAGCCTTATGCAGTGGTCAATGTACTTCAAATACACTGAGGCGCCGAGCTTGCTCTTGCCCGCCTTCCTGTCGGCAAAGGTGATCGGTATCTCCTCGACCCGCTCGTACCTTCCCTTGACCATTATCTCCAGGCCGATTTTGTAGCCGATCGGGTTCAGTTCCACGCCTGATATGACCGCGCGCTCGAGGGCGAAGAACCCGGACATCGGGTCCTTCACCTTGGTCAGGCCTCTGGCGATCAGGGTTGCGCCCTTCGAGACCAGCCTTCTATGTATGGGCCAGTTCTCGACGCAGCCTCCCTTCACGTAACGGCTCCCGACGACGACTTGCGCATCGCCGGATCGAATCTTCTCCACCATCTCAGGGATCTTCTCAGGCGGGTGGCTCAGGTCGGCATCCATCACCACCAGCAGGTCGCCCGTGGCTGCCTCGAACCCCTCGATCACGGCTGTCGACAGGCCGAGCTTGCCCGCTCTGTGCAGGACCTTGACGTTGAACTCGTTTCTCAGCTCCTCGGCGAGCGCTCCAGTGCCGTCTGGGCTGTTGTCATCGACCACGACGATCTCGACTTCCATGCCCTTGGCAGAGCATGCGCTGTTGATGCGGGAAATGAGCTCCCTCAGGTTCGGCTTCTCGTTGTATGTCGGAATCACGACTGAGATCGTGATATCCCCCCCCCGAGACCAACCCGTCTCCTGTAGATGAATGATGCGATTACGCTCGCCAGCAGAACCACGATCACGGCGACCAGGGCTATCCAGGGAGCTATGTCCTGTCTGAGGTTGTCGTAGCTCAGCCACGCGAGGAGTATGACCGCAGTAGACTTCATCAGCGCGCCAGTGATAAGGTACAGGACACACTTGCGAAGGTTCCAGTTGCACACCGCCATGAAAGCGCCGGTGTATGGAACTAGGGGTGCGATCCTATTGAGAAGCAGGAGCCTCTCGTCGCTAACGATCAGGAAGTCCGTGTACCTCCTCATCACCTTCGCTATTCTCTTCGGCATGCCGACGACTTTGACGATCGTGTACAAGATGAAGTTGCCTCCGAGGCTCGCGAGGCTCGCGACCACTATGAGCGTCACCGCCCAACCCACGGAATCGAAATGTACGCCGAATATCCATACCATCCAGACTTCGGGCAGCGTCGGGAACCCCGTGCCGTCGATCAGGATGATCGCCACCAACGCGATGATCATGCCGATGTCGCCCAACGACGCGAATGTGTCGATGATCTCCTCGCCTATCATCCGACCATCCTTCCCTCTGCGAGTTCTTCATAGAGTTCCATCAACATCTTCGAGGTCTTTCTGATGTCATGTTCGTCCGCGAGTTCCTGCGCGCCGTCGGCCATGCGTGACCTGAGCGAGTCGTCATCGAGCAACATCTCAAGCTTAGTCGCGAAGTCATCGTCGCTGGACGCCTTCATACAGTGCTTTCCGTCCACGACCCAGTCCTCGTAGACCGGTATGTTTCGTATGAGGAGCGGGCATTCACAGCTCGCCGCTTCGAGCATGACATTTCCATAGCTCTCAGCCTTCGTGGGGAACATGAAGACCTCCGCCGCGGAATAAGCCCCAACGATCTCCTCGAACGGCACGTGCCCCGGGAAGAGCACGTTGCCTGGGGGTGTGTCGTCCAGAGCATCCTCGAGCAGCGCCTCCGAGGCGCCGACCCAGACGAACCTGACGTCATGTCGGTGCTTCAGCTTGGAGGCCACATTGACGAATGTGTCGACACCTTTCCTCGGTATTCGCAATCCGACGGTGATCACGAGCCTCACGTCCTTGCCGACGCCTATCCTCTCCCGGAAGCGTTGGCCACTTGTCTCGTCGCGAACAAAAGTCTCCCGGCTTATGCCGTTAGGAATGGTCCTGAACGGGCCTTTCACACCGTCCCTGGACAGCGCCTTGGCCACGTACGGAGTCGCCCCGAGGACGACGTCGCCGAGGTTGTAGAACATGACTGAGTACCTCCTGACGAGCGGGTAGAAGAGGTCGCCTCCGACGAACCCACCTTTGATGAGCTCAGGAAGATGTCTTCCATGCACGACCAGCGGTTTGTGCGATATCTTCCTCCTGAGGGCCCACATGAACGAGTTTGGCAGTGGACTGTGCACGTGCAGGACGTCATAATCACCGCGCGGTTGATTGAAGAGGACACGACATCCCAGCTTCTCGAGCTCCCTCGCGACCATCGGCGCGTTGGTGCCCATGCCGCCAGGGTTCTTGTAAGGTATCAGCTTCTTGTAGCTGTCCAATTCTGTAAGCATGCACACAGAAACCATTCTACTGCCTTCCCGACGGCCGACGCACAAAGCGCGTCCGAATCTCGGCCGCGATGATGGCCTTTCAGCATATATATATAACCCATGCCGCCGAGTGGTAGGCGCGACTCACTGGACATGGTTGTCGCGAGGCTGCTGGGCAGTCGCCAAACGTATTTATAAGAACCCGCTTCTCGGGCTCCCGTGGAGCGCAGGATCATGTTATCAACGGCATTGCTGTTAGCAGTGTGCACTTTCCTCCTCTGGGGGACGACGAACTTCTTGATAAGCTACGGCGAGAAGAACCAAGGCCTCGACCCGGTGATGTTCTCGGCCATAATGTGGATGGCCATGGGCGTGTTGGGAGCTGCTCTGTTCGCGTACATCATCCTCTCGGGGTCCACGGTGGCCCTCGACTGGAAGCTCTCGTTCCCTGTCGCAGCTGGCGTCCTTCTCGGCGTCGGCATTCTCACTTTCGCGCTGGCGTTGTCCCATGGCACGATGTCTACTGGGGCGACCGCTGCGATAGCGACGTCCAATGCGGTGTTCACAACGTTCCTAGCGTTTATGATTCTCAGGGAGAACCTCGCAATCCAGGAATGGGTGGGGATTGGCACAGTCGTCCTGGGAATAATCATATTGCGGCTCTAGCCGTCAGCTCTGGAACGATCCGCGGAGAACACCGCCTCTCCACCTTTCAACACGAGAGAGCATAGGTTCGTACCCATCCGGTAGGGAATATGGGCATGGGTCGGAACATCCAAGACGATGATATCTGCCGCCTTGCCCTCCTCGATCGACCCTATCGACTTCTCGCGGCCGACCGCCGCGGCGGCGTTGATGGTCGACGCGACAAGCGCTTCTGCAGGGGTCATCTTCATGTTGTGGCACGCGAGCGTAATGGTGAACTGCATCGACGGGTTCCAGCAGTTGGGGTTGAGATCAGTCGCTAGGGCGATTGGCACCCCCAGTTCTATCAGTCTCCTCGCCTCCGCATAATCGCGCTCCATCGAGGAGAAGGGCGTTCCCGGCAGCAGCACGCCAACGACCTGCTTCCTGGCCATAGCCATGATGCCGTCGTCCGAAGGGCGCGCGAGATGGTCCGCCGATACGGCGCCGACTTCCGCCGCGAGCTCTGCCCCGCCTGTGCGCTCGAATTCGTCCGCGTGTATCTTCAAGCCGAGTCCGAGAGACTTCGCCGCGAGCAGCACTCTCCTCGACTGGGCGATGCTGAACACACCCTCTTCGCAGAATACGTCGCAGAAGCGCGCAAGGCCTGATGACGGCAGGTCGAGCAATACCTCGTCGATTATGAACTGTATGTACTCTTCGGCTCCGCCTGAGAACTCGGGCGGGACTGCATGAGCCCCCAAGTACGTAGGGATGACATCTGTGGGGCACTCGGCGTCCAGTCTTCTCAAGGTCTTCAGTATCCTCAGTTCCGTCTTCTTGTCAAGGCCGTACCCAGACTTGCCCTCGACGGTCGTGGACCCATGCTCCAACATGACGTTGAGTCGCTTCGCGGCTTGGTCGAACAGCTGGTCCGAGGAGGCCACCCTCGTGTCCCTGACGGTTCTGAGTATCCCTCCTCCGCCGTTCAGGATCTCCATGTAGGTCTTGCCCTTGATCTTGAGGTCCAGCTCGAACTCGCGCGAGCCGGCGAACACCAGATGCGTGTGAGGGTCGACGAAGCCCGGCATGACAACGCAGCCCGAGGCGTCCATCTTCTCTACCCCTGGGCTGTCGTGCCAGTTGAGGATCGATGGTGTGTCCCCGACTGCCTGGATGATTCCATCGCGTACATAGACTGCACCGTCCTTGATGACGCCGAGCTCCGACATCTCGGCGCGCACCCGCGCCCTGCACGGGCCGCGCATGGTCAGTAATTCGCCGGCATGTGTCACGATCAACTCTTCAGGCAGGTACCTCTCCCCTCCCAGCGGTAATTCAGTTATCACTCTATAAAACGAATTGGGCGAGTCAATGTCCCCTCTTGCCAACGAGCTCCTTGACGACATACTCGAAGGTGTCCTGCGGATTCAACATTGTCTTGAAGTACTTGTAGTCGGAGAACTCCAGTTCCCCCATGAAGTACGCCGACAGGGCATATGCGAATATGCCCACGATCGCCAGCAATATGAGGGCTATCCAGTCCACGGTGGGTACGAGCACCCAGTCGACGACATACATCGCTCCTACCATCGTGACTGCACTCAGCAGGTGTTTGAACGAATGAGAGTACGGCAGAATCTTGCTGATCCTCCACGCCATGTACCTGACGGTGAAGAAGTAGTATATGGAGCATATGAGCAGCGCCCCCGCTGCGCCCTGTCTCCCCAGGCCGAACATCTCGATGCCGAGGAATTCGGCGGGGACAAGCACCAAGAGGAGCACCAGCTGCAGCAGTGTCCCCACAAAGCCTATCGCGAACAACGTCACGGGTTTGCCGACGCCGACGATGATCGACCTCAGGGGCAGCACGAGGGCGACGACCGCGCTCGCCATGACCAGCAGATCCATGGTTCTAACTGCGGCCACGAACTCCTCCGTGAGGAACACTCGCAGAATGTCCGAGCCGTAGAACAGGTAGAATGCCGCAGTCGGAATTACTACGAGGGAGACGTACCTCTCCGCCTGGTTCGCGACGTCCCAGCTGGCGGTCACGTCGCGCCTCTTGAAGTAGGTCGTGACAGACGGCAGTATGAGCGTGGCGATCGAGAGTGAGAACACGCCTACGAATATGGCCATCCGCTGGACGCCGAAGTACAGCCCGAGCTCGTACTCCCCCCAGAAGTACCCGACGATGGTTTTGTCGAGGTACAGGTCTATGATTATGATGACCGACACCAGGAATACCGGGGCGAGCGCCCTGATGTAGCTGATCATCGTCTCCCGATCGGGCATCGAGGCGCGATACGACCTCATCAGAACGGCTGTGAGCAGCATCGACGAGATCATTCCAGCGGCGTATGCGGAAGCAAGCAGCGCAGGTCCGTTGGAGCTACCGGCCAGAGGCGACGCGGCTATGTAGACCACGAAGGACACCCGGACCACGAGCTCCAGGATGGCTGGCACATGGACCTTGGCGTCCTCCTCGAGAGCGTCGAAGGTGTGCGTTGCTATCTGGCTTATGCCCAGGAGCACATAGTACACCAGGAAGACGTACATCGTGTCCGTCAGCGCCGGTATGAGGGAGTCGCCCGTGGGCATCATCCCGCCTGCGGAGCCATCCTTCCACATCTCGATCATCACGAGCGTCACGATTGAGAACACTCCGAGCAGGACGAGCCGTATGACGGCGTACGCCCCTATGCATTTGCTCTTGTCCTGGCTTGAGTTCATCTGACGGATGTGGACAGAGCCCACCCCGAAGTCGGACAGGAAGCTCAGAATCCCGATGGTGGCGATGCCGAAGCCGAGTATGCCGAGGGTCGTTGCGCCCATGTTCTTGGCGATGAAAATGAGAGCGGTGGTGCCAAGGAGTGCGCCAACGACGTTGTTGGTAACGGCCAATGCCGCTCTGGGGCTCATGAGCCTCTTGGCTTCCCTGCCCCCTCCGCCAGCCTCCTCGGGCATGGTACCTAAAGATATCGAGTGTGATATAAAACCGATGGCCGAATGTCCTGGCTCACAGCTTCTCGGCCACTTCGCGGACTATGTCCAGCGCTGCACTTATGTTTTCCCTGGAGTTGGCGTACGAAAACCTCAGATGTCCCTCGCCGAGTGAGCCGAACGCCGCTCCCGGCGCGCATATGACCCCAGCCTTCAGGAGCGTCATGGCGAAGTCCTCCGACCGCAGCCCCTGCGAGTATTTTGGGAACACGTAGAACGCTCCCTGCACAGGTGGCGTCTCGAACGAAGGCATCTTCGACAGCTTGGCCATGGCGAGGTCCCTCCTCGCCTTGAACTCGGCGAGCATCTTCGCCCTGAACTGCTTCCTTATCTTCATCCCTTCGAGGATAGCGTACTGGGTAGCCGTCGGCGGGCAGGCGAGCGTGTAGTATTGCACCTTGGCGAGGTGCTCGACTATCTCCTTGGAAGTCGCGACGTAGCCTATCCGCCAACCAGTGACTGCGAGCGATTTGGAGAATGAGTTGACTATGATCGTGTCGTCGTGGTATCGGGCGAATGATGTGTGTGTGCCTTCGTACACGAAGTTGTGGTATACCTCATCCGAGAGTATGTAGATGTCATGGTCCGTGGCGATGTCGCATATTGCCTTGATGACCGCGTCCGAATAAACGGCGCCTGTCGGGTTCGAAGGGCTGTTCACGATGATTGCCTTCGTCCTGGGGGTTATCAGTGACTGTATCTCGTCGGGGTCGGGACAGAAGCCGTTCTCCAACTTCAGCGTGTAATCGATCGCCTTTCCTCCCGCCAGCGCCACATCGGGGCCGTATATGATGAATCCCGGGTTGGGCACGAGTGCCTCGTCTCCTTCGCCGAGTATGGTCTCGCACGCTATCCGCATTCCCTCGGTCGCGCCCACGGTCACAATGATGTTCTCGGCAGCGACGTCTCTCCTGTAGCTCTTCAGGTTCTCGGCGATGGCTTTCCTGAGCTCCATGATGCCGGCGCTGGGGCCGTACTTGTTCATGCCGCGGTCAAGGGCGTTCTTGAATGCCTCGATTATCTCTCTCGGAGGCTGTATGTCCGGCTCCCCGAGGCCCAGATTGATCGCATCCGCTGGGGCCGCTTCGAACAGCTTCCTTATTCCAGAGAACTGCAGCGACGCTACGCGCTTGGGGAACATCATGCCCTGGACGTGCAATTTCGTACATTAATAGTTCGGGCGTACCGACGCTCGTCGGGCAACGTGCTAGCACCAAGCACGAACAACACGCCCGGCTCCTCGTTTGGCACAGATGCCAAATCTGGCTTCGCGTGGATTCTATTCGTGAGCGGCTCTCTTTCTCTTCAGATAGAATAGGGTCAACACGACTGCCGCAACGACGGCTGCTATGCCTGCGGATGCGATGATGAGTCGCTCATCTGCGCCGTCTTCGCTGATCGGTTCGAGGGCGAAGATCAGCGGGTTCGCCCCCCATATGTTCGAAAGGCTTGCTCCTGGATTTGATGAACAGTCGACCCATCCCTGGAATCTATCGGTTCTCCACGCGAATATATCGTGTACATATGCCAACGAGATGTACGCCGAGTCCTCGTAGTGTATCTTCTGACAGTTGTACACGTATTGTTGCCTCTTGCTCTCGTTGAGCTCCACCACTGAGTTCGTGTAGTTCTCATTATACGCGGAGTTGTTGTAGTAATTGTCGTTCCATCCATTGAAGCTGCGCGAGGACTGTCGGAACAGCTGATAGACTGGGTCGATATCCGAAGTCCATGACCACAACGTCATTTCAAAATTCTCGAACACCGGGCATAGTGTGGCAGAGAGTACATAAGGCGCCGTCACCACCGAATACTCTATTGTTATTCCTATTTCCTCGCACGCGTCAACGAAGTGCCCGGCGATTGGCTTGTCCTCGGCCTGTTGCGGGAAGATTACGAGTTCGAACTGAAGCGGATAGCCTTCCGGGACGAGCTCCTCATGGACCGCCCAGCTATCCACGGTTGCGACCCTGACATCTGGTGAATCGGGCGTGTATCGATAACCATTCGCTTCTAGGAGATCGTTGGCCGCCTGGAAGTCGTGCTGGATGAGGTCGTCTTCTGGAGGTTCATAGTGCCACCTCGAATTCACAGATGGTATGAGGGTCGTCCCCTCGTCGGCGAAGCCCCCGTAGATTTCCGGGTCTGAGACAATCTCTGTCTTGTTCACAGCCATCATGATCGCCTGTCGAACGGCCGGGTCGAGCCTCGCCGGGTTGCCGCCTATACCGTTCCTCAAGTCTATGTCTAGCATCTTGCTTCTCTGAGCACAGGTCTGTCCGTGGTAGTATTGGATGATTCCTGAGGGATTGTTGTCGATGCTGTCCTGAACGGACGAGAATCCCGTCGGACAGAACCGTGCTAGGTCGAGGCCACCGTTCTCCAGGTCTTCCATCATGACGGACTCGTTCTCATAGAACAACATCTCGAGCCTCTCGAATGATACCGCGGGCGATTCGTCACCCACTGTCAAGTGGTAGTTCGGATTCTTGACCAGTGTTAGCTTGTCACCTTGCAGGAACTCCTGATAGATGTTTTCCGTCGCCATGAACGGCCCCGTGCCAACGATGGGCGTGTCCGAATCCTCGAACACTCCCTGCCATTCGAAGCCAATTTCTACGGCCGTGTAGTCCATCAGCATGTGCTCGGGAAGAATCGGGATGTAGAGTGAGCTGGCATAAGCCACCGGCATGGGTTCCGCTGTGCTCCTGTCGTAGAAATGGATCCTCACCGTGTCTCCGTCGACCTTCTCGGAGTAGTCCATGAAGTACGCATACGGTTGGTACGCCCACAACTGGGCGTAGTTGTTCGCGTTGAGGTTGATCGTGAATACCACGTCTTCGACTGTGAACGGCGTCCCATCGTGCCATCGGGCACCCGTGTTTATGTCCAGACTCCACACTGAGCCGTGCGGTTCGTAACCCTCGTCAATCTTCCAGTCTACTGCAAGGTTAGATGTTGGCTCCAGACCCTCTCCAACCGCTTGGAGGCAGTCATACACCAGACCGTAGAACACCTTTGCCGTTTCTGTTTGTGCGACATTCGGGTTCAGGCTATCCACCTTCTCCAGGAACCCGATTCTCAGGGTCGCCGCATCTGACGGTCCTTCGGCTGACTCCGCAGACGCTCCCGCAGGGGAAAGGAGAGACGCGGTGAAGGACATCGCGATTGCCACTGCGATTGTCGAATACGGCCTGCCCTTGGCGCGATTGACAATCAATGTAACCACCATCCTCCGAAGCCTGCCCGATCCCCAACCGGCATGGCGCAAGTGGATGATCCTCTGCCCTTATACTTCTATTGGCAGTCCGCTCTGCGGTGTGCCAGCTCGACGACAGCCTGTTCCATTCGGCATCTTGTCCTTTTAGCCCGATTTTAAATCGGAAAGGCGATATTCTAATGGCTGGCTCTCACCGAAAGAACTATCCCTTCAAAGTCGCTAGAGTAGTTGGGGTGAGGAAACGGCGAAGGTGAGGAAGCGCTCCGGAAAAGTCGAGGAGTTCGACAGGCGCAAGCTCGAGGAGTCGATAAGGCGTGCCGGCGCATCTCCCGAGGTCGTGAAGAGGATCTCCCAACGCATAGAGCCGAAGGAGGAGACCTCGTCCGACGAGCTACGGAGAAAGGTGGCGGAGGAGCTCAGGCGCGAGAGCACCACGCTGTCGGGCGCGTATATGTCGACTAAGAACCTCAGGATACGGACTTCCTCGGAAGCCAAGGCCGGTGTGGCAAGGCTGAACGAGGAACTCCTGAAAGAGCACGGCGCGAGATCCGGCGGGCATGTGATGGTTCGACACAAGGACCGGGAGGCCAAGATGCAGGTCGAGGCCAGCTCGGAACTGAACCCGCAGGAAATCCAGGTAAACAAGTCCGACCTCGAAAAGCTGGGGGCGCAAGAAGGCGTTCGCTTGGACGTGAGATTCCCCAAGTGAATGATCGCGGGCTCAGGGTGGACCCAGCCTGTGGGGCCGGCTCCGTCGGGGGTCTGGCCCCTTAAACCTATTGCTCCGGCTTCTACATAGTCGTCTACTGCTCGCCCTCGACGTCCTCTTCCGGTGCCGCCTGTGTATCTTCAGGCGTGGTCTTCTCGATTGCTCCCGGCACCAGAATGTCCATGAACCTCTCGAAGTACAGTTTCTCCTGCAGTAGCTTCTCCCTGTCGAGCTCGAGGTCGGCGACGGCGGATATCGATCCTGAGCCAAGGCCAAACGACTCTATTCTGAGGCGGTCGAGGTCCTTGGCAAGGAATCTCTCGTGCTCCATCAGCCGGTTCCCGATCCTCTCCATGGCCATCTCCTTCAGCATGTTCTCCAGGAATTCGATCTGCTCGTCCTTCGTCTTCTTCGAGCGGAGCATCATCGCGGCCTCGTGCTTGAAATCCATCCGCGCGCTAGCGTGATCCTCGTCCGTCGTCGAGATCCAGACCAGCGGATGTTCGGGTGAGTTGAACGTTACCTTCTCCGGCACTAGCATCTCGGCCGAAATCTTGGTGGCCGCGTCCCCTCCGGAATGGTATACCGCGTAGAAGCTCATCCTCTCCAGAAAGCTTACTTCGATGAAGTCCTTCCTGTTTCTGTCGATGATGGTCGGGTTATCCTTCGCCAACTCCTCCAGGACTGCCATCGGAGTCGCGTCCGGTTTCCTGCTGCTCAGCATCTTCGACGCTCCGGAGACGCACTTCAACGGCTCGTAGGTCCTCGTGAGCCAGAACGTCGGGGGGAAGTTCGTCCACGAGCGCTTCTTGCTGCCGTCGTCCTTCTTGACCTTCAGCTTCGAGAATGAGAACGTGGAGAACTGGTACCGTATCCTGTCGTCCGCCTTCTCGAGCACCCCAGCTGGGAGGCCTTCCTTGGCGACGATCCTATCGGCCCAGAACCCCAGGTCCGCTCTCAGCTGCGGCCTCGTGACTGAACCGTGATCGCTGATGTAAGTGAGGATCTGCCTTCTCGTCTTCGTGATCAACCAGCTGAGCCAAATCACCAGCGCCTTGGGGGTGTCGATGAACGGCACTGGCAAGATGGTGTGGTCCGCTGCGGTGCCCCATGACGGAAGGACCGCTTCTCCGGGCGCGTGGGCGAACGAGCGGTCTGCGTAAACCTTCAGCGACACGTTCTCCTCATCCTCGGTTGGGTCGCGTATCGGCGCTGGCTCTATCCTAAGGTCGGAGTTCAGGAAGTAGTAGTTCTGCCTCTTAGACGTGAGGGCAACTAGCATTCCGCTGTCCACTCCCTTGGCGAGCAGCGTCCTCATCTGGATGTTGCTCTTGTCCTTGAGCTTCCTCGTCTGTGCGCTCAGGGACATGCGTCTCATGGAGTCTGTTAGCGGGCTCTGTTCGATCTCCCTCCTGGTCATCGGCTGCTTGTGCATGAGGGCGAAGACGACTGCCCTTGAGACATTGTTCGTCAGGAACTCTCCAATTTCCACCGCCTTGTCATTCGACAGGGCTGCAACTTGCTGCGGCATCCCATCCACCTCTATGCTCTGATTTGCTTCAAATCGATTTATCCGTACTTATAACTATGCACAAAACGCGTCCTCGATGCTCCTGGTTCGAACTTCGGCCACCCGCCCCAGAAACGCCCACTGCTCGTCTGGTTCCTGAGCAGCCCGAAACCCGCTCGAGCCTCTCAGCTAACCTCTATCGGATAGACTCTCGCCGTTGCCGGCTGCCGTCTGAACTGCTTTTGGGCAGTATCGAGGTCAGTAGAATTTCGACGATACCTGCAGTTCCTCGTCCACCAGTATCTTCCTCTTGCCGAGCTCCTTGAAGAACGGCTCTGGGTCCAGGCATGCCTCTGGAGGCAACACGCCCGTCTTGTCTACCTTGCCCTTCGCCAGCCAGTCCGCCGTTATCGACGGCGGCACAGCCGTATCTCGAGCGGACGACAGCCCCGTCTTCCGGTCGTTCCAGGTGCGAACAAACAGCGTGCACCTCGCAGGCAGTCCGTCCTTCTTGCCCGTCACATCCGTCCTCAGGTAGTCGTACTCGTCCACGACCTCCGTCGAGTGCCTCGCACTGGAGACCGCATCCGTGTACATAGCAGTGATGAAGTCCTTCGGAGAGCACTTACCCCCCCCGATACTGAGCTTCTTCTCGCTGCCGAAGCCGAGCTCTGCCAGCGTCTTAAATGTGGCGAAGTCGACCTCCGGGAACCCTATTCTGAAACTCACGTGCTTCGTGCCCTTGCCGATGTAGTCAGCCATCGTCGCTGGCTCAGAGTGCTTGATGTAGTACGCTATGACCTTGCCCGAAGGCTCGGGCATGGTGACCGAAGTCTCGCCGGACAGCACTGGCACCTTCATCTTCTTGCCCTTGTCCACGATGCCAGGTTCTTGAGTCATCTCGTCGATGACCGTCCTTATCGAGTATGCCGGCATGGCCGCCTCGGTCGCCTTCTTCTTCGTGCCCCATGTGCAGTAGATCGATATGTTGTCCACCGAATCGAGCTTGTTCGCCCCCGCGGCTCCGCAGACGTTCGTTATGCCTGGGGTGCTGCCGATGCCGAGGACGCATGTGATGCCCGCATCGACGGCCTTCTTGTTCAGCTTGAGCTGCTTCAGGGTCCCGTCGTAGAACCCTCCTAGGTCGGTGTAGTGGACCCCCGCTTTTATGGCGGCGGTCATGATCTTCATGTTCAACTCGTACCAGGCCGAGTTCAACACCACGTCGACGCCCTTCAACGCCTTGGACATGGCCTTCTCGTCCATGGCGTTTAATCGAATGGGCGTCACCAGGTTTGGGTTCGTCGCCCTTGCAACATCCTTCACCTTTTCAAGGTTGAGGTCGGCTGCGACCACGTCCGCCCTGTAACGGTCGACCAGGTCTCGTACTGTCATAGCTCCAATCTGTCCAGATGCTCCCACAACCAGCGCTTTCATTTTCACACCACTCTCCGATTTCCTTCCTGCTATTTCAAGGGCTTGTCTGATTCAGCGTCTCGACTATCGCATCCCCCATCTGCGATGTGGAAGTCGTCCCGCCGATGTCCGGCGTCTTGTGCTCCCCGCCTCTGAGCACTTCCTGCACTGCACTCTCTATCCACGCCGCCGCCTTGCCATGCCCGAGAGTATCGAGCATGAGCGCCGATGACAGTATCGCCCCAACAGGGTTCGCAAGGCCGAGGCCCGCGATGTCCGGGGCGGAACCGTGCACGGGCTCGAACATGCTGACGCCCTCGGGATTGATGTTGCCTGAGGGCGCGAACCCGAGGCCGCCCTGGAGGGCGGCTCCGAGATCCGTTAGGATGTCTCCGAACAGGTTCGGCGTGACGAGAAGTTTGAATCGTTTGGGGTTCTTGATCATGTGAAGCGCCACCGCGTCGACGTACTGGAACTCGCTCGCTATGCCGTGTCGAGTCGATGCATCCGCGACCTCTTCTCTCCACAGGCCGTACATCTCGGTGAGAACGTTGGCCTTGTCGACCGAGGTGACGAGGCCTATGCCCTTCGCCTTCGCGAGAGTGAACGCATAATCGAGCACGCGCCTCGCGCCTTGCCGCGTGATGACTCCTATCTGATATGCCAGCTCCTCGTCGCCCGTGAGGTCTATGCCGATGTCAAACTTCGCCTCGTACGCCTTCCTCTTGAGGACGAGTTCGCTCCTGGATGCCCCCTGACTGACTCGGCCTCCTAGACCCACATAGAAGTCCTCGGTGTTCTCTCTGACGAATCGCATGCTTATGTCCCGCATATCACCTGCCAGTGCGGACGGTATGCCGTCGTACAGCAGAACAGGTCTAAGGTTGACGAACTGGTCGAAATGGAATCTCAGCCGCAGTAGTATGCCCTTCTCGAGCACTCCTGGCTTCACGCGAGGGTCACCGAGTGCGCCGAGCAGGACAGCGTCCTTTTCCTCCAGCCGCTCGATGGTCTCGTCCGAGAGGACCTCGCCGGTCTCAAGATAGTGAGCCGCTCCGAGAGGGAGCTCCTCGAACTCGAGCGATATGGAGTTCTTCTGGGCTATCACATCCAGCACACGCAAGGCCTCTCTCATCACCTCGGGGCCTATCCCGTCCCCGGGTATCACTGCGATCTTCGGCACTGCAACATCTCCTTGGTGTAAGGCATCAGCCCACCCTTTTCAACGAGCATCATGACGAATGGTGGATAGCTCTGAAACCCGTACTCCTCTCCGCTCTGTTCGACGATTATCTTGCCCGCCTTGAGGTCGACGGAAACCGTATCACCCTCGGCCGCATCGACGGACGCCTGGATTACCGGCAGCCCTATGTTGATCGCATTCCGGAAGAATATGCGAGCGAAGGATTCAGCGACCACGCAGGACACTCCAGCGCCGAGCAGCGCCCTCGGAGCGTGCTCGCGGCTGGAACCGCAGCCGAAGTTCCTGCCTGCGACAATGATATCGCCGCGCGATACCTTGCCGGACATGCCTGGTCGCGCCTTCGCGAACACGTGTTTCGCGAGCTCCGCGCTGTCCATCGTGACCAGATACTCGGCTGGAATTATTTGGTCGGTGTCCACGTTGTCACCGAATCGCCAGATCCGCCCACTCAGCTTGTCCTTCATCCGGTCACCTCCGAGGGGTCAACGATCCTGCCCGCCACGGCGCTCGCTGCCACGACCGCCGGATTCGCGAGATAGACTTCGGACCCTTTATCGCCCATGCGCCCCACGAAGTTTCTGTTCGTGCTGCTGATGCACTTCTCGCCGGGCGCAAGGATTCCCATGTAGCCGCCGAGACAGGCACCACATGTCGGCCCCGACACGAACGCCCCAGCATCCATGAATATCTTGACTAGGCCTTCCTCGATGGCCTGCTCCATCACTCTCTTGGTCGCGGGGACGACTATCATCCTAACGCCACGCCGCACCTTTCGGCCCTTCATTATCGCTGCAGCCGCCCTGAAGTCTTCTATCCTGCCGTTAGTGCACGAGCCGAGATACGCTTGGTCAATGGTGACTCCGACTTCGCTCGCCGGAGCGACGTTGTCCGGCAGGTGAGGTTTCGCAACGACAGGGACGATCTCAGCTGCGTCGTACTGCCTCGAATCCATGTAATCTGCATCCGCATCAGCGAAGACTGGAGCGTACTCTCCCCGGACCCTTCCAGCAAGGTAATCGTCGACCTTCCGGTCTGGCGGGATGATGCACGTCTTCGCACCTGCTTCGATGCCCATGTTTGCGATCGTGATCCTGTCCGAGAGGGAAAGCGAGGAGATGGTGTCCCCGTCGACTTCCATCGACCTGTAAAGAGCGCCCTCGACGCCTATGTCACCAATCATCGTAAGAATGATGTCCTTGCCCATGACGTGCTTGCCGAGTCCGCCGTCGACGGTGAACCTCATGGACTCCGGCACCTTGAACCAGAGCACGCCCCTCGCGAACACGGTCGCCGCCTCTGTGCTGCCTATGCCAGTAGAGAACGCTCCCAATGCGCCGTACGAACAAGTGTGTGAGTCCGCGCCGACTATCAGTCTTCCAGGTGCCGCGAACCCCTCCTCAATCATCAGCTGGTGACACACGCCCCCAGACCCTACTTCGAAGTAGTTGTCCACATCGTGCCTGAGGGCGAAGTCCCGCATCTTCTTCGCCTGCCTGGCAGAGGCGATGTCCTTATTGGGGACATAGTGGTCGGGGATGAGTATCACCTTGTCGCGCAACAGCGGCACGCGGAGCGATTCGAATTCGTCGAACGCCGCCGGCCCCGTCACATCGTTGACCATCACATAGTCCACTCTTGCTTCCACTATCTCCCCAGCTTCGACGTCTCTTCCTGACTTGTCCGAGAGCATCTTCTCGGCTATCGTCTTGCCCATCTTAGCTCACCTATCGCATCAAGGCCGTGTCCTGAACATGAATCAGTATGCCTTCCTCGCGTCGACCTTGCCATTGACGCTCAGCTTGCAGACCCATAGCCTGTTCAGGGCTTCAACTGTTGCGTCCACGCTCGTGGTCACGATATCCGACCCCACGCTCTTGCCGAGCGATATCAGACTGGGATGCTCGCTGTCTCCGAGCTTTATCGTCACCTCACACAGCGCGTTGGAGCCGCCTGTAATAGCCTCGAGTCTGTACTGCTTCAGCACGATGTTCTTCGAGACCGCGCTCCTCATGGCGCTCAAGCTCGCGTCTATAGGCCCGACCCCGGTCTCCGAGGCGCGGCGGACCTCTCCATCTATGTTGAGCACGACCGTCGCTGTCGGCGTGAAGTTCAGTCCGGTGAACGCGGTGAATTCCTCGAGCTTGATGACCGGCTCGCTCTCTTGGCCCATGATGTCGTATGCGACCGCGAAGAGCTCGGCGTCGCCCAGCTTCTTGCCAGACTCGGCGTACTTCTTCACCCTCTTAACGAGCTCCTTCATCTGCTCCTTCTCGAGGGACAGCCCGTACTCCTTGAGCCTGCTCTCCACCGCGTGATGGCCAGAATGCTTGCCCATCACGATGCTCCTCTCCTTGCCGACTATCTCCGGCCGCATGGGCTCGTATGTAGAGCTCTCGCTCAGTATGCCGTGCACGTGTATGCCCGCCTCATGGGAGAATGCGTTCTCTCCGACTATCGCCTTGTTGGGCTGCACCGCTATACCGGTCAGTTGCGACACGAGCCTCGACACGAAAGCTAGTTTGCGCGTGTTGATGCCCGTCTTGATGCCGTAGAACGCCTGGAGCGCCATGACGACCTCCTCGAGGGCGGCGTTGCCCGCTCGCTCTCCGAGGCCGTTCATCGTGACGTGCACTTCCTCGGCCCCACCTCTCACTCCACCGAGCGAGTTGGCGACCGAGAGCCCGAAGTCGTCGTGGCAATGGACCGCCAGCGGCACCTTCGTGTTCTTCCTTATCTCCGACACGAACTGCATCATAGCAGGCGGCGTCATGACTCCGACGGTGTCGGGGATATCTATCCTGTGAACGCCGACCTCCTCGATGGCTTTGTGGACTTCGTGCAGGAACTCGAGGTCGGTCCTCGTGGCGTCCTCGCAGCTGAACTCTGCGATGAGCCCGTGGTCCTTGGCGTACTGAACTGATTTGACGGCCTTGTCGACCGCCTCCGGCTTGGTGATCTTCAGTTTCTTCTCGAGGTGCACCTTGGACGTTGCCAGGAATATGTGGACCGAATCTACGCCGCAGCCTATCGCAGCGTCGATGTCCACAGTGCTCGCCCTGCATAGTGCGCATATCTCGCTCTTCAGGCCCGCGGACGCGATCTTCTTCACTGCATCGGCCTCGCCCTCGGAGTTTATGGGGAATCCAGCTTCGATGATGTCGACTCCAAGCTCGTCCAGCGCTTGCGCTATCTTGAGCTTGTCATCTATCGTCAGGGCGACATTGGGCGTCTGCTCGCCGTCCCTTAGGGTCGTGTCAAGTATCTTGACCCGTTCGGGCATGCGCGTCGCCTCGAATATCTGTTTGTTGTATTCACTGACGAAGACCCCTGTATCTGGGATCTTGAAACCGCCATCGCCTTGTTGTCCAGCACTCTCACTGGGAGGTTGTGTTGACATCGGAACACTCTCCAAAATTTCTCAATGCACAGCACTCAGGCTAGAATGAGCAGCCCCAAGGGCAGCAGAAGCAGCGGACCTGCGGAATTTCTCGTCATTCCAGACTCCTCGATGCGGTGCGGGCCATCAACGCCTGATGGCCCAATTGTAGGCATGGCCTGTACCAATATAAATCTTTGCGGAGGAATAATCATATTCTGCCAGCTCACACTGGACAGTTATGTACACCGCTGTGTAGAGCACAAGTTGGATATCCCTGGTTGGCAAGGGTAAAATACCATGGCGGGCGTACTGCGGACGATTACATTGAGCGAAGAGCGATTGGCGGCCTTCCAGGGAGAGAGAGGGGCCTACTCGGAGGACGCCTGTTTCAAGTACTTCGGGAACGGGTCAAAAACGAAGCCGTTCCCGGATTTCAAATCGGTGTTCGAGGCGGTGGAGCAGGACAGCGTCACGCACGCGGTTGTGCCGGTTGAGAACTCCATCGAAGGAAGTGTTACCCAGGTCAACGATCTTCTCCTTGACCACGACCTCGTGGTCACGGGCGAAGTCATAGTTCCGGTCAAGCATTGTCTGATGGTTCACCCAGACGCCGATTTCGATTCGATCGCGGAGGTGTCGAGCCATCCCCAGGCCCTCGGGCAGTGCCGCAAGTTCCTTCAGAACTATCCGCAATGGCGTCAGATTCCCGCATACGACACTGCTGGCAGCGCCAGAACCGTCGCGGAGTCCGGAAGAACCGACCTGGCAGCCATAGCAAGCCGAAGAGCTGCAAGCGTCTACGGCCTGAAAATACTCAAGGAGGACATCCAGAGCGAGGTCGTGAACTATACTCGCTTCTTCATCCTCGAGAAGAATCCTTCACCGGTGAAGGACGCCAACAAGACTTCTATAGTGTTCGCCACCAAGAATGTCCCGGGGGCACTGCACAAGGCGATGGGAGAACTCGCATCGAGAGGGATCAACCTGTCGAAACTGGAGTCAAGGCCCAGACGGAACAAGCCATGGGTCTACGTCTTCTACGCGGATTTCGACGGCAACATCGACGACCCCAACTGTCACGCGGCGGTCGGTGGGCTACTGCGCTCTGGGGCCTTCGTGAAGGTCCTTGGATCTTACAAACGGGCTGAAAGCTGGGTCGACAACAGCGGATAAATCACTCTCTAGCCTTTCGGCGAAACCCGCGGATGGGGGATGCACCCTATGGTGAGCGATCTCTGTCGTCGACCTTTCGGCGAAATAGCAGCAGCGCTTGCGACATGCAAGAAATCATGAAAGAAAGGGGTTTAGCAGTTCGGTAGACTCGTGACAGCCCTTGTTTCAGTGGCGCCCTCGCTTCCTGCTCACGCTCAAGGACAACATAACGGCCACGAGGACCCCGATCATCATCGTACCTGCAAGGGATGCTGATTCGCTGACGGTCGACGTTGTGGTCGATGGTGGGATGCTCTGGATTGCAGGCTGCGGCGACGAGTTCGACGAAGCTTCATCGCATTCATAGGCCTCACTGCCGAGTTGGGGTATGACGTTAAACTCTATCCACGGGGCACCGCTCAACAGCAAGTCTCCATTGGCTGGATGCGGGTTCTCAGGCACCCATGGACCCTGCACGATCAGCGTCTTGTTGGCGGCGAACCACACATAATCCTCGGCAGAAGAGAGGTTGCAGTAGCCTAGTTCCATCTCGCCCGTGTACTTCAGCGGATCATACGCGGAGAAGTCGTTGCGTAAGAACACATCGTCTACTGCGGTCGAGATGACCGGTTGTGCATAGTAGCCAGGGACCGGGTCTGTAGGCAGCTCGATTATGAGCCTTGCATACTCTGGCAAGGTGAACTGTATTGGCGTGTACTCATATGGCGCCTCAGTCCCGTAGTAGGGATCGCCGCAGTTCAAGCTCTCGTAGGTCATGCTTGCGTAGGGCGTGTAGGCAGACGTATGGCCTATCTTCTCTAAGTAATCAAGGTGAGTTGGCGCCCAGGCCCAGGCGCAAGGCGCGCCCCATTCCACGACGCTTGCGTTCTGCTTCACGGTCTTCAGACTCCACTGGCAGACCGCGTCCATCGATACGTTCACCGTCGTGTCCGAGTACTCTAGCGTCATATCGAAGTCTTCCATGTATGCTTGGTGGACGGAGAGCTCCGATGCAGCCAGCCACCTCGTCAGCAAAGCCTCATAGCCCCACGTGACGTGGCCCATGCGAAGAGTGACCTCGTCAGCGTCTCCTTCGAGATCCATCAATGGCCCGCCCAACATGTCCGTGTATGAATAGTCGTAGCCACAGAATATGTCATACACATTGTTGCCCTGGTCCAGTATCCACGCGGCCCAGTCGGCCCTGTAGTCGTCGCGGTTGGCGGTCCACCATTCCGCTGGCGTCGCGTCGGTGGACATGCCAAGCCACTCCAAAGCAGCGGCACGGTTCATCGTCACGTTGATCAGCGCTCCGGAGAACCAGCCGTCGTCAGAAATCATCAGGTCGTCGAATTCCCACATCCAGTTCGTATTCCAG
The DNA here is from genome assembly GCA_029864565.1 of Thermoplasmata archaeon. Classification (GTDB taxonomy): domain Archaea; phylum Thermoplasmatota; class Thermoplasmata; order UBA10834; family UBA10834; genus UBA10834. Next base: position 299 of record JAOTTD010000011.1, on the reverse strand, counting down.
GTGGGTATCCAGTAGTCATCCCACCACGTCGGCGTAAGGTACTGCATGTAGATGTCCACCGTCGCCATAGCTCCCGCTTGAGGACCAGAAGTGCCATCGGTATACGTGAACATCGGGTCATGCACGTCCAGGTTCGGGAGTTCCGAGCCCGTGAAGTTCCACCTGTACGGTGTATAGATGACGCCCATATCGCCGTTGTCGAAGGCATCATACAGATACGTCATGCTGCCGTCACCGGTTGTCAGCGCGCGATCGGTGTCCCATGCCGAGTCAACCCTCACATCCCACCAGGAACCCCA
>JAOTTD010000034.1 GCA_029864565.1 Thermoplasmata archaeon | reverse complement strand
GCACCAGCTGATATGTCCCTGTCGAACACAATCTTGACATCATCGGGACCGTGCATCAAGAGAGCCGAATCGTCCTGCACCAACGCGGCGTACTTGACCCCCACATCTCCGCCGCTTCCAGTACAGCTGATTGTCCTACCGCTCAACTCCAGCTTCATCGGATCTCCGCCCGCAAGCATGCCGACTCGGATATCCAGCTTCTGGAACGTCTTGTAGGATATCTGCTGGCCGTGGACTTCAAGGCCGCTGGATATCTGAGTGCCCGAGGCGAGATCCTTCTCCGGCATAAGCAGAGCGAGCTTCCCATCGTCCTCCGCCGCCAAGAGCATCCCCTCGGACTTCACGCCCCTAAGCTTGGCTGGCTCGAGGTTGGTCAATATGATCAGCGTCTTGGTCTTCAGCTCGTCTGCAGTGTAGTAATCCTTCAATCCGCTCACGATGGTGATCGTCCTGCCGATGTCCACGGTCATGACGTACAGTTTGTCTGCGTTCGGGTGAGGCTGGACATCCAGGACCTTTCCGACCTTCAGGTCGAGGGCGGCGTATTGCGAGAATCCCCCTGCGGTTGACGAATCGACCTTCGCGAACAACGGCGCTGGTTTCTCCATTGGCGTTCCTTCCTTCAACGGCGCCTCAACACCATCCCATCCAGCGGACTCGATGGACCCGCCCATGCCGAGATCTTTCCATACCCTCTCAGAGGAGAACGGCATGAACGGACTCCCCATGACTGCCAGAGCCCTGCAAATCTCCAGGCTGACATACAGCACGGTCTCGCAGCGAACCCTGTCAGACCGCACGAGAGCCCAGGGAGCCACGGCATCGAAATACTGGTTGCCGAACTGTGCCAGGTCCATCAACGACTTCAGCGCCTCCCTGAACTGGCACGCCGCAAGGGACTCAGTCACCACCCTCCTCGCCTCGGCGATTCTCCCAAGCGCAGCCTCTTCGCGATCGCCGAGTGTGCCCTTCTTCGGGATGATTCCGAAATTCTTGAATGTGAACGACATGGCACGGTGGATGAAGTTGCCGTATGTCGCAACCAGCTCGCTGTTGATCCTCTGTGCGAAATCCTCCCATGAGAACTCGCTGTCCTTGAATTCTGGCATGTTGGCAGTGAGATAATATCGTACTACATCAGGCTGAAACTTGGTCAGCAGGTCGGGTATGTCGATGCTCACGCCCATGCTCTTGGAGAACTTCTGGCCGCCGAGATTCATGAACTGGTTGGCGACGACGTCGTACGGGAGATTGAGTCCGCCGTAGCCGGTGAGCATCGCAGGCCAGATAATCGTGTGAAACACTATGTTGTCCTTTCCGAGGAAGTAGTAGCTCCTGCAGGACTCGTCCTTCCAGTACCTCTCCCATGACTCGGGTGTCGATCTCAAGGCCGCCCACTCCTTGGTTGCGGAGAGATACCCCATCACGGCCTCGAACCAGACATACATCCGCTTGTCTTCGAAGCCATCCACCGGTACTGGAACGCCCCAGGAAATATCCCTTGTTATCGGCCTGTCGAGAAGACCTTCGTTGAGAACATTCAAGGTGAAGGCGCGCACGTGTGGACGCCAGTGGTCACATCCCTTGACATATTCGACGAGCTGCTCCGAGAAAGCTGAAAGCTGTAAGAAGAAGTGCTCCGTGTCCCTTAGCTCAGGCACTGAGCTGCAGAGCTGGCATCGGGCGTCCTTGAGGTCCTCCGCATTCAGATCCATGCCGCACGCATCGCACTGGTCTCCGCGAGCTTTGTCAGTGCCACAGTGTGGGCAACTCCCCTCCACATATCTGTCCGGCAGGAACCTATTGCAGCTGGAGCAGAAGAATTGAGGGGTGGTCATGCGCTTAAGGTATCCCTTCTCGAGCAGCTTTAGGAAGAACTCGCGGGCTACTTCCTTATGGTTCTCCGTATGCGTGCTAGTAAACAGATCGAAACTGACACCCAGCCCCTCTATCGCTTTCGAGTTGATCGAATGATACCGATCTGCAATCTCTTCAGGCGAGACCTTCTCCTTGTCTGCACTAACCGTGATTGGCGCCCCGTGCATGTCCGAACCGGAGACCATAATCGTCTCGTTTCCCCTGAGGCGGTTGAACCGGACGAATATGTCGGCCGGCAGGAGTGACCCCGCCACATGGCCAACGTGAATCGGGCCGTTTGCGTACGGCCACGCTACGCATACTAGAATTCTGTCCATACTCAGCGGCGCCCTCAATCGATGGAGCCACACTTAAAGGTAGCGTGCTCCGCAGGCCGTCCCCATGGCATGCGCGGACCGGGGCGGCTCGATTGCTGGCCACCATGTGTTGGGAGTAGCTCCCCAAAGGATGCCTATTGATATGTTTTTAAACGGAGCCCTCCTTAACCCACCCCTATGAGAATAGCCGTACTGCTGAGGGACCGATGTCAGCCGAAGCGATGCAGCGCAGAGTGCCTACACTACTGTCCCCCCGTCAGGACCGGCACGGAGACCATAGCGATGGGCAGCGAGGGCAAGCCCGTCATATCTGAGGAACTCTGCGTCGGTTGCGGCATATGCGTTCACAAGTGTCCCTTCGAAGCCATCAAAATAATTGGCCTCCCGCGCGAACTAGAAGGGGAGATGGTTCATCAATATGGGAAGAACAGTTTCAGACTCTACAGACTGCCAGTTCCTAGGAAGGGGCAGGTCATCGGCCTGCTGGGACCTAATGGGATAGGCAAAACGACCGCCATTTTGGCCCTCTCGGGAGAGGTCGTGCCCAACCTTGGTGATTACGAATCCGAGGGCGACTGGGACAAAGTCCTAGAGAAATACGCCGGAACCGAGATCCATGATTATCTGAAGCTCCTCGCGGACGGGTCTGCAACCACCGCGACAAAACCTCAGTACGTTGACAAGCTTCCGACCGCTCACAAAGGAAAGGTCAAAGAGCTGCTCGAGAGGATTGACCGCGACGACAAGCTAGGTGAGATCGCAGAGAGATTGTCGATCACTGGAGTGCTGTCCAGAGACCTGAACAAACTCTCGGGTGGGGAGCTGCAGAGGGTCGCAATAACCGCCACGCTCCTGAAAGACTCCGACGTGTACTTCTTCGACGAGCCGTCATCTTATCTCGACATATACCAGAGGCTTGAGGTCGCCAAGGTCATCCAGAACCTCGGCAAGGAGAAGCGGGTCGTTGTGATAGAGCATGATCTCGCAGTGATGGACTTCCTTGCGGATCTCGTGCATATAATCTACGGGTCCGAGGGGGCGTACGGTGTAATCTCCCAACCGAGGGCAGTCAGAACGGCAGTCAACGTCTATCTCGAGGGGTACATGAGAGAGGAGAACATACGCTTCCGAGACTCCGCGATCAAATTCGAGAGGAGACCACCTCGCAGCGATTGGATGTCCGAGCCGCTGATCGAGTTCACCGACCTCAGGAAGCGCTTCAAAGGGTTCAGCCTCTCAGTCAGGGGAGGCGTGATCAAGAAGGGGGAGGTCGTGGGCGCGGTGGGACCGAACGCGACCGGGAAGACCACGCTCGTGAAGATACTCGCCGGAGAGATCTCCCCCACATCCGGCAGCGTGAGCGGCAAAGCCGCCGTCAGCTACAAACCTCAGTATATCAAGCCGGAGTACAACGGGACTGTCACGGAGATGATGTACGGGTCCTTGGGCAAGGACTTCGATTCGGGGTTCTTCCAAGCTGAGGTTGCCCAACCACTTAACCTCAAGTACCTGCTAGACAGCGAAGTGAAGAACCTGTCTGGTGGGGAGCTCCAGCGCGTGGCGATAGCAGAATGCCTGGGAAGGCAGGCTGACATCTACCTCATCGACGAACCGTCCGCGTATCTCGACTCGTCACAGCGAATGACCGCGTCCAAAACCATTAGAAGAGTCGTCGAAAAGGCGGGCAAATCGGCCCTTGTTGTGGACCACGACGTCTATATGGTCGACCTCATGTCCGATTCGCTCATGGTCTTCAGCGGGGAGGCGTCGAAGAAGGGCGTGTCAGTGGGACCCTTGGACATGAGGGAAGGCATGAACCGATTCCTAAAGGAAGTCGACATCACATTCAGGAGGGACCACGAAACCCACAGGCCAAGGATCAACAAGAAGGCTTCCAGGCTCGACAGGGAACAGAAATCCAAGGGCGAGTTCTACTACAGCTGAGCGTCCTGCTCCTTCTCATCCGAGTTTCCAGTCTTCAATTTGTAGACGTACCACACGACGAGGGCTATGATGCCCACCACGACGACGACATCTAGCTTGTGGAAGACATCCATGATATCCTCCCAACTTGGCCCGAGGACATAGCCGACATATCCAAGTGCGAACGTCCAAGGGAGCGAGCCGACGAAGCTGTAGAACACGAACTTCTTGAAGTTCATCTTAGCAATCCCCGCAGGAAGCGATATGAACGTGCGTATTATGGGCAACAGCCTGCTGATGAAAGTCGCCGCTTCTCCGTACTTCTCGAACCAGCGTTCGGCTAATAACAGATGCTTCTCTCTCACGAGGAAGTACTTGCCGTACCTGATGATGACACGCCTTCCAGCATGCTTGCCTACCCAGTATGCCGCGATGGAGCCGATCGTGCAGCCTATAGCTCCGGCCAAGCCTATGCCCAGCAAGTTCATGACCGTACCGTCGTAGCCAGGCTGCTCCGCCCGGTACACAAGGTAGCCCGAGAACGGCATTACTATCTCGCTCGGCACTGGTATGCATGCGCTTTCGAGCGCCATCAAAAATGTGATCCCGAGATAGCCATAGTGAGATATCCAATCGAGGATGATGTCAGTGCCCCACTCGACCAAGCCCATGGACTCTGGGTAAAGACGGGGCATCTATAAAGCATTGGCATGCCTGCGAGCGCTCGCCGAACGTATTTGTATGAAGGCGAGCCTTTGACGCGCGATGAGGGCATCCGATGTCCTGCAGAGTTACAGCATCATGATGATGCTCGGCCTGAGCATTGGCCTCGTCATAGGCGGCTTCCCCGCCATGACGAGAGAGATCTCCATGGGGGCGCTAGCTCTATTGATGACGATCTCTCTCACCAATGTCAGACTCGGCGAGACGAAGGCGAAAGGGCTCTCGCGCGACGCGGCACTGATGCTGCTCCTCAACTACGGCTTCCTCACAGTCATCATCCTGTTAATGGGGAGCTTGTTCAGCGAGGAACTATGGTGGGGGTGGGTGCTCATGGCTGCGGCGCCTTCGGCGATATCGATCGTGCCCTTCACTTCGATACTCGGTGGCTCGACTGCCAAAGCGTTGATATCGACATCGGTCAACTATCTGGCAGCGCTGATCCTAATGCCACTAATCACCCTGGCGCTGATAGGGTCTTCGGTATCGGTATCGAACCTCGTGATCTCGCTTCTGCTGCTGATTGTGCTGCCGATGGCCCTCTCCCGGGTCCTGATGCTGAAGGATATCGAGAGGCGGACGAAGACGATAGTGACGAACCTCTCGTTCTTCGTCCTCATATTCGCCGTAGCTGGTTCCAACCGGGGTGCATTCCTGGACGACCCCTCGATGGTGATAGCGGTCTCCGCGGCATGTTTGGTCAGGACCTTCGGGACGGGCTATCTGATGGAGTTCTTCCTGCGACGCAGGGCGATGCCGAAGGAGGATAGAATTCATATCGTGCTCTTCTCCGGATACAAGAACCTCGGGCTTACGGCGACTCTCGCGATCGCACTTTTCGAGCCAATCGTTGCCGTGCCTGCGACCATATGTATAGCCTTCGAGATCCTGTGGGTCATCAGCCTGCTCAGATATTACCCAAATGCCGCCAGGTAACGAAGGCGCATTATTAATCGTCCCATCCGAGACGTCCCCTGTTAATAACCTGGGCGAAATTCTTATTAAACCGTCCTGCGGTGGATGCGTGTCGATCTATGGCACACATACATCTGGAGGATGGTGCGCTCTCTCCCATATGGGTACTGTTCTGGTGGGCCGTAGCGGCAGCGCTCATAGCGTTCGCGCTATACTCCATGAGGCGCGAACCCGCCTCCGTGAAGAGACTCACAGTGGGCGCGATGTGCGCCGCGGTAGGCATTGCCGCATTCATGGTAACGATTCCTGTATTTGGAGTCCACCTCAACCTGACTCCTCTCATCGGAATCCTAGCAGGACCCGCGGTCGGCGGCATCGCTGTGCTCGTCATCAACCTATTTAGCGCAGCGGTGGGACACGGTGGATGGGGCGTCATCGGAGTGAACGTCGTCATCAACCTCATCGAAGTGATGGTCGGGTACTATGCATACAGGAGTCTGAAGGGAAGCCTTCGAATCGGCAGATTCGCCTCAGGGTTCTCCGCGGCAACGATGGCGTTGGTCGCCAGCGCAATCATCGTAGTCGTCATAATCGCAGTCGCCGGAATTCAGGATTCACACCTGGAGGAGGAGGAGACCGCGCACAATCTAGTGTTCATTGCCGCTGCGAACTTGATCATGGGCGTCATCGAGGGATTCATTACTGCATACATCCTGACGTTCATAGGGAAGGTGAAGCCGGACCTGCTGGTGGAGGTTGAGAGGCCGCGCAAGGACTCCGAGGAGGCGCAGCCCTCTTCGAGCTGACGGCGCTTAAATGTAGAGGTGTGTAGATTTGTCAAGGAGGACTTACACGAAACATGTGCCAGATGTGCGCATGATTACCCATTATGCTGATAGTGGCTCAAGCATCGTTCACGGCATGAATCCATGGACGAAGGCCGTGATGCTCTTCTTCGTAGTCGCGTTGGTCACGGTCGTCACGGATCTCATCGTTCTTCTGGCGATCTACGTATTCACACTGTCGTTCTACATCTGCGGCAGGCTGCCAATCAGACTCCTGGTCGGTTGGTACTCGTTGCCCCTTGTGTTCGTAGTCACCCTTGTCATAATGTTCATCTTCACAGAGCCGGGGGACGAAGTCGCGTCGCTCGAGCTATGGTCAACGAAGATAGCAGTAACGGATAACGGCCTGATCCTAATGGTTAAGCTCGTCGTCAGAGCTTTGGCAGTCGTGACCTTCTCGCTTGCGACCTTCATGACGACCCGCTACAACCAGGTCGTGTATATCGCTCGCAGGACTATGCCCGCCGTCATAGCTTCCATGTTCCTCCTCACGTACAGGTTCCTCTTCGTCACAAGTGACGAACTCACGAGCGTGTTAGACACGTTGCACTCCCGAAACGGGAACCTTGTCAGGGGCATCACGAGACAGACGAAGCTGTTCGCTGGAATATTCGGCCACGCGTTCATACACGCATTCGAAAGAGCGGAGAGGATCTCAAAGGCGATGGAATCCAGAGGTTTCGATGGCGGCTTCCCCATCACGGAGCGAGTCTCGAGACCCAGTGCGTCGGGCATTGCGGCCATATCTGTCTCCATCGCCATATTGGCGGTAGCCGTGGCCAATCGTTACTTCGGGCTGAGAGGCTGGTGAAGCTATGATACAGACTGGTATTGGGAAGGTGTGCCACAGCGATAAGGACGCGATCATTCACGTTGACTGCGTGACTCACCGGTATCCTGACGGAACGCAGGGGATACACAACATGTGCTTCAGTGTGTACCCCCGTGAAATCGTAACACTGTGTGGTCCCAATGGAGCCGGCAAGTCCACGCTCATAGAACACCTAAACGGGTTGATGATGCCCGATGTTGGAGGAGTCCGTGTCTTCGGTGAAGACATGTGCAAGGACAACCTATCCACCATCCGCAAGCTGGTCGGCCTCGTGTTCCAGGATGCGGACTCGCAGCTCTTCTCCCCGACGGTCCTCGACGACGTCATGTTCGGTCCGCTGAACCTCGGGCTTCCGCTGGAAGAGGCGAAGAAGAGAGCAGAACACGCCCTGGATGTTGTCGGCATCAAAGGCGTGAACAAGATCCCCCACAACCTGAGCGGAGGAGAGAAGAGGCTGGTCGCCATCGCTGGCGTGATTGCCATGGAACCGAAGATACTGGCTGTCGACGAACCCACCGGTGACCTCGACCCATCCAATGCGAAGAAGATGGAACGCCTTCTGACATCCCTCAGAGATGACCACGGCATGAGCGTGGTCATAGCGCTGCACGACATGAACATGGCAGCACGCATAGCAGACAGAGTCTGCATCGTCAAACAAGGAGGGATCATTGCCGAGGGAGCGCCCGAGGACATCTTGTACAACGACGCATTGCTAACCTCTGCTGGCCTGGAACTGCCGACAGTGGCGAGGTTGTTCAAGGACCTCGGTTTGGAGGAAGAGGGCGTTGAACTCCCCCTCACCATTGAACAGCTCCTGAACGTAATTGAGCTCAAGAGACCCTGAAGCCAGTGGTGCGTTCGCTTGCGCACGAGACAATAAAGAGAATCGGGAAGGGTTTTGGAGTGTTTCAATACTGACCGTCGACGCTCACAGGTCATCCGGCGGCGGGGGCAAGTCGTCAGTTTCCTCAGGTTTGCTCTCAACCACGTCGCCCTTACCACCCTTCTTCGACATGATCATCGCAGCCGATGCCGCGCCTGCGACCACGACTATCGCGATGATGGCGAGGACCCACCAGTAGGACTCGAGGAAGCTCTCTTCGTCTGCGCCTCCATCAGCTTCCTCGACCGTGATAACGACCTCATCTGTATCCGTGAGGCCTACAGCGTCCGTCACGGTCAACTCTACCGTGTACTCTCCAGCGATCTCGAAAACGAAGCTCGGGCTCACGCCATATAGCTCCTCCTCTTCTCCGTCGTACACAAACGTCCATGTGTAGTTCTCTATGGTGCCGCTGTTGTCGGACGAACCGCTACCGTCGAAAGTGACCTCCTCGCCAATATCCACGGTCTGGTCTGGTCCAGCGTCGGCATCGGGCGGGGAGTTCACCCTGATGGTTACGGTGTCCGTATCGTAGTTGCCAACCGCATCCTCTATGGTGAGCATTACGAGATACTCCCCTCCGATCTCGAATGTGAACTTCGGATCTATGCCGTACAGCTGTCGTTCGTCGTCATCGTACTCGAAAGTCCAGGTGTAGTTCTCTATGATGCCGCTGTTGTCGGACGAACCGCTACCGTCGAAAGTGACCTCCTCGCCAATATCCACGGTCTGGTCTGGTCCAGCGTCGGCCTCAGGGTCGATGTCGTCGGTTATCGTCACTAGCACGGTATCCGTGTCGGAATTGCCCGCGGCATCTTCCACCTCCAAGGTGACGGTGTGTTCGCCTGGGTTGGCGAATGTGTAGGTGACCGTCTCACCGGAGAGCTCTTGCTCGTTGCCATCCGTGAAGGTCCATGTGTAGCTGACGATACCGTTGGCATCCGACGACAAACTGCCGTTCAGAGTGACTTCCGCACCGATCGGCGCTTCCATGTCGAGACCGGCGTCGGCAACCGGTGGAGTGACATCCTCGACGGTGATCGTTGCGCTATCAGGCTCGGATGCCTGGCCTATCGTATCGTTGACCACGAGTTCGAGCGTGTAGATACCCGGGTCCGCGAACGTGTAGTTGCATACCTCGTCGTACAGAGTGACGTTCAATTCGACGATGATCCACGTGTAGTTGACGATGTCGACATCGTCCGACGAACCTACACCATCGAATGATACGGGGACGTCCTCTGCGACCACCATGTCGGGTCCTGCGTCCGCGGTCGGGGGCATGTCAGCGTTGACGGTTATGACGAGGATATCACTGTCCGTGTGTCCCGCGCCATCAGTGACTGTCAGCAGGATCTCGTACTCACCCGGCAATGTGAACATGTACTCTGCAACAACACCGGAGAGAGAGATTGGGCCGCCATCGTCGAACTCCCAGAGATAGCTGTCTATCCATCCGATATCGGTTGAGAGCGATGCGTTCAGCTCGATTGTCGTGTTGACGACCTCGCCTCGGTTCGGTCCGGCATTCGCAACTGGTGGGTCGTTGTCGACCGTCAGGTTCGTCATGAACATGTTGGGCTGCTCGCCGAAATCACTAGCCACGAACAATGTTCTGTAGCGTCCACTCGGGGCGGTCTCATCAAGGACGAATATCATATCCTCCACATCGAGGGGGCCGAGCAGCATAGAGTCCATCGTAGGCCAATCACTCCAGTCCGACAAGTCATAGCCGAAGGTGGCTACTTCGGTGTTGAATGTTGCAGAAGGGTCGCCAGGTTCGACCTCAACATCCCCATCCAGCCAAAGCATCTGTATCTCGCCCGTGTCGGCATCGAAATACGCCGAGCACGGGGCGTCCGTCAGTGAGGCGTTGGTGTAGTAGCCCCAAATTGCGTAGTAATGTGTTGGACCCCACCATTGCTCAGATGCAATGACATATTGGCTATCGACGCCACTCTGAAGCCATCCGGCAGAAGGTATTGTAGCATCCCACTCTTCGAGGATGGTGTAGTTGTCGCCCGTCAGAACGTATGGAAGACCTTCATACGGGTCCAAGGGGTTGAATGAAGTAGACTTCATGTCGATCAGGTTGAAGTATTCCCAATCACCCTCCGTCTTCCAAAACATCGACTGGAACAGCATGAATGTCTCCATGTTAGGATCCTCGACTTCGATGTCGATTACCGTCGGGTTGAACCAGGTGAGGTTCTCGACCGGGGTCTGCGTGTAAGTCATGTTAGGCCCGAAAATGTCTGCATCAAGGGAGAAGTCCATTCTCTGGTCGAGAAGCAATTCAGCGTCGAGCACGCCGTAGGCCGGATAATGCTTATACGCAGTCACCAGGTACTTAATCTCGACTGCGGGAATGTATATCTCATAGGAACCGTCGGTGTCGGAGCGGGTTTCTTTCGAATAGCTCCCGTCGGGGAGTTCGACCTCGACGCGCGCATTTCCGATGCCAAGTCCTGAATCGGTATCGTTAACCCAACCGTGGAATTTGCAGGACTCGGGGATATCCTGAGGCAGCAACTTGACATCATGTTTCGTTGCCATCTCGTCGATCACCTCGACGCTTGACTCGTTCTCCCTGTAATCAAACGCGGATACTCTGACTTCATAGGTACCCTGAGGAACTGACAGATTGTAGTAGCCCAAGGAGTCGGTATAGCTTTCTTCATAGTAGTAGCCCTCAGAGCTGGCCTCCACCCGCGCGTTCTCAATAAGGCCACCACCGAAGAAGTCTGTAACATATCCTTCAATCCAAGCTGATACTGGCCACAGGCCGAAATCCTGCCACTTAGCGTCGCCTGGCGAGAGGTCAATTTCGGCGGCCCCCCTGGAATAGCCATCCAATTCGACAGTCATGTACAGATTCTCACCATCGACGCATCTCATCTCATAGAAGCCTGATTCATTAGTGTTAGCGATGAAGAGTTCGTCGGCACTATGCCACATGAACACCGTTACGAACTGAATCGGATCCGTGGATTTCGAGTCTGTCACGTTCCCCCTCACTATGCAGTTGGTTTCTGAGAGTTCCGCGTCCTGCTGGATTAAAGCATCATGTGGAATCTCAATCTCGTACATCGCCATTGAGTAGCCGCCCTTCGAAATCATCAGGCGGGCAGAGCCATTCGATACATTCATCTCGTAGTAACCGGCCGCATCAGTGAAGGTGTAGTTTGAATAGTCGTCCTCGAGCTCCTCGTTCCAGATTTCCACTGCCACAAGCGCGTTCTCCAGCGGCAGACCGCTGCCGCTGACCGTTACGTAGCCATACAGCATCGCATCGTCATTGTAGGAAGGCATCTCGAGAGTGATATTGAACCAATAAGCCTGACCGCTGACCAAGGGATCATCGCTGCTATTCTCGATCATTTGGTAGCCTTCGAAATCCATCGCGACAGCGCCGCCTCCACCTGTGCCTGGAATCACATTAACCTCGAAATAGCCGTCGGCTTCGGGAACGGTCACGTTCGCGTATTCCGGCATGTCATCTCCCATCGGGTCGTACACTATTCCCAGAACATGGCCATCATCTCTTGGTAGGCCCATACTGTCCTTCACGAAGCCTTTGATGGTCACATCGGCAACGGTGGGAGCTATCGATTCGAGCGAGAAGTTAACCCATTTCGTCTCGCCTGCGAGAATCGACAATTGGCTCATGCCCATCATGTAGCTGCCATTTGCTGCGAAGATCATGTAGTCGAATCCGCCCGGCACGCCAATTTCATAATCGCCTAGCTCGTCCGAGTACGTCCAGTTAACGTCCACACCGCCAGCAGTGAACATCATGACCTTGACATACGAGTTTGGGATTGGGTCCACGCCGTCCGAAACGTTGCCCTTGATCCAAGCATCGCTTGGCAGATCTATGGCCTTCACAGGTAATGCTGTAATCATTCCGGCTAGAAAGGACAATGCTATAACCAGAGACACGTAACTCCTTTTGCGGTGCTTACTCTCATCCATCTAAAATCGCCTCATATCATCATTTCAACTGTGGCCGCCCAGGAGGATTGGGCGATCCATCACGAATGCCAATAGCTACCTGGCAGATATAAAAAAGATTTGGCCTAAGTGCGTAATACACGCGCAGGCGGACGCGCGCTTGGCTTTTGATCATTGTCTGCGCTGCAATGCACGCTGGCCATTCAGCCAGTCTAAGGCCTCAGGCTGCTGTGTAGTGACCGCAAAGACGATTACCAAGCCAACGCATCTCCCAACGGCCGTGGAGGAGTGAAATAGGTGGGGATTCCTGAGCTAACTAGAGATGGACCGTCGAAAGTGTTCCTACTCTGCAACGAGGCAATAGTGCGAGGAGCTATCGAAGCGGACGTAAAGGTCATCGCGGCGTATCCAGGTTCACCCACGAGCGAGATATTGGACTCTTTCTCCTCGGTCGCCTCTAATTTCGACTGCAGGATGGAGATATCGTCCAATGAGAAGGTTGCCTTGGAGACTTGTGCTGGGGCTTCGATGGCGGGGATGAGGTCCATCACCAGCATGAAGAGCGTGGGGCTGAACGTGGCCTCCGACTCGTTCTTCTCACTCTCGTACACTGGCGTCAAAGGTGGCATGGTGATGGTTGTGGCCGACGATCCACATGCACATTCCTCGCAGACCGAGCAGGATGGAAGACCGTACGCTTCCAGCGCATACATCCCGATGCTATCGCCATCCGACCCCGACGAGGCGTACAGGATGACTAAGGCAGCTTTCGGCATATCCGAGAAGTACGGCGTGCCCGTCATGCTTCACACTTCGACACGAGTAAACCACCAGAGCGGGATGGTGCAAACCGGCAGATTGACGAGGACACCGTTTAGGAAACTGAATTGGGATCACCCTCCGGGACGGTTCGTCACCGTAGCGGACTCAGCGAGGAAGTTCAAGGCGGAATTGCTCGAGAGGACCAAGAAGATAGAGGAGGATTTCGCAGCGTCGGAGTTCAACCTAATCTCTGACAAGGATTCAGACATCGGTGTCGTGGCGTCAGGGGCGGGATACAACTATGCCTTCGACGCGATTGATATACTGAACATCCAGCCCGCGCTGCTCAAGCTTGGCACTACATATCCCATGCCGAAAAAGCTGATTGCGGATTTTGTGTCAGACCTGTCGACTCTTGTGGTCGTTGAGGAGTTGTCCCCGTATATGGAGACACCGATCACAGCAATCGCGAAGGACGCGAACCCGGATCTAAAGATCTTCGGTAAGGCATCAGGCCACCTCAGCGAAACGCTGGAATACAACCCTAACATCGTGGCTGAGGCGTTCGCAAAGATACTTGGCCTAAAGCTGCCAGTGGACTACGACAAGATCTCCCGCAGGGCAAAGGAACTGAAACGCGGTCTGCCGGACAGATGGCCGACCTTCTGCGCTGGTTGTCCACATCGTGCGACTCTTCACGCCCTGCTCCAGGCGATGAAGGGTCAGAAGCACGTGCTCGCCACCGATATAGGATGCTACTCGATGAGTTTCATGCCCCCGACCGAATACGGGGATACCCTCCTCAGCATGGGTGCATGCATGGGAGTGGCGGCGGGTCTTCAGTACGCAATCAACGAAAAGGTGATCGCTATGATCGGGGACTCGACTTTCTATCACGCCGGCCTCCCAGGACTTGTCAACGCGGTGCACCATGGGGACGACCTGACGCTGATAATACTGGACAACGAAGTGACCGCAATGACTGGCCAACAACCCAACCCAGGCTCCGACGTAACTGCGGGACAGAGGCCTGCGAAGCGCCTTGTGCTGGAGGATGTGTTGAAAGGCTTAGGGATAGACGACCTCACGGTGGTCGACCCGTACGACGTCAAGGACGCAGCCGCCCGGATGAAAGAAGCGTTGTCCCGAAAGGGCCCGAATGTCATAGTCTCCCGCAGAGCTTGCGCGCTGTATTCCGACAGAAATAAGAGACGAAGAGGCGAGGCGATAGTCTCGAACGCGGTGAACGAGGACGTATGCAAGATGCCATACATGTGCGTGCGAGAATTCAACTGTCCCGCGATAAGCATCGACGATGAACGAAGAAAGGCCCGCATCTCTGAAGAGCTTTGCGACGGCTGCGGCGTCTGCGGGAGGATATGTCCGTTCGGCTCGATCCAACAGAAGAATGGGGGTAGTAGTTGATGAGCGCCAGGGAGTTCAGCATATTCATGTGCGGCGTTGGCGGGCAGGGATTGGTCCTGCTCTCGAACGTGATAGGCTCGGCATGTGCTCGTGCGGGGATAAGGGCATTGACCGGCGAGCAACATGGCCTTTCTCAGAGGAGTGGGTCGATAAACATCCACATGCGCATAGGGGATGGAATCAGGTCGCCGCTCATACCACTAGGCAGCGCCGGCGTCCTCCTTGCGCTTGAAGCGCTGGAGGCTCTCCGATATATCGAGTACTTGCGGGACAACGGAATCGTTCTCATGAACACACGAGTCCAGCACCCTGTAGGGGAGACGGCAGCCCACATGAAGGACAAGAAGGCGAGGTACTTCTCAGTCGACGACGTCAAGGGGCGGCTATCGAAAGTCACGAACAAGTTGTCGGCAATAGACGCTCAGGACATAGCCAGGAGTGTTGGCAACCCGCTGACAGAGAACATTGTGATGCTGGGCGCGCTCAGCACTATCGAAGATTTCTGGGTTCCAGAGGGAGCGCTCACCGAGGCGATCAGAGAGAGCGTGCCGAAGAAGGCCATCGACGTCAACCTCAAGGCGTTCAAGCTAGGACAGGGTGCGGCTCACAACGATCTCTGCAATGTTGTTAAATGCAGAGAGTGAATTCTCAGAATTATGGCAAAGAAGCAGTTTGCGTACATTCGAGTTGATGTCTTCGCCAAGAAGCCGTTTGGAGGGAACCCGCTGGCCGTGTTCCCTGACGCCAGAGGCCTCACGACTAAGGATATGCAGCTCCTCGCGAAGGAGATGAACCTTTCTGAGACGACATTCGTGCTCCCTGCGAGGAGAGGGTCGGGCGCGGATGCCAGGGTTCGTATCTTCACCCCAGACATGGAGATACCGTATGCAGGGCACCCCACAATCGGGACGTTCTTTGTGCTCGCCAACGAGGGAAAGATCCGCTTGCGAGATGGCGTGACCATTGCCAAGATGGAGGCTGGAGCAGGCGTACTCCCGGTCGAGATTCACAGCTCAGGAGGAGCCGTCAGAAGAGTAGTGACGGTCCAGCAGAGGCCGGAGTTCGGCGACGAATTCAAGGACATCGGACTGTTGGCCGAGGCCCTCTCTGTGAAGAGGAAGGATTTCGATATGCGCCGCGCGCCGCCGCAGCTTGTATCGACAGGGCTTCCCTGGTTGATAGTGCCGCTGAGGAATCGACGGGTCATCGAGAACATCACTGTCAACACCGTGGCGTTTGAGAAGGTCATAGACAGACTCCCCAAGAACGTCGTGGACGTCTACGCCACCTCGCTCGACCCTATAAACAGAAAGGCGACAACGCATTCAAGGGCGTTCTTCCTCTCATCCGGAAGCGTAATCGAAGACCCAGCGACCGGAAGCGCGAGCGGATGCCTTGGAGCATACCTCGTGAATAGGCGTCTCATCGACGTGAACAGGAGGACGAGGATCGTCAACGAACAGGGACATGCGGTCAATCGACCGAGTATGATAACCATCGATGTGGGAACATCGTCCGAGGGAACAATCGAATCAGTCAGGGTAGGCGGAACAGCCGTCGAGATAATGAGAGGTATAGCCAGCTTCTAGCCATATCATGCATCATTGTTCCGGTAGCCGCACCTTGAGCACTGCGCCCTCCTCGGATTGGCCTCGAACTCGGTCCTCGATCCAGACCTTGCCTCCGTAGCGCCTTGCCAGCATGCTAACGATGTGGAGTCCGAGTCCGGAGGAGCCCTTCTGCTTGACGCCTTTGGTGAACCTCTCGAAGACTGCCTCTTTCATATCATCTGGGACGCCACACCCATTGTCAGAGATGGCCACGGTCACCCAACGATGGCCATTCTCCTGCTCCTGACTTATCGTTACTCCAATTCTTACCGTCTCGTGTTGGTCGTACTTCACTGCGTTCGTCAGTATGTTTGCGAACATCTCTCTGAGCAACTCGTCAGCGTCGACGAAGTACCTCTGAGCCCCCAAATCAGGCTCTACCTCTATCTCCCTCGTCAGATAGTACATCTTGACATTTTGGATGCTCTCTGTCAGGACGGACTGCAGGTCCATCCGGGTCAGGTTTACGCTGCTCCAAGTCAATCTCGACATTGTCCGGACATCGTTTGCCAGCCTGTTGACGTTCATCACCTGAACCGCGATCTTGTCTAATTGCGCACCCTGTTCAGGTGAGGTCAGGCGGATCTTCAGGATATCCAAGTAACCCAAGATTGCCTGGTTGAAGTTCTTGATGTCGTGCGACAGGAGGTCGTTGTAGAATTCCGCGGAATGCCTACTCTCGACCTGATTCTGGAACAGCCTCGAGTTCTCGATGGCGATCCCCACGAGGCTGGCGAATATCTCTATGACCTCTATCGTTTCCGCGTTCGGCACGCGATCGTCCCTCGGCCGCATGATCTCGATGTAGGCTATTGCGACGCCATCCCTATCGAATATGAAAGTGTCCATGGTGTCCAGTTCGTGCCAGTGGTTCTTGCCAAGTCTGGGACGATAGATGAGGTCTGAGTCGGGGTAGTAGACAGCGTCTTCCGGCCGGCGATCGACACTCTCAGCAGGGATGTAATAAGTCGAGCGGCCCATCTTCTTCCGCCACTTCACGGGCGAGTCCTTGCATGCTGAGGATTCTGGATCGATGACATGTGAAATCATCTCGATTGGATACTCCACCGCTTTGATGCCTTCGACGTTCTCCTTCGAATAGCCATGGGCAGCCTTAACGGTGAACGTCTTTCGCTCTTCGTTGCGGATGCCGATCACCATCCGTCTCAGTCCCAGGAGCTGAGCAAGCGATTTCAGCACGTCTTCTAGCAAGTGATCGAGGTCTCTGACGTACATGAGCTCTGAGGTAAGGTCGAATATGCGCGACAGCTGCTCGGTCCGCTGGCTGCTGACGCGCAAGGCGGCCTCCCTTTCGACCGTAAGCCTCGCGTCCTCCATCGCCACCTCGGCCAGGGATGTGAATATCTCAATCGTCTCCAAAGTCTCCCTGTCCGGCAGATGTTCTTCTAAGGGCTGAGATACGTATACTGCTCCAACCGTTCGCCCCGTGGAATCACGGAGTACGAATGCTAAAGTGTCGCCCTCGCGCAGCTCGTTGCCGCTACGAGGAACGGAGTCAGTGGCCTTCTCGATGGCGTCGTTCGATACGAGGTACTTCAAGGCCTTCTCTGGGATATTCTCGACCGGAACGTGGTAGGCAGACTTGCCAATCCTCCTCCCGTGTGCGAACTCATCGAACACTACATCTGGCGGGATCGTCCTGGTAAGCGCGAGTTCTTCAGCGTTACGGGGATAGCCGTGAACCGCCCTCCACCTGAACGCACCGGCCTCCTCGTCGAAGACTATCATGCTCACACGCTGGAAACCGAAGAGAGTAGACAGAGAAGTGAGTATCATCTTAGCCAGCTCGTCCGGGTTCCTTTCCGACACTATAGACGATGAAATGGTCAACAGGTCCTCCAGGAGGTCGGTCCTCTGTTTCATCCTGTCAGACAGCCTCTCGAAATGCGACAGTCCCTTGGTCTTGCCTATGGCTACTTCAGCCAGGTCTGCAAGAGCCCTGACCACGGCGACGTCTGCGCGGTCCAGCAATCTGCCGTCAGTCGTTCCGTTGACCTCTATGTCGGCAAGCCTGCCAATGGTCGAATCATTCAGATGGAACCAGAATCTGTCGCCCGGCTGCCATAGGTCGTGGTCAGGTTCACCCGTTGAGCTGGGCCAGGCTTTAGGACGAGTGAAGTAGCATCCCCCCGCGATTTCCTTGTCAGAATCTTGGATGGCGCCGTCACCGTCATGCACTGAGAGGATTATAGGCTGTAGATCACGCGAAGTTTCGACCTCGGCTGCTTCGCCGGAATCCTCTCTGGACAATAGGCGGTTGACTTCCTTGGAATACACCCTCAACCGCACGTCCTCAGCGTGACATAGGCGCCGAGCGGACTCGAGGATATCGAGGAGAATCGACCGCAGTCTTCGTTCCCTGCTAATGCTCCTCATAAGGGCTGAGAGTTCGACGCACATCCGTTCGTTTGCGGAGACAGAATGGTCGCTGTCACTGTCCGCGCTTCCCTGATCCTTGTTCACGCGACCTACCTTCGAAGATCCGAACTGCTGCGAGAATTGCCCCAATTGTTGAGCCGGCCGTCCGGATTTAGCTGTGGGGTATTGTGCTACAGTGTTATAATATGATAATCCACCGGGCCTTTTGCCACGTCCCCGGCGCGATGAGATGGTTCGGCATCAGTTTATTATCTTTGTCATCCTTTGACTTATTGTGGCGTGGGTGACTGAGCATGGTTGAGATCAATCACATCTTGGCAACGGCAATCGAGTTCGAGCGTTTCGGCAAGGAGTACTACATGAGGTTCCATGACCTCGTGGGCGACACGAAGGCAAAGGCCCTCATGAAGGGGCTCGCACACGACGAAGAGGAGCACGCTGAGATGCTCACGAAGGAGCTCGAGTCCCATGGCGGGATGGTCGGCGAGACTTCGACCGAAGTCCTTGAGGAGGGCATGGAAAGAATCTTCCCCCATAAAACGCTGAAGGATTCGATTCAGACCAAGGATGCCATCTCGGCCATCAAGCTCGGAATCGAGACGGAGCAACGCTCGATAGACTTCTATTCGGGCCATGCCAAAGACTCAGGTCTGGAGCTGGGGGAGATATTTGCGAAATTGGAGAAGATGGAGAGAGGACATCTCGAGCTGTTGAGGGAGAACCTGCTCCACCTGCAGGATGGCGGCGAGTGGTACGGCTACATCCCGATACTGGAGGGATAGTCCGGGCTCCAAAGAGCGGAACGGAAGGACCGTCGGACGACCTAATCATTTATATGCGACTACTGGATGAGACATCACGGCAGGGACCCGTCTTTGGCTAAGATAGCCCCTTTCAATGCAGTTCACTACAACAACCTCAGGTTTGGTAACGAGGTCAGCAGGTTTGTTGCTCCTCCTTACGACGTAATCGACCGAGGCCTTGAGAAACGTCTCAAGGAGGATAGGCTGAACATAACACACCTCACGCTAGGGAACGAAGGTGACAAGTACGCTACGGCCGCCAAACGATTGAGGAGATGGCTCAACGATGGCGTGCTTGTTAGCGATCCCAACAAGTCGTTGTATCTCTACGAGCAGACCTACCAAGGCGCCGACGGCGTCGTCCGGGTGAGAACGGGCATAGTGGCCATTGTGAAGCTCGAGGAGCCCTCCAGTGGAGTCATACTACCGCATGAAAATACAATCCCGAAGCACAAGACGGACCGGATGGCGCTCATGTCCGCCATCAGAGGCGATTCCGAGCACATATTCATGCTATTCGACGACCCGACGGGAGATGTCCAGAGGACCATAGACTCGTGCAGGAAGTCGGCCGAAATGCTAGGCTTCATAGACTCAGGCGGCGTTCATCACAGAATTGTCCGAATCGCAGACGACGCGACTGTCGCCAAGATCAGCAGCCTATTGGCGTCGCAGAGGATGTTGATAGCAGACGGTCACCACAGATACGAGACGGCGCTGGAGTTCCGTGACAGGATGAGGAAAGGTCGGACTCCCCAAGGAGAAGAACCAGCAGACTTCGTTTTGGCGACGCTTGTGAGCTTCAGAGACCCCGGTCTGGTAATCAATCCCACCCATCGCTTGGTCAAGGGCGTCGACGACGAAACACTGAAGGGGCTG
>JAOTTD010000075.1 GCA_029864565.1 Thermoplasmata archaeon | reverse complement strand
CTCCTTGTCGCAGATGTCCCCTTTGACGAAGGTGATGTGGTTCATCACGTCCTCTAGGTTCTCCATCCTGCCGGCGTATGTGAGCTTGTCGAGGACGACTATCTCCTCGTTGTCGTGCTCCTTAAGCATGTGTCGAACGAAATTGCAGCCGATGAAGCCTGCGCCGCCCGTTATGAGAGTCTTCATGATCGGTCACACCTCCCTTCTCCAATTATATCCGATTGCGGGGTCGTTCCATTCCTTCCGATGCTCGTCCGGTTCCTTGTAGTTGTACAGCTCTGTCGGCGTGTTGATGACCCATATCTCCTTGTCGTCGAGGGGTGTGAAGCCATGATAGACGAGGGGTGGTATCTTGACGAACTTGGGCTCGTCCTCCCAGACCTCGACCTCCTGAATTGTTCCTTTGGTGGGAGAACCTTCCCTCGAATCGTATAGTCCAATCAAGGCGTTGCCCTTGATCGGGACGAAGTGGTCCCATTGCAGCTTGTGGTAGTGCCACGCCTTGATGACGCCAGGCTTGCAGGTCGTCATGTATGTCTGGCCGAACTTCTGGAACTCAGGCCAGTCGCTCCTGAATATCTCCATCAACCATCCGCGGTCGTCGACCATCCTCCGGAGGCTGCGTATGCTGACATCGGCTATCGTTCCCGTTATTTCCGCCATGGTGGGATTGGGATGGCCGAGGTGAATTATTAAGGTGTCCACGCCTTTGGACGCGTGTTCGGGAGATACCCCGTTCGAAGAGGCTCCTCCCGATGAGACATCATCTCTTTGATATGAACAGTATGACAATGGCGTTTGCGGCCGTGTACGGCGCTCCGTATTTCGCCTCTCGGCAATCAGCCCAAGCTGCTTCTACCCACTTGTTCCTGGCCACTCGTTTCAGGCAGAACCTCTCTGAGAACCCTATCCTGCCTTCCGCAAGCGACTTGTCCAGCTGAGGATTGTAGCCCACAGGAATGGTTATGATAATCATCCCGCCCGGAGCCAGGCACTCCTGTAGGTTGTCGAGAGATTGTAGTATCTTTACCGGCTCTCCGAGTATCTTTGATTGATCGAGCGGGTCCTCGTCCCAGCCAACGTGCTCCATCGTGGAGATGCTGACGATGAGATCGTATTTCTTGGACGGTCGGAAGTCTACGATATCCTGGTTGATGACCCTGCTGGAGGCTTCGTACTTGTCGACGATGTCGTGCTTCACAGAGTAGTAATGCGATATGACATTGCCCACTTCGAGGATATTCCTGCCTCGATGCTCTTCAAGGACCTTCCTGATGATGGGGACCTCTACGGCCCTTTCGTTCCTCCAGGTAGTGTTGTATCTTTGGGAGAAGTAGTGGTATCTGCTCCCCCGAAAGGTGAAAACCCTAGGCGATAGGAGCAGTCTGTGATACCAGTATCTCGAGTTGAGATTCACTCTGTAGGACAGGATATCCATCCCAGAGCGGACAACATGTCCAATGCCCTTCTCTTTCTTGGCCTTCCAAGCTCTGGAAAGTAATCGCTTCATCGTACACCTGCCCGATCAATCGTCCACGCTCTCCTTCGGGCGCATGTGCCGAAGGACTTTCCTGACAGCAACTCCAGAGCCTTCCTCTCTGAAGATCCTTATGGCTCTTCGGACGAGGGCGCCATGGCCGCGGAGGGCCTTCGCCATCTGGTGAGGTATCCACCGGAGGAATGGTCCGTACAACCTGTATTTCCTAACTGATGGAAGCAGTCGGGGAATGTGCCTGAGACGCAGCTTGTTGTCGTTGGTCTCGAGGATCGCCATCATGTATGCTTTCTTGCGGTCGTCCACGCCGAACTCGGGCGATTCCGCACAGGGTTCGTCGCACACGAAATCTCCGTCGACGTATGACGAGTGGTCGATGACATCGAAGACCCGTCCGTTCTCGTCGTACCATTCGCGTATCTTCGTGCCCTTGAATGGCGTGATCATGTTCCAGAATATGTGGTTCGGTTTCAACTCCTTGGCGAAATTGATCGAGTCCTTCGTCTTCTCGAGCGAATCGCCCTCCAAACCTATCACGAAGCACAGGCTGAGAGTCATCCCGTGCTCCTTTGTCAGCTTGGCAGCGGTCCTGATCTCCTCGAGGGTCTCGCCCTTGCCGATCTTGTCGAAGACCTCTGGGCAGCCGGACTCAACTCCAAGCCCGATCGATGGGCACTTGGCCTTCTTCAGGAGAGAGATGGTCTC
>JAOTTD010000033.1 GCA_029864565.1 Thermoplasmata archaeon | reverse complement strand
TCTTCCTCGCAGACGAGCTGTTCTTCACGGGGTCGGCCGCAGAGGTCACCCCGATAAGAGAGGTAGACAGAAGGTCCGTCGGTGATGGGAAGCCCGGACACGTCACCAAGTGCCTGCAGGCGAAATACAGCGACATCACGAAAGGCAAAGACTCGAAGTATTCGATGTGGCTGGACATGGTGGACTAGTCCCCGTGGGAAGTTATTTATATCTCGCATAACGTCTTGTGTCTGACGATTGTCATACGATGGGATGGGGCGACCGATATGCAGGCAGTGTTGGACAGATTGGTGAGCCAGGCGGAGCGCGAAGGCGTCACTCTCGCGCAAATGATGGAGAAGGAGTTGTCCGTCAGCGAGATCGATCGCATTCAGCAATTCATTGAAAGAGAGATGTCAGACAACTATGCGGCGATAGAGAATTTCATGAAGGACGTCGAAGTGCCTGGCACTTACGATTTCAGCTCGATGGGCGAGGAACAGCTTGATGTCATTCAAGAAGGCATCATGGGCGCGCTGTCAGACACCACTCTGCCGGTCGCGCTACGGGTCTGACAAGCTCATTGATTTCTCGGGCTTTCGGAATATCCTATTCTCGTGGTCTATTCCCACGAATAGCCGCCGGCGAGGGCCCATCAGAGTTTCCGTTCTGCCGAGCATTAGAAAACCTCCAGGGCGAAGCGCCTGGTAGAAGTTGTCTATCACCCTGTCGTGCATCGGTCTGGAGAAGTAGATGACAACGTTCCTGCAGACTATCAGGTCGAAAAAGCTCCGAGTCGGCTGGTCAAGCAAGTTTCCGCTCGTGAACCGAATGAGTCTCTTGAGTGGCTGCGAGGCTTCGAATCCGGATTCACGTTTCTCGAAGTACTCCGACAGAAGCCTTCTGGGAATGCCCTTCACGCCTTCCTGGCTGTATACGCCAGTGCTGGCGAAGTCAAGCGCGGTCTTAGAGAGATCCGTTCCAATGATCCTAACGACGAGATTGGTGCTCAAACCCTCCTTCCTCAGCTCCTCCAGGACGCACATGGCGAGCGAGTAGGTTTCTTGCCCTGTGGCGCACCCCGCGCTCCAGATTCTCAGGGTGCTCCATCCGAGCTCGGTCTTGAGCAGCACAAGCGGTCGGATGACTCGCGAAGAAAGCTCTTCGAAAGCACCAGGGTCTCTGAAGAAGTCGGTGACGTTTATGGAAAGGGACGAAATGAGCTCGTTCACTTCCTTCTCGTTCCTTCTGAGATATCCCACATACTCGATCGAACTCCTGCAATTTGTCCTACCGATCCTCTTCCGCACGACCCGGCTGAAGAAGGAGGGAGAGTACCCCGAGACGTCGAAGCCCCTTGATCTCAGAAGATGACGCCGAATGAGGTCGTAGGCCTCGTCGTCCTCGTCCACCATCATCTGCAAGATGGACCGAGGGATAGATATTACTTCTGAGGCTCCATCGGAATGCCTCCGAACTCAGAAATCCAGTTATCGAAGGGAGAACTGTCAACGACATATTTTTATATTGACCATATCAATTTTGATATCCATACGAGAGATGGGATTCCAGCCTAGCTGGCGGAGTCTGACGCCTCTCGCAGTAGTCCCGAGGGTGGTGCTTTGAGGATACCTTTGACACGTAAGCTGATGATAATCATTCTTGCATTGTCCCTAGTCCCTGTCGCCCTGCTGAGTCTCATCTCGCTTAACGACATGCACAAGATGAAGAACGACATGCACATACTGTACGACGAAAACCTCGTTGTTGTTTCCGAAATTGCCGAGGCAGAGGCGTCGCTCCTCACGGCTGACGTGTCGTTCAGACAATATATACTCGAATACGGGACTCCAATAGCGAACAGCTACTACAACGAGATATTCGACAATCAGCCGGTTTTCTCCCAATTCCTAATAGATTTTCGCATGAAATACACTTTCGAGGTCATGGAGAACATGGCAGCGATAATAGAGGAGCAGGACCGACCGGAGCTCATAACCTCACAAGAGTCGACCCTGGATAACCTTGAGGGCGAGTGGAGGGACTACAAGGTCTGGACGAGCCTGACCATCAACTACACGAGGGACGGCATGCAGAACGAGTCCATCGACGCGAGGAAGAACGCCACAACCAGCCTTGAGAACCTGATGGACGACCTCGATGACCTCATCGGGGTCACCATAGAGGCTGCGACGCTCATGGAGGAAATGGCGGAGAAGACCATCGTGGAAGGAATCACCTACCTGATAGCGAGTGGTTCGGCCGTTGGCGTGCTGACCGCTGTCATAGCCCTGTATGTGTCCACACGGATAACGGCCCCAATCGTCAAGGTGTCGGAGCGCGTGAGAATCATCGCGGACGGCAATTTCACGGCACAATTGGACATCGCGGCACCTGAGGACGAGGTGGGCGACCTGGTCAGATCCATGAACTTGCTGATCAAGAACACCTCAGAACCCTTGAGGAAGCTGACCGAGAATGCCGAGGCGATAGCTGCCGGAGACTTTTCGGTCGATATGGAAATTGATGCAAAGGGGGACCTGGCAACTCTGGTGGATAGCTTCATCCTCATGAAGAACCACCTTGCCAAGATCACAACCGATATAAAGACCGCGTCAAAATCGTTGAAGGATGCCTCCACACTGCTTGCAGAGACCACCAAGCACATGACGGACGGGACCCAGCAGGTCTCCAATTCCATGGGGCAGACGTCAAAGGGTGCCGAGACCCAAGCTGCTAGAGTCGAGGAGATGGTAAAGATGCTCGGCGAGCAGACGAAAGCCATCTACGACGTCGTTCAGAGTGCCCAGAACGCTGCACGAGCATCGGGAGACGCCAGCGACGTTGCCCAAAGGGGCAGCAGGGCAATTCATGACTCGCTGGAGCGGATGAACGGGTTACTGAAGAGCGTCCAGGAGACGTCCCTCTCCATGAGCAACCTCTCGAAGAAGTCGCAGGAGATATCTCAGATCGTCATGATAATCACGAGCATCGCGCAGCAGACGAATCTCTTATCGCTGAACGCGGCCATCGAGGCCGCGAGGGCAGGCGAGCACGGAAGGGGATTCGCCGTCGTCGCAGACGAGGTGCGCAAATTGGCCGAGGGATCGAGAAAGGCGGCAGACCAGATTCAGGACCTGCTGCATTCCATCGAGACAGACATCTCCGAGACCTCCGAGAAGATGAAACTGACCTCCGACGATGTGACGGAAAGCGCCAACACCATCTCGGAATCGCTGAGGTCCCTTGAGGACATAGCTGCAACGGTCGAGGAGACGGCTGCGATGGTCCAGGAGATAAGCGCATCCACCGAGCAGCAGAAGGCACTTACGGAGAGTCTAGCGAAGAATCTCGACGAAGTCGCAAGCATTGCAAACGAGACGTCTGCATCGGCAGAAGAGGTCTCAGCATCTTCGGAAGAACTCGCCGCGGGCATGGAAGAACTTTCCGCGTCCGCTCAGGATATTGCCAACCTCGCTGTTAAGCTGAATGAGAGCACCAGGCGGATTGAGACTGACACCGACCAGCAATCCGAAGATGTTGGTGAGACAGAGGACGACGAAGAACGCTCTCACGACAGGGGCGATGAGTCTTGACGTACGAATCGAACAGCAAACAGTACATCGCCTTCAAACTGGACAAGGAGGAGTTCGCCTTCGATATCTCATCCGTCAAAGAGATCTTCCCGACTCAGAACATCACCAAGGTTCACCGAAGCCCGTCGCACATTGAGGGCGTTATGAACCTGAGGGGCAAGCTGGTCACGGTCATCGACCTGCGCAAACGGTTCAAACTGGAAGCTAGGCAGCCGGACGAAACCTCGAGGATAATCGTAATAGACTCCGCCGGCGCGCCTGTGGGATTTCTTGTGGATGAAGTCACCGAAGTCACCCGCCTGGCAACCGAATCCATAGAACCCGTTCCTGCGTACGTAGCAGATGGAATAGAATCGGAGTATGTGATCGGCATCGCCAAGGTGAACGATCGGCTGATCACCTTGGTGGACCCGCTGAAGGTTCTTGAACTATCATCGGAGGATAGCTAGTAATCAGGAGGAAAGGCAGATGGCAACGATTCTGGTTGTTGATGACTCAGAATTCATGCGTAGGGTGATAAGGAATATTCTCGAAGGCGGAGGACACAAGGTCATCGAAGCTAGGAACTCCGAGGACGCTATAAGGGTATTCAGCGAGCTGGGTGCTGACGTGATAACCATGGATATCGTGATGCCTGAGACGGACGGCATCGAGACCGTTAAACGCCTAAGGGACGTGAATGGACGCGTAAAGATAATCATGATATCTGCGCTCGGGCACCAGAGGACAGTGATGAGAGCCCTTGAGGCGGGCGCCCTCGACTTCATAATGAAGCCGTTCACATCCGATGATGTGCTCGAATCGGTGAACGCAGTCCTGCAAATGAGCGCCTGAGGAATGACCAATGCCCAAGAAGGTCAAGATTCTCATAGTCGACGATAGCGCATACATGAGGGTAATCCTCAAGGACATGATAGCCTTGGAGGAGGACCTCGAAGTCGTGGCGACGGCGAAGGATGGTTTCGAAGCTCTCGAGCGGGCCAAGGAGCTAATGCCGGATATCGTGTTACTCGACATACAAATGCCCAAAATGGATGGCCTTGCCACACTGCAGAGGATAATGAAGGAGCATCCGACACGTGTAATCATGCTGAGTGCCATGGACAAGGTGGACTTCGACCTCCCCCTCCGTGCGCTCGAGATGGGCGCAGTTGAATTCATCTCAAAACCGGGCGGTCCGATCTCCGTTGACATCGTAAAGTACAGGGCGTCGATTGCCAGGACGATTCGTGATGTTTCCAGCGCCAAGATCGAGGCACTGAAACTCGCGAGGATCCCAATAAAGGTCGATCAGAAACGAATCAGGCCCAGAGTGGCCAAAGAGCAGAAGTTCAAGGCAATAGTCATCGCGGCGTCAACCGGGGGCCCGAGGGCACTCGAGTACGTCTTCTCGCGTCTTCCGCAGAGCATCCCTGCGCCGATATTCGTCGTCCAACACCTACCAGTAATGTTCTCTGAGAGCTTCTCTAGACGACTTAACTCCGTCAAAGGCCCAAGAACCATAGTCGCATCGGACAAACAGAAGGCCATGCGCGGGTTCGCGTACGTGGCGCCGGGCAACCGTCACTTGGTACTTTCCGAGTGCGCCGAGCAAACAGCGCTGATGAGGCTGGACGACTCTCAGCCAGTGCAATTCGTGCGCCCATCGGCGGATGTGCTGTTCGAAAGCGCGGCACGTTGCTTCGGCGAACGGTTGCTGGCGGTGGTACTGACTGGCATGGGAATGGACGGCACGAACGGCGCCAAAGCGGTGAAAGCAGCCGGCGGAAGAGTCATCGTCCAAGACGAGGAGACCTCCGTGATCTTTGGCATGCCAAAGGCGGTCCTGGAATCGGGTGCTGCCGACATGACCGTGCCTCTGAAAGAGATACCCGTACGCATGGTCGAATTCCTAGAGGAGTAGAAATGCCTGAAGAGATCGACCTGGCCAAGTACTCGAAGCTTTTCGTTAATGAAGCGAGGGAATACCTGAGATCTCTGAACGAGACAATGGTTGAGCTCGAGAAGGAGCCCGACGACATGGACAAGGTGGAGACCATGTTCCGTGCATGCCACACCATCAAAGGGATGGCGGGCATGATGGGATTCAAGGCAATTACAGAGACCGCACATGCCCTCGAGGACCTGCTAAATGCGATGAATAGTAAGAAGGTCAAAGCGACGGGGAACGCCGTTGATGTAATCTTCCGTGGGCTCGATGCGCTGGAAGTCATGATCATCTCGATTGAGCGTGGCGAACAGGCTGAGGAGGTGCCTGACCTCATAGATCAGCTGAGGGAAGTCGCGAAGGGAAATCTCCGGAAGAAGGCCGCCAAGAAGGCGCCGCCACCCAAAGAGAAGATCAAGAAGGACGAAAAGGAACCTGTCGCGACGAGAAAGTCGATTCTATTCATCAGATTTGCCAGGCGATGCTCCTTCCCTGCAGCACGCGCATTCGTCATAATGAAGGAGGTCTCAAGGACCGCGACGATCGTCAAATCGGTCCCCTCAGAGAATGACATCGATCAAGAACTTGTGTTCGAGGAGCTGACGATCACCGTAGAGCCGGAAAAGGGATTCGAGGAGATGGTCCGCAGAATTGCAGCCATGCACGATATAGACGAGGTGAAGGTGGGATCTGAGGGCGAACCCATCGATAAGTGGAAGAGTGTTGTCGCTGCAAAGGCCAGATCGGCTCAGGCTATCGACACCCCGATCGCGCAGACCATCAAGGTCGGAATGAACAAGCTCGATGAACTCCTGGACGACGTCAGCGAACTGGTGATAGCCAGAAGCAGGCTCGTTGAGAAGACTACGGCACACGGCGACCGTGATCTTGCAGATATCACCAGCCATATAGACAAACTCACTTCGGAGATACAATCCAAGGTGCTCGGAATACGGATGATCCCGCTTGAGACAGTCATGGCACGGTTTCCGCGAATGGTAAGGGACATCGCCAAGAACCAAGGCAAGGAGATCGAATTCACCGTCGATGGTGGAAACATAGAACTAGACAGGACCGTCATCGACAAAATCAGCGACCCCATAATGCATATTCTGCGCAATTGCGTCGACCATGGAATAGAATCGCTGAATGATCGCAAGAAGGCGAAGAAGCGGAGCCGTGGCCACATTCGGATAGTGGCGTCCAAGCAACAGGATCATGTGCTCATCGAGATCTCCGATGACGGACGAGGAATAGACTACGACAGAATACGTGAAAAGGCGGTTGGGAGGAGATTGATGACCCGTGAAGAGGCGGACACGGCACTGGCACGGGACCTGCTCGACCTGCTCTTCCAAGCGGGATTCTCGACCAAGGAGGAGGTGTCGCAGGTGTCGGGCCGCGGCGTGGGTCTCGATATCGTGCGAAAGGGCGTGGAGGACCTTGGCGGTTCAGTCATGATAAGTTCCTCCAAGGGCGCCGGGACAACATTCTCTCTATGGCTGCCATTCACGCTGGCCATCATCGACGCCATGCTAGTGTCGATTGCGGACCAGACATACGCGGTACCGATGGGGACGATATCTGAATCCCATAGGTTCGATGTTTCCGATGTGAAGAAGATACGCACGCGCGAGGTCGTTCAACTCAGAGGAGAAGTCATGCCGCTGATAAGGATGCGTACCTTCTTTGGGATACATGAAATCGAGCAGGAGGCAGAACTGAGCGTTCTAGTCGTCCAGAGTAGGGAACGAAGGGCGGCTCTAGCGGTCGATGACCTCATGGCCCACCAGCAGATAGTGGTGAAGTCGCTGGACAGCCACCTCCGAAAGGTTCGAGGCATATCGGGCGGCACAATATTAGGCAGCGGCAAGATAGCATTGATACTGGATGTAGACTCGATATTGGAGGCATGAGATCGATGGCAGAAGATGATGCAAAAAGGGTGCTTGAGATCATCCGGGAATTCGCAAATATAGGCGCGGGAAACGCAGCGACGGCTCTGGCATCCCTGCTCGACATGGAGTTAGTCAACGAGGTCACTTCATGCAGACTGCTCCCCCTTTCTGAGATAGCGGAATGGCTCGGAGGCGAGGAACAGGTTGTGGCGGGCACGTATACACAGCTTTGCGGAGACCTCCGCAGCGGAGTCCTGGTCGTCTTCCCACCCGAGTCCGCAAAGACTCTCGTTCGGCACTTTTCGAAGCAGGACGAGGTGGATCTCTCTGACCTGTCCCGGATTCAGACTTCCGCTATTTGCGAGGTGGGGAACATATGCCTCTGCTGGTATCTCGTCGCTGTCTCCAAAATGATCGACACTGACCTCATCCCAGCGCCTCCCGGGGCCGCGGTTGACCTGCTCGGGGCTGTTCTCGACATACCATTGGCAGCCCTCGGAGCGACCGTCGACCACGTAATCGCGGTTCACACATTATTCAGGGGTGTGGAGCAGGTCTTCGAAGGATACTTCCTGATGCTTCCAGAGAACAAGATGCTCGAAACGATAATGGAGAAGATGGGAGATTCGGCCGGATGACGGATGCGCAGCTGATAGGGATAGCACAATACGCGGTCGCTAGAACCCCAGGGAAGCTGTGCTGCCTGGGCCTCGGATCCTGCGTGGCTGTGTTTCTATATGATCCGACCGCCAAAATTGGCGGGGTGGTCCATATCCTCCTCCCCAAAGCCCCGAATGGACATTCCTCCGACGCCAAGTATGCAGATACAGGCATCCGCCTCCTGCTCGACCAGCTCGCTAGCAAGGGCGCTGACAGAAGGAGGATCCGCGCGAAGCTAATAGGGGGTGCGCGGATGTTCAAAGAATTAGACCTCACGATGTCCGATATAGGCAAGGAGAATATAGCCGAGTGTAGAAGAACCCTGACTGAGCTCGGAATCAGGGTCGTTGCTGAGGAGGTCGAAGGCGATCGTGGCAGGTCGGCCTATTTCTCGATGGAGGATGGGATGGCTACCATAAGAACTGCGTTCTCCCAAGACCGCAGGATTTGAATTCAGATCGTCTCCACATCATGTCGAGAACTCATGGAAAAGGGTGCACCATGCCCTTCCTCCCCTCATATTCCTCATGAAATCACCGCATAGCCCCCTGAACGGACAATTGTCCGTGCATTGAATAGATGGGGCCGACGATCCGTCGCCCTCCCCCCCGCGCGGCTCCACTTGCCCGTCAGAATGGGCCGTTAAGAGCATGTTGCCCGAAGATTGGCTCGTAAGGATGGACAGTTTCAAGTTCTCGGCTTCAATGGCCTCAGCGACATGCGCGGGGCATTCTACACTCATAACATGGACACCGAGAATGCTAACCCCCATATCGTTGAGTTGCCTTGAATGGCTCATTCGTATCTTCACCGATCTCCCAAGCTCGGAGGAAGCCGTAAGGGCCTTCCTCACTGTCATGCCACTCAGTTCATCGACCATCATGCTTCTGGCGATTCCCAAGACTCGCCTCTTTAGGACCGCGAGATGATTGTTGCGTCGTCCCTTGGCCTTCTGCCGTACGGTGAAATCCAGGATTGCTGCCGCCTTCCTAGGAGCAGTGATCCTGTATACCACCTCACCTTCAACACGGAGGGGCTGGAAGTCAGATGTCCGTCCCTCGAACGCAAAACTCGCATCCAACGAATGCGTGGGGACACTCACGATCTTTGTTATACTTGGAAGATAGAGGAAATCGAGCCCTCTCCCCTCCATCGCCGGCTTCCCTCGCACGTACTTGACCACGTGTTCTGATGGCGCCCCACTGTGATGTCCAACAATCATCCGCCCACCCCACAAGTCTTAAGCGAACGAGCGTTCTTATCAACTACCGAATCCTCTGCGTGTTTCCCGGTTTGCACAGATTCCCCTCCCCCTCTATGAATTGGCGAGGCCGTGAACATATCGGATCCGCCTCGCCGATTCGACGGGCTACTGACAACAGAATAGTCGGCCTCGTTTTTTAACCTTGCCGAGCGTTGACAGCGCAGCGGCAATTGTGTCTATTTGCAGCCAGCCCACCCGTTTTGAAGAGAAACCGGCAGAGCCCTTCCAAGGATATATATTTGGAAAGTGAATATTGCTCGAGTCCATATAGGCTGTTGACTGTTGGCCAAAAGCAGCCCCAGACGTAATCTCAAGTGATACCACAGTGGGTGATTGCATGGAGGATCACCAAGCACCAAGGACGGCCTCTCAGCGGATCAGGGAGACGTTTGCCCTATCCAGGGATTTCATGGTCCTGGTCTTCGCGCTTATCGTCGTCAGCCTGGGCTTCGGCCTTCTGGGGCCGATCATGCCTACGTTCAGGGAGATTCTGGGGATGACCGAGTCTGAGCTGGGCGCAGCTTACTCTCTGTTCGCATTCGCCATGGTCTTTGCCCTGCCCCCTGCAGGCCTTCTTGCTGACAAGATTGGAAAGAAGCGGATGATCATATACGGCGTGCTTCTCTTCGGCATTACAACTTTCGCCATGGTGTTGATAACCGAGCCGTACCAGTTCGCCTTGCTCAGGATTCTAGAAGGCGTGGGCGCGGCGATGGTGATGCCTGCAGCATTCGCCCTGACTCTTGACATAGTCCCTGAAGGGAAGAGAGGGGTGGCTATGGGCGCCGAGGGCACCGCGCAGCTGCTCGGCGGATTGGCCGGGCCTGCGTTGGGAGGCGTTATTGCAGGAGAAATTGACTTCTACATACCGTTTTATTTCGCCGCCGCCTTAGCAGTGTTATGCGCCGTTATCGTCTCATTCATCCACGAACCGGTGATTCAACGGCCGGAGGACGAGAAGATATCGATGAAGACCATGTTCGGGGCATGGAAGAGGAACGCCGCAAAGGACAGTGCGTTGGTCGCCCTGACTGCGAGGGGCTTCGCCATGGGCGTCGTTCAGGGCCTCTGGGCTCTAGGGCTGATACTCTTCTGGACCGACAAAATCGACATGAGTCTGAGCGAAATAGGAATCGCCATGTCGATAGGAATTCTAACAATGGCCGTCGGCACAATACCGTTCGGAGTCCTGTCAGACAGATATGGAAGGAAGCCGTTCATAATAATCGGCGGAACCTTCATGGCAGGTGGACTTGCCGCAATGATCCTGGCGACTGACACATGGCATGTCTATGTCTTGGTGGCGGTCTCGGAGTTCGGGGCCGCCGTGTCAAACCCGTCTGTTGGCGCGATGTTGGGGGACGTCATGGAGAAGCGGGAAAGGGGAAGGGTCATGGGAGCATACCAGACAGTGCAAGGTGTGGGAAACATCGCAGGTTTCTCCGCCTTGGGCGTTATGTACGAAAGGATAAGCCCAAGGGCACCGATACTCATGTGCGCCGGCGCCCTCGCTGCCGCTACCGCAATCATCGCCTTGTTCGTGAGCGAAACTTATGGAACAAATAAGAAGACAAAGAGCATGAGCGACGAGACTACCAAGACTGCCTCCTATGGAGGAAGCCCTGATTTTCAGAAATGATATCCGAGGCGTGGTGCTTTATATCTTGTGATTATGATTATATGCTGCACCAAAGGCAATAGTGCTGATTCATCATACCGGCTGCGCGGCAGAAGACAGAACGATTGTCTTGGAATCGTGGACTCCACATTTGGCATCGGTGACTTGGATGGACTCAACCACCTCGTTTTGTGAAACATCGGCAAGCACATACTCATTGCGACCGGCTCT
Organism: Thermoplasmata archaeon; assembly: GCA_029864565.1. Classification (GTDB taxonomy): domain Archaea; phylum Thermoplasmatota; class Thermoplasmata; order UBA10834; family UBA10834; genus UBA10834. The sequence goes on along the minus strand of JAOTTD010000033.1, from coordinate 9,719 downwards.
GCCAGGCAGACATTGCGAAAGAGACGCAACTCCGCTGCGAAAGGCGACGGACCTGGAAATGCTTGACCGCTGTCAAGGGGGGTGAGCCTTTTGCATTCTGAAGGTGATAGGCGGGACGATTCCGCCGTTGACGACTTGCGGAGGCGAGCATTCGAACTCGGTTTGGAGGTGGGAGAAGAGAACCACCTCGAGAGCGTCGGCTGGGTGAACTCGAAACTGCAGGAAATAAGGGAAGAAGCCGACCGCGTGGGCGTCTTCGAGGAAGTGCGAAGAGCGTATCAGAAAGGCAAGAAGCTGGGCGTGGCGCGCCGATCAGGACATACCCTAACCCCCCAGCTAGGTCTTGTCAAGGACAGGAGCGCCCTCAGTGGTTCCCAGAGCCCACGGAGCGAGCCGAAGGGCCCTCGTTTGCCTAAACCTCCCGGTTTCATCGAGAGGATTCCGCCAGTGGAAGGGCTAAGGTCCACCATCAACGTCATGATGTTCGCTTCGGCCAGGCCTGAGTTGAAGAAGGACCTCAATGGCCTAGTCGCCGGAGTCTTAGACATACAGGAAAGGCTGATAGATGTCGGGGCTAGAGATCCCCCCAGAAGGACATTTGAGAGATCCCTTCAGCTGCTCGAGGAGATCGGATGGATCGAGGACTTCGCCCTCACCTCATTCGATGATACATCAGCCGTCGTTACTCTTAAATCAACAATCGCAAACGCCTTGGGACGAAGCGCCGAGCCATTGTGTAAGCCAATATGTAGCCTGCTTGAAACGATGGGACGGAAGGCATTCGGAAGATCCGTGAAGGTCGTCGAGGTCGAATGCGTTGCGCAGGGAAAGCAGGCCTGCAAATTTGAGGTATCCCTGAGGGGTGCGCTGTCGTCCCGTTGACCCAGACAACGAATCAGTAGTCACCACGGGCGCGGAACCTCGGCTTATAATCAAGAAAAGCTTCTTCGGAGATTTCAGCACGATAACTCTAATGATGGAATGAGTCAACGATACCGCATGAACTCAATCCCGCTTCGCCTTCTTCCGGTTGACTGCTGCCAGTCGCATGAAATCCAATTCTAGATAACGGTTCATCCAGGCCGACTTCTGCATGGTTGAAAACTCTTGCGTCAAGGGCGATTTGGAACCCAAGGCCTCATTGTAGAATTTCAAGGCATTATCCATATCGAACATCGGCATCATCGCAAGCTACAAGCGAGTAATTCTTCCTGCCATCTCCTCGCTTCCACCCCCCGAAGATTCTATAGGATAGCCCTCCGCCCATCAGGCCTTTCGTGCTAACAGACGCGTTTCTGTCCGCCTAATCTACATTCCCCCAAGTCCGATTCCCGTCTTCGCAAGCTAGCCTCACTGCCAGGTTTATGCACCATGCGCTGCTTCCGGGCAATGAATGGATTGAAATCTGTCACGATAGCAGTCAGCCGTGATTACGTGTGCGCAAAACCAAGAAGGCTAAGTACCAAGACCAGTCTATGGGACAACTCCATGAACGACAAGAGATTTCCTGAGCTCAGCACAGAAAGGCTTGAGCTTTGCGAGATAACCAGCAGCCATGTCGACTGGTACTTCGAGCATTTTAACACGCCGGAGATCATCGCTGGGCAGGGGTTCCCGGGACCGAGCAATCTCGAGGCTGCAAAAGAAGAGCTCGACCGGTACATCGTAGGGTTGTTCAAGGAGGGAGGAGGTTTCAGATGGGGGATCCGACTCATGGGCGAGAGCGAAATCATCGGCAGCGCGGGTTTCTACTCGTGGGACAAAGAGAACGCGAAGGCGGACATGGGATATGAACTGAGGCCTCCGTATTGGGGAAAAGGAATCATGAAAGAGGCCCTGGAAAGGATTGTTACGTTTGGGTTTGAAGAGATGGGGTTGAACAGGATAAAGGTCACAATCATGTCGAACAACCCGCGGTCGATGGGCCTCATCGAGAAGGTTGGTTTTAGGAGAGAGGGAATAATGAAGGACTACTCTAAGTTCGAAGGCGAGTACACCGATGAGCATTTCTTCGCGATGTTGAAGAGGGATTGGCTGGCGAAACGAGAGGGAATTTAACCTCTAAATAGGTATAAGAGCCAGGTGAGGGACGTAAGTCTCTTTGAAACCCTGCGATTCTGAGTATCCGGTATGAGATTGTCGATCTTGCTACATTCAAGTTCTAAGAAAATCGCGGTGACCCTCAGAATCATAGTTAGAGCATATTGGAGTAGTAACGCAGAATCATCAAGACGGCGACCGTGACCCATTGGTCGTGAAGCTCGTGCGGCCTCTCCTTGTTGTACCAGAAACCGTCTTTCATGCGTGCCTGCACGAGCCATTCGATCAATCTGTCAATCCTCGGGTCTCCGGAGCGAAATCCGAGATAAAGCAGAGAATCAAGAGCCCAGTAACCACTCCCGAAGTACGTGGGATACCTGAGTAACTCCCAATGCTTCTCCGATTGATAGAACGACGGGTGGTAGTTCTTCTTGAAGAATCCATTGAGAACGAAATTCCCGCCGCGTCTAATCTCCTTGATCAGAGGGTTGTCTGGATCCCAGGCCATGCCAGTGAGCACGCCAACGGTGCTCCAGTAACAGCTCGGTACGTTGTCAAACGCTTTCGGATCATATGGAACACCACCACCATGCACGAGGTCAAGGAAGGCATTCATCTTCATGTGCTTGTATTGCGGCAAGTACTTGACATCCTGAATGTACGGGATATTCCAGCCACCGTCATGTCGTTGCTTCTCCATTAACCAGTTGAAGAGCCTGGAGGCTCTGCGGTCACTCAATGGAATTCCGAATTTCCGAATGGTGGATAGCGCCAAACCACAGTAATACGGTCTGGGGATCATGTCAGGCATCGGCCCCTCAATGTACCCTTCATCATTCTGCCAGCTGAAGATCTTCTCCAGAGCGTTACCGATGTAACCGTCGTCCGAAGTCGCGCAGTAGTCGTGAAGCCAGTACAGGTTACGAATCATGGTGATGTATGTCCATCCGTAAGGAGGGCCTGGGCCCAAGTCCTCAGCCGTCCTCCTCTGTTTCGATATGGGCCAAGTCCCGTCCTCCCTCAACAATCTGAGCAATTTCACTCTTGGAGGGTAGTTCTCCGCCAATTCCAGGACGCGCTGGACTTCATGATCTTCCTGATCCATTCCATTGACATATACGAGAAGCCAAAACTTGACTGGTGGGACCGCTACCTTGTTGAGCCTATTGTACGATTGTTCAATCACCGCATCGAGTTCTCTCTTCAGCACGCAATCACCCGTATTAGCGAGCGTGGGAAGCGTTGGTCTCGTGTAGCGAGCTCCTGCTGTAACGGGACAAGTTTCGACGAGGCAGTTCCCGACGAATCGCATTCCCCGTAATCTTTATGGCCAACCCGCATCCTATGATGCAGCAGTCTCTTCCTTGAAAGCTTACCTGTGCCTCGCAGTCGGTGTGCTTCTCCATTCCCCTCAACCTTTGCTCCTGATGGCCTTCCGCCCCTATGGCCTTTTCTTAACGAATGAGCTCTTCTCACGGATACCACAACAGTTGAAAAGGTATGCACACTTAATGTAATCACAAGAACAGCCACTGCTCTGATGGCTGTGGCAACCGCCGCAGGGTGCACCGGTGAGATCACCTGCCAGAATGCCAGAACCGAAATGTCAAATCGATTCCAATGACATATGGACTCTTCCTGAAGACATTTTCGCGCAGCCTCCTGCAATGCGTAACTGAGGGTTTCTCAAAGCATTTCGCCGCAAGCTATCTGGTATTTCCAGGCCGACACCATGTTCGGCGAATGCGTTGCCGACTGTAAATTGTCCGAATATATATTCATGTACACGAAAACATTCCAATCGTGTTCGGTGGTATATAGATATACGGAGAACATTGTACGAATTCCACGACCCTCCGGGAGGGAGGACAAATTGTCCGTTGACAGTGTAACTGATGAGAATCCGGCGACGATCGAGAAGGGCGAACAAGGCAAAATCGAGTCGATGACGACGCATAAGCGGAACGAGAAGAAGAAGCTCTGGATCATGCTTGTTGCGATTGTCGTCGCGGCGACCCTCATCGGAAGTGCCGCATACATGCTGCTTTCGGAGAAGAATCTCGATGCCAAGCTAACCCCCGAAGTGATACCTGATCTGCCGGCGGGATCTTCCCAGGCTCTCTCCATTGAGGTCAAGTGGGGCTCAAGCATCGTCACTGCGGATGACGGCGTCACCTACTCTTGGTCTGTCACTCCTTCCGAGTTGGGGTTGTTCAACTACGCCACAAGGGCGAGCGTGGTGTTCTTAGCCGGGATAGTCGGTGGCGATGGCACGATCGAGTGCGAGGTTACCTATAACGGAAAAACCGCTAATGCGGAGGCCGACGTCACCGTTGAGCCACCTTATCTCGAATCCGTAACAATCGCGCCCTCCTCTAAGACTCTATTACCAGACGAGGAGTGGAGCTTCACAGCCATAGCGATCGATTCAATCGGAGGTCAGATTGCAGACGCTACGTTCACTTGGAGCGTTTCAGGAGTTGACGCGGGCGATTACGTGCTCAGCCCGACGACAGGGCAGACAGTGGCATTCGGGGCATCTGTCGAGACGAATGCAAACCTGACCGTTGCTGCAAGCAAGGGAGACATTGTCGTCTATGGCTATTCGAGCATCACGATAACCACCGAGGAGTCTGTCAGGACGGTGGACTATTACTGGTATGACCTGTTCGCCCATCCATTTGGAGAATGGTATCAATGGCGTGAGGACATCGCCGGTGATGAATGGGCGATTACCGACACCTATCCCTACATCTACATGAATTCGGGGTCTCCGCCCGGCAATACCTGGATATACACTATGATGCGGATGAACATCACGGGTAGGAACATGACCGAGCTGAGCATGAACACGAACCCAGAATTTCTTCCGTATCTGGGTGAAGCAAGGGGTGGCACTGCGATCATCGACTTGCACATGGACTACGCAACCTACGACTACTGCGCGGATCGGCTCGGGTCTGGTCCGCTCTCATACTATGACGGATGGTATGTTTACCTGAACGGTACCGTCACGCTTGACAGGCAAGCTGCGATGGCCGTTCTCGGCATGACATCGACTCAGTACGACAACTTCGATGCCTGGTGGCCCTCAAACAGTAAGCAGGTGGAAGATGCATGGTGGGCATGGCTTGAATACGAGGCGGGCAATGACAGGCTGGCAATATTCAACGCGTACGATTACTACCTCGACCTGTACTACCTGGTGATGGACGCTGAGAAAATCGGCACCAGCGTCCAACTGACTATAGACACGATTGGCTGGGGGTTGGAGGCGTTGATGTTCAGATGGATGCATGAGGCATGGATGCCTGTGGAGTATTGGTTGGAGGATATGAACCTCCATGCTACAATTGGTCCGGAGATGGCCGACGTCGATATCGATACCGCCGTCGCCTACGCGGCCTACGCATACGAGACAACGGAGGAGGGAGAACCCTGTTGGGCCTGGGAGGCGATGATGGGGGATTACATCGAGTCCTCGCCTGAATACCCGATCTCCCTCTTCGATCCGTACGCAGACTTCACGTATGCAAACTACGCGCCCGGCAGTACGTGGTACGGTGACGAGATGGATTGGGACTACGTCCCCGGCGCCTGGAATCTGTCTGAAGGCGAGACGCTCATCCTTGAATGGCCAGCGGGAGAAGACCTTCTGTATTTCGCGCACGACGCTGATGACATCGATGGAGACCTAATCCCAGGCACGATAGACTCGACAGCAGGGGTGACGGTGGTCTACGCGGAGCCGATGCCGTCTGATTCCCCTGGCTCCATTTCGATAGACGACGCGGCTCGCACGATCACCTACCTGGGCCCGTTCGACATGTGGACCTGGTCCAAGGATCAGACAGCGCACGATTGGCTTATGGAGGAATGGACCCGGCTTGAAATGCTGCCCTACGGCGCACCTTACGTCGAGTTCAGACCTCCAGTGATTGGCCCGCCTTCGCTTGACCTGTACACGGAGGACATCAGAAGTCCCTTGGAGATCGGTGAGGTCAGCAGCTTCAACGTGACGATAAGGAACTCTATGACTGGAGCAGTCTATGCCGATTATGCAGGAACGGTGGCTTTCGAGTCTTCGGACTTAGCGGCCGTGCTTCCGGAGGATTACACCTTCGACCCGCTCACTGACAGCGGTCGACACACGTTCACGATAGCGTTCAATACGGTGGATCCAGTGACTCACCAGGCCACCCATTTCTTGACGGCCACGGACGTGGACGATTCGACGATCTCTGGTACCCAGAGCGGAGTACTAGTTCAGGAGAGCGCGCATGTTGCCTCCTTCGATGTTCTCTTCTCGGGTGACGATGTGATTGCTACCGAGCCGACGGACATAACAGTGACCGCGTACAACCAGTGGGACGAGGTGTTCACAGCGTACGATGGAACAGTGACGTTCCAATCGGACGACGGCGGCGCCGATCTGCCAGCAGATACTGCCTTCGACCCCGTTATGAACGGAGTGCAGGACTTCAGTGTGACGTTCAGTACTCCTGGATTGCACACCGTTAACGTGAGCGATATCGATGTGACTGAGGCGTCAGGCGAGTCCTCTGTGACCGTGTTGGCCCCTTCGGTTGCGGACCACTTCCTCCTGACGGGCGTCGATGACCCCGCACAGAACGATACGGACCAGATCATGACGGTGACGGTGTACGACCAGTACGACCGCCTCTTCATGGCGTACGATGGTACCGTGACATTCGAGACGAACAGGACTGGAGATGTGACGCTGCCCGGCGACGAGACGTTCACGCTGGGAGACCCGGATGTGGATGTGGTCATCCACTTCACGGAGGTAGGACACTTCACCGTCTGGTGCAACGACACGACGGACTCGTCGATAACAGGGATGCTGGAGGCATGGATAGTCGGAGATCCGCCCGCTCTCGACCACTTCACCGTGACGGGGATTGAGGACATGTGGGAGAACAACTACTCGTCGGTGACGGTGACGGCGTACGACCAGTACAACTCCGTCTTCGAGGACTATGTCGGCGAGATAACATTCGACACTGACGCGCCAATCGGGACATTCGAGCTGCCTGCCGACTACACGTTCACACCGGCAGGCGCTGGCGTGCATGAGTTCCCTGATTCGGTGATGTTCGACGAGCCAGGGACGTTCGAGGTGGATGTAGAGGACACGTCCGATGACACGAAGACCGGCATCCAGGAGGACATCGTAATAGAAAATCTCGTAGCTTACATGCTGAGCATTATCGGGCCTTCCTCCGTGATGGAGAATGAGACGTTCGGAGTGACAATCACCGTATACCACCAGCACGATCAGGTGTTCGAGGAGTATGGTAGCGTGGTTGCGTTTGACTCGTCGGACACGAGCATCTATGTCGTCCTCCCCGACAACTATGAGTTCGTCCCTGCAGACCTGGGCTCGCATGCCTTCTCCGGCCTTTCGTTGTCCCAGATCGGGTCGCAGACTCTGGTTGTTACGGATGTCGGCGACGGCGCTCTGACAGACACACTTGACATTGAGGTGACCCCGCTCGTGACGTCATCCATCACATACAGGATGTACGACATGTTCGAGGAGCCTTGGCATGGGTTCTGGGACTGGAGGGTGAATAGCGCCACCTGGGACACAGAGCGCCTGCTAACATCGGACCCAGGCAGCGTGACGTACCTCTATTCGATGAGTGCGAACCCCAACGGAAACAACGACCAAGGCACGATATATGCCCCCTACAGATGGAACGTCACTGCTATCGACATAGATCATGTCAACGTCAGCGCTCCGGAGTTCATGCCAACGTTCGGCCCTGACATCTTAGGGGCCGAGGCCTCCGTTCATGTCAACTTCAACTACATCCATCCTTATGCCGGAGGGTGGTGGGACACGTTCTGGATCCCGACATGGGGTGACCATCCCGACTGGCCGGGAGATGATTTCGCCGATGGAACGGATGGATACTGGATTGCCACGCTCTACAACGTAACCATGAACAGAGCTGCCGCTGAGGAATGGATGAGCCTGCCTGTAGGGACATCCCCCGTCGATTGGTGGGCTTCGAACGAGGCCTCTTACGTGGCGGATTGGCGGGCATGGTTGAACGTAGAAGCCAACGATAGGCTCGACATCTACAACGCGTACGAAGACGTCTACCACGACCTGGGGACCATGATGAGGCTTACGGGCGATGAAACGACGGTCAATCTCGAGATCGCCCACCTATCGGCTGGCTACGATGTGCTTATGACAAGATGGCTGCTCGAGACGAGCATCTCGCCTCACCAGGCTTACTTTGAGGACTTCAATATGACCGTGGATTACTCAAAGGATAAGTCCGACTTGGTGATGGATACTGTTTGCCAGTGGAGCCTGCGCTCCGTAAAGGCGAACGCAAGCACGGCAGCCACCGGCGCACCTGGTGCGTGGGCTTGGGAGACTACAGGTATGGACTATCTCCCCGCCAGCACGTTCCACCCGGATTCCCAGTTCACGCCATACTACTACCTGACCTACCAGAGCTGGAATTCCGGGGACCCTGCGTATTCGACGGAGAGGGATTACGAAGGTACCCCCTGGGCACTCTCGCTTCCAGACTATGCTGAACTAGTTGTCGAGCTACCTCAGGGCACCGATGTCATAGGATACTACGGTCAGGCCGTCGACAAGAACGCCATCAAGAATGTCTGGGCCGGCGACACGTCCGACTATGACGAGATCCGATATCCTGGCGAGATGGGGATAGGAACGAGCGTCCTCAGCGGCCTGCCAAGCGAGCAGCTCCATTACGATGAAGTGAGCAAGATACTGACCATCTCCGGACCGTATGTGTTCGACAATCCCCGAGGCGAAGGATTGCTGTACCACGGCGCTCCCTGGCTTGAGTTCAACGTCACCGAGACGACCATCAGGACATCATCGGTTGGCTCCTTCGACCAGGCTGAAATGATTGAGCCATCTCTGGGCGGAGCCATTGGTTCGACCGAGCCCTTGACAGTTGGAGCGCAGTCCTCGTTGCTGGCCCTGGCCTTCGTCGCAACACTGGCGGCAATCGTCGCGGTAGCCAGCCAGCAGCCGTGGGGGAAAGGGCACCTTTTGACGGCAGAATTCTTCAATGACACTCTAAGACCCGGCCTGTCGACAGCCTTGACCCGTGCGAGCAGCGGAGCGGACAATCATATTGGCTACCCTAGCGAGCCGTCCCTTGGCCTTATCTCACGAGGGGGTTGAATGCCCCTCGCAAACCTCTTTCATTTCACTCATTATCGTCATGCCGCACAGATGGCTCAATGAGCTGGCCTCAAGTGGCCCATACCATGATACAAAAACCAATGACCCACCGCAGATAGGCCTCTTCGGGTCCATAAACAGGTTAGACTGAATTCGCCTGATACATCAATCCGAGTATTCCGAACATCAACCCCAGAACAGCAAGAGGGACAGGACGAGCTGCTCTCCTCTTTCGTGCAGGGTTCTGCATGAATCGCCACTTCCTCTGAGCCTCGGGGGGCATTCGGCCTTTACAGCTTTATCCACCTGATTCGGTCCATGGCAGCACGTTACAGGCCAGTAGCCCCGACCTATGGCACTTTCTCATAGATTTGATGAGATTTGAACAAGCGAAAATGACTTTCTCAGACGGTTTAGGCACATGACGGTCGCTCCATCGCGTCTTTGGAGGATCTATCAGAGAATCGAATTT
>JAOTTD010000074.1 GCA_029864565.1 Thermoplasmata archaeon | reverse complement strand
CTTCCTCAAGGGCATCTAGATCATCAGGGTGTATCACCTCGGCGAACGAGATACCACCAGATTCGAACTCATCTGGGGTGTAGCCGAACTGGGTGACGTTCTTCGACACGAAGAGCACAGACCACATCGGGTCAGGCCGCATGATGAAGACGATGACTGGACTCGCGTTGACTATACGCTCGAACTCCTCCCGGCTCTCAAGTGACTGAGTCAACGCCTTCTCGGCCATCTTCCTCTTTCTGGCGTCGCGAAAGATACTCAGGATAGCCGGCTGGCCAAGATAGTTCACGTGGCGCATGTTGATCTCTACGGGGAGGCCTCCGCCGTCCTTCGTCGCGAGAGCGGATTCGAAGATATGCCCCTCCGATCTTGAGGCCTTCAAGAGAGCATTGGAGAATTCTCCCTGACTCTCAGCCGCGATGAAATCTGTCAGAAGGCTGCCAATCATCTTCTTCTGCGATAACCCCAGTCGCTCACAAAGAACCGCGTTGACGTCAATGACAACTCCATTCGGATCGTGTAGCGATATCCCGTCACCCGCGTTTTCAAGCAAGAATCTGAGCCTCTTCTCCGAATCAATCAAGGATATCTGCATCTTCTTGCGCTCGGTGGTTTCGGAGACTAAGATCAGTCCACCGATGCCAGCTCCAGCGTCGTCTGTCACCGGGAAGTAGCTCACATCGAAGTAGCGCTCCTCCTCTGCCTCGGGGCCGACGAATCGCCGTTCATTCAGCATGCTGACGTCGCCTTTCAGGGCATTGTCGATGTTGGCATCATCGATAATCGCATTCAGCATCGGCGACATCTCCCTGGACATCGGCCTGCCAACGGCGGACTCCTTCACCACTCCAGAGAGCGTCTCCATGCCAGGGTTCCAGATGACAACCCTGCCGTACAAGTCGAAGGCAGCCATCCCAATGGCATTCATGTCGATTATGCGGCTGAGGAAGTCTCTCTCCTTTAGCAGGCTCATTCCAGCACGCTTCTTGTCAGCGAGAGACTTCACCATCATCGAGATCTCCGCGAACAGCGCCTTCAGGTCGAGAGATTTCTGGATGTAGAGGTCGGCTCCGCTGTTCAGTGCGTCGACCGCGACGTCCTCTCGCCCCTTTCCCGTCACAATAACGAACGGCGTGTTAATGCCTGCCGCCCTTATCTTCCTGAGAAGGTCGATTCCATTCATCCCGGGCATTTGATAATCGCTGATGATGACATCGAAGTCGTCGTCCTCAAGCATCTTCAGGGCGACATCCGCAGATGTCACACCACTAACAGATATGGCGCCCCCGCCACCGAGCAACCTGACAGCAAGATTGACGAATTCCTGTTCGTCATCTACATAAAGCACCTTCGGTGGACGCTCGTTCACGGAGGGGCTGCTCGGGGGGGAGTTGTCAGAGCCGGCCATCTTCCTCGAATCTTCATGTACGGATTGAACCTATTAATCTTCCGTAGGTGTTTTGGAGGCAAAGATGTCGGATACACTCACCGTTGTCATAACATCGGACCCGAAATCTACCTTTGCCATGATTTGGGAATGCATATCCACTGCATGTCATCGGGTTGTGCTGCGCTTACGCTCTACCGAAGCGTTGCTACTTACTCCCGTTCTGTCTACCGCCTGGCAAGATGTATGTAGTGACAGTCCGGACATTCAAGGACCTTGCCATTGTTCTCGACGAGCTTCACATGCTTCTTGTGCTTCTCGCACTCGGGGCAAACCTTGTCTTTCTCGATTGTCTTATGATAATCCAGAGTTCCCATTTTCAAACCTCCTGCGCATAATTGGATGGCGAGGGGAAAAACATTGTCACGTTCATGTTCAGGAACGAGCTTCGAGGCTGTGTATTGCTGCCACCATCTCTTTCAAAGGGGCCATGAAATCGCCATTCTCAACCAGTGTGCCTGTCACGACGATGTCGGCCCCTGACCAACACAACCGACTGGCCGCCTTCGGATCCGTGATTCCACCCCCCACAACGAGAGGGATGGAGACATTCTCCCTGACACTGCGGACCATGTCCTCAGGAACCGGTTGCGGCGCCCCTGAACCTGCCTCCAGGTACACAAGGGCCATGCCGAAAAACTCGGCCGCGATGGCGTACCCGACCGCTCGGTCAGGGTCGTCCCGTCTGATTAGGTCTGCCTCCCCCACCTCGCCCACCTTCATGCCAGGCTCAACAATGATGTAGCCCATGGATATCGGCTCTATGCCAAGGCGTTTGATGAGAGGCGCGCCCTTCCACTGTTCGC
>JAOTTD010000032.1 GCA_029864565.1 Thermoplasmata archaeon | reverse complement strand
TTCCGCCTCGGCTGGAGGAGCGGCTTTCCTCATCGGAAGTGAGAAGGTCATCGCCACCGTAGACAGCACTTATTCATATACGACGGACACGCCGGACTTCTGGAGACGCGAGGGGCAGATGTTCCCTCGCCACGGAGGGAGGTTCACCGGCGAACCCGCCTACTTCAAGCACGTGATTAGCGGGGCAAAAGGGCTGCTGGATAGAACGGGCACCACGCCGAAGGATTTCAAGTATGCAGTCTTCCACCAGCCTAACGGCAAGTTCCCGACTCGCGTGGCTAAGCAGTTGGGCTTCACGGAGGAGCAGATTCGCACGGGCCTACTCGTTTCCAGAATAGGCAACACGTACTCTGGAGCAGTCCCGTTGGGGCTTGCGGGGATACTTGACGAGTCTGAGCCTGGCGACAGGATATTCGTTGTCGCCTACGGCTCGGGAGCAGGTTCCGACGCATTCGACATATCTGTCACTGACGAGATGACGCAGTACAGGAAGGATCTCGCGCCCAAGATTGAAGAGCTGATGGCCAATCCGAAGTTCCTGGACTACGCTACATATGCGAAGTACAAGGGCAAGATCGTGAAGGGGCGTGATTGAGCATGAGGAGAGTGGCTGTGATCGGCACGGGGATAACTGAGTTCGGGGAGCTGTGGGACTCGTCCTTCAGGAAGCTTGGCATTGGGGCGGGGTTGGCAGCGGTTGAGGACGCGAGGATATCCGCCGACCTGATAGACGCGATGTACGTAGGCAACATGTCCGCTGGCAGGTTCATTAGACAGGAACATGTCGCCGCGCTCATCGCCGATTACTCTGGCCTAGCGAGGGATCACATCCCGGCCACCAGGGTGGAGGCGGCAGGCGCCTCTGGTGGCCTGGCGCTGAGGCAGGGATTCCTGGCCGTGGCCTCTGGCCTGCACGACATAGTCGTCGTGGGAGGGGCTGAGAAGATGACGGACGTCAGCGATATGGAGTCTTCGATGATCCAGTCCTCGGCCGATGATCAGGAATGGGAGACGGAGCTCGGTGCGACTTTCGCCAGCCTGCACGCTCTCATTGCTACCAGGCATATGCACAATTACGGCACCACGAGGGAGCAGTTGGCCGATGTGGCAGTGAAGAACCACAGTCATGGTTCTCTGAATCCTAAGGCTCAGTTCAGGAGGAAGATTGATCGCAATGTCGTGCTCAAGTCGCCGATTGTCGCATCGCCTTTGAGGATGTTCGACTGCGCTCCAAGTTCCGATGGAGCGGCTGCGGTTGTTCTCTGTCCACTTGATGCCGCGAGGAAGTATGCCGAAACGCCCGTGGAGATCACAGGCTCTGGACAGGCGAGCGACACTCTCGCCCTGCACAACAGGAAGGATATATGCACCATGGGCGCGACGAAAGTCGCAGCGGAGAGGGCTTTCAAGATGGCGGAGCTCGCCCAGAAGGATGTCGACGTGGCGGAAGTCCATGACAATTTCACGATAAGCGAGATACTGGCGGTCGAAGACTTGGGATTCTTCCCCAAAGGACAAGGTGGCAAGGCCACTGAGGAAGGGAGGACATCTTTTGAGGGCGATGTCGCCGTGAACACCTCTGGCGGATTGAAGGCCCGAGGTGACCCGATTGGAGCGACCGGCGTTGCTCAAGCGGTCGAGATTGTGACTCAGCTCAGAGGCAAGGCGGACAAACGACAGGTCAAAGACGCGGATGTCGGCCTCACCCAGAACGTCGGTGGCACGGGGGCTACGGTCGTCGTGCACATTTTCAGGAGGGCATGAAATGGCGACAGCACCAAGATTCTGGAGGGAGAATCCGAGCAGGTACAACTTGGTCGGTTTCAAGTGCAACAGTTGTGGCAAGTACAACTTCCCGCCGAGGATCATATGTCCGTCCTGCCGTAGGAAGAGTGTTGGCAAGATGGAGCCGGTCAAACTGAAGGGCACGGGGGTCATATTCTCGTTCACGGAGGTGCACGAGGGCATGGACGAGCAGAACGTGCAGAAACCATATGTCGTGGCGATGGTGGAAATGGACGAAGGCGCCAAGATAACCGGTCAAGTGATAGACTGCGACGCTTGTGACCTGGCCATAGGGACAAAAGTTCGGACCACCCTCAGGAAGCTCAGCGAGGAAGGTTCTGCTGGAGTCATCCACTACGGGTACAAATTCATCCCGATTTGTGGCGAATCCACCGTATCCCCGGACAAATAACTTCAGGTACGTGCAAAGGGATTCACGCCCCGAGGACATGGCAGGTCGGATTGAAGATGACTGATTCGAAAGCGGAAACATCGGGCCCTGTGAGGGTTGATGGGGCGACGCTGTCTGTGGACAAGGTCGTTCAGGTGGCTCGCCATAGCGCGGTCGTGGAATTGCCTGATGATTCGAGGAAGAGGATGGCTATCGCGCGCGCGGCACTGGAGAAGCTCCTCTCCGAAGGGTCGACACTCTACGCCGTGAATACGGGTGTCGGCGATCTTGTAGATGTCAGGATTCCCGAAAGCGACCTAAGGCGTCTGCAGGTGAACCTCCTCAGAAGCCACGCTTGCGCGGTGGGCGAGCCGCTGCCCGCTGAAGTCGTGAGGGCGATGATGCTCCTGAGGGCGAACGCTCTGGCAAAAGGTTACTCGGCAGTCCGCCCCGATGTGGTGGAGTTGCTGGTGTCGATGCTCAACCTGCGAGTTCATCCGTTGGTCCCTCGACAAGGTTCGGTGGGCGCCAGTGGCGACCTCGCACTGTTGGCGCATCTTGCGCTAGTTATGATCGGCGAGGGTTTGGCGGATGGTGAAGGCTGCCTCGAGCCCGGGGCACAAGCTCTCGGGAACGCCAAGCTGGAACCGATCGTCCTAGAGCCGAAAGAGGCAATCTCACTAATCAACGGAACGCAGGCCATGACCGCCGTGGGCTGCCTCGCCGCGGAGGACGCGGCAAACCTGGTCGACAACGCCCAGATTGCCGCGGCCATGTCTCTAGAGGCGCTGAAGGGGACATCGACGGCGTTCGATGAAGCGATATCGAGAACAAGGGCGCACAGGGGACAGGCCGCCGTGGCAAAGAACATGACGTCACTGCTGAACGGCAGTCAGATCATGTCATCGCACAAGCACTGTTCGAAGGTGCAGGATGCATACACGCTAAGATGCATCCCTCAAGTGATAGGTGCCACCCTCGACGCTGTGTGGTATACCATGGGGGTGCTGAGCGTGGAGATCAATTCTGCTACGGATAATCCACTGTTCTTTCCAGAGGATGGTAGGGTGCTTTCGGGTGGAAATTTCCACGGGCAGCCCATCGCATTGGCGATGGATTATCTCGGCTTGGCGGTACACGAACTCGGCGCGTTCTCGGAACGTCGGACGTACAGGTTGTCGGACGGCAAACTGAGCGGCCTCCCACCCTTTCTGACAAGACATGGAGGTCTCAATTCCGGGATGATGGTTCCGCAGTATGTCGCCGCATCCATCGTTTCGGAGAACAAGGTGTTGGTTCATCCGGCGTCAGCGGACTCAATACCGACGAGTGCGGGTCAGGAAGACCACAACAGCATGGGCATGACTGCTGCCTGGAAGGCGCGGAAGATTGTCGAGAATGTCACCCGTTTGATTTCGATCGAGATGATTTCAGCCGCCCAAGGGTTGGATTACATAGCCCTTCACTCAACCCCATCCATCGATGCTGTCAGAGGCAAGCTGCGAACGGTCGTCCCGCAGCTCGAGGAGGATAGGTCGATGTCAGGGGACATCGAAGCTGTCGCGAGGATGATATCTGAAGGCGTATTCGTAAGCGCGGCGGAGCGTGCCTGTGAGTTTCACAGGGCGTGATGGTCCGATAGATTCAACACCCAAGATTGACTATAGATGAAAACCGAAGGTAAAGGAGGAGTAACGTTGGAGGACCTTGCAGAAGCTGTGATAGGCCACGCATTGAGTCTCGGAGCGGAGTTCGCCGACCTGAGGATTGAAACCATCTCGGGCGTCAACATACTCGTCATGGACGGGAAGACGAAGACGGTCACAGCTCGTATCGAAAAGGGCTGCGGTGTCCGATCATTTGTAGGCGGAGGATGGGGATTCGCAGTGTGTAATGGCCTGGAGCTGTCCGAACTGAAGACGGCGGCCGAGATATCGGTCCGATTGGCCAAGGTGAGTAGGGAGAAGGCCAAGCTGAGTTTCAAGATCGAATCGACCAAGCCGATTCGAAAGACTATAGAGTACCCTTGCAGGACCGCCCCTTCAACGGTCGCAGTGGCCGACAAGCTCTCGTTCGTCCTCGGGTTGGACAAGTCGATGAGCGCCCACGACGAGCGAATCGTAAGCAGAAGCGCAAGTTACGATGACTTCGAGGGCGATAGAATCGTCGCGAACTCGTTCGGGACGCTCGTCAAGACGAGGGAGACATGGACGCTGGCATCGTGCTCTGCCTGGGGAAAATCAGATGGGATTGTCCAAAGGGGCCATGAAGCTGTAGGCAACGTTGGCGGATTCGAGCTCATGCACACCGATGCAGCCGCGAGGTGCGGTGAGGAGGCGGCGGAGCTGGCGATCAGGCTGCTCGATTCGAAGCCCGTTCCCGCTGGCAAGTTCACGTGCGTGCTCGACAACAAGATGACGGGCCTGCTTGCGCACGAAGCCTTCGGCCACGCTTGTGAGGCTGACGCAATACTCGCCGGGGCCTCGGTCTTGGAGGGGATGGAGGGTAAGGCGGTTGCGCACGAGGATGTCACCCTTGTTGATGACCCAACAGTCTCCGAGACATTCGGCTTCTTCCCTTACGATTGGGAGGGAGTAAAGTCGACGAAGCATGTGCTCATACAGGACGGAGTGCTCAATGAATTCATGCATAATCTCGAGACGAGCAGCAGGATGGGAAGGCCCCCGAACGGCGCAGCGAGGGCCGATTCGTACGCTAGTCCTCCTATCGTGAGGATGAGCAACACATACATAAGTCCAGGAAATGCGAAGAAGGATGAGCTGATAGGTGACCTCAAGGAAGGACTCCTGATAAAAGGTGGCCAGTACGGATATGTCGAGCCCGCGAAGGGTCAGTTCATGTTCAAGTGTGATGAGGCTTATCAGATAAAGGACGGGGTGGTGGGACAGCGTTATCGTGACGCCATCCTCACAGGATTGATCCAGGAAGTCCTGAAGGATGTCACTGGGATCGCAGATGATTTCGAGCTTATCGATCCTGGATACTGCGGCAAGTCAGGACAGGATGCGAGAACGACCGACGGTGGGCCCCACATCAGGGTCGAGAATGTCGTGGTGGGAGGACTCACTTAGGGGGATATGGATGACCGAGAAATCTGAACTGGCGGAGGAGGTTGTTGAACTAGTGGCTCGGCTGGGAGGTCGCACGTGCGACGTCCTTGTTGCTGATGCCCGAGTGACAACCGCGGAGGTTGAGAAGAGTTCGATTAAGCAGGCGAACTTTCTTGCCGACCCAGGGATCGCGATACGCGTCTTCGAGAACGGGAGTTCGGGATTCGTCTACTGCACAAGTCAAATTGCAGCGGAGGTAAACAAAGCGGCCGAATTGGCGGTGTCCCAGGCTAGAGCAGGCATCCCGGATGCGGATTTCAAGGGATTACCCGAGCCAGTACCGCTCGTCGCGGTCGACGGTTTGTACGACCCGAAAGTCGCCGCCCTTAGACCAGAAGAGGCCGTGGACCTTCTTCTGTTGTTGGTGGATGAAGCCTCAGCGGACGATAGGATAAGCTCAGTGAATGCCGGTCTGACCGTTTCGACGGGCGAGGTCGCATTGGCAAACAGCAACGGGCTAGTTGCCACCCAGAAGATGACATCGTTCGATGTTTTCGCCGAGGCGGTCGCACGTTCCGGGGACCTCATGTTCTCTGGAATGGACTATGCCTCCAGCAGGAAGCTCAATCCTGATTCACCTCTGACGGTCGGGAGGAGCGCGAAGGAGCATGCAGTGAAAGGGCTGAAGCATGTCAAAGCACAAACCGGAGACTATCCAGTCGTCCTCGACCCATTGGCTGCGGGATACATCCTCTCCACTGCGATTGGCGGCGGGGCAAACGCCGAGAATATCCAACGCAAAAGGAGCTACCTCGCGGGGAGATTGGGCACTGTGGTCGGTTCCGAGAACCTGTCCATCTACGATGATCCCACATTGGAGTGGGCCATAGGCAGCACGTCATTCGATGGAGAAGGTGTGGGGCCACGAAGGAAAGCAGTCATTGACAAGGGCGTGCTGAAGACGTACTTATACGACTCCTATACCGCAGGCAAGGATTCAGTGGAGAGCACCGGCAACTCTTCGAGAGGAGGTGCCATCTGGAGCTACAGACATCCACCAGTCATCTCCTTCGCGAACCTTGTCGTACAGAGTGGCGACGCCTCATTGGATGAGATGATCGAGGATTGCGACAAGGGCGTGTATCTGCGGGTCACATTCGATTCCCCGAACCTCGCGACTGGCGAGTTCTCATGCCTCATGATGGAGAGCTACGCCATCGAAGACGGTGACATCGGCCCTGCCATTCGTCAGTCTACGATGGGCATTAGCCTTCTGGACATGTTCTCCAAAATAGACCTTATCGGTTCAAGCCCCCGACACGCCTTCGGAGTGGAGACTCCCGCCCTAAGGATATCGAGCGCCAAGATCGGAGGATCCGGCTAGAATTGGTATTTTTGAGAACAGACAGGGCATTCCTTGGCCCTCTTCGCGCACGCGAGGTGATGTTCGCTCCCGCATCTGCAGGAGACCAAGTCGAATCCCTCTTTGATCTTGCCCTGACATACCTTGCACTTCGTCACATTTGTGGCGCGCGCGATCTTGAAAGGGGCGCCCGCAGAATAGACCTTCATCTTGCTTTCAATATCAAACGAATCCGTGATTGCGTCGAAAGGTCTTCTGACTCGGATGTTGGCGCTAATCGAAAGCTCACCATCCGCCTTCGGAACAATGTTTACTGTGAGACGCTCCTCTCCGCCCGGACCGATTAATGCGAGTTCCTGAGCAGATATGACTTCGAACTCCCCTGAGAGGTCGACCGTGATCGCTCTCGCCTCCGCCTTGCCCTCGTTTTTCAGGACCAGCGTGACCGATCCCTCCTGGTCGCGATACAATCCCTCCGTCTCAATCCAGCCAGTGATATTGGGGGCGTGCGACTCCAGCTCCATCTGAGCTGTGTCGAGCGCCTCGGCCACCAGTTCTATTGCCGAGTCGTAGTCCTTCTCCTTTTCCAGGTCAGCGAGAGCCAGAAGACGCTCGGCCTCCCTGATTTGTCCTCCGAGGCGTCTCAGATTCTCTATCGCGCTCTCGGCGGCGATGGATATGTCGAGGTACTTCCTGTTCGAATCCTCGATAATCGCGATCTTCTGATCGATGTTCATGAGAATATCGAACGCCTTAACATGGTCACCTGAGCCACTCAGGGCCTTCGCCTCCTCCATGCTGTCCTTAATTGTCTTCACTCCCGCGCTGATGTGGCCGAGCGTTTCCAGTCTTCCGGTTGCATCTTGGATGAGTGTATTCAGCTTCTTTTCAATCAGCTCAGTGCACCTGTGCCCGCTTTCGCTTGCCTGCTGGTAGGCGAAGTCCCATAGCCTCTCCGAGAACGAGGTTCTGGCCACCTCAAGCAGGTCCTCGGAGCCCTTCGTATCGATTCCCAGAGACTTGGCCATGGTTATCTTCGTTCTCGACTCCTCCATGAGATTGTTGATCGAGTTTTCGAAGAGGTCGCTCACCTTTGTTGAGCATCGCACCAGTGAATTCATGAATTTGTCGAATTCGAGAGATGTCAGGTGGCTCTGCGCTGTGTCGAGGATGTCGTCACATTCCTTTGCGTCGATGTTGACCTTTCTGAGTCTTTCGATTTGTTCTCTAACCGCGCTGAGTTCTATGCGAGCGCTGTCGAAGCGTTCTCTGATTTCGTGGACTACATCTCCGCTCTCTATAGCGGCGACGAGCGCTTCCGTGTATCTGCCCTTTCCCAACAGCTGCTCCGCCTTTTCCACCAGCTCGACTGCAGCGTCAGCCTTTATTCCGTCTACGCTCGCGTCGGATATCTTCTTGCGAGCATTCTCGACTGCCTTGGTGCTGATATCCCTCTGCAGCTCCGCGCGCTCCATCTCGGTTTCGCACCTCATGGCGAGCTTGAGCGCCTCCTTGTATCTCTTGTCATTGAACGCCTCGATTCCCTCGGCCACGCACCTTTCTGCAGTGCCAACATAGACGCCCTCCTCGGCAGCCTTCTCAATCCGTTCCTTGAATTTCTCAAGGGTCTTCCACACGCTGGATTTCGTTATCTCTACCGAAGTCTCGGAGGATTTCTTGGCCAGCTCGATGGCGATTGCGTATTGGTGCCTTGTTAAAGCCTCAACAGCCTGCTCCAACATCTCCCGTGATTGTCCGATGTCCATGTTGAGCATCTCGGCTTCCTTGAGGCTCGCCCTGGCGGATCTAATCTCCGCTGTTGCCTGGGTGTTCAGATTCCTGACATGGTCAACGTCTTCCTTGGCCGAGTCTACGCACTTCAGAGCTTCGGCGTAGTCGCCGTTCTTGGCGAGTTCGACCGCTTTCTCGACGAGTTTGTCTGGGCCGACGGTGTCCATGCTCACGTTCTTCGCCTCGGCGACGATCCTGCGGACATCCCTTATCAGCTCGTCCACGCCCTTAGCCAACGCCTCAGCGGCCATCTCGTTGGCCCTCTTGCTAAGCTCGAGAGCCCCGTCATAATCCTTGTTCTTCATTTCGTCCTTGGCTTTGGAGAGGAGGTTCTGCGCCTCTTCCACCTCAATCCCATGTGATACGGACAGTTCCATGCTCTCCTTGGATGCCAATATCAGCTTGGCGGCCAGGTACATGGCGAGGCGTCTCTCCGTTTCGTCTATTAGATCGTCGAATTTGCTCTCGGCCTCGTCCAGGCGTCCCTTCTCGAAGATGACCTTGGCTTCCTTGAGGGTTCCGTCCAGTCCTGAGACGTCCGCTCTACTCTTGGCAGCTTCTTGAATCAGCACTTCTGCCCTGCGTATCTTCTCCTTGATTGTGTCGTGTCTGGCTACCCTGTTGCTAATGGCCGATTTTATAACAACGGCCAGATCGTGCGATTCTATGAAGTCGTGGGAGTCCGCTTTGGACCTAGCCTCGGTCAGCCGCTCCTTGATGTCGCTGACTTCTATCTCGAGAGCTTTCGCCTCCTCCATTGTCCCTTTGATCGAGGAAAACTCCGCTTGAAGTGACCTGAACGAAGCTTCGTCGACTCTCTCCATGATTTCTTTGATCTTGACCATGGCCTCGTCATAGGATTTCGCATCCAGCAGCGCGACTGTCTCAGAGAGTGTTTCCTCTAGGACCTTCGTGTCGACGCCGACGGATTCGGCGATCTTCAGTCTTTCCCTGGCAGCATTCATCAGCCTCTCACATTCCTCTCTGCCGATGTTCTCAAGGCTAGTGGTCACGCCGTCCACGAGGTCGCTGGTCTCCTCGAACTCCCCTGCTTCGATGTGCCTTCTTGCCGCTGCTATTTGATCCCTGACTCCTTCCATGTTATCGTATTGCTTCTCGAAGCCATCAATGAATTCTTCGAGGCTCCGCAACCGCGCACTAAGCGCTGAGGAAATGGCGTTGTTGGCTTCCTCGAGACTCTCCTCGGCAAGTCTGACAGACTTCGCGAGGTCCTCGCCGGACATCGATTCTGCCGCCTTCTGGAGCGTCATCTCGGCTTCCGCCATCTCTGCGCCCAATGATCTTCCAAGTTTGACAGCGCCGTCCGCCATGTCCATCTTGGTGCTGGCGGCCTCATAGATTATCTTTCGCCCAGCAGACACCCCCTCTGACAACGCCTTTGAGGAAGCCTCATAGTCCTTCTTCTCGAAGGCCTTCTTTGCCTCGCCGAGGCGAAGCTTGGCCTCCTGAGTATCCTGACCGAGGTCCTTCATCAGTTTGATGACCTTCGTCAGCTCCACGAGCTCGTCGCGTGCCTTGTAGAATAGCTGAAGCGCTGTCTCCACAGCGTCTTCGCTCTCTTCCGCGAGCTTGATCGCGTTCTCGAATTCGTCCTTGCGTAGGCTGGCTCTCGATTTGTTGAGCAGCTCTAACGCCCTGCTCATGTCGACTCCGACCTTCTTCGCGAGCACGAACTTGTCCTTGGCCTTGGCGATTACGCCGAGAACCGCCTGGAAGTGAACGCTTCGTATTTTCTTCTCAGCGTCCTTGAACGAGCCGATAGCTTCTGAGTAACGCTTCTCCCTGATCGCCTCCTGGGCCTTGTCTAACAACTCTCTGGTTTCTCTGGAGTCCTCATCGACGGTCTTCATTGATTTGATGCCGCTTCTGACCTCTCTGATCATGTCAGTCAGCTTGCTTGAGATGGCCTTTTCAGCATCGCTCTCGGCTCTCTTCGAGTAGCTCAGCGCATCGCGATACCTCAGGCCTTCGAGCGCCGCCCTCGCGCGTTCTATGTGACTCGAGACCCTTTCCATCTCTGCTTCGATATCCTGGCCAGCATGGGAGAGGTCGTCCGCCTTGGAGATGGCTTCCTCAATCTGTGATTTGAGATTCTCACCCGCCCCTTCTAGGGCTTCGGTCAACTGGGAGATGCCACTCTCGTAGTCCTGCTTCTCCAACGCAGATTTTGAGCGGTTCAGCAGGTCCTCGAATAGGCTCACATCGTCCCCCATCTCCTTTGCCTGGTTGATGGTTTCCTGGGCTTGTGAATATATCAATGAGAAATGTTCGTGAAAGGTTCTCTCGGCCGCGTCGTAGGCGTTCCTCGCTTGCTTCATCGCGCCCTGGAGGTCGTCTTTGAGGACGAGTTCCTTGCTCTTCTCGAGCATTTCAAGGGCGCCCTTGGATTCGGCTTCCGATCCCTTGATCAGTTTCAAGAGGGTGTCGACGGAGTCGCCGACGTCCGCCACCTTCTGGATGTACGCATTCCGTGCGGACTCCATCGCCTTCCGGGCGTGACCGACAGCCGACTGGTAGTCCTTCGCGTTCATGGAAGCTGAGAACTCGCCAAGGAGCTTGTCAACGCCAGCCAAGTCCACGTCGCTTTCCTCGCAGAGATCTATGAACTCCTGGAGAGTCTCACGCTCGTCCTCAGCAAGCTTCTTGTTCTGCGTCGCCTCTTTCGCCCGCTGCTCTAGCTGCTTCGCAAGCTGAAGGCTCTTGAGGTAATTGCCGCTCAAATCTAACCAAGCTCCTGTTGTATGCGCAAGAGGTGCCGAGTCCTCTGGCTGAACGTTATGTATGTTCCAATTCTGGCCACTTGTATTAAAGGTATCGTCATCTCTATCAATCCTGATACGACGGCCAACGGATGTGAGCGTGCCCTCAAGTCCGTACTGACAGCTTGTCAAGCGCCCCCTTCGCCGCCCGCGATGCCCTTTCAGACTGGTCTCTCACATCCCTCTTCATCGCCTCCACATACTCAAGGTCATTAGAGCCTTCCAGGTTGATGCTTACGTTCACTAGGGCGCCCTTCACGCCAGCCTCAGCGAGATGTATTGCCACTGCGACATCCGAGTACGCGCTTCTTACACCGATCTCCGCGACTCTCGATGACATCTCGAGAATCCTTGCACATGCTCTCGAAGTCTTCTGAGGGACCTCGATGGCTCCTCCAAGGGCCGTCTTGACGGCATTCTCAGTTTCAGCCGTCGTCTCAACTTTCCGTCTCCTCATTGCCTCGACCAGCACATCGTACGCTCGGGCATCCTCCATGGCAAGCTGCACGAGCTCGTCCCGCAGGGTTAGAAGGGAGTCCGTCATCATCTCGAGCTCCTGCCACTGTTCTTCGTGCTTCTTCCTCTTGCGAGTGATTTGACATACCATTGCTAGCAGGGAAGCAGCAATGGCACCGGACGCTGCAGAGGCGGTTCCTCCCCCAGGTGATGGCTCATCTGAGGACAGCTCCGCACAGAACTCGTTCAGGCCTTTGACGTCTTTCAGCACCAAATCCGCCTCTCCAACACTTGATTGCTGTCAAACTGCTCGAGCTTAAGGAACCTTGCCGTGATGTCGCAAACGGCATCAAGCGGTATAAGTCCGATGATCTCACTCTCTGCTATCTCGATTCCTCTAGCATCTGCCTCCTTCTTGACCTCATCGAAGACACGCGATATTGGCGTGACCGTGTAGTCTGTGAGATTCATCGAAACCTGAACCAGCCCTCTCTCCTTCAGGTCGAATCCCAGCGCCTTGAGATGCGGGAGTCCGCCGCTGCTTGTCCTTATCTTCCTGGCAATATCTTTCGCCGCTTGGAGATCCTTGGACTCAAGGTTGATATTGAAGGCTATCAGCGGCATCCTGGCGCCAACGGCGACCGCACCAGCGGTCGGATGTACTTGCCTAGGCCCGAAGTCAGGATACTTCGTATCGTCAGTGACAATCGACTCCCTTAACCCCTCGAACTGCCCCTTCCGCACTTTCTCGAGATTCTTCCTGTCCGGGCTCCTCGCGGCGGATTCATACAGATAGACAGGGATCTTGAGAAGCTTGGATATCCTTTCGCCCACAGCGGCTGCAATCTCGGCGCATTCCTGCATCGTGACGCCTTGGATCGGAACGAACGGAAGCACGTCCAGCGCGCCCATCCGGGGGTGCTCTCCTTTGTGTTTGTTGAGATCGATGAGCTCCGCCGCGGCGCTAGCTCCTCTAAACGCACCCTCCTGGATGCTGGATTTGTTGCCCACGAACGTGACGACAGAGCGGTTGTGGTCGCCGTCCATCTCGACGTCTAGGATCTTGATGCCTGGAACCGAGCCTATCGAGTCCACAATGCGCTCGACGACCTCCTTTCTGCGCCCCTCGCTGAAGTTCGGAACGCACTCGACTACCTCACCCATGATGGTCTCGGTAAAGAGCTACTTGGCATATTATAATAACATCGCTTGAATTCCAGCCCAGGCGCGGGCTTCCATCACTTCTTCAAAATGTCCACTGCCGCGATCTTCTCGAGGACGAGGTCGACACGATCTCCAGGGTTCACGGTTGCCAACTCTTCGTCGAGGATGCCGAATCGGATGAGATCGTCCCTCTTCGGAACAGATGTTCTCGGCAGCGGAGTCCACTCCTTTTGCCTGTCGAGATTCTCCCCTTCAAGATGGGCGATTACGACTGAAGTCGTAGTATCGTCGACGCTCATCTTCCTGATCGCGCTGCTGAGCTGTCTCTCCCCGGAAGCATACAATAACGACTCCATGGCGAGCGATTCAGAGGAGTTACGTCCTTCGGCAATCGCCTTGCGCGCGTGGAAAACAGCGCTGGCGATGTGCTCCAGGCCGAAAACGAGTGCTCCGTCCACAACCAAGACATCAGCATGTCTATTCTTGGCTGCTTCGAGTATCCTCTGCATCACGTCTCTCGCCTCGCCAGGCTTCACCTCCAACTTCCATGCATTGAGGCCTTCGGCAGAGGGCGCTTCCGTTCCGTCAGACATGCTGATGCGAGGATAGACAGCCATGAGGCTAATAAGTATCGGTATTCAAAATTCCCTCAAAGACCTCTGGCCTGCCGCGGTTTCCTCCTGCATTCCATGCTCGGATTGCCCAAGCTGCTTCTTGATGGATGCAGCCACCTGGTCACCGATACTGGGCATCTGCCTGAGGCGGTCGTATGAGGTGTTCCTGAGATCTTCGAGAGACCTGAGGCTGCGGCTGTAGAGCGCCCTTGCCCTGACACGCCCTACGCCTCTCAGTTTGACCAGTTCGAGCAGCTCTGGTTTTATGCCGTATGCTATCCTCCTGTGGATTCCGTCTATCTGCTGGACGGCGTCTCTGTTAACCAGCCCCGCTAGTCGGTACATCGCGTGGGTAAGCCACTCCGCCAGCTCCACCTTATTGCGGATGTCACCAGGTCCGATGCCGTAGGCTTTCTCCATCGCGTTCTCGCTCACCTCGGAAATCCAGTCGTGTATCAGTTTTGCCGTCTTGATCTCGGACAGAAAGAATTCGTACTTCCCGAGATCCGAGGGGGGTTCAATTAGTAGGTCATCTCGCATCTCCTCCATGAACTCCTCGACCCACTCGTAGTCAGATCTCCTCAGATACATGAGCGTCATATCGGGTACTGCGCAGATCGCGTGAATTAGGCCGAAATCCGTGATCTTCGTGCGGTCGCGGATCGCGTCCCTCATGGTCACAGCTGACAACGGGTCGATGTATACATCGCTAACCCTTTTCCCGAACGAAGTGGTTCGTAAGATATCCCCGTCTTCGATCATTTCCTCGTCCCTTAGGAATATGACCACCTTCGATAGGTTCTCCTCGAGGTGATGCGCGTCAGTCTGGTGAGCGAGGAAGGTCTTGTCGAAGAACCCCATAAGATCCTCCTGCGATGCCGCGTCTCCCGTGGCGATGAGCCCCAGAACGTGCGATCTAATCGCGGGCTCGGTCCCCAGCTTCGAGTAGAGGTTCTCATTCTCGCCCAGGAGGTAGGTGTCCAACATGAACATGCGCTCCTCCTCACTCCTCGCGATGAGTATCGCCTCTCCGTAGGGGTCGTACCGCGGCCTCCCGGCCCTTCCGCACATCTGTTTGACCTCGAGGACGGGAACTGCGACATAGCCTATGTTAGAATCATATCTCCTGACGTCCCGGACTATCACAGTCCTCGCGGGCAGGTTGATGCCGGCTGCTAGGGTCGGTGTCGCCGTTATCACTCCTAGGTTGCCGTTCCTGAAGCTGGATTCCACGAACTTGCGTTGAGCCGTCGTGAGGCCGGCGTGGTGAAACGCGCAGCCGCTCCTGAGGCACTTCGATAGCCGGTTTCCGAGCGATGTCGGTTCCTCTTGCTCCCTAGCGAGGCGTTTGGCAGCCTCGCTTATGTCGTCGATGCGTCCTCCCATCCGTTTCCTCACGAGAGGGCCGAGTTCAGAAGCGAGCGACTCGGTGGATCGGCGCGTGTTCACGAATACAAGGCACTGTCCTCCCGAATCGAGCGTCTGCGAGACTATGCTGTGTATAGGGTTGACGTTTTCAGGCAGTCTTCTGCGGGTGTTGTCCGTGAAGAATATCTCGCCGTCCGCGCAGACTCCTTCTCTCAATGGCACTGGCCTCCAGTCGCTCATCACCAACTCAGCATCGAGCCAGTCCGACAGCTCGGAACAATTGCGTATAGTGGCCGACAGCGCCACCAATTGGGCATCTGGATTGAACGTTCTGAACTTGACCAGGATGACTTCTAGCGTCGGGCCCCTGTCGGGGTCGTTTATGAGGTGCACCTCGTCAGCGACGACGACCGTTATCTGCTTGAGCCACTTGGTCCTATGGCGCAGGAGGGAGTCTACTTTCTCAGAAGTCGCGATCACTATGTCGTACGCGCTCAGTTTCGGATCTATGTCGTCGTAGTCCCCCGTCGACTCGCCTATCCTGAGGCCGATGTCCTCGAATTTGCTGAGCTCCTCGAACTTTTCGGAGGCGAGTGCCTTGAGGGGGACGATGTATAACGCCTTTCCTCCCTTCAGCACGCTGTTCAGGATTGCCAGGTATGCTACCAGGCTCTTCCCAGAGGCGGTCGGGATCGACAGCACCAAGTTCTTGCCCGCGAGCGCGGGTCCAATAGCTTCCGCCTGCGGCGGATAGAGCGTCTCTATGCCATCATCTGATAGCCGGTCAACGATTCGACTGTCAATGCCAAGGTCGCTGAGCTTCGTCATGATCCCTCTGAGTCGCTTCGGCTCCGAGATGGGCGGGCAGCTAATATTTGTTGTCTTGAAATGAAATACTCTCTTACGAGGTATGCGAACCTACTGGCTTGGCCTACCCAATGGATTTTCATGGCGCAACGCTTATTTAGCACAAGCCTAATAGGAACTCTGGATACCGGTGTAGTTCGATGGGCGTTGTTGATTCTAGGGCAACCTTGGGCCTGCCCGATATCGATGAGTGGATGAAGGGTCAGGACTTCGAGACGACCACCGACATAGAGATACCTCCGAAGCTTGTGGAACAGGTCATAGGCCAGGAAGAGGCGGTCAGAGTCATCAGGAAGGCAGCGGAGCAGAAGCGCCACGTTATCCTCATCGGCGACCCCGGAACGGGCAAGTCCATGCTCGCCAGGTCCATGGTGGATTTCCTGCCGAAAGGCGAGATGCAGGATGTCATCGCATACCATAACCCCGACGACACGAACGAGCCGAAGGTCAGAGTCGTGCCGGCTGGAAAGGGCAAGGAGATAGTCCAGGCGCAGAAGGCGGAGGCTGAGCAGAAGAAGAGGGAGAGGAACCAGTGGACCATCGCCATGGTGTTCATCTTTCTGATGCTCTCGGTCATGATGTTTGTGATGTATGGCGATCCGACCCTGTTGTTGATTGGAATCATCGGTGCGCTCTTCATATTCATGATATTCCGTTATATGACTGGCCAGAGGAGGGAGGCTCTGATTGTCCCAAAGCTGCTGATATCTCACAGTTTGGATGATCCCCCGCCGTTCGTGGACGCTACAGGCTCGCACGCAGGCGCACTTCTCGGCGACGTCAAGCACGACCCGTTCCAAAGCGGCGGTCTCGAGACGCCCGCGCATGAGCGACTCGAGCCGGGAGCAATCCACAAGGCCAGCAAAGGTGTTCTGTTCATCGATGAGATCAACGTTCTCAGAATCGAAAGCCAGCAGAGCCTGCTGACTGCGCTTCAGGAAGGTGAGTTCGGCATACTCGGCCAGAGCGAACGCAGCTCGGGTGCGATGGTGAAGAGCGAGCCAGTGCCTTGCGATTTCATACTCGTCGCCGCAGGGAATCTCGACGCGGTTGCGGGCATGCATCCGGCTCTTCGGTCCAGAATCCGTGGCTATGGCTACGAGATCTACATGAGGAGCACGATGCCCGACAGTGACTCCAACCGCGAAAAACTGATACGGTTCGTGGCTCAGGAGGTGTCGAAGGACAAGAAGATACCTCACTTCACGAAGGGCGCTGTAAGCGAGATTGTGCGCGAGGCACAGCGTCGGTCCGGACGCCGCGGGATGCTGACCCTCAGGCTCCGCGAGTTGGGCGGCCTCGTGAGGGTGGCTGGGGATGTGGCGCGTGAGCGAAACGCTCAGTACGTTGAGGCCAAGCACGTCGCCGAGGCCAAGATGACTGCTCGTTCGCTCGAGCAGCAGGTCACGGACCGGGTCGTGGAGCGCCGGAAGGACTATCAAATGTGCCTGACGGAAGGTGCTGTCGTCGGCATCGTGAATGGCTTGGCGGTTTTGAACGCCGACTCAACGATGGCGGAGTTTTCCGGGATAGTCACGCCAATAGTTGCGGAGGTCACGCCCTCTCAAAACCGGGAGAGCGGACGGATAATCGCCACTGGGAAGTTGGGCGAGATAGCTAAGGAGTCAGTGCAAAACGTATCAGCCCTTATCAAGAAATACACCGAAGAGGACATCACAAGCCACGACATCCATGTTCAGTTCATAGGAACTTATGACGGCATCGAGGGTGACAGCGCGTCTATTGCGGTGGCAACCTCTGTCATCTCCGCATTCGAGGAGATAGAGGTGGACCAAGGTGTGGCGATGACTGGTAGCCTTAGCGTCCGCGGCCAGGTCCTTCCCGTTGGTGGAGTCACAGCGAAGATAGAGGCGGCCGCAGAAATGGGCATAAAGAAGGTGCTCATCCCCGAGCAGAACATAAAGGACGTGGTCCTGGAAGACAGATACCTCGGCGTCATCGAGGTGATTCCCGTCAGAACATTGAACGATGTTCTCTCTCATGCGTTGGTGGGTTCAAAGAAGGACGGACTGTTGAAGAAGCTGGCCGCTCTCGTCGCGACCAGCAGGCGGGCGTCCGGCACAGTGCCCAAGGCCCCACCTGCGACCGCTTCGGGCGCTGAGAGGCCTGTGGCGAACTAGGATTGGGGGGCCGTGATTCGGTCATGCGCGCGCTCGTTGTAGGAAGGTTCCAGCCCTTTCACAAAGGCCATCTGCAGGCGATAAAGGAGGTGCTGTCTGAGTGCGACGAGCTCGTTATCGTTATAGGCAGTGCCGAGGAATCCCACACTTCGAGGAACCCGTTGACCGCGAGCGAGAGGTACCAGATGATCATATCCTCCGTCCCGCGTAAGGAGCATAACCGTCTCCACATAATCCCCGTGAGGGACATCAACAGATACGCGATATGGGTGAACCATATCGAATCCTACGTGCCGCCCTTCGACGTCGTCTTCTCCAACAGCCCGATCACTCGCTCACTGTTCTCTCAGGTAGGCTATGACGTGAAAAGGACCAAGGCGTACAACCTGAAGCAGTACAACGGATCGGAGATCCGTAGGAGAATAGCCGAAGGAGGTAAGTGGAAGCACCTGGTCCCCGTCTCAGTGTCGCTAATGATCGAAGAGCTCAATCTCAGGGAACGCCTGAGAGCAGCCGAAGGAAAGGCTTCTGGCGGCGCTTCGAGGAGGTCTCATGTCCGCAGATAGTGTCGGGGCCAAGCTGCGCGATTCTCGGAGGACTGTTGCGGTAGCGGAGTCCTGTACGGGGGGCAAGCTCGGCGACGCGCTGACTGATATCCCTGGAAGCAGTGATTATTTCCTGGGTGGCGTGATTTCATACAGCAACAATGCGAAGATCGACATCCTTGGCGTCGACAAGTCTGTCATCCTTGAGGAAGGCGCGGTCAGCAAGAATGTGGCCAAGATGATGGCGGAAGGCGTCAGAACGGTGTTCGGCGCCGATATCGGAATCGGGATAACAGGCATCGCGGGGCCTACAGGGGCCACTCCCTCAAAGCCTGTCGGACTGGTGTATATCGCGGTCTGCTCTTCAGAACGCAATGAGTGCGCGAAAGAGGTTTTCGAAGGCTCACGCACGTCTGTCAAGAATCAAGCTGTCGCAAGGACTCTTCAGCTCCTAGACGAGTTTCTCGATGGTTGATTCGCTACGCTCCCCCGTTGAGCGCAGGAATCCCAAAGCTTCATTATTCCCGAACCTCATGTGCTGAACCGCACTCATGTCGGAAGGGGACGTAGCAAGGACACCTACTGGTGTCGCAGACTTCGACTCAATAATCGGCGGGGGCGTACCGCTCGGGTCAGTGATTCTGCTGCTGGGCGACGTGGGTGGCGGAGGACTCGAGTTCGCCCTTACATCTGCCGCGAAGATAGGGCTCGTCAAGGAGTTTCCCGAGACACGGGGCTTCATATTGGGGCACGCGGGCAAGGATGGGGTGCTCCCGAACCAGATGTCGTACGTGACTTTCTCGAGGTCAAAGGAGGACATCCTAAGAGAGGTGAGGCTCTCATTCACCAAGGATTTTCACGAATCACTCGAATCGAACCTGGTGTTCAAGGATTTCTCTAAAGGTTACTTCATGCGGACTGTGGTCCCAACTAGTTGGGTCGGCTCAGATGGGTCCGAGCTGTTCTCAGAGACCAGGGACGAGGGGGTGCTCGAGGCGCTCGTGACGTTCCTTGACGCGAACGCCCCAAGGAGCCTGGTGGTGATAGACTCTCTCACCGATCTGGTCGTATCCGACACCGTCAAATTCGAGGATATCGTTTCAATGCTCAAGGGCATCCAGAGGATGGCGAAGAAGTGGGAGTCAGTCTTCTACGTTCTGCTAACAGACGAGATATTGGACCGGAGACGCCAGCAGATGATCATCGATAGCGTCGATGGGGTGTTGAGGTTCGAATGGGCGAAGTTCCATCACACATCGAAGAGGCAGAGATATCTGTACGTTGAGAAGTTCATGAGCGTCCTCCCCCATCTCGACCAGGAGAGGATAGCCCGATTCGCGACGCTTATTACTTCGCAGAGTGGATTCGTGGTCATCAATACGGAGCGTGTGGGGTGAAGTAGAATGGCTTTGACGAGAGTCAGAACGGGCGTGCCAGGGCTCGATGAGATGCTTCAGGGTGGATTCCCAGACGGACACTTGGTGGTCGTCATGGGTTCGTTCGGCACCGGGAAGACGACACTCGGCCTGCAGTTCCTAATGGAAGGCCTCAGCCAGGATGAGCACTGCATCTTCATCTCCCTCGAGGAGGACAAAGACTCTGTTTTGAAGAACGCGGTTTCGTTCGGTTGGGATCTGTCCGAACCAGTGGCGAAGAAGAAGCTGGGCCTCTTCAAATTGGAGCCGTCCGACGCGAAAACCACCATCACGAGGATCCGCAGCGAGCTCCCCAAGTTCGTGAAGTCGTTCGGCGCGAAGAGAGTGGTGATCGACTCGGTGTCATTGTTGAACATGATGTTCCAGAACGATTCTGACCGCCGGTCCAACTTGTTCAACCTCTGCCAGCTGTTGCGCAGCACGGGCGCGACCTCTATCCTCACCGCGGAGGTCAAGGACGAGAACCCGCGCTCCTCCAGGGATGGCCTTGCAGAGTACACCGCTGACGGCGTTCTATTGCTGCAGTCGGACGAGGATAGGGAATCTGGCGAGGTGCAGCTGACGGTCAGGGTACTGAAGATGAGACGAACGGCCCATTCCCGCAGGGTGAAGCCCTATTCGATTACGAACAGCGGAATCGTCGTTCACGCTGGAGCAGATGTATTCTGAGTGCGGGTAAAAGCGCTTGAGCGAACCGTCTCAGAGCGTGGCCATCTCTTCTCTGAAGACGGAGCCGAGGCGTCTGAGGCCTTCCTGGATCAACTCATCGGACGGATGGGTGAAGTTGAGCCTCAGAGTACTCATGCCATCCGCTGGGTTGGGGTAGAATGCCCTTCCTGAGACGAAGGCTACTCCCTTCTTGAGAGCCTTCTCCAGCAATTCGCCTGATGAGAGCCCTTGTGGGAGCGTTGCCCAGATGAACATGCCACCTTCGGGGGTGATCCACTCTATCCCGTCTGGCATGAAGCGCTCCATGCCCTCCAGCATGATGTCCATTTTCCTGCCGTAAATCTCCCTTATCTTCCCTATCTGGGGGTCGATGTGACCTCGCGCTATGTACTCATGAGATATGACTTGGCCCAGCACATTCGTGCTCACATCACTCGATTGCTTCGCTATGATCAGCTTTCTT
This sequence comes from Thermoplasmata archaeon, assembly GCA_029864565.1. Lineage (GTDB taxonomy): Archaea > Thermoplasmatota > Thermoplasmata > UBA10834 > UBA10834 > UBA10834. The sequence goes on along the minus strand of JAOTTD010000032.1, from coordinate 434 downwards.
AGGATGTCAGGATGGGCCAGCATCCAACCGATCCTCAGGCCTGGGGCGAGTATCTTCGAGAAAGAGCTCATGTATACGACTCTCCCCTCGTCGTCGAAGCTCTTTATGGGTCGTATGTCATCTCCCCTGTATCGCAGCTCGCCATATGGGTCGTCCTCCAGTATGATGAAATCGTGTTCGGAGGCGAGATCCATCAGCCGCCTGCGGTTGCGCTCGGGCATGGTGACACCTGCGGGATTCTGGAAGTTGGGGAGGGCATACACCAGCTTCGGGCGTCTCGAGTCTCGAGACAGCGATTTCAGCTTGTCCTCGAAGAGGTCCATTCTCATATTGTCCTCATCGATTGGCACAGGCTCGAATCGGGCCTCGTAGACCGCGAATCCCGTCAAGGCTGTCAGATACGTCGGCGCTGACACGACTATGGAGTCGCCGGG
>JAOTTD010000073.1 GCA_029864565.1 Thermoplasmata archaeon | reverse complement strand
GAAGTTTGCGCAGAATCGGCGTCGATGCGGACGGAGGATGTGATTCTATCAGGAGGAGCTTCGAGGATTCCCTTGGCTTTGGCTGTTCGAGGATGGCAAGGCTCCACACCATAATAGTCATTTACTGCAGGGATAGGCGCAGGCCGCCCGGCCCCATGTGCAACAACTGTCCGTTTACTGGAGGCCGTGCCTCAGAAGCTGAAGAATAGGAACAGGAAGTTGCCCAGAACCGCTGTCAGAATAAGGCCAGCCAGCATGGGCACTATGAACGGGATCTTTGGAGTGACCCAGACTCTGGAGACCCCTCTCTCTTTCAGTCTTTCGAGTTCGACTTTGAGGTCCTCCTCAGCCTTGGGCCTGGTGTAGAACACATGGCTGTCATTCACTATCCTCTCCATCAACCAGACATGCTCATCCGCTATGCTCTCGATCGGCATCCGATACCCGACGAAGACTTGAGGGAATTTTGCATCCCCCCTTGCCAGGTTCATGACAAGGAACACTATTGGCAGGAATACAACGAGTATGGCGGCATTCACGAGCACCGCAAGAGCGAATGGGAACAAAGTCTGCAGGGCTTCACTTCCCGATATGATGGGAAGTCCCGCGATCGTTGGATAGACAGGGAAGAGAACTGCGAGCGCAATCAGAGCTTTGGCATCCGCGCCCCCGCGAATCATGTCGAGCATGTACAGAACAACGACCACTATCATCACGATTGGGATTGCCATGAGATGCCGGAAGTACTCGTCGTCCGCCCAGGTCATGCCGAGAGCCATTATGGCGACCACGGCCACACCGTACTTCAGCAAGGGGGAATACCTGGACAATGCAGAATCACCATCCGAATCCCAGAAGACATCAGAGAGGATTGCGAGAACTGGAATCATGATCAGGAGGTATTCTGCTGGTGCATCGTCGACAACGACCCTTATCGGAAGTAGCGCAACTCCAAGGACGGAGAGTGCTATCCAAGAAGCATTTGAGACCCGCCGCGTTCTCAGGTCCAGCATCGAGGCGTAGCCTAGGATTGCTATCGCGACTGCCAGTTGGAGGACTGCGAGTCCCTCCTGTGGAGTCATGTGGAATGATTAAAATCGATGTACTTAATGAATTCGAGAGAGCGGAACCCGACATGCAATGCGGTCTGCCAAAGCTGCCTCAATCACAGAGATCGAGGCCAAGGCCTCGCGCTATCTCGATGGCTGTTCTGTATTCCGACATGCTAAGTGGGCAGGATATCTCGTCAAATCGGCCCGCTTTATGAGCTGGCCTGTACTGTCCCATCACGTTGACCTTCACCCGCTCTAGATTCTCTGCTATCCAAGTCAGCCCCGGTCGCGTGCAGCATTCGATATGTGAGGGCAAAACAAGGTGACGCACGATCATCTCAGCTTGGCTTCGTGCGAGTAAGTGATTCCGTTTGATAGCGGACATGTACCCGTCCACGTTGGAGAGCCTCTTTGCACAGCCATCGTTGCCATATTTGAAATCGGTGAGATACACATCGACCACTCCGTCCAAGAGCCGCATGGCTTGTTCTGTCAGATACATGTTGGAATTCCATATCTGAGGTAGATTCGTCTCACATTTCGATAGAGTCTCCAATATGAATGGGAGGCTGGACGTTGGGTCTCCTCCGACCCAGTTGACGTTGACGGAACGTGCATGAGCACGAGCAGGGCGCAAGGCATTTCCATTCACGCTTGCCATCTGTTCAATCCTTCTTGAGAGGAGCTCTGGAGGGATGGCCATTCCGGACAGTGGATTGGTAGATATGTCGTGATTCTGACAGTAGACACAGTCGAAGGTGCAGCCTGATAGAAAGATGGTGTGAGACGGTATCAATTCTGGCTCTTCGCCCATGTGTAGAAACTCACTCGAAACCATCGGCTCCAAGACTCCACAGTGACCCGCATGGCCTGAAGATCTATCGACATGGCAAACCCTCTCACAGAAGGTGCAGTCCTTCAGCATCCGCTTGGATAGCTCTACCTTGAGGTCCAACAGAGAGGTCTTCCCTGTCGGTTCTTCTTCGGATGTGACGCTGTCGTGAACTTGCCACAGTGACTCGGCGTCCTGTTTCAGGTCGACGTCGACGGTCGTGCGTTTGGTGAGGAGGTATCTCGCCTCTGCTTCGCCTTCAAGTATCTGCCGGTATCGGGGAAGCGGACCCTTCGTCATGCTGTCCATACTTGTGCCTGCGCACATTTAATACTTGCACAGATGCTGGTGGTTGTGGATGGCGCATTCGTCCCTTGAGAACTTTCCGGATATGTGGAAGGAGACCTACGCCCTCGTAGCCCAGGTG
>JAOTTD010000031.1 GCA_029864565.1 Thermoplasmata archaeon | reverse complement strand
ATTTTCATTCCCGAAAGCAAGGTTTGAACCGACTGGCCTGAATTCGTCTAAAGGTTTAATACGAGCATAGGCGATAATATCGCAACATCCTCCGGAGGATATTGGCGGGTGAGGAGCTCCACAATGGCTGGAATGACCAGATATGTGGCAGTGCGCAGCATTCAGACATTCATCACCCTATTAATCATTCTAACGCTCATCTTCATTATGTTCGAGGCGCTGCCTGCAAAACCGCAAGACCTGCTCGCGACGACACCCAACATGCAGCCGTCACAGATCCAATACATGATCGAGCTCTTCGGATACGACCGGCCTGTCTCCGAGAGATATGTCAACTATCTAATCAACATGTTGACCTTCGATTTCGGCATATCATTCAGCCAGGCAGAGGGAGTATGGGACATCCTGTCGGAGCGGATACCCAGGACGATGCTCCTCTTCGGCGGTGCTACCATACTGGCTTATATTATTGGCATTTACGTCGGCGCCCTCATAGCGTGGCGTCGTGGAGGCATTCTCGACGGCAGCTCAGTCATCATCAGCCTTGTGTTCTACAATATGCCCTCGTTCTGGATCGGCCTCATCTTCCTAGTCATATTCGCATCAGAGCTAAACTGGTTTCCTCTTACTGGATGGTACGACCCGACGGATAATCTGCCGTATGTGTTGGATGTCCTGTGGCACGTGAGCCTTCCGATGATTGTCCTGCTGCTGCTGTCGCTGGCAGGGACGATCCTTCTCATGAGAACCGCCATGCTCGATGTCATCGGCGAGAACTACATGGTTACAGCGAAGGCGATTGGTCTTCCCGAGAGAAAGGTCCTGTTCAAGCACGGCGCGAGGAACGCGATGCTGCCGGTCGTGACCTCCTTCGTCATAGCCTTCGTGTTCTCGATTGGTGGCGCGGTCGTCCTCGAGAACGTCTTCAGCTTCCCTGGCATGGGGGCGTTGTACATCGATGCGCTGTTCGAACTCGATTTCCCCGTGGCCCAGGCCACGCTCTACATCATTACGCTAATGGTCCTGCTTGGCAACTTTGCGGCGGATCTCTTATATGGATATCTCGACCCGAGGGTGCGGATTTGAAGAACGACAGCAAGTCGGATGCGCAGCCGAAAAAAACCGATGCTAGGGGAGAGCTACAAGAGGCCTCCATGAAGACTTTTAGGAGAATCTTAGTGGCGCTCAGAGGCACCTGGAAGATCTATCGCAGATCGCTTACAGGCGTCACTGGATTGGGCATCGTCTTCGGGTTCTTCATCATAGCCATCACAGCGCCGTGGACAGCGCCCTATGACAGGGATTTCAAAGCACCAGCGGTAGATACATTCATAGCGGACTATGCCACCAGAGACCTCCCTGAGAACGTCAACTGGTCCAGGGTGATTGGCCTCACTGCCAGCGAGAAGGATAGACCGCTAGAGAGGGTGATGATTTATTCCGCAGACGAGGGCTCTGTTATCGGTTACCCCGTCACGAGAGGCATAGGGGAGGAGACGGATGAGATAGGGATAGAGATAGGAAGCCCTGCAGCCATCGAACTGCCCGCCAACTTGAGATACCTTGAGTACGCGCACTTCTACAGGTCGTTCTTCTTCGTGCTCAGCCCGGACGGGGAGGGCGAGAATGCCACAGCGACGCTGTACGAGTACGACTATGACTTCATTTACCTCCGCGAGCACGAGGTACCTTTTGTGCCGCTGTACAGCTCGAACCTCTGGAACGGGTTTTCGCCACTGTATCAGGTCGGGAGGCTCGCCCTTGCGTTCGCCGACGAGCACAATGTATGGATGATAAACAAACGTCCGCCCGATTTCACTGAACCCGGCATCGATGGAGTCACCTTCACGAACAGCCTGACTATTCCGAACGCGACTATAGTGGGCAATCCCCTCGTGGTCGATGGAGACTTCGCCAATGGGAGCATGCTCTTCGTGCCGACCGACGAAGGCATAAAGGCATACAGCCTCAACCTGACGAGGGCGGCGCTGACCGACAGGGTGCTTGACATAACCATCGATCGGCTCGAATGGGAAAGCAACCACACTATCGATGGCGAGACTTTCGAGCCCGCGACGGGCAACGACATGCTCATATTCCAGTATCCTTACCAACCAACGACCGCCCTGGGCAAGGAGACCGTCGCCATAGCGACGACGGATGGGCGCATCATCGCATATGACAGAGTCACAGGCAGCATGGCCTGGTCGAGCAAGCCGATATTGCCAGGGATACGGGAGTTCGAGATTTCATCGCTCCACTCGTCACCCGACAACATGGTCATTGTGGGAAGGACCGGAGAGAGGGGGCTGATTGTCGGCCTAGACCCAGAGACGGGGAGGGTTGGCAGTAACAACTCGCTCTTCTCAACAGTAGATGGATACCTCAACAGCGCTCCCCAGTATGTCAAGGGCCAGTACAGGTACGTGTTCAGCACGGACAAAGGTACAATCTACCTGGCAACAGATGAGATGCAGATAAACGCCACATTCAGCGCTCCCGGTGGCGGAGCGGTTACACCTGCTGCTTTCCTCGGCAACATATACATCGAGGGTTCGAGGGCAGGCAATTACTTTGGAGTGATAACCGAAGATGGTTCTCTGTTTGTGGAGACGCTGACAGGTGTGAATATTGCCCCCCTGCATCCAGGCACATATCCGTCCGGCAACTATTATCCGCTGGGCACGGACTACGAAGGCCACGACATCCTCACACAGGTGATGTATGGCACCCGGGCAGAGCTGCTGGTGGGAGTCTCTGCTGCGTTCTTCTCGGTAGTGATTGGGACCATCGTCGGCCTGGTAGCTGGCTTCTATTCAGGCATCATTGGTGAGCTGCTGATGAGAGCGACTGATGTGATGCTGAGCCTTCCTTACCTGGTTATAATGCTCCTCTTCGCGGCAGCCTTCGGGCCCTCCTTGTTCAACATCATAATCATATTCGCCATATTATCGTGGGCCGGTATTGCCAGGGTGATCAGATCGGTGACCCTGTCAACGAGGAAGAGAGCGTTCGTCGATGCAGCCATAGTCGCTGGCGCCTCCGACACGCGCCTGATCTTCAGGCACATAGGCCCGAACGTAATCCCCTATGCATTCCTGTACATGACCTTCATGATCAGTGGCGCCATCGTGACTGAGGCCATCCTCGCGTTCCTGGGCTTCGGCGACCCGAACGCCATAACCTGGGGCATGATGTTACAGTACCTACAGATCAGCGGCCATTCGCTCGACGCTCCCTGGTGGCTACTGCCTCCAGGTATCGCGATAACGCTGCTGTCACTCGCATTCTATCTCATCGGGAGAGCTTTCGACGAGGTCGTGAACCCACGCCTCAGGAGGAGATGATAATATGGCCCTGCTCGAAGTCAAGAACCTCAAGGTTCATTTCGAGATACAGGACGGGTGGGTAAAGGCCGTCGACGGAGTCAGCTTCACCATCGACTCCGGAGAAACGATGGGACTTGTTGGCGAAAGCGGCTGTGGGAAGACTACGGCGGCCTATGCCATTACACAGCTGCTGCCCCCCAATGGGCGCATCAAAGGTGGACGCATATTCTTCAAGGAACCTGCCAGGGTCGCAGCGTTTAGGAAAGAGTACAACGACAGGCTGAAGGATTCAACGAAGGCCCGTCAAAACGAGATATCAAAGGTCGGTAAGAGGCTCGACGAGCTCAACCGCTCTGGAATCGACTCTGGTCCGGAGCTGGACGAGCTTAAGGATAGGCTTTCGGCGCTCAAGTTCTCATATGATCTGCTTAGCCTCTCCAAGCGGAAGGACGGTTCCCTCGACGACTACAACGAGGATATAAGGAAGATACGGTGGACGCAGATCTCAATGATTTTCCAGGGGGCCATGAACGCTTTCAATCCAGTCTTCAAGGTAGGAGACCAGATAGTCGAAGCCATCACACTGCACGAGGATGTCGATGACAGCACCGCCCGGAAGAGGGCGAGGGAGCTGTTCGAGTTCGTTGGCATAGCACCCGATAGAATCGACAACTACCCACACGAGTTCTCGGGGGGCATGAAGCAAAGGGCGATGATAGCCCTTGCTCTCGCCCTGAACCCATCGTTTATCATCGCGGACGAGCCGACCACCGCACTCGACGTCATAACTCAAGACAGGATACTCGCGGAGATACGCAGGCTTCAGGAGCAGCTTGAGATGGCCATGATGATCATCACACACGACGTGTCCGTGGTGGCTGAGGTTTCGGACAAAATAGGCGTGATGTATGCGGGACTCATCATGGAGATAGGGCAGACGGCTCAGGTCTTCAGGGACACCGCCCATCCGTACACAGCTGGCTTGCTGGGGTCGTTCCCATCCATCAAGGGCGAGAAGAAACGGCTTGTGTCCATACCTGGGTTCCCACCAGACCTCGTAACTCCACCGAGCGGTTGCCCGTTCCATCCAAGATGCCAATATGCCCAGAAGAGATGCGAAGAAGAGCGGCCGAAGGGCATCGCCATCGAGCCGGGCCACATATCCTACTGTCATTTCGCAAAGGAGCTGTGGGAGAAGCTCAGGAGGTCTGCATAACCATGCCCGAAGCAGACATCATCGTCAAGGTGAGAGGCTTGAAGAAGTACTTCGAGCTGAAGAAGGGATTCCTCTCGTTCGGCAAGGACGTCTCTTACGTCAAGGCAGTGGACGGTGTGGACTTCGACATGCGCTCGGGGGAAATACTCGGCCTGGTGGGTGAGAGCGGATGTGGTAAGACCACCGTCGGGAGGCTGCTCACACGGCTAGAAGACCCCACCGACGGATTCGTTTTCTTTCTTGGCAGAGACATTGCGCTTATCGAAGGACAGGACGTCAAAGTGTTCCGCAGGAACATCCATATGGTCTTCCAGGACCCCTACGAATCGCTGAATCCGCGGACCACCGTGACCCAGACTATCATGGAACCTCTTCTGAACCACCACATTGGGGAGTCGCAGGAGGAGAGGGTGGAGATGGTTGTGCAAGCCCTCGAAGACGCTGGGCTCGCCCCCGCAAGGGAATATCTCAACAGGTTCCCTCACGAGTTGAGCGGCGGTCAGAGGCAAAGGGTGTCGATCGCTAGGGCCCTCGCAGTGAAGCCGAGAGTCATCATCGCGGACGAGCCGGTGTCAATGCTGGATGTCTCCATACGGGCGGGCGTCCTGAACCTCATGCTCGACCTGAGGGACAAATACGGCATACCGTACCTATTCATCACGCACGACATCGCTGTCGCGCGTTACATAAGTGACAGGCTGGCCGTGATGTACCTCGGAAGGGTGGTAGAGCTGGCCCAGACGGACGATGTCATATTCGAACCGAAGCACCCGTACACTCAGGCCCTGCTATCGGCCGTACCCGTTCCCGACCCTGACGCCAAGCATGGAAGGATCAAGATCAAAGGAGAAGTGCCGAGCGCGGCGGACGTGCCTCTCGGCTGCAGATTCCGACCCAGATGCCCGAAAGCGTTCAGGGAATGCGGATGGGAAGCGATGGACCTCGTGGAGTGGCTGAGAGAGAAAGGTCTCTTGGCGGAGGACACGGACCTCGGGAAGGCAGTTGCCACCCTAAAGCCCAACGGGTTCGTGCTCCGCATGGAACTGAAGGACGGCGCCGACCCAGGGGCAATTGCAGGCTTCATGAACGATTTGGTGGCGAAATCCAAGAAGATCGATCCCATAATGGACGCGGTTGCGGCCGTCGACACCATCATGATGGATAGAGTGATTGAGATTCGCTGCAGGCCGGCCGCCATGTCTGCGGAGGAGCTTGCTGGCGAGCTGTTCGCGCTGCTGGAATCCACGGTGGCATACAGGGAGCCAGACCATCCCATGCACGGTATCATCGCTGACATGCGTCTTGACAAGAATCGGCTGACCGTCTCAGTTGGCGGCGACACCCAAAACCTGAAGTTGGCCGAGGCGTTCCTTGGGGACTACGTCAGACATCACCGGCGCAAGAACCGACCGGAGTTCAAGGGCGTCAAAAACATCTCGCCTAGCCCCTCGGCCATGACAGTCACCGTGACATGCAGCGCCTCCAGAGAACCAGCCGCCAAAACGGCAATAGACGTCGCTGCATATATCGAGAGATGCCTTGCTGCCGATGACCTGGCGAAATTTGCGAGACTCGTCCTTCCCGCAGAAGTCAAAGGCCGAAAAGTGAGAGTTTATGTTATGGGATCAGAGGACAACTGGAACAGGCTCCTTGATACGCTGAACGAATTACTGATTGCAGACGAAGGGTCTAACGAAGGAATCGCCCAGAAGGTGTCCGAGATAGCGGTGAAGACAACAAAAGGACCTCATATGGCTGTGGCGACGAGGTTCATTGGAGCCGATGAGCCTCCGCTATTCGATGAGGGAAGAGGACATCAAGTCGCCTGTTACCTATTCAAGGGAGGACCTGGGTAATCGACCCTGAACGCACACGAGGGACGGTGGTCAGATTTGAACGTGATTAACGATCTGCGGAGGAAATGGTTCGTTGCGGCTCTCTCTATCGCAGCGGCGGTGTTCTTCACAGGTGCTCTGGTCTTTTCCGCGCTGACATATGTCAGCGTCATGGATGCGAGACAGACCGTGACGCTCGCCAATGCTTCGGAGACTGCGAAGCTGTTGCCAAATGGGTCGATTGCGTTATCGCTTACGATAGATCTCGACAACCCGTCCCGGCAAGTGTTGCACATAACCAGCGCGTTCTGGACCGTTAGGGTCCACAACATCACCTCCTCTGGAACAACCCTGATACCCGTCGTCAGCGTGCCCACCGTTCCAATCGAGTACACGGAGGTCGGCGGACACGAGGTCAAGACCTTCGAATACGAGCGGACAATAGACGATCCTGAACTGCTGTCTGATCTGCGCGGCTTCATCAATTACTCTGCGTCGGTAGGGGTTGACTACACTCTGGACAGCATCGAATACTTGCACGATTTCAGAGTCGTTGCGTGGCTGGGCGACTACGAACACGATTACGATTACTCCAGGGAGATGTACCTGAACGATATGGTGAAGATAGAGAGGAGATACAATGGAGGTGAGTACAACTGAGGATCAGAGCGGATGACTGGAAGAGAATTCTTGTACTCTCATTGATAAGCGCGCCTCCAATCGCGTTCATGACTTTCGACTTCGTCTTCCCGAACGTATCCACACCCTCCTTGGAAAAGAACCTGCTTGTAGCCTTCCTATTGTCGGCCTTGTTCGGCATGCCCGCTGGATATTTCAATCGGAGGACTGATTTGGCCATCGTGACCGTCCTCGTCTACGTCTCGATAGGGTACGTTCTCGCTCTGGTCGCTTACTCCGCCCCGTTCCTCTTCTACGACTTCGAAGTGATATTCCCCGGTCTTTACGTGATGTTCTTCCTCAACATGACCGTCATCCCGATGATGCTCTTCACCTTCGGCGGTATAGTAGGCGTGATACTAGGCCAGTTGCTCAGGGAATCCTACGAAAGCGATGAGACCTCGCAGGTCTTCTCCCGGATGCGCCAATAGAGTTCAGGAAGTCATTCAATCTTTTGAAATTCGAGGGATAACGAGTTGACACAGTATCTCTGACCGGTCGGGGCCGGCCCGTCGTCGAAGACGTGGCCCAGATGCCCGCCACACTTCCCGCACACGATTTCAGTGCGCGTCATGCCGTGCGACCGTTCCTCCCGCTCGATGATGGCTTCCTCGGACGCTGGTGCCATGAAACTCGGCCAGCCGCTTCCTGAATCGTACTTGCTCTCTGAGCGGAACAACACAGCACCGCACCCGGCGCATATGTAGACCCCCTTCTCGTCGTTGTACAGCAGCTTCCCAGAGAAAGGCCTCTCGGTGCATCTCATCCTGAGGACCTTGAATCTCTCAGGGCTCAGATCACTCTCCCAATCCTCCTCAACCTTCCCGTTTTTTCCCATGGTCTCATCAACCAACGGATGAAGAGATATCCATCCATGCTCCATATGCCAACTTAGGCGAACCGTCCCTATCTACGAGGCCCGTCTCATCATTGTCATCGATATCGTGCAGCCATGACCAGGCAATCATGTGGAGTTCCATGCCCTGCCCCGTTGTGAGTCTGCCGATGGAGGCGTTCAGGAAATCGGCTTGTGCCTGCTCTCCCCCGAATTCGTACATCGACGGCCATGCAATCTCGCTGAATCCGAAGGCCTTACCAGGCATCCTGTTCACAGCCTCTGAGTAATAGTCATCCTCGATGTCCTGGGGGGAATTGATGCCTTGTACCGCATGAGGGTATGATGTCATGACAAGAAGGTCCATCCTGTCCGAATCGAAGAATTCTAACACGTCGAGATCGGCCTCCCTCAACTCTGAGACCATCTCCCGTGCGAAAGTGCAGAATACGATCGTCTGATTCGATATGGCCTTGACTTCATCGTAGATCTCGTTGTAGAGACTCACGAAATGCTGGAAGCCGTTCTCATCGTCGACGTCCGCTCCGTATTCCTCATACCATCGATTGACTTCGTTGCCAATGGATAGGTAGAGAGGTCTCGCGACTCTCACCACTTCGAGCACAGATGTTCTGTAAGCGTCTCGCCATTCTTCATCGCTCAGTGAGGCGTCATCGATTCCTGGGGGGGCCTTGAGCGTCATTCCAGCATCGATGAACGAGAAGTGAACCAATGGGAACATGCCGTTTCCGCGTGTGTATTGGTCGACGAAAGTCTCGCCCCAGCTTCCCTCCAAATCGTCTGGCAGGTTATAGAACGGCGATGGCTTTCCCCATACAGGCACGAACTCGCAGCTCTCGGACGCCATGACGTATGCCTCATCGAAAGATTGCCCATCTGCGGGGGTGGGTAGCACGCCCATGAAGAACCCTCGTTGAGGGGATGAGGGAGAGTCCAACGGAGTCAGCTCTCCTGGCACTCCGTCATCCGTATCGCCTAGATGGCTCAGCCCGAGTATCGACACCAATAGGATGATGACTATCAGGACAACACCGAGCAGCAGCCTCGAACGTTTGAGCGGCATGCGCCTTCGACTCTCCGTCGTCTACATTGCATTCGTGCATTATGAATAATCACCCATCCCCGTTTTCCGAGAAAGGTGTCGAACGTCCAATGCTCAGATGGACGAAGGCAAATCAACCGGTCTTACTTGCGGTTCTCTTCCATCCAACTCACCGCGAAGTCTATGAGCTGGCGCTGAGGTACCAACAAGCCACCGCCATTGCCGAGGCGACCAGACCGCACCAATCCAGTCTCCTCTGAAAAGGCTGCGCCGATCTTGCTGAAATCAGAATCGTCCCAGTCGAAGTCCCGAAACTTAATCCACGCCCTCTGACCGTCGACGGTCAACGGACCGCCGCGCTCGACCACCTTCTTGCGAGGATATTTCGCCCTACTCTCAGCAAGGTGAAGAGATGTGGCGCTCTGGTAGTCAACGCCAATCAGAAGGACCCATCCATCCTGGTCGTACATCCTGGCCAATGGCGAGCCCTCACCCATAGGGAAATCGAGGGTTTGGCATGTCACTATGACCTCGGCAAGTGGTCCCCGGGCGGCGAAGGAGTCCGTCGGATGAAGGCCCCGTATCGCTCCGTTCTGCCGCCTGAAGCACTCTGGAACAACGCCCATGCCCCGCGTGGGCGTCAGGTCTACATCGAATGCGGGCATGGTCAGCCTAATCGTCTCCCACCATTCCTCGGGCACGGGAGGATTTCGCCAGAGTGACGGTTCCGAGAAGTCGCCTGAGTGCGTAGGCATCACAAGCGTGCCCTCCTCGCCTATTGCCTTCTCCAAGGCCTGAACGACGGCAACGGGCCCTCCACACACCCACCCGAGTGAGCTCAGGGAAGAATGAACTAGTAGGACCATGCCTTTGGTGACTCCAAGAGCTGCGAGGTCCTCGCACAGCGATTGGACTGTCACCGGCATCCCATCCGTCTTCCCAATCGCCTCGAGTTCGCTCATGTTGCAGTGTCGCCCCCTTGGAGATAATGAGAAGGCCGCTTCGCCAATCAATGTTGCGGTGATCACCCAATATAGAGAAGTCTATCAATATAGACTAGAATACATATAAATTGGCCAGCCCGACACCCCTTCATATATCGGGCATGATAATCTGCCAGCTCAGGCCAGTGATGAAAGACATCTGGCCCTGCGCCCTCGCACCGCAAAACCGTGCCAACTGAAGCGTCCTCGTGGTCCGTCTCGCCCGTCCCCGCAAACCCCTTTTCTTCCGCCCCTATGGCCTTTTCTCAGAGCGGACGCTCTCCGCCAAAGAACGTCTCGTGGAGATGGGCAATAGAAGCGCCTGTGCGGGAAATAGGACAACCGTGTCAGAAATCCTTGCGACAAGTTCGCTGAAACGGTGGAATTCTGAGAACATCTTCCGGAGAAGAAGAGCCCCATCTATGAGAAAGTGCATCAGTATCAATTATACACAACGGCCTTTATGAGACACTGACCATCTGAAGAATGAGCAACTGTAAGCTGTGCCATTTTTCTCTCGACATCTATTTATGTCGCCATTCTATCCGCGATATGCTCAATTGAGCATAACGAGAGTGGAAACATGTCTGCTGAAGATTCGGACAAAGTTCCTGTCAGCGATGATGGAGCGTCGACCGGGGGTCCATCCGGAAGGACGGCACCCCTTGGAATGAGGATGATCGTAGCACTCGTCGCAATTGCTGCACTCCTCGTCGCGATGCCATTGGGATATTTGGTCTTGCAGGAGAGCGATTCAGGCGATGATGCAGACGACGACCCAGCAGTCACAGTGAATGGCGAAGGGACTTCTGTAGTGCTGTCCATCGCCCAGCTCGAGAGGATGTCCACATACTCAGGATCAGGGTTTTTCATGAAGTCCACTGGCACAATAGTCGGGCCTCTCAACTACACAGGGGTGCCATTGAAAGACATCGTAGACCTTGTTTACGAAAGCGACAATTACAGTCTGACGGTGATTGCACATGATGGATACGAGATGACTTACAACTCTGGCCAGGTTGAGAACGGCACTTTCCCGACCTACGACCTCGAAGGCACTCTTCTAGGACCCGATGATCTGACACTGATGCTCGCATTCATGGAGAATGACAAGAAGATGCCAGTTGACGACATCAGGATCGTAATCGTCGATGACACCGAGACACCTGTTACTGACGGACATTTCTGGACGAAGATGGTCGATAGCATCAACGTGGGACGGTATGTCGAGGATTGGACATTGCACCTCAGTGGAGTGGAGGAGATGGACATGGACAGACAGACTTACGAGTCGCTCGCGTCGTGCTATTATCACACCACTTACTACAATTACACCAAGGACGAGGTCGACTACTCGTTCGAGGGGGTCCCACTCTGGGTGTTGGTCTCCGCAATCGATGGCGGAGACGTTGAGGACGGACATTACATGTTTAACGACGCACTGGCCGAGATAGGTTACTTCGTGAACGTCACCGGATTGGACGGATACTCGGGCAATTTCACCTCCGAACAGGTCGCCAGAAATGACAGCATCATCGCCGCCTACAAGCTCAACGAAGAAGTTCTCGAAGAGGGCGACTGGCCTTTGAGGATAGTCGGAGAGGACCTGCCGGGAACTCAGAAGGTCAGAATGATAGCAAGCATAGCGCTCGAAGGGTTCGAGGGTGAACCAGCATGGGAGCTGGAGCTTATCGGTGTGACCGCCGCTACTCTGACCGAATGGGATTTCGTGGCGTTGTACAATTGTGAAGAGGGTGTCCACCTCAGCTACTACAACTACACCGAGGATGAAGTCGACCATAGCTACGCTGGCATCCCCCTCTGGGTGCTCATAGGGATGGTCGATGGCCCCGAACTTGGTCACTGGGAGTTCAATGATTCTCTCGCAGCGCTTGGGTACAATGTTACCGTCAGAGGCACGGACGACTACAACAAGACGATGTCAATAGATGACGTCGAGTACAACAACAGTCTCATCGTGGCCCTGACCTTAGACGGCGAATATCTAGTTGATGACGAGTACCCGCTCATTCTGATAGGCGAGGACCTTCCAGGGTCAACGAGGGTCAAATCAATCGCCTCGATAGAGTTGGTCGATCTTCCAGAGTGAACCGATGAAGAAGAATCTGGTCGCGACGGTATTGGTTGCTGCAACAGTCGTCGCGAGCGGAGCCTTGACAGCCCATTGGCTGGGCGCGTTCACATCGGATGAGATTCGCGTAGAAGGAGGAGTGATAATCTCAGAATCCGCGGGCCACCTGACCATATGGTGCAGCAGGCCCGATGTGATTGCGGACCTTGCCGGGTTCAGGGGTAGTGTCGTGCTTAAGAACTGCGTTCGAGAATCGACGATCGATGGCATTGGCGACTTCGAACGAGTTGGACACACGTCCATTGCTTTCACTGCCGATGGCGCAACAAGGAAGGTCGTGCTCGAGCCGCCCGCAAAGGAGCGATTCACTTTCGCAGTCATGGGCGATAGCCAGGGCCACAATTACGAGCTGGCGGAAACACTGACGCGCTTGGAAGGATGCGAATTCGCACTGCTCTGTGGGGATATTACCCCATCAGGCATGGGCAGCGAGTATGCACAATTCCAGGATGCTGTCAATCGTTCCTTAGTTCCAGTCTACACCACGGCTGGGAATCATGATGTGAAGAATGATGGATTCCAGGAATACGCTGCGAGATTGGGGCCGTCTCAATACATTTTCGATTACGGCGTTCTGCGCATCGCCGTTGTGGACTCGTCCGATTTGAACATCACGGAAGAACAGATCGAGTGGATTCGGGATGGCTTTGATGGAGCAAGCAAGAAGATCGTGGCAACCCATGTTCCTGCCTACGACCCGTTCGGAACAAACCATACTCTTCTTCCGGAATCGTGTGAACGGGTTCTGGCATTCATTGAATCAGAGGACGTCGACGCATTGTTCGCAGGCCATATCCACGCATTCAACCACACGGCTCTTGCGGGAACCGATTTCGTTATCTCAGGTGGTGCTGGGGCGACCATGCTGCAGGGGGAGCACCATTACGTGAATGTAACGGTCCAAGGCGATGGTCCGCTTGTTTACGAGAAGTGTGATGTTGTTGTGGACTATGCTTCCGTGCCTCATGTGACTGCGATAGGCAGGAATGGTTGTCTCCATAACATCACTTTCGAAGATCTCGATGAAATGCCCCAGAACAGCGGATTCTCGTCCTTTGAGAATTTCTACGGTAACACGGGCGGAGAAGGCAGCTACTCAGGAGTGCCCGTCAGCAGGCTTGTCGAACTCGTCGGCGGCATGGGAGAAGGTGATTCGCTAAGGGTAATCGCAGCCGATGGTTACTGGCAAGATTACGGCTACAAGAATGTATTCACTGACGAGGCCTGGCAGGAACTGCAGGGCTCAATGATCATCGCTCTGTCGATGGATTCATTGACAATCCCTGACTGGGAGGATGGCCCCAAGCTCGTGATGCTCCCCGCTGATGGGCTGTACAGTAATTCCGATTGCGAGGACACTTCGTACGAAGATCAGGGATTCTTCGTTTATCCGTCTGCCGGAGCTCGTTGGATCAAGGACGTCATGACCGTGCAGGTGATCCCTTGCGAGTGAAGGTTAAGGAGCTCTTGACAACGAAGGACCTTGTCACGATAGCCCTGCTTTCCGCTCTTGGGGGTGTTCTGTCAACGTATGTAGGCTACCTAGGCAACCTGATGAACCACATAGTAGGGGTGCCATTTGGAGCCGGGCAATTCCTAGCTGGACTGCATGTCTTGTGGATAATCCTCGCAATAGGCATAACTAAGAAGAAGGGAGCGGGGACGGTCACGGGCGTTGTCAAAGGGATTGTCGAGCTGTTCACTGGCAGCACCCACGGCATAGTGATCGTGGCGGTCTCAGCCGTCCAGGGTTTAGTCGCTGATGCCGTTCTTTTCAGCGACAAATCCAAGGAGAAAAGGGATTACGTATTGTTTGCAGCCTCCGGAGGTTTGTCGTCAGCGATGAATGTCCTGATCTTCCAGACATTCTTTTTCGCCGGCGTACCTTGGATCCTGATTGCCATGCTGTGCTTGCTTGCATTCGCATCCGGCATGATATTCGGCGGTTGGCTCTCAATCGAGATGCTGGAAACCATGGGACGGACAGGCATGCTTTCGGGTGAAAGAGAAGTCATCGTTGACGGATCACTCGACGATGGGGACCGTGCCTGGAAGCGAGACCGCGAGAAGAGGCGACACCGGAAGATCTCCATGTCCGTTGTCGTCTCGTTCCTGGTACTGTTCTCCATTGGTGCAGTCTACTATTTCGCGTTCGTGTTTGAAATCCCCAACGCGAACACTATATCCGTCGAGGGGGATGTGTCCAACCCATTTGAATTCGTTTACGACGATTTCAGCGAGCACGAAGAGACCATCGTCGCCGAACTTGTGGGATCTGTGACTCATATCGGACCCATGAATTACACAGGGATTCCTCTACGAGTAATAATCACCGAGGCACAACCTCTACCCTATGCGTCCGAAGTCGTGGTACGAGGAAGTGATGGCTATTTCGCCTCATTCCTCCTAGATGACGTGATGAGCGATGGAGAACTGCTAGTTGTACAAGAGGATGGGTTTCTGAGGATTGTGGGAGCGAACTACGAAGGAGGATACTGGGTGGAGCTAATGGCCAGTATCGAAGTGAGATAGATGCTAGAGGTACAGGATCTCAGCGTAAGATACAAGGGAAGGTCGAAACCAGCGGTGTCCAGCCTCAGCTTCATAGTGGAAAAGGGAGAGTTCGTGCTGCTCGCCGGCAGCAGCGCCTCCGGCAAATCGACAGTCATGCAGGTTGCGTGTGGGTTCATTCCACACATGATACCGGCAGAGGTCAGCGGGACCGTGAGATTGAATGGGCGGACCTACGACGACCCTGCGGCCATCGCCGGTATCGCGTGCATGGTCCAGCAAGACCCCGAGACTCAGTTCTGCACTGAGACTGTGGAGGAGGAAGTGGCGTTCGGCCCGGAGAACTTCAGATATCCGACGGAGAGGATTAGGTCCAGCGTCGACAACGCTTTGGCGAGTGTCAAGGCGGACCACCTTAAAGGCCGGAAGCTTTCGACCCTGTCAGGGGGCGAGAAGCAGAAGGTCGCGATTGCTTCGATGCTTGCCCTAAACCCAAGACTCCTCATACTCGACGAGCCCACTGCGAGCCTCGACCCGAGGTCGGTCGGTCAGGTCGTTCGTGCAGTTGAGTCCATGAAGAAGAGGTCCGACATCACGGTTGTCATTGTCGAACACAGGGTGGGTGACTTTGTTGATTTGGTCGACAGACTGATTGAGATGGAGAACGGGGTGAAAACGCGAGACACCTGCAAGGGCGAGAGTGAGTTTGCGATTGCGCGAGATTCAGCGATGACCCTACCTACATATCCTCATCCGACGAGGCTTGGAGGGGCGCCTGCCATATCAATCCAGGGGTTGTCGCTGGAGATTGGCGGATGGCAGATACTTGACGACATCAATCTCGAAATCACCGAGAGTTCGATAGTGGCGCTTATGGGCGAGAATGGGTCAGGTAAGACAACCCTCCTGAGACACCTTACTGGCCTCCAGAAGGTTCAGAAAGGCGAGGTGATTATTTGTGGTCATAGGCTGTCCTCTGAGAATGGTGCTAATCCGTGGACGCTTGGAAGAGACGTTGGGTTAGTGTTCCAAAATCCGAATCATCAGTTGTTCGAAGACACCGTCGAAGAGGAGATCCTCTTTGCGCCGCGCAACTTCCAGACAGCCTTGCAGAAGGCATGTGCGGCGGTGACGAGTTTCGAGGAGATGGAGAGGTTGAAGCGTTTCGTCCATCCTCATTGCCTGAGTTTCGGACAGAAAAGAAGGGTGAACATCCTCTCGGCATATTCCCATGAGCCGCGCGTGCTGCTGCTTGATGAGCCTTTCGCAGGACAAGACCAAGGGAACGTCGACAGAATGGTGTCAGTTGTCAATGACATCCACAATCACGGCAAGACCCTTGTCATAGTCACGCACGACATAACGTTTGCCCGTCAATTCTGTACGGACGCTGCCGTACTACATGAAGGGCGGGTTGTCGCCTCAGGCCCGACGGAATCGATTCCCGAAGCAGTATGGAGGAGCCTTGGAAGGGAGGACAGAAGATGACCGCCGAAGCCGAACGACACGCCCACGGGTTGAACCCGGTGACGAAGGTCGTGTTGCTGATAACGTTATCTGTCTTCATCCTCCTTGTGGATTCGCCGTTCACAATGCTGCTCATAGTCGCCTCTATTCTCGCTGCAAAACAGTGGTTCGGCACCAAGGGACGGTTCACGAAAGGGGTTATTGGATTCGCGCTTGCGATATTCGTCGCGCAGGTGTTGTTCAGCCGCTCGGGAAATGAGTTGGCGTCTCTTTGGATAGTGTCAGTCACAGAAGGAGGAGTTGACTCTGGAATGGCGATTGCTGGCAAGTTTCTAAGCCTGATAATGATGTCATGGATCTTCGTAGCCACGACAAGACCTTCTGAGTTCTCGTCGGCGCTCATCTGCGTCGGGATACCCTATCGATACGCCTTTCTGCCGGCTCTGGCCATGCGATTCGTACCCATATTCGAACTTGAGCTGAGCTCCGTCAAGGAGGCGCAAGTCGTTCGAGGTCTGAAGCTGGACAAGAGTGTCAGAGGGCTGATACGTTCGGCAAAATACACAGTCCTGCCGATGTTCTTCCTTGCGATGTATAAGGTGAATTCTCTCGCGGCGTCTATGACGGGAAGAGGATTCGGAGCGAGCAAGGAGAGAACGCTGCTGCATCCAAGGAACCTCGCGCGATGGGACTTGGCCTTGATACTGTCAACAATCGGCATGGTTGTGGCCTTCTTCCTTGTAGACCGTTGTCAGGATTGGCCCTCTTCGCTCCTATTCTAGCCAAATGCCGTGGAGTTCAATATCGTGCGCCTTCGCCACCATCGAACTGCCGTCCTTTCTAAACGATGCATAGCGCATCATCGCTCGTGCAACAGCTGAGGGCACGTCAGCCCTACGAGCCAATCCTGATGTCGTGAAATACGAATCGACCACATTCCTGCAAAATTCGACCTTCTCTTCGGTAAACATAGGATGCATGCTGAGAACGCTCGTACAAATCTCACCTATGTCGTCGATAACATCTGATTCAGAGGATTCTTCGAAGTCGAGTCCGGTCGTGCCTTTCTGGCCAATCAGGAAATTGCGCACAATGGCGTCTC
Organism: Thermoplasmata archaeon; assembly: GCA_029864565.1. Taxonomy (GTDB): domain Archaea; phylum Thermoplasmatota; class Thermoplasmata; order UBA10834; family UBA10834; genus UBA10834. The sequence continues at coordinate 4,506 of JAOTTD010000031.1, read as the reverse complement.
CTCTGCGCGTTCTGCTATCGTATGAAGAATGGAATCTCGCGAGCCAGGCACCAACTGATCCTGCAATCGACCCTAAGTGAGTACGGCTCTTCGCACCCTCATCCGTTCCTGTAAGCCAGTGCCTATCCAGGATCTCGGATAGTGTTTCACCTTCAACAAATTCCATCACGAGCGCGTTTCCGCTTAGCCCGATCGGGCGCGGCACGGACACCCCGTTCCTGTGGCAACCCTCCAGGATGGAGTACTCCTTCAGCGCTCCTTCGATAGCGTCCTCTGCGAAGATCTTGACGACCACGGGCGATCCATCCAGGGTACTTCTGAACACCGTGTTCTTACGACTGAAGAATGGATCGTCTACCCTAGCATCGACAAGCGCCTGCAAATCGAAAGGCATTCGGAGCACCTGGTTCTCAGCTCGCCAACCCTCATGAATGTCAGAATACTACTTCTTTCGCTTCTGCTATCGCCTGAGCGACCGGAGCGGCGAAGCGAACCAATCGTTTCCAGGTCTGAGCCGCCAAAAGCGTTAAGTTGAAGGCGAATGTTCTCCTATCGTGGACTGTGTCAGACGGTGATTCAATTGAGGTCTTCCGCAAAGAGAGTTGTTGCAGCCCCGGTCACGATACTTGCGACTTGCCTAATGTTTGCCATCTTGCTGACGGCTAGCAGCGGAAGCGCGCTCCAAACCGAATTCGTACAAATCCTTTCGGTGGACGATTACTCCAAGGAAGTCAAGGCCGGGGGCACCGCCACCTACAATTGGACCATAATGAACGTTGATTCAGGGGCAGACCTGCGAATCACCGTGGAGGCGAGCATCTCCGGAAGAGGTTGGACTTGCAGCGTGAATGACCCTGAAATTATCCTCCTGTCGAACGAATTGGGGACCATAACGGTGACTGTTACGGCTCCTCTCGAAGCTGGAGCGGTTGAATCGAACTTGAGTGTAGGTTTAAGAGTCTATCAGGATGTTTACCTTGTCCAAGTCTCAAGCGTAGGGGCCGAAACCGCTATTGTTGGGGCATTCGCCAGCGCGAACAAGGTTCTTGGAGAGTTCGAGAACCCATTGCCGTCTCCGCTCGATAACGAATGGGGAGTCTTTCTACTAGATGTCTTGATATGGCTTGCGGTAGCCTATGCGTTTGCCTACACATTGGACGGGATTGGATGGGCACTCACGAGAAAGACGACATCCATGCTGGACGACATCATCCTGGGCATAATCAGAACACCCATCTTGATACTTGTGTTCGCCTATGGCGTCGTTCAATCGCTCGATGCACTTCATATGCATATTCCAACCGACGTGCGTGCGTCTATCATGTCCGTTTACGGAGTTCTAGTCGTTCTCATCATATTCTATCTCGCCTACAAACTGTTCAAAAAGATACTCGTCTATTATGGCAAGATCGTCGCCAAGAAGACCGCCAGCAAGATAGACGATGTGCTCATACCTGTGGTGGAGAAGCTCGGAGTTGTGGTCATAGGGTTTGCCGCCCTTGGCTATGCTCTCGGCGCTTTGAACGTGGACCTGACGATGTTCGTTGCTGGAGGCGTGGTGATATCCATGGTCCTCGCCTTCGCGGCACAGGAGACGATATCCAACTTCTTCAGCGGCATATTCCTGCTACTCGACAGGCCGTTCGCGGAAGGGGACACAATCATCCTCAGCGACGGAGATTGGTGCGAGGTCAGACGAATAGGCATGAGGACCACCCGACTGTACCGATTCACGGATGCTTCCATCGTGTCGCTCCCCAACAACAGACTTGTCAATGACAAGATAATCCGCATGTCGAACGTCTCCGACCCTGGCAGGGTGAATGTCAACGTGGGGGTCGCCTATGGCTCCGACCCGGCCAAGGTTCGGGAAACCATTACGACGGCCATCAAGGACAACCCGTATTCCCTTCTCGATGACGAGAACAAGCAGCCGATCATCATCTTCGATGAGATGGCAGACTCGGCGCTGGTGTTCAAGGTGATCCTCTGGATCAACGACAGGGACAAGCGCATAGCCGCCAGGGACAAGCTGGTCGAGGACATATACCGCAGGCTCAACGAGGCTGGAATCGAGATACCGTTCCCGCAGAGAGTGGTGTACCTCAAGAGGGAGGCCTGAGGGCTGGTTCGAAGCCCAGGAGTAGTGAAAGGAGGAATTGGTGTGGTGGATGACAAGCCGATAAGCGACATCCGCGTTGCGGATGTAATCGCAGAAGTCCAGAAGAAGAGCAAGCCCGCAACCGTTAGCATTGACGCCAGTCTGCGCGATGCCGTGATTTCGATAATCGAAGACAGCGAGACCAGGAAGGTCTACGTTGTGGACAACGATGGCAAGCTCAAAGGGACGATAACCCTCGAGACACTGCTGAGGTACGCGGGCTACACGCTCGGAGTGCGGAAGCCTGGCATGACATCGTTGTTGAGGTGGTTCGCGGAGATCAAGAACGACAAGGTGACCGAGGTCATGAACAAACCCGTCAGAGTGCTCCAGGACGAGATGATAGTCAATGTCACCCGGCTGATGGTGGAGAACCACCTGAATGATCTCCCCATAGTCGACGATGACAACAAACTGGTCGGCGAGCTGAACGGGCTGGACATACTGAAATCCAGCGTGAAGCATTGGTCCTGAGCAGCCCCTTCAGCCTTGGATGAAAGGAGTCAGTGGGGTCCGAGCACTCTGCTATCCACGGGCAGCACAGCAACGCCGAACTTAGTCAGCTCCCGCTCCATCCCTTCCACGTATTCTGACCCCATTGGGGTTTCGGCTTTGTCCCAATCCTGGACGGTCCTAGCTAGGATGACCAGGTCGGGGTTGGTCTCAGCAACGACGTCTTCAAAGTTCATCGCGGTTACATGAATTAGGATGTCCACCTTGTCAATGACGCCTTCCTCGACGGCGAGCGGCCGCTCCTGCCTCTCCGCAACGAGAACCTCGACATCCTTAATCTTCTTCAGCTGATTTATGACCCTTATCCCCAGGCGCTCAGCGCCAATCACCAACACACGCATCGACCTCACCCCTTACACTCATATCACACCGAACTTCACCATAAGATACACGAGGAACGAAATCACAAGCAAAGCCGGGGCAGATATCCTCAAACCGCTTCTCATGAGATCCTTTCTAGATATGATACCAGTTGAATAAATCAGTGTAAACGGAGGAGTGCCTATGGGCGTGATAAATGATACGGAGACTGACAGTGCGCAGACCAGGACAAGCAGTTTTGGATCTATCATCAACTCGTCGGACATTCCTATCAGTATCGGGGCGAGTATGGCCGCTGTAGCAGTGTTGCTCATGAAGTTCGAGAATGCGATCGACACAGCGGAGACTGCCAACATTATGAATAGGATATGAAAGTTGCCAGTGAGGTCCACCAGTATCTCTGCCATCCATGCAGCCGCTCCTGATTGTTGAAGGCCCTCACCCAGCGCCAGACCCGCCCCGATGATGAGGAATATGTCCCATGAGATGGATCGGGCATCCTGCCAGTCCAGCGTCCGAGTGGCGAACAGAAGGACGGAGGCGCTTAGAGCGACTATCGCGGCGCTCATGAAACTGGCATGAAAGCCCATCATGTCGCCTATCTCCGCCCCGGCTACCCACAGTACGACCGTTGGGAAGAATATCCCCAGGGTCTTCTTCTCCCCAGGAGTCAGTGACCCCATTTCCTTTAGCTCCTGGACTACTGAAGTGATATCAAGTGTGGCCGTGCGGACAGGGAATATCTTGCGAAGCATCACCCATGAGATGAACAACAGTACGACGCTCGCAGGGAGACCGATCATCATCCAATCCAGGAAACTCCACGCCGTCTCCCTCGCCAAGAGGCCGGAGGCTACTGCATTCGGGGCGGAACCTGTAATAGTGGCCATACCTCCTAGTGCGGAGCCTATCCCTATGCCCAGGAGGAACAGTATCGAGAGCTTCTTCTTGTCTTCCCCAGCTCTAGAAGCTATCCCGAGGACCACAGGTATCAACAAAGCGACCGTCGCCGTGTTTGATATCCACATTGATAGGACGGCGGCCACTAGCATGAAGGAAAGAAGCACTTTGCTGACATCGCCCCTGGAGCGCGCGACTATTGCATATGCCAGGCGACGATCGATGCCATGCTTCCTGAACGCTTCCGCCATGATGAGGCCGCCCATGAGCAAGTACACCACTGGATCAGCAAACGGCTGCAGCGCATCCGCAGTCGGGAAGATGCCGTAGAACGTCAGCAGAACCGGCACGAGCAAGGCCGTAACTGGTAGAGGTAGCCCACCGAACGTCCAGAGCATCGATATGCAAACGAATATCGCGAGCGAGTACTGTATCGGGCCGTCCACAGGTAGAGGGAGCACAGTCAGCACGAGCAGCGTTAAGAAAGGCACAAGAATCTTGATCGACCGTTGGGCGATCTTCGGGAGCCTGGCGAAGAACTTGAAGAAGGTCGGGGTCAGTTCGATTATCTCATGACCCAATGTGCCTATCGCACTAGTTATTGGCAGGTG
>JAOTTD010000030.1 GCA_029864565.1 Thermoplasmata archaeon | reverse complement strand
GCACGTTTTCGGTCTTCCATTCGCCCTGTACCTCTTGCGCCAGAGCAAGTTCGTATATGTCCACTGCGGTGTACGACCGGATGTACGCAACGTGCGGGGCATCTTCTGAATCCAGGAATATCGAGGCTGGTGCTTGGACTCCAAGGCCACCTTCGCCGTGGTATCCCAAGAGGTAAGTTATGGAGGCCTCATCGATGCCGTCGTCTACCATGTATGCCACCATTCGCGGATAATCGCTCCCAATGAGCACAGCGTGCAGCCTTCCTTCGGAGTCAACCTTGGCGTGGGCGTACGAAGGAACACGGGAACACTCCGATGGTGAGTGAGATCTTCCCCGATGGTTTCGGTGCCACGCCCTCCCCCCTCCTTCACGTAATCACGCGGATGCTAATCAAGATCTCTCAGTCCTAGCCCTTATCATACACTCGGTTTGGCCAGGCTCGCTTGTCTATCTTCGATTCGGTGGCATTCCATGGGACATCGGCTCGAGACTATCGTTGGCGGAAAAGCCGCTGGAGGTCGCAAGTGCCGTCCGCAATTAGCCCCTCAAGTTCCACAACCCCTTCCCAGAGATCCCTGCAGCTGCATACAGGGCCATCAATCTTGGAGCGTTTCTGCGACGTCGAGTGCTCCTTGATGCTTTCGAGAATCTTCGAATCGCATCCCCCACAGTTGTGCGCCCCTCTCTCCTTGCCGCCGCCGGTCGGGTCACATACGACTTTTCTGTCGACGTCCGCGCACGAATTGAGGACTTCCACAACGCTCCACAGCCATGGCGCACGATACGCCCAGTTCTTCCAGAGCCGCTCCACTAGGGTGCCCCTCTGGATATTGACCGGGTTGATTGATATGGTATCGCTCTTCAGCGCTGCATGCTTGGCCGTTGCGATGGCGTCTTCGATCGCCTCTGCCTCCGTGAGGAACGGTGGTTTCAGGAGCACATACGCCCTCAGCTTCGCCCCGGCCTTCTTGATTATGTCTGCCGCATTGTCGTAGTCGGCGACTGTCATGTTCTTGTTGATCGCGTACTTCAGGACTTTATCATTCGAGCTCTCCAGCCCGACCGCTATCTCCAGATCGTCATGGATGCCATTGACGGCGTCCATCATCTCTTCCGTGACGAACTCCGTCCTCGACTCGAAGAGCAGCCTCGAGTCCCTGTCCTTGCACCATGTGAGTACATGGTTTCTCACATCCGCCGGAATCTCACGCTCGTCTAGGAACGAGCCCGAAGTGTACAGCTTCAGAAACGATATCCCTTCCATATCAGCGGAGGCTTTGTTGAACTGGGCAAGCAGATCGCCCGTGTCGATATTCTCTTGCGATTCGATGTTGTAGCCGCACATGGTGCAGCCACCGTTGATTGAATGAGCACATCCAGAAGTCCTCAGAATGACGACGCCAGCGTCGACGATCTTACCGTCAACGTTCTCCTTCTCCTTCCACACGGATACCGGAGTATTGGACGATGCGGGCCTGCGCGGCCTGCCAAGCATTCGGTCATTTTCGGCGTGGCCTCCGTCGTTCATCAGAACACCGGCTCATAATACATTGGGCCCGGGCGATCAGAGGTCATACGGCTTCAGAGTCTTCCTGCCGTTCTTCTTTGCCCGCTTCGTCGCATCCTCGATCATGAGGTGCACTTCACGGTCCAGCTCGCGATAGAACTCCTCGGAGATCCTGAAGCCGTCGCCTGCGACGTCCTTCACTTCAGAGACCTTGATGACCATCTTACCGTTTCTCAGGTTGGAGATTGACATGATTGCTTCCCTACCACCGCACACGCGCCGAGGGAGACGTGCTAATGCATGCCCGATTCTTAACCTTTCTGTGTCCCGCGTTCCCGCAAAGCTTTTTCTCACACTCCCCTTTATCGGAAGGGGCGCTGAACGATGGATGTCGATGCAAGGCTGGAACTCGCGACAAGAAACGCGCTGGAGATAGTCACCGTCGAGGAGATGAGGGCGCTCCTCGAGACAAACCCGAATCCCTCCGCGTATATCGGATATGAGCCCAGCGGCTTCGTTCACGTCGGGCAGATGATAACTGCGTCCAAGGTCGTAGACCTGCAGCGTGCGGGCATCGACGTGACAGTATTCCTAGCGGACTGGCACGCGATGATCAACGACAAGCTCGGCGGCGATATCGGCGACATACGGACGTGCGGGGAATACATGCGCGACTGCTTCCTCGCATTGGGCGTCTCCCGGTCGACGAAGTTCGTCTACGCGTCGGATTTGATCAATCGCGCAGAATACTGGGAGCGGTTCATAAGGATATGCAAGGCGAGCTCGCTGATGAGGCTGAAGCGCGCAATGACGATTATGGGACGGACCGAGGACGAAGCCGAGCTGGACGGCTCCAAGGTGATGTACCCCCCGATGCAGGTCGCCGACATATTCCAGCTGGATGTAGACATCGCCTACTCGGGCATGGACCAGCGGAGGGCTCACATGCTCGCCAGAGATGTCGCGGAGAAGCTCGGATGGAAGAAGCCGATAGCATTGCACACTCCTCTGTTGATGAGCCTCAAGGGCGGTGAGAGAATGGACCCTGCGGAGGCGAAGATGTCAAAGAGCAGCCCCGACACGGCCATATTCATGCACGACGGTCCGGATGACGTCCAGAGGAAGCTCAAGAACGCCTTCTGCCCGCCCGAGACCGAGGCCAACCCCGTCATGGACACTATGCGGCTGCTCGTGTTCCCTATGCTCGGAAGCGCGAAGATCGACAGGTCCACGAAATTCGGAGGGCCGGTCGAGTACTCCAGCTTCGAGGAACTGAAGGAGGCCTACGAGTCCAAGTCGCTCCATCCGATGGATCTCAAGAAAGGCGCTGCTGACGCGATAAACAAGCTGCTCGAACCTGTGAGAGAGTACTTCACCGCGAATCCCGAGAACCTCGAGAAGGTGAAGGCCCTAACGATCACCAGGTAATTCCAGCTTCTTAAGGAGCTTCATGGCGTTCTCAGCTGATATGTTGAGCATCGCCTCCACGTCGCCGACTCCAGATATCCCCGCGGCTCCTGGGTGACCACCACCACCGTTGGATGTCTCAGAGCCGATTCCGTTCAGGAGCTTGCCGAGGTGCACGCCTGCGCGCACCACCTCCGAGGTCGCTCTCGCGCTTATCCGGAAGGTGTCTCCCCGCTGTGACCCGACGAACGCTATGTCCGCTCCGAGGTGCAATAGAGACTTACACACTGAAGCCTCGTACGCGCTGCCCTGGGAGATCGCGATGATTCGCTCGCCCACCTTCCAGTACTTCAGCCTCTGCGCCCCTCTGAGCTGCGATATCTTCTCCGAAAGCTCGACATCGAGCGACACGAGCCCGATTACCTCGTCCATGCCTATCCCGTGCAGCTCCATCAGCTCCGCGAATGCGATCATCGAGCCTGGACGCGCGTACTTGAAATTTCCAGTGTCCGTGAGCATGCCTGTCATCAGGGCGATTGCGGAGTCTCTATCGGGCTCCTTGCCTCCGGCCTTCAACAGCTCATACACTATCTCTGCGCAGGATGCCTTGGAGTCGTCGCAGAAGTATGTCCGTGCGATGTCCCAAGCCTTGTTGTGCGCGTGATGGTCGATGACTATCGCGTCGGAGTAGTCCATGTCGAGCGGTATCTGGTCAGGCCCGGACGTGTCGAGGACGAGTATTCGCTCGCCTCCTCGCCCCTCGATGTCCGTCAGAACATCGATGCCGAGCTGCTGGGCGAGCACCTTTGAGATTCTGTCGAGCCCACCCGGAGCAACGATACTCACACCGCCGAACGCACGCGACACCGCGAACGCACTGGCAAGTGCGTCCGGGTCCGCGTTGCCATGCAGGAGCACGATAGTCCTCCTCGTGGATGTGAGTTCAACCGCTATCTCGGACAGCACGGACGTGTCAACGGCTAATCGTTATAAAATAGATGCTGAGGCTAGTATCATCCTGCCTTGGCCTCGTCGTCGCCGTCCTCGCCGTTCGACGAAGGTATCTGCAGCGCCTGCGTGATCTGCTGCTGGAGGTTCTGGTGCCTCTCGCGCAAGTGCTTGTCCTGTCGGTCGAGCGTCTTGACGCGGACGTCCATGGTCTCCTTCTGCTCCTTCAGCTCGTCGGTCAGGGCCGCTTTGTCCTTTGCCTGAATCATGAGCGAGCCAACGCTCTTGTACACTACCGCGTCTTCAGCGGCCTTCTCCAACTCCTGGACCGCCTTGTCGAGTTCTCGGACCTGCGCTTCGAGCTGCAGCTTCTGTGTCGTTATCATCTGTATCTGTTGCGATAGCTGCTGGAACTGTGCTATTTGGTTCTGAACCTTCGGTGGTAAGTTGTCCATCATCTTGCTCCAACCTCCTTTGCCGTCTCCTCTGCTACATTGCCCCATCTGATATATGAGTTCAGGGCCGCTCTAAGGGATGCGAGGTCGTCGGCCTCGATTTCAATGACGACCTCCCGCTCATTCCCCGACACCGTCACCCTGGTGCGAGGTATTCTCTCCGCCAGCTCGGGCGACAGTGCCCGCCTGACGACCTCGGCGTCGTCCGAGCGCAGTGTCAAGGTCGCCCTGTCAGCCAAGGTCATCGACTCTTGACCGATTTTCTGACGTTTGGCCTCTCCTTGTAGAACACCTTCGAGCCGCATTTCTCACACTGCAGACCAACGGTATTCATGCCCGACCGAACGGGCTCCTTGCATCGAGAGCATTTGTACATACGAGCACCTTCTGTCTACGCCTTCTCAGGTTCTTCCGCCTCGGCGGCCGTCTCCACAGGAGCGCCTTCCTCGGTCGGTGCGTGCTTGACCTCTCGCTTGACGGCGGCAGGGGCCGTAAGGTTGTACGCACTGCTGGCCATCCTCGCTCCGCAGTGCTTGCATGTCCACAGGCCCGTGCCGGTCCGCGTTACAGCTTCCGCCTTGCACTTGGGACACTCGTGTCTGCCCCTGCCCTGCGCCTCTATCTCGGAGACGCGTCTCCTGACCCTAACGCCGTACCTGGGCCCGAATCTCCCTGCGGACCCAGCCTTCTTCGTTCTCCTGGCCATCGTTATCAGCCGTCCTTCAACTCAGGTCTTCGAGCGCACTTCCGCGCCCAGCCGCTTGGATAGCTCCACCACCTTGTGCACCTCGTCCACGGTCAAGCTGCCCTCGCCACCCTTCTGCATGGCGCAGAGGTCGCCCTTCTCGTTCGTCGCGACGGTAAGCCTCGCATCGGCGACGATCTCCTCGTCGTAGGTGGGGTCAACCAGTATGTGCTCGCCTATCTTAACTGCTGTGACAGAGATCGGCTCATGCGTCACGGGCAGCGGGAAGTCCTCACCCTTGTCCGCTCGCTTCGCGGGGACGATTGCACTCTTGAGTGCCGCCATCGCGGCCATGTTCGCGGCGTCGAACAAGTTGCCATCGTAGTCGAGGGCGTGGATATCGACGAACATTATCCAGACCTCCTTCTCGGGCTCGATGCACAGCTTCTCCATGTCGACCGCCTGCCCCTCTCGAATGCCTCTGTCGACCACACGGGCCAGTTCTATTGCCGGCCTGCCCGGCGGGCCACTCTCGAAAGTCTCACTCGCAAGAGGTATCAGCTCGGCGTTCGTCGTGAGCACTCCCTTGTTCGGGGTGTCCGAGAACGGCTGGCCGACGATCAACTTCACGCCGACTATAACATCGGTGTTCCCAAGGTGAACCCTGGCAGACCCCTCCGCCGACATGATGTAGTTCTTTTCTATAGTGATTGGACGGATCTCGTCGAACTTCCTTCCGTCGACTCTCACGCCCTTCGACAACAGCTTCACAATGTGGTCTCGCTTGAGATCTGCCATTACGTCCTTGGACATGGTCACTTCACCTCCGCGCTGCCGGTGTCCTCGTCCGCTTCAGCGGGGACTGTGTACCTGCGCCTCAGCGCGTCCCTCTGCACATCGTAGATCTTCTTGCACGCGTCGACTGCCATGCCAAGACCGGTCTTGAATTGGTCTATCGTGAGGTCGCCGTCCATCTGCAGTAGGACGATTTCGTTCGTCCTAGGGATGTATCCGACCGGTATGTCTGCCTGGCCGAAGTTGTCTTCCTCCTTGCCGAGGTCCAACACCATAGTGTCTTCCACCTTGCCAGCAGCACACGAGGCCACGAGATCTCTCATCGGTATTCCCGCGTCTGCGAGCGCCACTGAAGCAGCCGTCAGGCCAGCGCACCTAGTGCCAGCGTTGGCCTGCAACACCTCGATGTAGACGTCGATCGAAGTCCGCGGGAAATACTCCGTGAACACGACATGCGTCAGCGCCTCGGAGGTTATCTTCGAAATCTCTTGGGACCTCCTGTCCGGTCCCGGCCTCTTCCTGTCGTCCACCGAGAACGACACCATGTTGTAATGGCACTGAACCAGCGCCCGTGTCGGGTCCTGCATATGCCTTGGGTGGCATTCCCTGGGGCCGTAGACGGCCGCCATGACTTTGTTGTTGCCCCACTCGAGGTACGCAGAACCGGTGGCTCTCTTGAGCACACCCGCTTCGATGCTCAGGGGCCGCAGCTCGTCAGGCCTCCTGCCGTCGATCCTCTTTCCATTCTCGTCTATGAGCTTGATTCCTTCCGGTAAGGGTGTTCCTCCCATGTCATTCACTCTCCCCTTTTCGAGGCTCCCTCAAGTAGCCCTTTGACCTTCTCAGTCAGGCCCCTGCTGTGTGCCTCCTTCTCTATGAGCTTGATCGCCTCAACCGCAATTAGGATGTTTTCCAGGTCGCCATCGATCCAGATCCTGCCGTTCTGCCCCACATGTATCCTGCACCCAGTGAGGTTCTTCAGTATCTGTATCATCGACCCGCTCCTGCCTATGACGCGCGGCACCTTCGCCGGGGCTATATCGGTGACCATGCCACCAGCCAGCTTCCTGAGGCCGTGCTCCTTCATCGATATCTGCACGCGCCCCAGTTCGTCCACGGCGATGACCTTTAACAGAACCAGGTCACCGATCGTCATGAATCTGCCAGTCTCGCCGAACTCGACCCTCCATGGCACTTCGTTCACATGCAACGGCGACGGATGGGCCGCATTGATATCGACGAGCCAGTTTGAGGCTCCCATGTCGACGATCTTGCCTATGACCATGTCGCCGCGGATCGGCACGTACTGCCCTGACAGCGGTACAACGCCCACAACGTTGGTTCGAATGCTCTTAATGCCGAGCAGGGAAGCGTATATATTCCCGTCCTCGACGTATGTTCCCGGGCCCGCCTTCATGCCTTTGTCGGCAAGTAGGTCTCCGGGCACGACTATCTCTCTCGTACTCTCGCTAGAATCGTTTCGCTGCATTTATCTCACTCGCTTCAAATTGGCGATTCCGATAAACACTCTGCTCGCGTGGCCCGAAGACATAGTGGTCTCCTGGGGTCTCTCGCGCAGCGCATTTACCCTCGTCTCTTACCGAAAGCCCAAAAACGCGTCCCCTGCTTTAAGGTTTTGGTCGTACAGAGCCCCCTGAAACCCCTCTGAGGCGGTGTATGGCCACATGCCAGGCGTTCCGCGCTATCGCTTGCCCTTCAGTACTTTCGTCTCCGCCTCTCCGTGAGTCTTGTTGCTTATGCGCTCCACAAAATCCGTCTGCATCCCGGCTGGCATCTCCACGACCCCTATCCAGGAGCCGTCGCTCTGCCACTCCTCCTTGACGACCTTGCCGAACTGCTTTAAATCCTCGAAGCACCGGCCGTAATTGTCGCCGGACATCTTGACCGCCATCTGCACCTTGTCGAACCTGATCGGTATCAGCGGTCTCAGGGCGTCCATGATTGGAGGGACCTGCACCTCGACGGGTTTGAACGGGTCTATGTGGACCTTCGCGTCCTCCATGGCCGTCTCAATCCGCGTCGGCGGATGCGGTCCTCCGGTCTGCGGGTTCATCGCGTGCCTTGCGATGTACTCGATAATCCTCTTGCGCTTGTTCTCCAGCATCACGCGCCTCTGGTCGGTTGTGAGCTGAACCTCTCCCTTCAGCACGATGGCCTTCGCCACCTCCAACGGGTCGGAAGTGCCGAAGATCTCCTCGACCTTCTCCTCGGACGCCCTCGTGCCCTTCTTGGCGTTCTTGAAAATCGTGTCGATGACCATGTGGTCTATGAGGTCGACCTCCTTGCCGTCCCTCATCTGCTGGACGACCTTCGGGTCTATCAGTATCTCGAAACTCTCGCCGTGAGATTCGTACCTTGCTACAATCGCCTCGTCGAGATCTACCATATGCTCCCGCTCAGCTTTCCAGCTTCTTCACGTAGGCGTCGACTTCGGCGTCCGTCAGCTTTCTGAAGTTCTCGTCCTCCTTGACGAGTCCTATCTCGACCGCCTTCGTGCTCAGTTTCTCTTCCGTGGCCTTGGTGAGCGCCTTCAGCCCGAGCGTGATTGCTTCGTCCATGGACATATTGTCTTCGAACTCCTCCTCGAAGACGTCCATTATCGCGTTCTTGCCGGCGCCTATGGAGCCCGCTTTGTACGCCACGAGTGCGCCGCTCGGATCTGTTTCGAACAGGTGTGCGCCAGTCTCGTCCACGCCAGCGACCAGCAGCGCCGTCCCGAAGGGTCTTACGCCGCCGTACTGCGTGTAGTTCTGCTTGAAGTCGCAAAGTCTCTTCACGAGTGTCTCGATGTCGATCCTCTCCGCGTAAGTGACCTTGTTTATCTGGGCGACGACACGGGCGTGGTCGACTAGGACTCTGGCATCCGCCACGAGTCCAGATGTGGCGCAGCCTATGTGCTCGTCTATCTGGAAGATCTTCTCGATGGATTTCGACTCGATCAGCTTGCTCGCTATCCTCTTGTCGACGATTAGAGCCACGCCGTCCCCGAACTTCAGGCCGACAGTCGTCGTTCCTCTCTTCACCGCTTCACGGGCGTACTCGACCTGGAAAAGCCTGCCATCGGGCGAGAATACTGTTATCGCGCGGTCATACGCCATCTGTCCTGGCTGCATCTTGAATGACACCTCACCTGTCAATAGACATTCATAAGTCCAGCGCTATCAGCTTTTGGCCGGATTCGTCCTAAGGCGGTAAGTCGATATAAAGGTTTGTGGCGAACGGTTGCGGGCGGTTTCAGCGCCAGTCATCGGCATCGGCGAATTCCTTCCCGTCGACAAGGTACCGTTCCTTCAGCGTGCGTATGGTCCCCGAGGTCTTCAGAGTCGTCACCTCGCAGCGGACGCCGTTCACAGACACGACCGATCCAAGCAGGGCGATGGCGTCGTCTTTCAACCGGTGAGGGACCTTTAGGATGCCCAGCCCTCGCTCGAAGACGGTAAGCTTGAAACTGTCCCTAACGGGCGAACCTCTCCCGATGTCGAGCAGCGTTCCTACGAAGTCGCGCCTGCTGATGTTTCTCTCGCAGTCCACCTGAAAGGCGATATACCTCCACTTGCCGCGAGCGGCCTTGCCTGTCATAGTCGGCTTCAGCGCACGAAGTCCTTGTCGTCCTTCTTCTGCGGCTGCCCCTTGTTGTTGGCCGCCCTGAGGTCGGGCGCATTGACACCTGTAAGAACCACCATTACCCTGAGCAGCCCTTCGTCCTCCTTGTCGACGCTGCATCCCCATATGATCCTGGCGTTCGGATTGATCCGGTCGTTGACGAGCTCCGCCGCCTTCTCCGCCTCGGAGACCGTCATGTCCGGCCCGCCGACGACCCTGATCAGCGCTCCCTTGGCGGAGGACAGGTCGATGTCTCCGAGCAGGGGCGATTCCAGCGCCTGGTCGACGGCCGCGTCAACGCGGTCCTTACGCGAGGTCTTGTTGTCCGCCTCGCCCATGCCGATCATCGCGACGCCGCCGTTCTTCATGATTGTCATGACGTCGTTGAAGTCGAGGTTCACCAGGCCAGGCTTGGTCATGATCTCTGTGAGGCCTTTGATGGACTCCATCAACACCTCGTCAGCCACTCTGAAAGCGGCATCCAGGGGTAGCTTGGGAACCATGTCCAGCAGCCGGTCGTTCATGATGACCGCCGTCGTGTCGCAGTTGACCTTCAACCTTTCGAGCCCTCTGATGGCGTTCTCCATCCTGAGGCTCCCCTCGGCTTTGAACGGCATGGTTACGATCCCGACAACCAGCGCCCCCGACTCCTTTGCGAGCCTGGCAACGACGGGGGCGGAGCCCGTGCCTGTTCCACCTCCCATGCCGGCGGTAATGAAAACGATGTTGTTTCCAGTCACGAAGTTCTTGAGCTCCTGCTCGGACTCCTGGGCGGCACGCTCGCCGATCTCTGGTAGAGCGCCTGCGCCGAGTCCCTTCGTGGTGTTCCTGCCGAGAAGTACCTTGTGGGGCGAGTGAACGTGCAACAGGTGTTTCGCGTCCGTGTTCGCCGCCACCAGCTCCGCGCCGAAGACCCCTTCCTGGCCAAGGCGGTTTATCGTGTTCGTGCCGCCGCCACCGCAGCCAACGATCGCTATGTTGACCCTCAAGGTCTCGACGATCTTCGCCAGCTCAGCGTCGTCGGGCGTTCCCACGGGCACTTTTGAATCCTTGCTCGCCTCATGCATTTCGAGAGCATCATCTATAAGCGACTTCATCTGATCATCCCATCCGCTTTTTAGGCAGTTCACTACGTTAACGTCAAATGCGTATATTAAGTTGCGTCTCATGCCAGATGCACGTTTGACCGCCGTTCGGAGCCTCCGCGCGGCCGTCCGGTCGAAAATGTGTTTAGATCATTTCGCGCGGCTCTTCCGTACCCTCCGGACGGCTCTCACGAACGCGTCATGCATCGCCTGTTAGATGCTTCCGCGCCCTCGTGCCCGCGGGGTGCACATATTCTCATTCTTTGATACGTTGCGCCCGTGACGGCGTGTGCATGCGCATGCGCACAGTCGTGCGCGGGAAACGCCCCCGTGGGGCGTTAGCCCGAATCCGTGATTACTGGCTCGCGCCTTTCATGAGGAATATTTATATTCAGGTTACCCAATTACTTACGTAGCTTTATGGGGTGCACGCATGCCGAAGTCACTGGTCAAAGATGCATTAGGCAAAGATGTAGATGAACTGTTGAAGAAGCCATCAGAACCCGCAGTAGAAGAGGTCGTCGAGCGGAAGAAGTCCAAGGAGATGACTGCGGACGACGAGGAGATAGCGAAGATCGCTGCTCAGCTCGACGTCAGCATCAAGATCATTGGTTGTGGCGGCGGTGGGTCGAACACCATTAACAGATGCGTTGAGGCAGGCGTGTCCGGGGCGCAGTTGTGCGCAATCAACACCGACGCCAAGCATCTGCTGGCAATTCACGCGCCGAAGAAGATTCTGATAGGTAAGAACGTCACGCGCGGCCTTGGGGCAGGGGCGATCCCGCATGTGGGAGAGGCAGCCGCCAAGGAGAACGAGCGCGACATACGCGATTTCCTGGATGGTGCGAACATCGTGTTCGTCACCGCAGGTATGGGCGGCGGCACCGGGACAGGTTCCGCGCACTTCGCGGCCAGATTGTCCAAGGAGCTCAAGGCCTTGACGATCGGGGTCGTTACGATGCCTTTCAAGGCTGAGGGTGAGGTCCGCATGGATAATGCTCTGGACGGCCTGGAGAAGCTCAGGCGGCTTTGCGACACGACCATCGTGATTCCCAACGACAAGCTGCTGGAGCTGGTTCCGAAGCTGCCCGTGGACGCCGCATTCAAGGTGGCGGACGAGGTGCTTATGCAGACCATCCGTGGCCTCACGGAGATTATCACGAAGCCGGGACTCGTCAACCTCGACTACAGCGATATCATGACAGTGATGAACGAGGGAGGCGTGGCCTTCGTCGGAATAGGAGAGTCCGACGAGTCCGACGCCGAGGAGCGTGTCGCCCTCGCGATCGACGAGGCTCTCAGCTCGCCATTGCTGGGTGAGATAGACCTCAAGGAGGCCAAGGGCGCTCTGATAAGGGTCGTGGGCGGGCCAGACATGACCGTGTCTGAGGCTCAGAAGGCAGCCGAGGTCGTTGGCGAGCGGATAAACAAGCACGCCAGGATCATCTGGGGATGCAGCGTCGACCCTGCTCTCGAGGGACAGGTGCGGATGCTGCTGATCGTGACCGGCGCGAAGTCGAGCATGCTCATGGGCAAGGGCAACGCACACAACGCTGGTCAAGTGGTCGGGGGAAACCACAGTTCGTCTGCTGTCGCGGATGACGACGGAATAGACTTCGTAAGGTGACCGTCGAAAACATCTTCCGAGGCGGACACGTCTTTACGTGTCCGCCCCTTTCAACTCCTTACACTTCTTTCCACTTTTCCTTCCAGCCAAAGTTCGTCCGCGAATCGCGCACCGCACTCAGGGCAGAACCTGTCTGCGAGAGACACATCAGCGCCGCACTCGGAGCACTCGACGCCGCCCACTCTGTCCGAGAAGATGACTCCACATTCGCAGGAGAACGCGTCCTTGTCGACCCTTCTTCCACATGCAGGGCACTCGCTTATCTCCTGGACGAAAGCATGGCTGCACACTGAGCACTCGAGAGCCGCCTGAGGTATTTCTGCCCCGCATTCTGGACAGATCATGTTGCCCTCTCCGACGAGGAGCACACCACACCCGCACAGTCCCTCGTCGTCGGAGACTATCTGTCCGCAGTCGGGGCACTGGAACAGCTCTTTCGAGAAGTCCGCGGAGAACACGACACCACATCTCCTGCAGAATTGGTCCTCATCCGACAACCTAGACCCACATTCAGGGCACTGGAGCTCGCGCTCGTACAGCATGCAGTCACAGGTCTCGTTGTCGAGCAGCCTCCTGCCACAGGCGTCGCAGAACACAGCGTCCTCGGCAGCTTTGCTCACCTCATCCCTCACGCTGAGGTAGGTCCTCTCTGTAATCTCCCCCAGGAGGAACCGCTCGTCGAGCAGAAACAGCCTGTCACGCTTCGAGAGCCGAGCGGGCCTCACAGGTGGCATGTCGGAATCGACCACGTGCGGTTTCTGTCTTGTGCATCTCAGTACAGCCTCGCACACTGGGCAGGTGCCGGTTCTGATGGCGCACGAGTTGTGGTACTGGTTTTCGCAGCTACACGTGACGCTGGGGAGGTCCTTCTTGATGACCCCCAGACATATTCCACACTTCGCCTGCCCCTTCACTCTGATAGCCTTGACCTGTGGCCGTGTACGTATCCGCATCCTCCTAGCGGCCGCTCTAATCAGGCTGCCCTTGGGCACGGCCACGAGTCTGGGGCGTTCATTGAGCAGATTGTGATTGCTCCTCGGACGAAACAACCTCGCGAGCCTACTCATGGCAAACCACGCCCTCCAGTGAGCCTTGTAGATGGCAGACATCTCATATAAATCCCCGCGAGTCGTTATGCCGGACATGTCTATCCAGGACACAGTCGTATTCATAGGCGAGCTGATGGCAGTCTCCGCCAGAACCGCGCCCAAGGCGGCCGGCCAGGACTATATTGAGATAAAGCTGGCGGAGGAATCCGAGAGGGTCGCGCTCGGAGCCGACATGATACAGATCGGCAATGAAAGGAAGATCCCTGGCTTCGAGAGGGACGGCAAGAACGTGATGGATTCTGATGCGGTTCTTCTTCTGGGGCTGCTTCCTCACAAGGGCATCGGACTTAACTGCGGCGCATGTGGACATGCGAACTGCGAGGAATTCAACAAGCAGTCGGGCAAAGGGGATTTCGAAGGCCCGAGCTGCGCCATACGCCTTCTGGATTTGGGCATCGCCCTGGGATCCGCGGCGAAGACGGCATCAGAACACAATGTAGACAATCGGATCATGTACAGAATCGGAGTCTCGGCGAAGCGATTGGGCATGATGGAGTCACGTCTTGTCCACGGCATCCCCATGTCCGCAAAAGGGAAGAACATCTTCTTCGACAGAGGGAAATAGTCGACTGTCAGCTCCTCACAGCCGTTCGGGCCGCCTTCGGTTTCCCTCTGGGTAACCTTCCAAGGTTCGTACCATCTAGCAGGTACGCGCTGATGGAGCGCTCGTTGACCAATTGGTTCCTGAGCAGCGGCCCCAACCTGCCACCGCTTGGAGCGTTGATCGGGCTGCCCGTAAGAAGTGGGTTAAAGGCGGGTGCGACCACGAGTTCCACGGGACACTTACGATACCTTTCGAGAACCTTCTTCTTTGACAGCCTGGCTCGCATCCAGCACTTCTCGTTCAGGCTGCCGCCCGTGGAATCCTCCAATCGAACGGACGGATGGACGTGCCCCATCACGATGCTGTCGCAGGCCATCACGTCTTCAGAGGGCCAGACGTGCCCATGAAACGCTCCGGCCCCATCGACCACGGTGCCGTGGTTTGCTGTGATGACGCAACCTTCAGGCATTACGTCCCTGAGGCCGCCGTCGTGATTTCCAGGCGTCACGACCACTGCTTGGAACGTTCTCATTATGCTCTGCATGATTGCACGCACTTCGCGGTCCTCTCCACGGCCAGCATGCGTGATCCTGTGCTTCACATCGCCGAGGATCAGTAGCCTGTCTGCAAGAGATCCGAGGGTCTCAACGGCCGACGACATCTTCGGGAGCTGGCTCGGTATGTTGAAGCCAGATCCCCTTAGCGCAGTCTCTATGCCTATGTGGAGGTCAGCGATGCAGGCCCAACGCCTTCGCCCTTCGATCATCAGCGCAGGCATGTCGGGAACAGGTACGAGGTTCACAGAATGCGTACGGTCCGCCCGACGATAAAAACCTGTCCCATCATCTGCCGATGGAGAGCCTGAACGCCAGGGTCGCTGGAAGGCCCGCTTTCAGGATGGATTGCGAAGCGCCTTCGATGTCGTACTCGACCCTCAGAATGTCGCAACTGAACGGCTTGGTGTCGACCACGGCGCAGCTCGCTCGCGCGTCGCCGTCCCGGGGCTGGCCGACAGAACCCGGGTTCACAACGAGGCCGGGCCCGAAGCGGACTGCGTACGGGATGTGCGTGTGGCCGAGTATCACCATGTCGCTTGATGTCCTGCTCAACAAGTCATCGTCGACCTCCTCTTGGTGGACATACTTGTTCGGGTCGCGGTCGGACCCGTGGAACACCGATGCCACCTTGCCCTCGAAATCCATCCTTAGAGTTATGGGCAAAGAAGACAGAAACTCGGAAGAACTCTCGTAGAGGCTGTCGTTGGTCCAGAGGGCGGCGGCAGCGGCGTACGGGTTGAGCGCGAAGATGCCCCTCGTCAACGCAGCGCAGTCGTGGTTGCCAGCTATCGTGTACTCGACCCTTCGCTTGATCTCGCGACAGCACTCGTTCGGGTTGGCTCCGTAGCCGACGATATCTCCGGCGCACACGGTGCTGTCCAGGCCGAGCGCGTCGAGTGTCTCAAGAACGACTTTGAGCGCATGGATGTTGGAGTGGGTGTCTGCCACGATGCCAATCCTCATCGAGGTGACCTCTAATCGAGGCTGTCCAGCTCGTATCTCTTTAGAACGATGGGTATCTTCTCGATCACGTCTGTGGCGACAAGGCCGTAGCTCTTCTCCTCGAACGCGAGGTCTCCTGCGAGACCCATGGCGAATGCCCCGATTCTCGCTGCGTGGTACGGTTGCGCCCCTTGGGCGACCATGCTCGCCACCAGTCCAGTGAGCACATCCCCAGTGCCACCGACCGCGAGGGCGTTGTTCCCAGTCCTGTTCAGCTTGACGGAAGATCCATTGCTGATGATATCGACAGGCCCTTTGAGGAGGATGCATACCTTCAACCTCGCCGCCTCCTCCTTGACGCGGTCGCTCCTCTTCTCGGGGCTGTCTGCTCCCAGGGCACGTCCTGTGAGCCTCTTGAACTCGGCGGCATGTGGCGTGATGACCGCAGACTTCTTCTTCAGTATCTGGGGCTGAGAGCCGCACGCCCCGATCGCGTCCGCGTCGATGACCATGGGTTTCTCGCATTTCTGTATGAACCGCTGCACCCCTCGGATCGTTCCAGGGGCTGAACCCAGGCCCGGTCCGATGGCAACGACGTCGACGTTCCTCGAGAATGACAGCAGTTCGGCGACGTGCGCCTCCGAGAGCCTCTCGCCTTCGAGCGCCCGGACTATCAGGCTGGGTGAGTGAACGGCTACTGGCAGCGCTGCCGGTTCAGGCGTCGAGACGAAGACGAGGTCCGCGCCGCCCCTCATGGCGGCCATTCCAGCGAATGCCGGGGCTCCAGTGTACGGCCCCCCACCTATGACTAGGACTCGACCAGCATCGCCCTTGCGGGCGTTTGGCTTCCTCTTCGGGAGCAGGGAGAAGTCCCCTGGGCCGCAATAGATCTCGGCGTCGTCCGGAATGCCTATGTCCGCGACGACGATTTTACCAGAGTTCTTCCTGTTCATCCCCTCCTTCGGGGCGTGGAAAGTAACGGTGGTGCTGGCGCGTACATGCAGGTCCGACGGCCATCCCGAGGGCACGTCGACACTGACTATGGGCCTCTTGCTCCTGTTGAGGTTCTTGATGGTCTTCGCGTAGGGCTCTCGGGGCCGTCCCCTGAGGCCCACGCCCAGCATCGCATCTACTATGATGTCATGGTCCTTGAAGCTGAACGCCTCGACGCTCTTCAGATGGTTCCCAACCTTTTGCAGGTTGACCGTGGCCAGGTCCGACATGTCCTCACTGGGCTTCTCGAGAAGATAGACAGCGACCTGCTTGCTGACGGACAGATGTCTCGCCGCCACCAAGCCATCTCCGCCGTTGTTCCCCTTGCCGCAGAGCACGCCGATGCTCGTCGCCGCGGGGTAGCTTTCAAGGACTTGCCTCGCAACGGCGATTCCCGCGTTCTCCATGAGCGTAATCGTCCGCACGCCGAGGTGGCGAGCGTTGATGTCGAGGACCTTCACTTCCTCAGGCCTTACGGCGCTTCTTACCACGCTGATTCGCATGGGCAGTAGGCGTATTAAACTTGCCGAGTCCAGCATGGGTTCTCTGAGCGTGGACGCCGGCTCGCCGGCGATGGGTTCAGAAAAGAACTAAATACGAAGACTTCGTAGTCCCAAGCAGCTCGGTAGGGATTGCGGAAGTGACAGAGATAAAAAGACTTGTGCTCGACGTGTTGAAACCTCACCAACCAACGATTATCGAGATGTCTCGCCGCATAAGTGTTCTGAAGGGCGTCTCAGGGGTCAACCTCACCCTCGAAGAGGTCGACCGCGAGACAGAGAGCGTCAAAATCACCATCGAGGGCAATTCGATCGATTTCGAGAGCATAGAAGAAACCATCTCGGACTGCGGCGCGGTGATCCACTCGGTAGACAGCGTTTCTGCGGGCAAGCAGCTGGTGGAAGAAGTCGAGACACCTCAGGACAGATGAATACCTGGCCGGTGTCCGAAGCAGCTATGAAATGGTCAGCATTAGCGCTGACCAGCCAGAAACTGCGGCAGCCACTATGTCCCCCCTCGCGGTTGGCATACATTCATGAATGAGAAAGGGATTTTCATAGCCGACCCGACGGACAACCCCCTTGAGGTCGATGGATTCGTGAGATCATGGAAGAAGAGGCTGCTTCGCCGCAGGACGCTGAGGAGATTCTCGGAAGGCTGAAAGGAGAGATCGGAGAGATCGTCGTTGGCTACGAGGAGCAGGTGGATGACTTCGTCACATGCTTGCTTATCGATGGCCATCTGCTCGTCCAGGGCGTTCCTGGAGTGGCGAAAACGACCCTCTCGAGAGCGCTGACGGACGCCTCGGGGCTCACCTTCAAGAGGATACAGTTCGCGCAGGATCTGTTGCCCTCGGATATCACGGGGCATTACTTCTACAACCAGAAGCTGGGCGACTTCGAAATCCGCAAGGGCCCAGTGTTCGCGAGCGTAGTCCTCGCAGACGAGATAAACCGCGCGCCTCCGAAGACGCAGTCCGCCCTATTGGAGGCGATGCAGGAGAAGCAGGTGACGATCGAGGGCACCACCTTCATGCTGCCTGAACCATTCATTGTGGTCGCGACCATCAACCCTGTCGAGACCGAGGGGGTGTATCCGCTACCAGAGGCTCAGCTGGACCGCTTCCTAATCAGAAGCACGATGGACTACCTGGATTCGGAATCGGAGCTTGAGATGCTCAAGCTCAAGGCTCGATTCCAAGGGAAGCCGAAGCAGGTGCTACAGCCGGAGGACATTTTCAGGATGCGAGCTGGTGTGTACGGAGTGCATATGCACGAGAGCGTGGTCGAGTACGTGCGGGATGTGATGCGGGCCATGAGATATGCAGAGCAGCTCGAGCTCGGGCTCAGCCCGAGGGGAGGTATGCACCTGATGCTGGCCGCGAAGGCGCACGCGTACCTGTCGGGACGGGCCTATGTGATTCCCGACGACGTCAAGAGTATGGCACACAAAGTGATGGACCATCGCCTCGTACTCACGCCAGAGACTGATTTGGAGGGGAAGACCCCGGGCAGCGTAACCGAATCCGTGATGTCAGAAGTGTCGATACCGAAGGGGGACTTCAGCGAAGACGGCCCCCAGAACATTGAGCAGAAGAGTGAGTAGCTTTGGAGACCTCATCGCTCGGCAAGGCACTGCTGATCTTCTGCGTCGTGTTCGTGCTGGCAGCATACCTATTCATGAACCTGTCGTGGATCATCGTGTGCTCGGGACTGCTCGTCGTGTTCGTGTATTCTCGGCGAAGGTTCCTAGCCGAGGTGGAGGACTCGCAGGTCAGGGTAGACCGCAAAGCCCTCGATGAGCTGACATTCGCGAAGGAGCCGTTGGCAATCAAAGTGGAGATAACGAATCTGAATCCAACGCCGCTCGAGGCCAGGTTCGAGGATCTGATTCCGGACGATTGCGCCGTCGTTTCTGGAAGCAATGTAGCGTACGCAAAGGTACCTGCCCGCTCGGTCTGGTCATTCGCCTACTCGATTGCCCCTGAGAGGAGAGGTAGCCATGTCATAGGAGGCCTGAGGATCGACCAGTCGGACGCGTTTGGCTTGCACGTCCACACGCGCGAGGACCGGTTGAAGACGACCCTTGTCGTTCATACGCGTCGCGAGAGCCTTAGCACGGCGAAGGAGATAGCCCGCAAAGAGCACTTCGAGTACGGCGGCGTTACGAGGATGCCCACCGTGATTCTGAGGGAGTTCGAGCACGCGGGCATCCGAGATTATGTTCCTGGCGACAAGGCCAGGGACATACACTGGAAGGCCTTCACCAAACTGGGCAAGCTTATGACGAAGACGTACAAGAAGGAGGGCACTCTCGAGACGATGGTAATGGTCGACTGCAGCAGGAGCATGCGCCTGGCAACCAACAAGGTAGCCAAGATCGACCACGCCACTGACCTCGGGATTCAGCTCTCCCGTGTCCTTCTCAGCAACTTTCACAGGACTGGCGCGGTCGCGTTCGACGAGACGTCGTTGATTACGAAGGTCGACTCGTCGCTTTCGAAACACCAGTTCGAGAGGATACTGATTGCCTTGAGAGACGTTCCTGGTTCGATAAAGACGCTTGAGGATCCGAAGCTCTCTGGAGCAGTCCGCAGGGATCCGCCTTTCAATACGGTTTCGGAAAGTGCCGGAAGAGACGGCGGCGAGGCGTTTCTCGATGCGATGAAGAGCATCGCGAGCCGCCGTTCCACCGGCATTCGCGAGATGGGCCTCGAGGGGACGATTGGGGACATCATTACCAAGAAGCATGGGGGCATACTGCTATTCGTGGTTATATCCGACCTCATATCCTCAAGGGAGTCGGTCATCTCCGGGGCGAAACTATGCAGGAGGACGGGGAACCGCATGCTCGTTATCCAGACCTACGATGACTGGTATTCGAAGCCGTCGCCGGCCTTGGACGCTAGCGAGGCGGAACAGCTGCTCGAGAACATGAGCGCGGCTGTCAAGATGGAGGCTGCCCTGAGGCGTTCAGGCGCTTCGTTCATACGGATTGGCCCCGCCGACACCACGGCTAGGATAGTCAGAAGCATCAGGAGGGGTGTCGCGTGATACGGGCATCCGTGGGTCTCAAGGTCGCGATGGCCATAGCTGCCGCGGCTCTATTCCTGACCTTCAGCAGGCTGTCGTTCTCACTTCTTGTGCCGGGGGCCATCGGCATAGCGCTGGTGCTGCTCGGGATAGCCCTCGAGTACAGACCAGCAGCGGTGGTTGGTTTGTTCATCGATTTGGCGGTCGCCGCATTGTCCATTGAGATAGTCACATTGGTGGAGGTGGACGTATGGCAGACTTCGATACTCGGTTTGTTGTTGCCGACATCGTTGCTGGCATGGAGTGCCCTGCTCTCGGAAGACACCGACAATTACGAGATACGCCTCCGCACGGGAGCGTTCGCAACCGCGCTCGCTGTGGGGGTGCTCTTCGCGGTGGCGATGCCTCTATCGTTCGCGCTGGCGAGCATCCTGCTTCCAGCTGTGGTCAATACCTTCTCGACGATGGCTGAGATATCGATCCTATTCATTATTGTGTCCGTGGCTGCTCTCGTCGCCACTTGGTCCAGAGAGAACGCGACCTCGGCGGAGATCTGAAAGGCAAGATGATTCTCGCGACCTGGAGCAGGAATGATCCATGAAGAGGACACAGGTATTGTGAGCTGAGGCCGTCTTCATACTAAACCGTTATATACGCTCAGAATAGTGCGTTTCAACTGCAAATGTTGCGAAGTGAATGGCTTCTGTTGTTGGGTTCGTTGCTTGTCGCAGCTGCACTGTACAGCCACTACATGGCCGGCCATTCGGCTCTGCTAATCGAGCTCTTGATGGTGGGTATCGGCACCGCGATTGCGATACATGCATCACTGTCTTTGCAGAAATCGAATTCCAGGGAATCAGAGGGCATTCTCGTGGACTTCCTGTCGAGGTACGTGAGGAGGGAATTCTGCGCGTACATCATCCCTGTCGCCGGGTTTGCGCTCATCCTGCTCTGGTCCATTTGGAAGATCGCTTTCATTGGAGAGACGAACCTCCGGATGGAAGATTTCATCATTACGCTCTTTGGCCTCTCCCTCGTGGTCTATCCATCGGGTAAGTCGAAGCTCGGCGAGGTGAAGGATTTCGTCGTGTTGTATCTGATGTTGCTGGCGATAGTCTTCGTGATCATCTGGAGGACTTATTCCCTCGTGACCGGCGAATCTCACTACAGGATCACCGCTTATGCAGAGCAATACATAATCACATTGCCTGTGACCTGGTTGTTGGAGGCCTTCGGCTTCAACGTTAACGCCGTCCTTAATCTGAGCGGAATCGGCTTTTCGAACATAATCGAGTACGAGCACGACGGTGTTATGCAGAGGGTTGGCATAGGCGTTGGATGCAGCGGACTCTATTCCGCAGGCCTGTTCTTCTCCGCCTTCCTCGCCTTCGTGATTGCTCGATACCGTCGCATGGACGCCTACACGTCCATCGGCCTGTTTGCCGGCTTCGTGACTACTTGGTTCTCCAACATCATCCGGATGGTCATCACCGTGATGGCAGGAATAGTGTGGGGGGGGCGAGCGCTGATCGTCGTTCATTCGTTCATCGGTATTCTCATCTTCGTCGGATTCCTTTCGGTGTTCTGGATAATCATTGTGAGATGGCTCGACTCGAAGGAGCAGAAACCAGAAGAGAATGGCGCTTCTGCGGCGGACAGTATTGCCAGTGAGGTGTGATGCTTACGAGGCATCTCCCTTCTTAGCGAGATCCCGCTTCATCTTGCGAGATAGCTCCAGCCCCGAAACGACCGTGGGCTTCCTGTACTGATCATCATCGTCGATGACTACATCGTTCGACAATTCCACATCGGTGTAGACGGATCCTCTCGATATGATAGAGAGCAATTGCCTCTCCACTTCATCGCACTCGTCTCTTTGGTCTTCGAGGCCGCACGCACTTCCTCGTACAGCGCCTTCATGATTGGAATCGCCGATTGCCACTCGGTACATGTCCAGTCTGTCTGCACCAGTAGTTGCCATGCTGATCTCTGACGTCGCAGCCGCCATATCTGAGCGCATCGCGGTCGGTTGAGTTCTGACTTTTCGAACGCGGCTGATTGAACTAGTC
>JAOTTD010000072.1 GCA_029864565.1 Thermoplasmata archaeon | reverse complement strand
GACATCGCGAAGTGCAGGGAGCCGGATTCGAACCGGCGAACGCCTGCGCGACTAGACCCTGAATCTAGCGCCGTTGACCAGGCTTGGCTATCCCTGCTTCATGATGGTGTAACCACAGAGTATCGTAGCTTTGTTAATAACTCTTCCGAGCCTTTGACCCTTCACTGAAATCAATCGCGCCGGGTGTGGAAGAAAAAGAAGGGGGTTTGGCCCTTCGTGCAAATTCTATAGTGCTCTGATTGAAATATAGCCAGTCGTCTGAGTATGAATCCGGCTCAAGGAGAAAGTCATAGGGGCGGAAGGAGGAAAATAGAGAGGTTTCATGGGGTTTGCTGCGCAGATCCTGCCACGGCTGGCCAAGTGTTCACGGAGGCACCAGAGTCATCGTGCCTGTAGCAGTCACTCCGGTTTCCGAAATCTTCACGACTCCCTGTCCGTGCAACAGCCATCCATCAAGGTAGTCCCAATCGCCCTCCGCACCCGTCACCGAGCCCGTGTAATGGAACTTGAGGTTCCCCAAGTTGAAGACGCCCTGGTCAATCCCCTCGATACGATTGTCTTCAGCCTGAATCACGAAGTTCTCGAAGTAGTGCTCAGTTGTGTTGTTCTCTGGGCCGGTGAAGAACATCTCATCCCAGCGTTCCCAGAGCTGGTAGATTCCTTCGATGTCGCCGCCGATGGCCCCGTTCCAATCGGGCTCACCTTCTGCTGGCTCGAGATCCAATTCCAGTTCTATGGTGCATTTCAGAGCCTCACCGCAACATGGCTTAGCGACTGCTGGAACCGACAGCATTGACATGAGCACAAGTGTACTGGCTACGAGCGATGCGAATATCAGCCTTCTCATTTCTCACCCCCTCCTCGAACCACCCTCGAGGAATGCTTATAACGGCGTTATCATGGATTAATACCTTTCGAATTCGCAAGGCTCAGAGAGTCAAGAAGAGTTGTGAAAAAGGGAAGAGGTTTGGTGCGTTCTCCCAAATCTCAATCCGTGTTGATTAGACTTTGAGCCAGAGGGGTCGAAATCAAACCCGACCTACCCCACTTCTGCCACTCCTGGCGAGGCTTCCTGATACACCAATAAGCGCAAACGCCGCAATTACATTCGCCAAGATTGTCACATCACCGCTTCGCCCGGGCTCGGCCGATGAATAGGAGCAACGCTAGAACAAGGACAATAGGCACGAGGACCGACGAGAACTCGGGTATCGCTTCGCCACCGACCTCCACCGTCACGCTGTCCGAGGAAGCAAGGCCGCTCCCGTCCATTATCTCCACCACTACGACGTACGAACCGGGTTGTAGGAACTGGTGGGTGACAACCAGATCCCCAGAC
Source organism: Thermoplasmata archaeon (assembly GCA_029864565.1). Taxonomy (GTDB): domain Archaea; phylum Thermoplasmatota; class Thermoplasmata; order UBA10834; family UBA10834; genus UBA10834. The sequence continues at coordinate 1,047 of JAOTTD010000072.1, read as the reverse complement.
CAGTCCGTATCCCATACGCCATCGTTGTTCCAGTCCCAGCGCGCCTCCAGTTCTGCAGTCGGCGTCTCCTCGTCGTACGAACCAGAGGCGTCGAAATCGAATGTCATCGTGGTATCTCCTTGTGGTTCGTCAATCTCCAGCACCGCCTCAGGCGGGGAGTTGACCAGCAGCGCGATATCAGTCCAGTCCCATTCGTAAGATGAGTGCTCAGCATCATCGCTCGCCACTGCTTCGAAGACATAGGGCGTCTCCCGAGCATCAGTGCAAGTGTATTCGAAGGAGTACACCGTCGAAACTCCAGCTACGGGGTTGTCTGTGTCGCTCATTACGACACCCAATGCTTCGATGCTCACTGTCACTGTGACCTCATCCCCCTCGGCGTCAATTATCTCGACGTCTAAACGGACGGCGTCTCCCGGCAGATAATACTCAGATGAAGGAACAATCCCCGCCGACTGCACGACGGGCTTGGCGTTCCCCTCCCTGACATGTATGACGGTGGACTCGCTAACGTTGTTGTCGTGCTCATCCGCGGCCGAGACTGTCAGGTCGAATTCACCCACGGCTATGTAGACATGCGAAGCTGAGTAGTCTTCGGCCGGGTTTCCTGGGGAAAGGTCGCTCCCATCACCCCAGTCGTACCAGAAGCTCAGATCGGAGCCGGAGGGATTGACGATGTCGAACGGAATCACCTCAAGCGGCTCGTCGAAGACAGCCTCGTAAGACTCCTCTATGGAGAACTGCGGCGATGGCTTTCCCAAGTGGATCGCATCAATCCAAGCTGTGTCGTCCAACTCGCTGGCCTCAACATCCTTCTTGTAGCTCCAGTACATCGTGTGTGTTCCCTCGTCAAGGGTGTACGACTCCTCGGTCCAGTCCACTTCCCCGCTTATGGTTTTGAGAATGGCGCTATCAGGTACGGAGAACGAGAGCGTGTCCCACCCCTCCTCTGATGACACCTTCCACGAGAATGTGATGACCGCTGGGCCGACAACCGAAAGGGCCAGCGACGTGGTCTCACCGTTGCCGACATCCCCGCTCTGCATG
>JAOTTD010000049.1 GCA_029864565.1 Thermoplasmata archaeon | reverse complement strand
GTTCGCTGCCTCTCTGTTCGGCTACTATGGCAACTGGCGCAAGCGCATCTACTCGCAGAGGCATCAGAAGCGCCTCGCAAAGGCCCTGTCCTCGCGATATTGCAGGAAGGCCATCCCGTGGACGGAGGCGGCACGGAAGACCATCGAACACCTCGTGCCGTCGAAAGAGGTCGCTGAGAAGACGGAGGTCGTACGGCTGGCCGTGAGGCCCGCCCCGCCTAGGCCGAGCGACATCGAGATGCACGACCGTGTGAGGATCTTGTTCATGGGCAGCTCAAACTACAAGGGCGAGTTCTACTCCAAGGGCGGGCTCGAGGTCCTGGAGACGTACAAGCGTCTGAGAGAGAAGATGGGCGACAGCGTGGAACTCGCATTCAGGTGTTGGATGCCGGACGAGCTCAGGGGCAAGTACGCCTCTACCCCGGGGCTCCACGTCCTGTCGGACGTGCTGCCGAGGGACATGCTGGACAGGCTCTTCTGGGAGTCCGACATATTCCTGTTCCCTTCGCACCACACTCCGGGGATGGCGTTCCTCGAGGCCATGCGGTTCGGTCTGCCAGTCGTGACGAGGGATTTGTGGGCCAACGGTGAGCTGGTGAAGAACGGAGTGCACGGATATCTTGTGAAACCGTCTGAGAAGATACCGTACTATCTTCCCGGGAACGTCCCCAACTGGAGCATGGACGATGGGCCGTTCCTGCCGTACATGAAGATGATCGATGACAGGGTCGTCGACGACTTCGTCAACAAGCTGTCGACCCTCGTTGGAAGCGAGAACACGAGGAAGGCCATGGGTGCCGCGGGCAAGCGCGAGGTCGAGGAGGGCGACGCCTCCATCGGCAAGAGGAACGCGGTCTACAGAAGGATATACGAGGAATCGGCGAGACGATAGTCATCAGCCTTCTCTCAGTCTTTCCTAGCGCAGGATTCTCCGGTCGCCGTCATCCATCTCGAGGGGTCGAACCTCGGCATGGCTCCCGGCTGCCTCGCCTTCGGCATGAGTGACACTCCAGCCAATACTCCGCGTACGAGAGCTGCGAACAGTTCGGGCCTGCCGACCTCAGGATAGAGGAGCGCCTTCCTCGGTATCCGTTTTGCGTTGCCTACCACTATCCGCCTCATGAACGTCGACAGGTCCCAGTGTCTCGCGTAGTAGACTATCTCGTTCCTCGTCTCGAGATATGTCATCATACGCGCGTGCTTTCCGGTTATGGCCGCTCGCTTGTGCATGAAACGAGTCTCCGACGTGGTCCTCGCGACGAAGCCGTGTTTCTCGGCGCGTCTGAGCAGGTCCTGGTCCTCGTATCCGAGAAAGAACGACTCGTCGAATAGTCCGACCGTCTCTATCATCTTCTTCGAGATGAACATCGCCGCGCCGGAGACCTTCATCTCCTGTTCGTGGCGTCCGGTCGGGCCGGAGAATAGGAGGTCGTTTCCCGAGTAATCGTACTCCGCAGGACCGGCCATCCCCATGCTCGGGTTCTCCTGGAATGTGCGGAGCAGTTCGTCGAACAGCCCGGGGTCGTCCACCCAGGTGTCGGAGTTGAAGCAGAACACGTACTCGCACCCCATCTCCAGCGCTTTCGCGATGCCTGCGTTCATCCCCGCGCCAAAACCCACGTTCGAGCCGTTGTCCACGTGCACTATGTCCGGAAACTCCTGCATGAGCTTCCGCCGTGAGCCGTCGGTCGAGCCGTTGTCCACGCAGAATATCAGATGGTTCGCGTACTGCACCATCATGAGAGATTCGATGCATCTCTTCAGATCGTCGTGGCTGTTGAAGTTGATTACCAGAGTGCCTATCCTGGGAGCGCCCTCCTGATAGTCGTCCACTGAGGCAGCTTCTGAGGATTCCATACGCCGACCCGCCACCTGTTGAGGAGCGTGTACCGATTATTTATGATTAACACACTTCGAAGCACGCGAACTTGTGCTGAAGGAATCATTTTCATAAGCCGAACCCGTTACGGAGGAATGCCTTTGGAGTAATGGGATGTCGTCAGACGAGAAGGAGAAGACCAGTGTCAGCCTCGTGATATCCACGTTTAACAGGCCTGCGGACCTGAGGAACGCCCTCGATTCTGTGGCCTCGCAGTCCCTCATACCGGACGAGGTGCTCGTGGTCGATGACGGCGACGACGCGTCGTCTGAGGCCGTCGTCGGATCTCTGCGCCCGGCGTTCATCGAACGCGGCTCGGGGTTGTCCCATATCCGGAACACGGGCCCGAAGAGCCTCACCGTCGCCAGGAACGTCGGCGTCGACAACACCAGAGGCGACATCATCGTGTTTATCGATGACGACGTCGTCCTCGACAGTGGATATGTGAAGTCGATAGTAGCGGTGTTCGACTCGCACTCCGAAGCCATGGGCGTGCAGGGATTCCACGGAGGCGACCTAGACCCGTCGTTCTCAGGACGGCTGGGGAATGCGATCGACCGCGCTTTCATGATATGGTTCTACGGCAGGGACTCATGCTCGATGATGCCATCATACTGTTCCACTTATCCTCACGAGGTCACACAGGTCATCCACTGCCAATGGCTCTCTGGCTGCAACATGTCATACAGGCGAGCGGCGTTCGCGGAGCACAGGTTCGATGAGAACCTCAGGAGATATTGCCCGGGCGAGGACGTCGATTTCTCCAACCGTGTCTGGAGGAGCCATCCAGGATCGCTGTATCTCACACCGCACGCCAAGCTGGAGCACAGGTACACCCCTTCGTCACGGACACCCAAACGCAACCTGACACTGATACAGATGGTCTACTGGCGGTACCAAGCGTTGAAGAACACCGACTGGACTGTCAGGAACAGGTTGGCGTTCTGCTGGAGCAGCGTCGGAAGGGTCGTCACATCATTGCTGCGCAACGCAAAGGCGCAGATGTCAGGGCAGCTGAAGGAGCCGTGCTTTCTCGAAGCGAAGTATCGCATCGAGGGGTTGATGCTCGGCAGGCGCCACACGGAAGAGCTTAGAAAGGGCGATCTGAGATTCCTCGACAAGTACTTCGACTACTGAACAGGCCGCTACCTGGGAACACGTAGTTGATTCTCGTCGGACTTCACCATGTGGGCGATATCTCTCAGGCAAAAGGGCCGGCCTTGCGAATAACGAGGCCACTCGACCTTTAATTACTTCTAATCCAATCGCTATTGAGGCCGAAAAGGGGAGTGTGAAGATGAAGAAGGCTCTGATAACCGGCATAACCGGTCAGGACGGTTCGTACCTCGCTGAACTCTTGTTGTCAAAAGGTTACGAGGTGCACGGCATCATCCGAAGGGCTAGCACGTTCAACACTGCGAGGATAGACCACGTCTTCAAAGACCTCCACGAGAGAGACGTCAGACTGGTTCTTCATTACGGCGATCTGTCGGATTCAGAGCAGATATCGAACATCGTCTACAACATCGAGCCCGAGGAGGTGTATCATCTCGGGGCTCAGAGTCACGTACGGGTCAGCTTCGACACCCCGTCGTACACCAGTGACGTTACGGCTATCGGGACGACCCGCCTGCTCGAGGTCATCCGGCGCAGCGAGCTCCCCGTCAAGTTCTATCAGGCCTCGAGCTCCGAGATGTTTGGCTCGGCGAGACCTCCGCAGAGCGAATCGACGGCGTTCCAGCCGAGGAGTCCCTATGCGTGCTCGAAGGTGTATGCCTACTGGATGGTGAGGAACTACCGGGACGGATACGGCATGTTCGCTTCCAATGGCATACTGTTCAACCACGAGAGCCCGAGGAGAGGCGAGACGTTCGTCACGAGGAAGATAACGAGGGCGATAGCGGCAATCAAAGCGAAGAAGCAGGATGCTCTGTTCCTGGGCAACCTCGACGCCAAGAGGGACTGGGGGTTCGCTCCAGAGTATGTCGAGGTCATGTGGAAGATGCTCCAGCAGGAATCGCCGGACGATTACGTGATTGGCACTGGTCGCAATAATACGGTCAAGGAATTCGTCGATTCAGCCTTCGAGTACGCAGGTCTCGATTCACAGAAGCACGTCCGTATCGACAAGAGATACTTCCGACCGACGGAGGTGGACGAGCTCGTGGCGGATACGTCGAAGGCGCAGAAGGATCTCGGCATGAGCCTCAGGATAGGCTTCGAGGACATAGTGAAGATAATGGTTGACGCTGACATGCGCTCTTACGGCCTCGAACCGATTGGCGAGGGAGATGCACTGTTGAAATCGAAGTTTCCCGGCATGTGGTGGGAGGCAGATTGAGACATGAGCTTCTGGAATGACAAGAGAGTGCTCGTCACTGGAGGTGCAGGCTTCCTAGGAAAGCACCTCGTGGAGAATCTCATCAGCAACGGTGCAAGCGCCGACGCGCTCGTCATCCCCAGGAGCAACGAGACCGATCTTCGCACATGGGACGGCTGCGTCAGTGCGGTTAAGGACGTCGATATCGTGATACACCTCGCTGTGACTGGAGGTGGCATAGATTTCAACCGTAGACACCCTGCTGAGACCTTTTACGATAACGCAGTCATGGGCATCCAGTTGATGGAGGCAGCGAGGCGGGAAGGAGTAGACAAGTTCGTCATGGCGGGGACGATATGTTCGTATCCTAAGCACACTCCGGTCCCGTTCAGGGAGGAGGATCTGTGGAACGGCTATCCCGAGGAGACGAACGCTCCTTACGGCCTCGCCAAGAAGATGCTTCTCGTTCAGGGGCAGGCGTATCGCGCGCAATATGGTTTCAACTCGATACACCTGCTGCTCGTCAACATGTACGGCCCGGGGGACGACTTCGACCTTAAGGATTCCCATGTCGTACCTGCCTTGATTCGCAAGTTCGTGGAGGCCAAGGAGAGCGGGGTTGACGAGGTCGAGGTATGGGGGACTGGCAAGGCGTCCAGGGAGTTCCTCTACGTGGCCGACGCCGCCGAGGGCATAAGGCTTGCTGCTGAGAAGTACGACGGTTCCGAACCGGTCAACTTGGGAGCGGGGATGGAGATAACCGTCAAGGACCTGGCGGAGGCCATCGCCGAAGTCGTGGGTTTCGAAGGCCGGTTGAGCTGGGATGCAACGAAGCCGGACGGCCAGCCAAGGAGACTGCTCGATGTCTCACGCGCCAAGGACGAGTTCGGGTTCGAAGCGAGAACTCAGCTGAAGGACGGGCTGGCGAGGACCATGGAATACTTCGTGGCGAATCGCGGCACGATATCTTGAGAGCCGCTGCTATACCCCAGTCGTCACGGACGTCGGGGGTTCAGAAACCCATAAATCGGGCAGAGCACTATCCGAGGACGAGTCTGATTATGACGCTGAGGGTCAGGGTAGGCGAGTTCAGAGTAGACGACGAGATAAGGAGCGCCGTAACTCGAGTGCTAGATTCCGACGGTATTTCCGAAGGCCGCGAGACGAAGGATTTCGAATCCGCCTTCTCGAGGTTCATCGGGACGAAACACGCGGTAGCGGTCAACTCGGGGACGTCCGCCTTGGTGGCGGGCCTGCTCGCGCTGAAGGCGAAGATGTATTCGGAAGGGCAGAAGCCGACGAAGGTCATCACGACTCCTCTGACATATGTCGCGACTGCGAATGCGATAGTGCTCTCAGGCATGGAGCCCGTATTTGCGGATGTGGATTCAGAGACGCTGTGCCTCGACCCTGAACGGGCAAGGGCGGCCATCGATGACGAATGCGAAGGCGATGATTGTATCTTGCTGCCTGTGCATTTGATGGGTTACGTCTGCGATATGGACGAGCTCAATGGCATAGCTCGTGGCCATGGCATTAGAGTCTTCGAGGATTCGTCACAGGCACACGGCTCCCTCTACAAAGGCAAGCGTGCGGGGAGCATGTCCGATCTGTCGTCCTACTCGTTCTATGTGGCGCACAACATCCAAGCGGGTGAGTTGGGGGCGGTTCTCACGAACGACATCGACATCGCGAGGATGGTTCGGAAGCTCAAGGCCAACGGCAGGATGTGCGACTGTCTCATCTGCACAAGGGGAGATGGCAAGTGCCCAAGATTCGGGAAGGAAGGGCAATGGGATCCGCGGTTCCTCCATGACGAGATCGGATACAACTTCAAGACTACGGAGTTCTCGACCGCAATCGCGAACGCACAGATCGCCAGAGCGGATGATATCGCCGCCAAGAGGGGGGAGAACTTCAAGCTCCTGAACGACCTCCTGGAGAAGCATTCTGACACTCTCGTACTTCCGAAATACTCAGAAGACCTAAGCTACCTCGGCTACCCGATAGTGATTCGGGATGGCAAGGCGATTGGCAGAGAGCAGCTGCAGCTTCGCCTTGAGGAGCATGGAGTCGAGACGAGGCCGTTGTTCGGGTGCATACCCATCCATCAACCAGCCTACAAGCAGATGAAAAGCAAGTATGAGAACAGACTCCCCAATGCGAGACGACTCGGTTCACAGGGCCTGTACATAGGTTGCCATCAGTATCTGACGAAGGAAGATCTCCTGTTCGTGTCGGAAGCGTTCGATGCCAGTCTTGAATGATTGGACGCAGACGCTCGAAACGCTCGTATCCATCTTCAGAGTGAAGGTGGGCATCGAGGTGGACCGTCTATAAGTCAAGACGTGTAGATGGATCCGACTGGCGCCGAGCGCATACAGAATCTATATCTTGCCACAGTCTATCCTCAATCGTGTGAGACGATGGAGACCCCGATGAAGAAAGCGCTGATAACCGGAATAACCGGTCAAGACGGCTCTTACCTGGCAGAGCTCTTGCTCTCCAAGGGCTACGAAGTCCATGGGATGATTCGCAGATCGAGCACGTACAAAACGTCCAGGATTGGCCAGATACTGTCCGATATGCAGAGCGCTGGCAGTCGGCTGTTCCTGCACTACGGCGACCTATCCGACGGCGACCAGGTATCGAACATCATCCACGACGTAGAACCACAGGAGGTCTACAACCTGGGTGCCCAGAGCCATGTCAAGGTCAGCTTTGACGCTCCGACGTACACCGGGGACGTCACGGCACTGGGGGCGTCCCGTGTGCTCGAGGTGATGCGCAGGAGCGGTCAGCCAATCAGACTCTACCAGGCGTCGACCTCTGAGCTCTTCGGCTTGATCGAACCGCCTCAGAGCGAGTGCTCGCCGTTCCACCCAAGAAGTCCCTACGCCTGTGCTAAGCTCTACGCCTACTGGATGGTGCGAAACTACCGGGAGGCGTATGGATTGTTCGCATCCAACGGTATACTGTTCAATCACGAGAGTCATAGGAGGGGCGAGACTTTCGTTACGAGGAAGATCACAGAGTCCATAGCCAGGATACTGTCGAAGAAGCAGTCGGTCCTTACGCTTGGAAACCTCGACGCGAGGAGGGACTGGGGTTTTGCCCCGGAGTATGTCGAGGTCATGTGGCGGATGCTGCAGCGAGAGAAGGCCGACGACTTCGTCATAGGCACGGGCGAGACTCACACCGTTGGGGAGTTCGTCGAGGAGGCGTTCTCATACGCAGGCCTTGACCAGGAGGAACACGTCGAGATCGACAAGACGCAGCTGCGCCCACTGGAATCCGGCTATCGCGCAGCAGACACGACCAAGGCCAAACGCGACCTCGGCCTCGACTTGAAG
>JAOTTD010000029.1 GCA_029864565.1 Thermoplasmata archaeon | reverse complement strand
TTCAGGAGCACTGCTTCATCGAAACCGTTCTGCTTTGCCTCCATGACAGCGAGGGCGCTGTTGACGTAGTTCCCGCATATCTTCGCTGTTGCAGGGACGGATGATCCTGACACGCGCCTCCACGATGATGTGTGAACGCGGATGCCGTTCTTGATGCCATCTTCGCCGAGATAAGCCCCGAGCGGGAACGCTATTATGAATGTGTCAACCGGGTATCCTATCGGGTTGACGCCGATGCCAGAGGTTCCGAAGAGGGATATCGGTCTGACGTAGCAGGACTTCAGAGCGTTCACTTGGATGACCTCCTTTGTCGCTGAGCACAGCTCTTCGACAGTGTGCGGTATGACCATATTGATGGCCTTCGCCGACGTGTGGAGCCTGGCCATGTGATCTCTCAGTCGAAATACGGCCAGGCCATCCTGAGTCTCGTAGCATCTAATGCCCTCGAACACAGCTGTACCATAGTGGAGCCCGTGGCTGAGGGCATGGACAGTCGCATCCTTCCAGGCTATCGTCCTTCCGTTCTTCCACACCAAGTCTGGCGGCTGTATCTGCATTGTCCTCATCTTCCTTCAATATTCGATTCGCTGGATATGACGGCGTTTCTGAGTGTTCCGACGCTGTCCAATTCCACCTCGACGACGTCCCCTGCCTTCATGGACGAGATGCCCGATGGCGTTCCTGTTGCGATAACGTCTCCGGGCTCGAGCGTCATGATTCGGGATATGTATTCCACAAGGGCGGTATCGTCGAAAACCCTGTCGCCTGTCTCGGCCTTCTGAACCTCGCAGCCATTCAGCCTCGTTGTGACAGAGGCGGGCGCAATAGGGGATATGAAGGGTCCCGTCGGCGCGAAAGTGTCGAAGCCCTTCGCTCTCGTCCAATCGGGATCGTTCTTCTGAAGGTCTCTGGCTGTCACATCGTTGAATCCAGTGAATCCGAATATCGCGTCGGCACCGTCGGAGGCACGCCTCGCCCTCTTTCCCATTATCAAGGCCGATTCGCCCTCATAGTCCACACGCCTCGACATCGCTGGGAGGACGATATCGTCGCCATGGCCGATTATCGCTGACGAGGGTTTGGTGAATATTATCGGCTCGGAGGGGGTGTCCCAATTCATCTCCTGTATGTGGCTCCTGTAGTTCAGGCCTATGCATATGATCTTGGCAGGCTTGTCAATCGGAGCGAGGACTCTCAAGTCCTCGATGCGGTACGTCTTACCGGTGATCTTTGCCCTGTCTAGTATCGCGTCCATCATCCGGGAGGTGTCCATCTCGAGCACACTGAAACCGTCCGTCCTCCCGACGAATTCCTTCCCTCCCGAGCGGAACCTGCCTAACAACTCCACTTGACCGGACATCTGCTTCACTTGAACATCTTTCGTATCGATTTGCCTACCGACTCTATCTTAGAGTCCGCCGCCTTCTTGCGGAGCCTCGTCAATTCGGGCATCCCTGCTTCGTACTCGGCGACCCACTCCTTGGCGAAGGCCCCGGACTTTATGTCGGCGAGAATCCTCTTCATGGCCTTCTCCGTCGCAGGGTCGATGATCTTGGCGCCTCGAGTCCGTCCACCGTATTCGGCAGTGTTCGACACATTCTTCCACATGCCCTCAATTCCGCCCTTCTGGACAAGATCGATTATGAGCTTGAGTTCGTGGAGGACCTCGAAGTATGCTATCTCTGGCTGGTAGCCGTTCTTGACCAGGAAGTCGAAGGACGACCTAATCAGTTCGCTCGCGCCTCCGCAGAGCGTGACCTGCTCCCCGAAGAGGTCGGTCTCCGTCTCCTCCTCGAATGTAGTCTCTATGACGCCTCTGGTCGTCGCTCCCAGTCCCTTTGCGATGGCGAGGGCGGTCTTCTTTGCCTTCTTCGAGTAGTCCTGATGGACCGCGATCAGAGCTGGCACGCCGTTGCCTGCTTCGTAGGTCTCGCGGACCAGCGCTCCAGGGCCCTTCGGCGCGACCATTATGACATCGACGAATTTTGGCGGAACTATGCGTTTGAAATTGATGTTGAACCCATGAGCGAAGTCGAGGACCATGCCCTCTCGCAGGTATTGTCCGACTTCACTGTCGTACACGTCCTTCTGAACCTCGTCGGGAATGAGCATCAGAACGATGTCTGAGCTCTTGACCGCATCCGGGATGTCCATGATCTTCATCTTGTCCGCTTTTGCGCGCCTGTAGTAGTCGTCCTTGAACTTCTGGGCGACCACCACGTCGACCCCGCTGTCCCTGAGGTTGAGCGATTGCGCTCTTCCCTGTATTCCGTATCCTATCACGGCTACCCTCTTGCCCTTGAGGACGTTGAGGTTAGCGTCTTTGTTGTAGTATATCTTGGCCATGTCCAGCACCCTCTACGTGTCCTAAATCGCGTTTACTACCTCGATGTATTTGTCCGGTTGGCTCTTCTTTATCACGGATTCGACCTCTTCGACCGTACCCGTCACTCGACAGACGCCGCCTTTGCTGAGCGTTATGGCATATGCCTCATGTCTGCGGTGGTCCACAATGTCGGCTTCGATGACTTCCTGCAGCGCCCTAAGATGTTCTATGACGCCGAGTGCCGTGTCGCGGTCGCGCAGTGAAATCACGATTCGCGACCTTTCTGGCATCTCGCACGGGCCGACGACTATCGTATCGACATTGATCTTCTTCCTTGTGAACTCGGCCATTACCCTCTGCATCACGCCCGGTTGGTCGTAGGTCAGCATCATGATTACTTCCATGTCACTTGCCACCCCCTTTCCACTGACATCTACCCTTGATCCATTCAGACGCGCTCTTGCCCGGCGGCGTCATCGGAAGCACATCCTCCTCGGGGTCGATGATGAAGTCAAGCAGTATCGGCAAGTCTGACTTCATCCCCGATTTGATGGCGTCGGCAACCTCGGAGTGCTTCTCGACTCTTATAGCCTCCGCCCCATAGGCCTCCGCGAGCTTCACGAAATCCGGTGATTTCCCCAGGTTCGTTGCATGGTAACGAGAGTCGTAGAACAGCTTCTGCCATTGCTTAACCATTCCGAGCCAGCCGTTGTTCAGTAGACATATCATGACAGGAATGTCGTTCTCCATCGCGGTCGCGAATTCCTGCGAGACCATCTGGAGGCTGCCGTCGCCCGCAATATCCGCAACAACGCACTCCGGTCGGGCTATCTTGGCTCCCAGCGCGGCCGGGAAGCCGAATCCCATGGTTCCCAGCCCTCCTGATGTAATGAACATCCGCTTGCCGTAGCATTTGAAGAAGTGCGCCGCCCACATCTGATTCTGTCCTACCTCCGTCGTGATGATCGCATCATCTGGGAGATGTTTGGACATCTCATGTACAACCTTCTGTGGCTTGATAGGGTCTGATTTCAAGTCGTAGTCACAGGTGCACTCCTTGTTGAGTTCGAGTATCCTGCTTTTCCAGTTCGCCCGTTTCTTCCGTTGCTGAAGCCCGGCGATGAGGGCGTTCACGACGGTCCAGGCGTCGCCTACCAGCCCAACTCTGCCCTTCACGTTCTTTCCGATCTCGGACGAGTCTATGTCCACATGAACGACCTTCGTCTGCACCCCGAACTCGCTGAGCTTGCCAGTCACTCTGTCGCTGAACCTGGTTCCTATGGCGAGGAGTACGTCGCAGTTGTTGAGGGCGTAATTTGCGACCTGTCTTCCGTGCATACCGCAAACGCCCAGCACGAGCGGGTGGTCCTCAGGCACCGAGCCCTTGGCCATGAGCGTGGTCACAATGGGCGCTGTCAGCATCTCCGCAAGTCGCGTAATCTCGGGCCCCGCCCGGGACCATGTAACCCCTCCTCCGACGAGAATGGTGGGCCTCTCAGCCTGCTCAAGCAACTTTATTGCATCGAGCAACCCCGCGAGGTTCCTCCTGGGCTTCGGAACCCTGACCTGTTTCTTCATGTCCTCATCGGAGACGTCGAGCTGGAGGATGTCGATGGGAATGTCTATGTGCACTGGTCCATACCTTCCAGTAGTGGCTATGAGAAACGACCGTTTCATTATCTCCGGAAGCGTCTTCGGATCGGTCACCCTGAAGTTGTGCTTTGTTATCGGCATCATAAGGCTGAACGAGTCAGCCTCTTGGAACGCGTCGTTGCCCAGTACGCCTGTTGCGACCTGGCCGGTGATTGCGATCAACGGTGACGAATCCATGAATGCGGTCGCGACTCCCGTGACGAGGTTGGTCGCTCCTGGGCCGGATGTAGCTATGCAAACCCCTGGCCGCTTCGATACCCGGGCATAGCCATCTGCCATGTGGGCTCCGCATTGCTCATGCCTCGGGAGGATGTGCCTCATCTCGGAGTCAACTAGCTGATCGTAGAGCGGCAGGAGGACACCGCCCGGTATTCCGAACAGCACGTCAACCTTTTGCTTCTCAAGTAGCTCAACGACAGCCCTTGCACCTTTCATCGCCTTTACACTCTCCTAATTCTGCCCGCGGGAACGCGTCCATAATCACGGAGTTCCTTACGGGCGCAACTTCCGCAGGTCGAGAAGGACGCCTAGCACCAGTAGAATAACAGCGTTGACGCAGCGACCAGCGGTCTCGCACATCGGCGTTGTCAATGACGGAAGGGATATTAATATCTTGGCTGCCGAAGGCTTTGTTCCGTGCCCGGGGCAGGCTGCCGTTGCGCTCACGAGCCGCGTCTATACTCGCGATTCGCCCAGGTTTCCTCGGGCCGTCGCGATTGCGATGAACGTGTGAGATTTCGTCTCCAGGCGCATGATACCTGCAAGCGTGCTCGCCGAAGCTGGCAATATGTCCAGGTTCTCCTCCTCGTAGAACATCTGGGAAGCTCTGACCATTTCCTCGTCGGCGATCTCCATTCCAGCACCATTGGAATCGAGCATCGCGGATATCGCGTCCTCGGCATCTGGCAGGTAATTTCCTGCAAGGGGGTCGTTGACGTGGGTGAGAGTCATGTCAGGGACGGCTTTGGGCACGTGCTCCTTGCTAACCATCCCCCTTATGGCCGCGTTGTTATTGGACGTCCCGAGCATGTGCGGTTTCATGCCCATGGATTTGAAACCCTGCCACACGCCTGCCAGAAGCGTGCCGTTCCCGACGGGAACCGCGACCCAGTCCGGACGCCTGCCCAATGACAGTGCCGTCTCTTTTGCTATGAAAGTATAGGCGTATACTCCCAGCTCTTTGTTCGCCTCTCCTGGATTTGCATTATGCCATTTGTTCCGCGCGCAATCTCTGGAACATGCCTTGATTGCGTCCTCGTAGTTTCCCTCTATGTTCACAAGCTGGCCGCCCGCCGTGGCGATTTCCGCGCTCCTGGTGCCTTCGAATTCCGAAGGTATGTAGATCTTGCAAGTCATGCCCAGCTTCTCGCAGACGTTGAGAAGCGCAATGCCATAGTTCCCGCAGGTCGCCGCAGCGATGGTATATAGGCCTTTCGTCCTTGCATCGAGCGCCATGAGAAGGGCCATGCGGTCCTTGTGAGTACCAGTTGGGTTCTCCCCCTCCAATTTGACATGGAGCCGACGGATTCCCAATCTCTTCTCTATCTTCTGGCACCGTCTTAGAGGTGTGTTGCCAATCCGCATGGACTTCATTTGCCTCTCGAATTCGCGGATCAGTTCCAGGGGAATCAATTCTTGCCTCTCCTCCTTGAGACGGGTTTGAGGAGATGGCCTTAGGGCCGTCTCCAGGATTGTGGTTTTCGGCGCCAATTAGTCCAAGCCGTTCTCCGTTATGTCAGCGTCAGCCTTCTTAACGATCTGCTCGAATGCGGTGACAACGTCGCTGGGCAGAGGCATCACTTCATGTTCTTTCATGATCTTCTGCGCCTTCTCCTTCGCTCGGGTTACCGCGCTCTTGCTGCCGTCGGCCTCCCACGCCTCGCCGGTACGCCTATCGGTGATCTCAGGTATGAAGTGTTCCTTGTAGATCCACTCCATCGTGTGTCTGTGGCCCAGGAAGCTCCCTCCCGGGCCGACCTTCTTGATCAGATCGATTGCCATGTGGTCATCGTCGACGACGACTCCCGCTGCCAGTCGCCCCATGATCCTCGCCATCTCGTCATCCATCACCATCTGTTCATACGAAAGCATCGTCACGTCGTCGAGCAGGCCCAGCCCTGCGATCATGTCACAGCCTGCGAAGAACTGTGGCAGGCCGCTCGACATCTTCTCGTAGCATGACTGAGCACCTGGCACCTTCGCTGAGGCGACTATGCCTCCGCACAGTATCGGAAAGCCGTAGTAATGTGCAAGCTCACTCGCGCCAGATGAGATGAGCGCCCTTTCCGGGCTGCCACCGGCCCATGTCATCGTTCTCATGTCGAACGCCGCGCCACCCGTCCCATAGATGAACGGAGAGCCAGGGGCGGCCAGCTGTGCCATCGTCATACCCGCGAGGACTTCGGCATTGTTGACGATTATCGACCCCGCCAGAGTCACGGGTCCTGTTATGCCTGCCTGGGGCATCCCGTAGAACGAGATCGGTACGCCCGCCCTGGCAAGGACGAGTGCGCCTTCGGTCGATCCACCATCAAGCTGAAGTGGCGAGAAGGGACAGTGCATGGATGAGAAGATCGGCCTTCTCCTCAACGCCTTCTCGTCACCTGCTAGAGCAGCCCCGAGCTGAACGAGCCACTTGGCTTCACGCCGGTGACTGGTCGTCTCGACCTGGACGTGCTTTTCGATTGCCCCCAGAGCTACCTTGAGGTCGACAACATGTCTCAGGTAGTCAGGGATGTCCTGCGAGCTGACACAAGGCCAGAATATATGGGCAGAGTCAAGCGCATTAGCGAAATTGCCAACCATCTCCAAGTCCTTGCTGGTAGATGCACGTCTCTTGCCGGTTTCAAAGTCCATGACGCTCGTTCCGTTGCCGTCCGTGCAACAGAAGACCCGCCTCTTGTCGAGCACGACATCGAATTTCGGGTTCCTCGCGTGAAGTATTATGTTCTTCTTCGCCTTCCTCATTGCATCTTCGACTACATTGCCCGGGATTTTGGCGCTGCTCGATTTGTGGTCGACCGTGCACCCTGCCCCTTCCAGCAATCTGAGGCATTCTTCGCTGAAGACTCTGACGCCAGCGTTCTCAAGCACATCCAGCGTTCCCCAATGAAGCGATTCCAGGTCCCTCTTGTCGAACAGCTGGAATCTCGTCTTCCCCTTCGGAAAACCTATCATGTCACATATCTCCCCTAACCGCATGTCAAAAGTGTCAGACACTCCACTTCCGGCATCGTTCACCCAGTAACGCAAGGTGGTATTTAGATGTGGGGAATCTCCGTCTTTATTGACTAATCGGCTATGAGCCTGGCAGCACTCCTCAGGTGCCGCTCTGCCTGCTACGAAAGGCTTTAATCGGAATACGCGTATGGCCCGATTCCAGCGCTTATGCGGGGGTAGCCAAGCTCGGTCAACGGCGCCAGATTGAGGGTCTGGTCTCGCAGGAGTCCCTGAGTTCGAATCTCAGCCCCCGCACACTCTCATTCTTCTTGCGCACATCATCGAAAACGGACTAATCGCCAATCCTCAGGCAATCTATGACTCTTTCTGTGAACTTATGGGAACCACAATCTCCGCCTATGTCGACCGTTCTCGCCCCAGACCTATATGCCGCTGAGACCGCGTCTTCGACTATCGCCGCCTCGTTGGTCATCCCAAGATGGTCGAGCATCATTCCCGCAGAGAGTATGGCCGCTGTTGGATTGGCCACGCCTCTTCCTGCTATGTCTGGGGCCGAGCCATGGGCGGGTTCGAAGACTGAGTGGGATGGTCCGATATTGCCGGACGGGGCAAAACCGAGACCACCGACCACCGCTGCCGCAACATCCGACAGGATGTCTCCATACAAGTTAAGAGTAACAATAACGTCGAATTCCTCTGGGAACATGATGATCCCTGCTGCAGCAGAGTCAACAAGACGATCGGAGTGGCAGAGCCAATCACCTTCTTTCTCAACCGCCTCAGTGAACAGCTTCAGGAACAGGCCGTCCGACCTCTGGAGCACATTCGCTTTGTGCACACAGCAAAGGCCGCTGCGCCTCCTGTCGCGGGCAAGCCCGATCGCGTGAGAGATTATCCTCTTCGAGGCTTTCCTCGAAACCCTTCTCATCGTCGTGACGCCTTGGTCATCCTCGGTCTCGTTCATCGTGTAGAGCCCTTCGGTGTTCTCTCTGACGATGATGATATCGAGGCTCGTCTCACTAGAGCGGGACACGTTTTTCAACGGGCGGATGTTAGCATAGAGATCGAGGTGTTTCCTGAATCTGAGAACGGGGGAGTCGTAGCCTGGGTCCCTCTGCGAGGTGACCGCTCCGAACAGGCACGAGTCCGCACCCTTCATAGCCTCGATCGTATCGTCGGGGAGATAGTTTCCAGTCCTGCTGTGGGCGTCCCGGCCGATGTCAGCGTAGATGAATTCGATATTGTCTGTCGCGGCCGTGAGAACCCGAGTGGCACAATCGACGACCTCGGGGCCGATTCCATCTCCTCGCAGGACGCAGACCGATTTCATGTGAATGCTACTCTTGAACCATCTTGGCGAAGTCCACGAAGTGCTTCTCCATGCGTGCTATCCGCTTCCGGCCGTCGTGCACGTCCTTCTCCATTTTGGAGGCCATGTCCTTCATCTCGGAGAGGAGTTTCTCCGCCTCCTTCTCGAGCGCCTCGATCTTCGTCTCGGCATTGAGGACCTTGTTGCCATGCTCCTCCAGCCGTCGCTCCATCTCCGCTTGCCTCTCCTTCTCGGCGCTCTTCGAGAAGTAGCCCTCGACCTTAGAGTTGAGCATCGTCAGGATGTTGGATACCTTCTCCAGCTGCTTCTCAAGTCTGTCCACACGTTCCCCGTGTTCGTTCATCCGTTCTATTAGCTCCGGGGCGTGCGACGCCTTCTCCATCTCAAACATTCGGTTCTCGACCGTTTCGATCTTGGTCTGAAGACCGGACACATCCTTAAGTGACTCTGCGATCTCTTCCAGCAGCGCCTTGTCTGGGAAGTCGATTGTGATGCTCTCCGCTGTGGGTGTGTAGGCCTTGAGCGACTGCAGGGATGCTATTGCGTCCACAGTCGGAAAACCGCCTTTCACACGGCCATCGAGGTCCCTCATGGATGAGATTATCTCGTTGCCCATTTTGCCGAGCCAGGGGTTCGCCTTGATCATTTTCGTTATGTTCTCGATTATCGCTTCGAGTTCCACGCTCGCCCGTGATAGCTCCGACCGATCCAGAAGCCTCAGGTCGCGCAGGGCATCCCTCTTGCCACGTTTGCTCCAGTCGCCCAGCGACCTCCCCTCGAAGGGGTAGAATCCGGCGAAGTGGTCGACCCCCTTCACGATAACGTCCTGGACATCCTCCCATTCCTTGGAGCCGCCCTTAACCTCGAGCTCGTCGCTCGAGTTGAATACCATGCATATTGAACCGTTCGGCAGGAGATACGCCTTTATCACATAAGGCGCATCCTGAGCGAATCTCGATAGAACCTCTGGCTTCA
This sequence comes from Thermoplasmata archaeon, assembly GCA_029864565.1. GTDB lineage: Archaea > Thermoplasmatota > Thermoplasmata > UBA10834 > UBA10834 > UBA10834. The sequence goes on along the minus strand of JAOTTD010000029.1, from coordinate 13,051 downwards.
TCTCACTTACGGTCTCCATGTAGGCTTTGAAATACTCTTTTGCGAAAGCCGCGAGGTCTTGCGGCGAAGGAATGCCTGGGCCCGCCCCCTTTTCAGTCATTAGCACACCACCTTGTTCAGGGTGTAACTCCCGTTTACCGTATTAATTTCTTCCCGGCCTGCCGACTCCGAGGGCCGAACACGTCAGGAGCGGCAGTGTGATGGTAGCGTCACCTTCGACTGTGACATACTTCGCTCTCTCTTTGACCTTTCCCCAGCTGACGGCCTCCCGAATCCTCGCTCCGGAGAGGGATCCGTCATACTCCTCGGCGGTTGTGAGATACACGGCGTAGTCCAGGCCATTCCTGAATTGGTTCCACCATATGACATGATGCTTCGAGATGCCACCCCCTATCATTAGCGCACCCGCTTTCTTCGACGTGAAGACAATATCTGAGAGCTCCTGCTCGTCTTTGAGTATGTCGATATTGAAATCGCTGTGCCTCTGGCTGAACAGCCATAGCTGCGAGCCGAAAGCCCCATCCGTAATCCCAGGGACGTAGATAGGTATGTCGTTCCTGGCGGCCCAGTATAGTATGGACCCCTTGTCCGTTATCCGTTTGCCAAATTCATGCGCCAGCTGTCTGCTGGATAAGGACTTCTTGCCCTCTTCGTATAGCTCGTCCAGTATCGGCTGCATCTTTCTCTCCAGCACGATGCCGTAGCTGTCGTTTGGGATCAGTATGTTGCCCAGCCTGTTTATGCCCTGCTTGTGAAGGTCCGCATCGTCCATCTGAAAATCCCCGTGGTAGTACTTCTTCCAGACGCGGGCGAGGTCGTGGTCGAGAGTCCCACAGGTTGTCACGATCACGTCCACCAATTTCTCCTCAACCAGCTTGCGTATGACTCCTCTGGTCCCTGTGGATATGATGCACGCCGGGAAGGACAGGAACACGGTGCATTTCTCGTCCTTTAGCATGCTTGCGAAGATGTCGACCGCCATTCCAAGCTTCTTTGCCGTGAAGCCCCCCGACGCAAGCATCGCAGCCGTCAGTTCTGTTACCTTCATTTCGCTGTCGACCTCGATATCGGTTATGGGTTTCATTCGAGTTCTTGACATTCACATTCCCCGGCGATTATTGCCTGGGCAACCGGAAGAAAAGGATTTATAGATTTGCCGTTCATGCTGAGCCCGATACAATGCAACTTGTGAAAGACGTTATGACCACAACGATCATAACCCTGAGTCCGGACATGCCCGTCAGGGAGGCCACCGCGCTCCTAGCGGAGAAAGATGTTTCAGGCGCTCCTGTACTGGACGGCGACAAGATCGTTGGCATATTCAGCGAGGCGGACATCCTCCGGTCACTGAAGACGACCAAGAAGAACCTAAGACTGGTGTTCCCGTCGATATCTTCAATCGGCATCGCGTTCCAGGAGGAACTCGTTCAGAGAGAGCTCCTCGAGGCCTATGAGGATATCGGCTCAAGGCCTGTGAGTGAGGTCATGTCTACCGACATACACACTATCGACGCCAATTTGACTGTGAAGGACGCGGTCATGGCGATGGTGCTCAACGATGTCAATAGGCTCCCGGTAGTCAGCAAAGGCCTTCTCGTAGGAATAATCACTCGAGGCGATGTGATCAAAGGTTTCGCCAGCGAGAAGAATGATGTCGGCAATTCGAAGTAGGATGGTCAAGAACATCTGACTTCGTCTTGAAGTCGACCGTCATCTGCCGAGAAACCCTTTCAACTTGCCCTGTTTCTTCTGCATTTCGCTGTTGCGCTCTCTCTTTTCTCCGGCAGTGAAGAAGGCATACCCGCACTCGTCGCATTTCGTCGAACCATCCGGATATTCGAACAGCGATTCCTTTCCACACTCTCCGCACTTGCCGCCTTCAACGTGCTTGACAATATCCCTCTCCGCCCTGAGACGTTTGATGTCCTTCTCCATGGAGTCTGCCAGTTTTCGTACCCGCCTCGAGTATTTCGCCGCCTCGACAACGTCTCTCTGCTCGAGCGCCGTCTCGGCCTGCCTTACAAACAGTAACCCTTGCTCGACATCTAGGCCGTACATCGCGGCCTCTTCAAGGTCGGGCGCGTTCTTGCGCATAGAATCAGTAATTTCCTCAATCTCGCGAATCTCAGCATCTCCGTCCCCCCTTACCTTTTCCAGGTGGGCTTGATCGACTGCCTGTTCCACCGCGGCGAGAAGGTTCATGGCCCTTTGGAAGTCGCGGTCCTTGAAGGCCTTCTTCGCGTCCTTGAACCGCGACTCATCGTTCTTGGTGTCCACACCAGCCTCTTTGGCGGCCTCGATTGCATTACGGGCCTGTTCGAAGGCGTTGTCGAATTGCCTCATCCTGTCGTCTTTTGCCGTGTCAGCGAGCGTGCCCACCTCTCGAAGGAGCGTCGAATACTGGCCGAAATCCTTGGAGCTCTTTGCGTTGATAGCCAACTCTAACAACTCGGTCGCGCCGCGAGTCTGCACTCCGAACGACGCATATTCCTCCAGCATCTTCTTGAGTTCGCTTTCCGCTTCCGAGCATTTTGCCAAGAACGCCTCCACTGCCTTGGATGTCAGCGCTTCGACTTCCTCAAGAGTCTTTTCCCTCCTTTTCGGAGGGCCGTTCATGAATGCCTCCTTCGCCTCGGCGAGAGCAGTCTTGAGTCCGGAGGCAATGCTCCCGTCCATCCCCTGCATCTCCCGCAAGAGGGTCTCCGCCGCGCGTATGGATAGAGCTGCGGAATAGAGATGGAAGGTGGAGAGCCTCTCTATCATCTGTGCGCGGGATTCCATATTCAGTCTCAGCGCTTCGGAGAAATCCCCAAGAATCATCTTGTTCCAGGCATGTTCGCTCGCTGTATCGATCTCGAAGAAGAGTGGTCGAAGTAGCAGCGCTTGGTCTATGCTCCTCTCCGTTTGGATGTTATCGCTCTCGGGGATTTCCCTTGGCTCGGTGGGCTTCTTCGCGATGTCCTCGAGGTCTTTGTGGATGGACTCCATCTCGCAAGTGGATTTCGTCCTTGTGTCGGCGCCTTCTGCCAGCGTTGTCTCCACCTTTTCTCTTGTCAAATTGGAGGTCGCAATTGTCTGAATATGGCTCTTCTTGTTGCTGCAGGAGGAAACATCGATTTCATTCCCTTCGGCCACTGATTTGAGTTGTTCGACGGTGAGAGTCTTCAGAAACTTGTACAAGTCGTCCTGCATACGCATACCCCTCTTCGAGCGAAGCGCAATAACCAACTATCCAGTCATAACACTTTCGCACTCAACAACCCATCGCACCTGCTTGAAAAAGCCTAAGTACAACTGACATCATGGAATCTCGGCATGTCTGGGGACATTGAGAAGGCAGCTGCGGCCAGGCTCTCTGTATGGTCAAATAGCTCCCTCGTATCGTTGAAGCTCGTCGTCGGCGTCCTGATGGGATCAGTCGGCGTTCTATCCGAGGCTCTTCACTCTGGAATAGACCTCGTAGCTGCGATCATCGCGAGGTATTCCGTGAAGCGATCGGCGGAGCCCGCCGACCGCGACCATCAGTACGGCCACGGCAAGTTCGAGAATATGTCTGGGTTTGTCGAGGGCGCGCTGATATTCGCCGTCGCTGCAATCATTGTGTTCGAAGCCTCGAGAAGATTGCTGTCTATGACCGAAGTGGAATATGTGCCCGCTGGTATGGCCGTCATGGCAGTCTCAACCGTCGTGAATATCTGCGTCTCTCGAAGGCTGTTCGATGTGGCTAAGCGCACCGACTCGCTTGCGCTCGAGGCGGATGCCTGCCATCTAAGGACGGACGTATGGACCTCCGCAGGCGTGTTCGTTGCGCTCGGCATCATCCAGGTGACAGGTTGGCAGTATGTAGACCCGATTGTCGCGATGGTTGTGGCGGGTCTCATAATCAGAGCGGCATACTCGATAACGACGCGTTCCGCCGATGGACTTCTTGATAGAACCTTGCCGGAGGAGGAGATGAGGATTGTCAAAGAGGTTCTAATCAAGCACGAGATGCATTTTGTGGATTGGCACAGGCTCCGCTCAAGGAAGACTGGCTCCGAAAGGCAGTTGGACCTTCATGTCACTGTGCCCAGCGCGATGAGTGTCAGCGAGAGCCATGACCTCGTTGAGACGATGGAGGGAGAGATCCACCGGAAACTCCCAAGGAGTACGATTGTCATTCATGTCGAGCCCTGTGAGAAAGACTGCGAGACTTGCCGGATAGCTGAATCAGAGAGAGCCTCTAGAAAATGCAAGTGAGCCTCACAGCAATCTGTGACTCACCAAGATTCCCCGGGCATCGTCAAACGGCTTCTCCCCGTCCACGCTGTTGTTTATGATGGCCCATTCGTCCGTAACGAGGGAGCGCGCGATGTCGCGTATGCGTGATAGCCTCTCCTCAGTCTCAAACATCTCTCTAGCCTGATCTCTGATCTCGATGCGACGAATCGCCACGGAAGGCTCTATGTCGATGAACATAGCCAGGTCTGGGAACGGCAGTAGCTTCCTAAAGAATGTGTATGCATGGGGTGCTAAACATCGAGGCAGATACGCGGCTCCAAGGAGGTACCTCACGAAGATCACAATGTCTTCATGTACGCGTCTGTACCGCCTTACTGAGATCAGCACGTCCAACGTGTGGAACGCCGTGGTAATCACCAACGCAATCGGTCCTGACTTCTGAACCGCTCCTTTCGACATCTTGCCGAGGAATCCGTCAGAAGGATGCTTCATGAGGGCGACCGTGGTCCCAGCCTTCTCCAGTGCCTCTTTCATACGGAGCGCGTGCGTATCCTTCCCGCAGCCATCCAATCCGTCCACCGCTATGAGGTACACCAAGCGCTATACCCCCAGTAGAGCGAGGTAGGCACCCGTCGCGAGAGGCACAATGAGATTATCCAACCTCCCAGGAGACACAGCCTCCAGACAGGAAACGAACGCGCCAACGGCCAATGCAAACAATAGCGTGTCATCTGGCCTGACAGATGCGGCTCCCACGACGTCGCAGTAGAACCACACCAGCACGATGACTGTAAGAACCACGCTGCCAAACACCGCTAGAGATCCTTCGACGGTTCTGTTACTCATGTACTCGATTTTGCCGAACCTTCGCCCAATGAGCTCGCCCATGCCGTCTCCGAATGACATCGAGCCAATCGCTATTGATGCAGCGAGAATGTGGTCGAACGCGGCGTAGGCGATGATTGTCCAGGATACAGCATACATGACAAGGCCGTAAGGATGCCCCTCTCCCGCACTGACGCCGAGGTAGCTTCTTCTGAGAGGACCGACCGGGGATTTCGGGCTTGCCAACAGCAGAATCACAACGAAAGGAAATGCAGCAAGGCCTGCCATGACCTCTCTCGTGTCGAAAGCCCACCAGAAGAAGACGATGCCGCCCGTTAGGATGTGCAAAACCTTTCTGGAGTTGCTCAACCTATGGGATAGGAGCCATGTTACTGCAGTCGCAATCGCGACGTAGCCGTAGACTCCAATCAGTCCTATGAGGTCTCCACCAGTTATGACAACCACATATTGACATTATCCGTCTGGCGTGCAAATACTTTCCGTCACAGCGAAGAGCGAATAGCATGCGTTTCAGCCGGTTTACGAGCCGCGTTTCGCCTTTAGCTCCTCTACGACCTCGAGCGCACGGTCCATCCGTATCTTCCTTTCTGATATGATAACCCTCACGACCTCGTCGACGAGTTCCGGGGGACAATCGACGCTCGCGACTATGTTCCTTGCGTGAAGCGACATGTGCCCCTTCTGTATGCCAACAGTCGCAAGCGCGCGAAGCGCCGCGAAATTCTGGGCAAGGCCTACCGCCGCGGCGATTCCCGCCAGCTCGGCAGCGTCCTTGACGCCCAACAGTTTCACGCAGGCCCTTGCAGTGGGATGGACCTTTGTCGCTCCGCCTATCAGTCCCACCGCCATCGGCAGCTCGATGGTCCCCACTAGGTCGCCTTCCGTGGTCTTCTCGTAGGTCGTCAACGGTTTGTACGCTCCGGTTATGGAGGCGTATGCGTGTGCGCCCGCCTCGATCGCCCGCGTGTCATTGCCCGTAGCAAGCATGACCGCGTCTATCCCGTTCATGATCCCCTTGTTGTGAGTTGCGCATCTGAATGGATCAGCCTCGGCGAACGAGTACGCTTCCACCACTCCATCGACCACATCACCTCCCCCGATAGATTCACTCCTCCAGACCGCCCTGGCTCTTGCGAGTCGATGTGTCGCGAGATTGGATAGTATACGCAGGTATACCCGTCCTCCTGTCATCTCCTCTATTCTTGGGGCGATTGCCTCAGCCATGGTGTTCACGGCGTTTGCTCCCATTGCATCACGAACATCCACCAAGATGTGAATCACCAGTTGCCTTCCTGAGTGCGTATTGATGATGCGCGCCTCGATGTCCTTCGCGCCTCCTCCTACCTTGATGAGCATAGGGTCCTGTTCATTCGCAAGGCTAATCAATTCAGCCTTCCGATGCAGCACCTCCATTTTGGACCCATGTGGGTCCCTTAGGCCTGTCACCTGAACCTGTCCAATCATCACTGGGGAGCTGCAGCTAGCGGAGAACCCGCCGCCATCAAGAGCCATCTTCGCGGCGTTCGAGGCTGCAGCGACTACTGACGGCTCCTCTATAGCCATTGGCACGAGATACTCCCTGTCGTTGATTCTGAAGTTGGCCGCAACGCCAAGTGGAACCGGAAACGAGCCAATGGCGTTCTCTATCATCTTGTCAGGAACGCTTGGGTCGACACCGCCAAACCCTGAGAGTGTCAACGCCTCATCGTCGGTAAGCTGACCGAATTCCTTCACGATTCTGAGCCTTTCCGCCATAGGCATCTTATACAGTCCTTCGATCCTCGAGCTGCGCGCCATCTGACCAACCGTCCCTGTTTCTGCAAGCGACTGAATACTATTTATTGTTGCGGCAAGGGCTTTCTCACGTTGCGATAGATGCCAATCTATCTCGAAGCCATTCCAGCTGCATCAAAAAGGCTATATCTGCATTCGTTCGTGGAGGAAGTCATGCGCTCCTGCTCCGCCCCCGGTAAAATGATACTGTTCGGGGAGCACGCGGTGGTGTTCGGCAAGCCGGCACTCGCAATGGCAGTCGACCTGAGAGTCAAGGCTAGTGTCAACGTCTCGGACCAGTATTCTGTGAACGGCCATCCAATGAGAGCTAGGCACCATGCGTACATCTCAGCTGCTCTTGACGAAGCGTGGGATGGACCTCCTCTGAGCGTCACCACCAAGTCTTCGATACCATCAGGCTCAGGGCTCGGATCTTCCGCAGCAGTGACCGTCTCTACCATTGGCGCGATACTTGCGGAAAGAGGCCAATTCGATGCTGAAAGAGTCGCCAGGAAGGCGTTCGAGGTGGAGTATCTGGTGCAAAGGCGGGCAAGTCCCACAGATACTTCCGCATCGACGCACGGGAGCGGCATCTTGGTCAGCCCAGATCGACTCGACGGCTTCCTTTGGCGAATTGAGAAGGGCACGCAGGAGTGGAATATCCATCACTGTGACGTCAGGAAGCTCACATTTGTCGTCGGCTACACGGGAGTGCATGCGCCCACGGGGCCACTCGTGCAGAAGGTGAAGGAATTCGTGGAGTCCGATGCAGAAGGACGCAAGGCGATCGACCGGATTGGCGAGATCGTCATGGACGGGGCGGACGCCGTTGCGCAGGCGGACAAGCCGAGGTTGGGCGCGCTCATGCGGGAGAACCATTCATTATTGTGCGAACTCGGCGTGGGGCATCCAAGCATTGACAAGTTGATCGAGTCGTGCAGTGAAATGTGTTACGGGGAGAAGATCACCGGCGCAGGTGGCGGTGGTAGCATTATAGCTCTTACTGATGCCCCAAAGGACGTCTCAGAGGCGATATCTGCGGTTGGAGGCAGGCCGATTATAGTCAGAGTGGGCGGCAGCGGAGTCTTGGTTGAGCGCCAATGAGCCGAGAGGCATTGTCGGCGGAAAAACGCTAAATCGCACCTCGCCTATGCTGGAAGGCGGTGAGACGGTGGTCGAGAAGATCGGACAACACAGGCATTGCAGAAGCTGCGAGAGGGCGATTCCATACAAGCAGGAGTATTGCGGTGAGGAGTGTGAGACCGATTGGAAAGGCAAGATGTCCTCAAAGAAGAGGCAACTCACGTTCTTCTACATTCTGATGGTGATAATCATGATATTCGCAGTATCCCTGACCTTCTTGGGGTAGAGGTATGAAGGTCTGCATCGGAGGCACATTCAACATAATTCACATGGGACACGAACTGCTCTTTGAGACAGCGTTCGCGGTCGGGGACACGGTGGAGGTTGGCCTCACGTCGGACGAATTCGCACGGTCTGTGAAGAAGGTCCCGGTGAGAAGCTATGAAGAGCGAAGGGAGGACCTATTCAAGTTCCTTGTCAGATATGGCAAGCCGTTTGAAATTGTGAAGATATCCGATCCCATGGGCACAGCCGTCACTTCAGGGACGATCGAAGGCATTGTGGTGTCTCCTGAGACGAGAGCCGTGGCGGACAAGATAAACCATCTGAGAGAGGACGAGGGTAAGGGGCCTCTCAAGGTATACTGCATACGCGAAGTAAGGGCCGATGATAGATCTGCCATCAGTGCGTCAAGGATACTCAGCGGAGAGATAGATCGAGACGGAAGGTTGAAGGAACCCGTCCGCGTTGCGGTGGCGACGCGCAACAAGGTCAAGGTGGACGCCGTCAGAAACGTCTTCACCCAGATATTCGGACTCGTAGATGTGGTCGAGGTGCCCTCGGATGAGGTGTCGAGTCAGCCTATCGGCGAGGAGACGATCCGGGGCTCGATGGAGAGAGCTCACTCAGCTATTGAGCAGGCGAATTCCGACTTTGGCGTCGGCATCGAGGCGGGATTGTTCTACGTGAGCACCCTTGACAGGCATCTCGATGTTCAATACTGTACGATCGTGGATTCTTCCGGGAAGGTGACACACGGGCATGGTCCAGGTTTTCAGTACCCGCCTGAAGTCATCCACGCAGCGCTGACTGGTCACCCTATTGGCGAGGTGATGAGCAGTTTGACTGGCATAGAGAAGATAGGCCATCGAGACGGCTCCGTGGGGTATCTGTCGGGGGGGATTATAGACCGCACTTCCTTGACGGAGATAGCGGTGCTCATGGCGTTGATCCCGAGAATAAGAGTCGAACTGTACGAGAAGTCTGAGGAAAATCACAATGATTCGGCTTCTGACGCTGCCTGCAGATAATCCGAAATCGAGTGACAGGAATCTTTTCCGACGCATCCAAAGCGCGCGAACTTCCTGCAGTAGTCTCCTGTCGAGTCGTGGTGCTCACACTCGTGGGACATCCTCCAGTATGCGCAGTCCGACTTGATGCAGCTGTATCCTTCGTACTTGCCCGTGCACAGCCCATCAGCGGAGAGGAACCTGCAGAGCATCCTACCATGTCTCCTGACCGTCGTCCACCAGCTTACGCTGGCGGTAACTAACGCTTCTGCCGACGTTCATCGGCGCTGCGCAATCCTTCTTGCGCGTGCATAGAAAGCGTCCATGAGTTTCACAGAACAACTGATGCCACTCCTCCGCTAGCGAATCGTGCCCGTCGTCGAGGTCCCGCGACGGGCCGAGGAGGTTCATCCCTGAGAACTCACATTCGCTCTCGCCGATGCAATGGATACTATCCACCCGCCTGTTGGCACATGCTCCGCTAACGTAGCTGTATCTGCACATGAATCTCCCATCCCTTGTCTTCCGAGGGATTATGATATCTCCATCTGCCCACATAAAAGTTTACCAAATGTCGCAAAAACGACGGTGCTTCGAACGAAGCGTTGGGAGCGCTAGGCGCTGAGGGGGAGATTTGAACTCCCGAGGTACGTAGTACCACCAGCTCTCAAGGCTGGCGCCTTAAACCGGGCTTAGCTACCTCAGCGTTGGATACATCCGTCTGCGACTCATGAAGCACCATTCTCGGTTTTTAACTTTGAGACGGCCCTCCACCTGCCAACCGTCTCTTCGAACACGGGCAGCTCATTCGATCCTTCTCTCCAAGATCGAATGGACAGCATCTAGGTCCATCTCAAAAGCGACAATCGGGTATTTCAGCTCGAACGACTCGATCGTTCGCGGGTGAACCTCCCCGAATATGCCTACTTCACGCGTTGCGGCCATGATTGTAGCACACCTGCCGGGCACGTAAGCCGGGTGCTCTGCGGCGGCGATTTCTGACGTGAGTCCCAACGCAGCGGACAATGACAGAAGGAGGGATTTGCACTCGGTGAAACTCGCCTTCGCGTGAATGGCTACCCCTCCAAGCCGCTTTCTGTTGGCGGTGTTCACCACCACATCCCCTATCTCGAATATCCTCTGAGGGAGCTCTCTGTGCTTGTTCTTGCGCAGTATGCCGAGCAAGCTCGGAAGAAGAGAGATCCTGACGAGTGTGTGCATTTCCGTGACAGGGTTCTGGATTCGGAGTGCCTCGGTGCTATCGTCGAGGCCGAGTGCTGTGAATTGCTCGCGTGAGTTCGAAAGCGACAATGTCACGACCTCGAAGTAACCGAGGCCCGTCATTATCGGGCGCACTCTCGATGCAAACGACACCAACGGATCCTCCACGCCGAAGGTGGTCTCCTTCGGGAAGAAGTCTCCGAAGGCTTCGTATCCATGGCCAATCGCGACATCCTCAGCCAGGTCGACAGGGTGAAGTATATCCGCCCTGTAGGCGGGGACCTTAACATCTAACGCTCCATCGTTCACAGATGCTCCAAATCCAAGCCTGCCCAGACAACCTGCAATCTCTTCCGCATTCAGAGCGGTCCCGAGCCAACGGTTTGTGTGAGCAACATCCAGAGTCATGCTTCTCGGCTCAAGATCCGGCGCTCGCAGTTCCATGCCATCGCGCTCGATGACCACGGACAGCACTTTGCCACCCCTGTCGGCCAGTGCGGCGGTGATTATGTTCACAGAGTATTTCAGTGCGTTGAGGTCCGTTCCAGTACAGTCCACGAAGATATCCTCGGTCTTCTCCGTGACTTCGGTCGCGATGCCGTTTATAATTGGCGGCATCGAAAGCACCTCGCCGTTCTTGTCGACTATCAGGGGATATCGCTCCTTGCCGTTGAGGACAAACGCATATGCCCTTCCCTTGTCATGGCTCTCAAGTATCTCGGCTGGCGTCATCTCCCTCGTCCCCTGAAGTGGAAAGAAGGTCAGCTCGTCCGGCAGGACTGACTTGTATGTGAACGGCGGCTCGACCGCCTCCATGTCGTGAATGCCTATGGCCACCTTCTTCCGGTCTCTCCCTATCGTGAGGTGTAGCTTCTCCTGAAGGTCCATCATGGACCGTATGAGGGGATCGTCGAACACGAGACCTTCGACGATTGCAGACCATATGTACGGCCGAACAACGTTCACCGACGGATCGACGAGGACGCGCACCTGTGAGTCACCGACCGTGTATACTCTGAGCCCAGGGTCGATGTCAAGGAATGCCTTGAGGGCTCTCGCGATGCCTTCCACAGAGTAAAGGTCCGGCCTGTCCGGGAAGAATTCGAAGGAGAGCTCGTCATTTCCCTCCTCCGCGAACTTGAGGTCCGCACCCATCATCGGCAGACGCTCACGGAGCGTCTCCGTCGGGACCTTGGCGCCCATGAGGTTCTCAAGATCAGAACGACTGAAATTTATGACTGGCATGACTGCCCTGTCCTGCTGATGGAAAAGGTTGCAGATATAATAAGGTTATTAGTTCGGGCGGCATCGCAGACCATGTCCCGAGAGACCGACTGGGGCAAGCTCGCGATTCTCAACACATGCGACTACGAGAGAAAAGTATAAGCTTGCATATGTCGAATGAAGAATCAGCGCGTCAGCTTCTTATCGCAAGAGGTGCGAGATGATCCGCGATAGAGCGAAGACCGGTATCGAAGGCCTCGATGAAATGCTCGAAGGCGGCCTCCTGACAGGAAGGCCGTATGTGGTTTCCGGGACCTCCGGAACAGGCAAGTCGACGATGGCCTTGCATTTTCTCGTTGAAGGAGCGGTGAATGGGGAGCGCGTACTTTACGTCGCGATCGACGAGCCGCCTAATGAAGTGCTTCTCAACTTTCGCAAGATGGGTTGGGAGCTCGACGGCATAGGGGTGCTCGACGGGACTCCAGATGTTCTCAACTACGACAAGACTCCGGTCCGGGATGTATCAAGCGAGAGAAAGATCGTCCCGCTCAGTTCGGTTGGTGAATCCATACGGAGGACCTCCGAGAAGGGCCCCACAGATGTCACCGTCAACACTCTGCAAGAGCTGATAAAGCAGGAATTCAAGGAGCGCAAGTACACGAGGATAGTGATCGACTCGCTAACGTCCCTGAAGCATTTCTATATAAGGACCAGCGAGGAGTTTGCGACGCTGCAATCATTCTTCCGCACTCTCTCAGACCTGGGAGCTACCTCAATGCTCACAGTGCAGATTCCTGATATAGCCCGTCCTGGAATCGAGTCCCAGCTCGCCAGGGGTGAGATAAGGCTCCACAAATGGTTTGACGGGCGAGGTCTGATGCGAGGAGTGACCATCGAGAAATACCGAGGGTCGTCACACGATTCCGTGATGAGACACCTCAAGATTACTCAACACGGGATTGTCGTTCCGAAGTCTAATCGGGACAAGCGGAAGAAGAGCCCTGCTCCCAACAAAGAGCCTGAGGAGAAGCCACCCGCTGCGGAGAAGGAAGAGCCTCTCCCCCCGCCGCCTGAGAACGGGATGAAGGACGTCCCGCCTCCCGGCGCCTCAAAACACATGGCCCCGAGTAGCGGCAGTGGCGGACCAGGAGGCCCTCCAATATGAGCGCGGAGAAGAAGGAGCTGAAGGCCAGCACGGGCGTTCAAGGCCTCGACAAGATGTTGAAAGGAGGGCTCATTCCCGGAAGACCCTACGTCCTCTCTGGTTCGGTGGGTAGCGGGCGGACGACGTTGGCGGTTCAATTTCTGCAGCAGGGAGTTCGACAGGGAGAGAGGGCGTTGCTCGTGGCGATAGATGAGCCTCCGGCAGAGATACGAGAGAATGTCAGGTACCT
>JAOTTD010000010.1 GCA_029864565.1 Thermoplasmata archaeon | reverse complement strand
TTCGGAGACGAAACCGACCTGGTCGTCGGTGAGAATCCGACTCATGCGTACACGGAGGTCGGGGTGTACACCTTCACCGTCTACGTGGACGACGGCCGCGGAGAGAATGTGAGCGAATCTGCAGTGGCGACCATCACGTCTAGTGAAGCTCCCGTTGCCGACGCCGGTTCAGATCAGACGGTGGATGAGGGGGACGAGGTGACCTTCGACGGGTCCGCCTCGACCGACGATGTCGACATAGTGAACTACACCTGGACATTCGACTACGATGGCGAGGAGGAGGAGCTGTACGGCGAGGCTCCGGTGTTCCAGTTCGACATCGCGGGAGAGTACACGGCCACGCTGACCGTGAGGGACGCTGAGGACAAGAACTCCACGGACACTGTGACGATCGCCGTCCAGGGTTCTGACAGTTGGATAAGCCAATACGGCCTCGCAATAGGGGCACTGCTCGCCGTGGCCATCGTGGCCGCAGCAGTGTTCGTGATCCTGAAGGCCCGGAAGGGCGGCAAAGGACCCACGGATATGGGCGCCGAAGGCCTGACTGCTGGCGAGCCCGAGCCTCCAGCAGAGCCCGGACCGCCGCCAGAGAGCTGAGGCAGACGCGAAACCCCTTCTTCGAAACCTTTTCGAGTTTCTTACTTTTCTACGCCCTCAGCCGTGAAGCCCGAACGACCACTAGAAACCTCGGTGCTTCGTCGGCATGAAGTGGGGGAAGTGCTCCCGCCGGGATTCGAACCCGGGTATCGAGCTTTCTCCAGACCCCAAGTGGGATCAGTCCTCGAGAGGCTCGAATGATTGGCCGGACTACACTACGGGAGCCTGGTCGCAGCATCCAAAATGGAGTACATCAGATAAACGTTTGGGGTCCACACTTGGCCAGGATGCATGCTAGCCCGCCATTCGCCTTCAACGGGCCTTCTCAGTTGTGCCCCGTGAGGAAATTCCACCAGCCTCTGTCCATGGCGAACGTTACGTTATGGTGCGCCTCTGCTTACACTGGCGAGTCGATACCAAGTCCCCAGTACGGTGTCAACCTCCTGGACGGTCGCAATCAAATCTCTTCGTCTCCGTCCCTCCAGTCGAGACCCGGAGTTCTTAGTCCGATTTTGACTACCGTTGGGAATTTGCGCTTGTGCGACGACAATCGGACGGCCCTTGATATCCTCTTCACTTCGTCGAGGGTCGCTCCCGAATTCCTCGCTATGGTCCTTTCGTCCTGTGCTAGTTCGATTCCCATCAAGACGACATCGAGCGTGTCGTAGGGCATACCTATATCCTTCTCATCTGTCTGGCCCTTCCATAATCCTGCGGAGGGTGGGCGGTCGATGATTTTCTGTGGAATATCCAACCGTTCCGCCAGCTGACGGACTTCGGTTTTGTAGAGATCTCCGATGGGCTCGAGGTCGGCCCCTCCGTCGCCATATTTGGTGAAGTAGCCGATCAGCAACTCGCTCTTGTTACTGGTTCCGAGGACCAGACTTTTGTCCCGGCTGGCATAGTGGTACAGGAGGATCATCCTGCAACGGGCCTTTATGTTGGCCAAGCCTTCCTTCTGCACGCCTTTGCCGAGAGCCTTCGAGAACGCTGCAACCATGTCCGTTATGTCGATGGTCTCGTTTGGCACTTCCTCTGCCTTGCAGAGCATCGCGGCATCGCCCAGGTCGTCCTTGGGCGAATCGCTTTCCGGCATCATCAGTGCGAATACCTTGTCCTTGCCAACTGCCTTCGTGGCGAGTCTGAGCACTACGGCTGAATCTATGCCTCCGCTCAACCCCAGCACATATCCACCGGCCCCAGCCTTTCTGAGCTTCTCTGCCAAGAAGTGTTCGATTATCTCCTCTGTGCCAGGCTTAAGAGCGGGTCTGTTCATCAGCGTTGGGATGGGTAAGTCTGGATATATCCGTTATGGTCGCCCGCACGCGCCGTCCCAAAACCGAATCATAATCTACTGCTATGCCTGTCCTTATTGGTGATGAATACAACAACCGTCACCCTAGCTCAGGTCAAATGCCAGCTGCATGACAAGGATGCGAACCTAAAGGTGATGCGGAAGGTAGTCAGAAGGTCCAATGGCAAGATCGTAATCTTCCCAGAGATGAACCTGACTGGATACCTGCCCAGGGACGACCTGTTCAAACTCGCAGAGCCTACAGAGGGGCCGACGGTCAAGAGCGTCTTGAGGCTCGCAAAGGACACCAGGAAGGACATCATCTTTGGGTTGCCCGTGAGAGACGACGCCATACACGGCCATCTGTTCAACTCGAGTCTGTTGGCGACGGGGGATGGCAGGCTGTTCAGATATGACAAGATGTATCTTCCTACTTTCGGGCCGTTCGAGGAGCGAGTGTTCTTCACAGCCGGCCGGATGCCAGTGGTCGCTGACGGCCTACATGCGAGGATTGGATTGATGATCTGCTACGACGCCTTCTTCCCGGAGCTCGCTAAGTTCGAGGCTTTGCTGGGGGCTCAGATGCTCGTCAACATATCCGCAGCTCCGACCACCTCAATACTAAGCTTCCAGAAAGTACTTCCCGCCAGGGCTGTCGAGAACGGCGTATTCCTAGCCTATGTGAACATGGTAGGTGTGCATGGGAGCCTCGTGCTAAATGGAGGGAGTGTCTTGCTTGACCCGAGAGGCGAGGAGGTATCCAGGGCATTGGACCTCAAGGAGGACATAGTGGAAGCGCAGATAGATTTGGATGACATCGCGTTGGCGCGGAGGATGAGGCCACTAATCCGCGACATCCGGCCAGAGGTGCTGACAGAGATGGGTCGCCTTCTCAGAACAGGGAGGGAGAAGGACGTTCGATGATCGTTCTCATCCACATGTCTGCATCCGGTGACAGCCACTACTCGGATATTCTTAAATATGAACATCATTCTGGAGGTATCCAAGCTGAGGTGGCCCAGCCCGGTAAGGCGCGAGCCTGGAGCCTTGTCTTGTCAAGCCTGTTAGCTCGTGGCGCTTTGCGCCTCGGGAGTTCAAATCTCCCCCTCAGCGCCATCGACGATTCGCGCGTCCTCGAGGACAACGAGGGGCTCAGATTGATTGGATCGGCAACTCAGAAGGATGGCGTGCATGAGTATCTCAAGTTCAAGTCCCGATAACGGACTCCTCTGGCCGGTCGAGATTGCTCAGAGGCTTGTCAATCAACATCACCGACATGCACTGAATGGAAACAGTCCACAAGGTGGCAAACGAGAAGCTCAAGATACTTAGCGGATTGACAAGTTCGAAATCCTTGTCTCAGTCAAGAGTCATCGCATGGAGGACAAGCATCGTCAGAGGCAACCGTTATTAGGGGAGTCGGCTTCTTCAAGGCTTGGACTGGTGGCAGATGGCGAACGAGCGAAAGGCCGATGGTCAACCCCCCGGGAAATCACGTCAGCGCGTGATCGAGGCTCAGGCGTCGTGGGTTTCCAGCCTAGTATTGTTCTTCTCGACAGTCTACGTCGTGTTGCAGGTCGATGTCTTGTGGATCGTCTTCGGGATAATGGCGCTGTCGTTGTATGTCCTCCCTATCGCATCCATGCTGGATCCATTCAAAGCAATTCCATGGGAGATAACCCTCTTGCTCTCATCGCCCATGCTCCTACACATATCCGGAGGCTCGCATATGATGGCCGAGCAGTTCGCTTGGTGGGACGACATCACATCGCTGGCCTTTGCGTTCTCCCTTTCGACAATCGGGTTTCTGCTGACTGTAGAGCTCGACATGTTCACTAGCGTTCGTATGAACCGCCCATTCTCCCTGTTCTTCGTCGTCATGTTCACGCTGTCTGCCTCGGGACTTTGGATGCTCGGAGAATACGTCAGTGATGAGCTGTTTGGCACTACGAACCTGTCGTCCAATGACGGCGTGATGAGGGAATTGTTCTGGATTCTCATTGGAGGAATCCTCATGGGATTCGTCTACGCAGCTTACACCAGGGCGATGTCCGAAAGGAGGCAACGCACTCTTGGATTCATGGGCGTTTGGGAGGTGCGAGATTGAAGGAGCGCCTTAGGCTTGCTTCCAGAGCGATGCAGGCAGGCATAATCGGCTTGGCTATTTCCGGCGTTTTCACGGGCGAACTAACCTATGTCCCCGCGGCGGTCGTGGTCTTGATGATGAGTGAATTGCCAAGCCTGGTGAGGAGGGATCTCAAGATAGTGCTACCGGTCGAGCTGAATTTCATGATAGTGCTTACGCTCTTCGTCCACATCGTCGGGAGCTTCTCGGGATTCTATGACAACATCCCTGGTTGGGACCATCTGACGCATGCTATGTCGGCGTCGCTCATCGCAGCTCTCGGATTAATCGTCGTTGTAACTATCGACAAGTACGCGGAGAGTATCTATCTTCCGAGAATGTTCCTCGCAGTGTTCATCGTCATGTGGACTCTAGCGGTCGGTGTGATTTGGGAGCTAATGGAATACCTGGTCGACTCCGCGACCGGGAGCCACCTGCAGTATTCTTTAGACGATACCATGAGGGATCTCATGTTCGACACGATTGGCGGATTGCTCGTCGCCTCCGGCGGCGCCTACTACCTCAGCCACACGTCGATGGACCATTTCGTGGAAGGACTTCAAATGTCCACAGCAAGAGAGAAAGTGGGCGCAATGATTGAGTCGCGAAGGAATCGACAATGATGATGTTCGGTTACTGCTTTTCTGCCTGTTTGAGTGCCGAGGCAAGATCCTCTTCAGAGTTCACATTTAAGAAACTCGTGAGGTGCGGGTCGACCCTTCTGAGGTCTGCCTCTTCTACGGTTGCCAGGTTCAGTAGGTGATACGCGTCCTTTGGTCGCCTCATTCCCTCTTCCAATGACTTGATAAAAGCATTGAGGCATTTGGATCGGCTGTAACAGGCGTGTAGTGGCTCTAAGAACCCCCTTACGACGGGAACCGCTCCGTCGAAGCCTTTGGCGCGGGAGATCGTAATCTCACAGACTTCCCTGCGCAGCAATGGAGTGTCGCATGGGCTAATCAGGACATAATCGCCTCTAGCGGCGCCAAGGGCAGTCACGAGTCCCTTTATCGGTCCTATGCCATATTCATCGTCCTCCACAACGAAGACCTCGTCGTCCAGGAGGTTGCGGTAATGGGTGCCTTTGCCAGGTGCGACCGCCACGAGGGTCTCATCCGTCGTCTCAGATAGCACTCTGAGAACGTGCATTATCATGGATGCGGATCGGAATGGTGCGACGGCTTTTTCACTGCCGAAGCGGCTACTCGTCCCTCCGGCAAGCACTGCCCCTGTGATCATCTAGTGAGGGATAGAGGCTGGCTATTCATCAAGCTTTTCGGAAGAGCGATGGCCGAGGACGCTCCTGTTTGCCAAAAAGGTTATAGCCACCAAGCATTTTCGAGCACAGGCGGAACAGTACGATGTCGAAGATTACAATTGCCCAGGGAGCAGGCGGGGAGAGGATGCTGGAGTTC
Source organism: Thermoplasmata archaeon (assembly GCA_029864565.1). Lineage (GTDB taxonomy): Archaea > Thermoplasmatota > Thermoplasmata > UBA10834 > UBA10834 > UBA10834. The sequence continues at coordinate 60,907 of JAOTTD010000010.1, read as the reverse complement.
ATCAAGGAGTTCGTCCTAAATGAGCTGGAGCACGACAGCGGCGAGATCCCGCTTTCGGCCTTGGATGACGCAGCTGTGGTCGATGGTATCGTGTTCACGACCGACTCCTACACTGTTAAGCCCCTCTTCTTCCCGGGAGGGGACATAGGGCTACTGTCTGTCGCAGGCACGGTCAACGATGTTTCTGTCATGGGGGCCCGCCCATTAGCATTGTCGTGCGGCATGATAATCGAGGAGGGGTTTTCGGGAGAAGACCTTCACGCCATCATGCGAAGCATGGGCGCCACAGCCAAGAGGGCCGGTGTTGGGATAGTCACAGGCGACACGAAGGTCGTGGAGAGGGGGGCAGCCGACGGCCTGTTCATAAACACCAGCGGGATTGGGAGACGCTCCGAATACCTCGACGGTAATATCAAGCGCGTGCGCGCCTCACGGGATTACCCGTGGAATTGGCCGAACGATTCCGCCGTGGCCGATGGCGATGTCATCATCGTGTCTGGCCCAATAGGAAACCACGGTGTCGCGCTCTTGTCCTTTCGAGAAGGGTATGGATTCGAGACCGCAGTGAAGACTGATGCTGCCCCGCTGAACAGCCTTATCGAAGCTGCTCTGAGGGCGGGCGGCGTAACCGCCATGAAGGACCCGACGAGAGGTGGCCTGGCCAATTTGCTGAACGAATGGGCTGAGAAGTCATCGGTCGGAATCGCAGTTAGGGAGGAGGACATCCCCTTGGAGCCCGCCGTTCTATCGGCTTGTGAGATGCTGGGGATAGATCCTCTTGAGATAGGAAACGAGGGCAAAGTTGTCATCGCGGCCGTACCCGAGGCAGCGGAGGGAGTCCTTAAGGCCATAAGGGCGATGCCTGAAGGACGGAGCGCTCAGATTGCAGGAAAGGCATCCGCGGATATAGAAGGCGTTATTCTTCAGACCCATACCGGTGGCAAGAGGATGATCGAACCACCCGTTGGTGACCCGGTCCCAAGGATATGCTGAATCATCCATGAGGGCTGGTCAGTCTCTTGTAAGCTCGGCGGCCAACTCGTCGACGACTGACTGTGCCGACGCGGCTACGGCCGGTGTCATGTTCTCGCTGACGTTCACGATGTCCGCCGCTTCGACAGCTATGAACCGCGTGCTGGAGGGCATCCTGTCTCCGACCAACCGCCTTCCAAGGGCCAAGGCCGTGGCGATGTTGACACCATGGGGGGATGCCCCGTGTACGGTCCTCTCGAAATCGCCCTCTTCAAGATTGTAGACGTCTCCTGGAGTGCCTCCGTTTGTGACTATGGCGTCGATTATGACCACATGATCGTAACCAAGAACCATGTCTAGCAGCTCAAGCCCGCTTGCAGGGAGTTCCTCGATGTCGACGCCTGGAATTCCGATCTCCTTCAACCTCCTCGCTATATGGATTCCGACGCCGTCATCGGACAGTATTGGGTTGCCGACCCCGACCACCAGGATCTTCTTTCCTCGCGTAACATCATTATCGGTCATGCAGTGAATCCTCTCATGTCGGTTGAACATCAAAAACGTGTTGTCGAGGGGGAATGCCCCTCGCATCCAAATGCATCAGAAGTTTTTGAGCGTCTCGAGCTTCGATCCGTCAGCGCGTCTTACGTTGACCTCCAGTGCTGGAGAGCCGTTGAGCGCGTGGGTGCCACAGGAGTTGCACGGATCATAGCATCTGAACGCCATCTCGACCTTGTTCAGCAGACCCGGTGAGACCTCCCAGTTCTTGATTAGAGCCTTCGCAGCCTGGTTGACACTTGTGTTGATGGCGGCATAGTTGTTCGTCGTGGCTACGATCATGTTGATCTTCGTGCAAAGCCCGTCCTTGTCGGAGGCATAGTGGTGTATAAGGGTGCCTCGCGGCGCCTCGCATATCCCCACGCCTTCCGTCGGCTCGTTGACAACCCCTCGGATGTCGTCGCTCGTAATGCTCTTGTCGCTCGCCAGCTCAAGCATCCTCTCGGTGGCGTACTGAAGCTCGATCACCCTGGCCCAGTGGAACGCGAGCGTGTGATGTACCGGGCCCGTGACTCCTAGGTCCTTAACGGTCTTGGCAAGAGCTGCGTACTCGGCCTGAGCAAGCGGGGTGGTGTAGCCCTCGCATACGTTGATCCTACCGAGCGGTCCTACCCTGTAGATGCCGCTCGATGGGCCAGTTGTGAAGCCCTTCCATCCCACTTTCTTCAGGAACGGCATCTTCATGTATGTCCAAGGCTCGACGTGCTCGGAAATGACATCAAGATACTCACTGGGCTTGAACTTCTCAACCTCCTTGCCGGTCTGGTCCACAACACGGATGTCTCCATCATAGAAGTTCGTCTTGTTGTTCTTGTCAACCATGCCCATGTAGTACGTCTCTAGGTAGTATGCGTCTTGGTTGAGGATGAGGTCCATGTAGTCCTGGTTGGCCAGAACCACGTCGTGCAGGAGCTTCACGGTGAATTTGGCGAATTCGACGCACGATTTCGCCATCTCCTCCATCTGAGCGCGCTCCTCCTCGCTGATCTGCTTGGACACTCCTCCAGGAAGGCCGAAGCACGGGTGCGTTGCCCTTCCACCGACGATCTCCTGGACTTTCTGGCCGTATGAGCGGTGTTTGATCACCTCTGCGCCAATCTCGACGCCGACTGCGTCGACGACCCCGAGGACGTTCTTCTTGTTGGCCGGCGCGGACGGACCCAGCACGAAGTCGGGTGCCGCAAGCGCGTAAAAGTGTGCTATGTGACTATGGGTGTACTGCCCCATGTAGAACAGCTCTCTGAGCTTCTTCGCTGTTTCTGTAGGCTCGGCGTTGAACACTGCGTCGAGGGCCTTCGTCGACGCTATATGGTGCGCGGCGGGACATACGCCACACAATCTGTTGGTCAACACCGGCAACTCCTGTACATGCCTGCCGATGCAGAAACGCTCGAACCCTCTCAACTCGGGGACCTGGAGATATGCGTTCGCGACGTTGCCCTGGTCGTTTAAGAATATCTCTATCTTGCCGTGCCCCTCAAGCCTCGTGATTGGGTCGATCGTTATCTTCTTCTCGGTCGTCTTCGTGGGCGTATCGTTGATTATTGGTCCTGACATGTGAGTCACCCCTTCCTCTTGCGCTTCTCGGTCACAGTCCGCCTGAGCAGCGACTTCGGGAGCGTGAATGCGTAGAAGGTCCCGAGGGGGTCCTTCACCTGCATCATGAGTTCGATTATCTGCTCCTCACTTAACTTTGACTCCGAATCCGTGATATTCAGGAGCGAGGATAGGGCGCTGAGCATGCTGCCGCCATGGTCCATGACCGCCTTCGTCGGGCCCATGCATCCCCTGCAGGGCATGTTTGCCTTCGGGCACATCGATCCGCAGCCCGCTCTAGTCGCTGGGCCAATGCAGATGATTCCCTGGTCGAGAAGGCACTTCTTCGGGTCCGCCTTGATCTCGTATGACTGGTAGATCTTCTCGATCCGTCTTCCCGTCTCGACGCGCTCGCGATCGCACTCGTCGCACAGGGTCTTGTCCGAAGCGATAACAGTGCCTTTTGGTGGCAGGTCCGCCCCCTCTGTAACATGCTTCGCCACTGCATCCACTGCCAGAGCGATAAGGTTCACCGTCGGCGGGCATCCTGGCATGAAGTAGTCAACGTCTACAACCTCATCGAGGGTCTTGACGCTGTCATAGAATTCTGGGAGATCCACCTCGCCCTCAGGCACCTTCAGATGTGTCTGTGGCGTTATGAAATCAGGGTTGTCCGTCGAGGCAGTGTCTTTGTAGACCGTCTGGAAGACCTCCTCCTTGTTCGTCACGTTGGCCAGGCCAGGCGTCCCACCGAAGCAGGCGCACGATCCAAACGCAATCATGACCACCGACTTCTCCCGAAGCATCTTCGCCACATGTTCGTTCTCGCTGTTTCGTATCGCGCCGTTGTAGAATGATACTGTGATCGACTTGTCCGGCATCGCCTCTATATCGGCTAGCTTTCCGTCGAACCCGATTGGCCAGAAGACCACCTCGGCTAGGGCATGCACATCCAGTATCTTCGCGTCAATGTCCAGCAGGGCAACGTCGCACCCTCCGCAACCAGCCCCCCAGTACTGCGCTATCTTGATCTTGTCTGCCATCTCAGCTCACCTCCTCGTCCGAAGACCGACCTATAGGGACGGCCTTATATCGTGGCGACTGCCCCGTAGCACCGACATGCTCGATCATCCTCCACCTCTTGAGGGCAATAATGTGCTGAACGATCTCGGGCTTCGGAATACCAGTCGCGTCATGCAGCTCGTGTACTGTCTTCGACTGCTCCTCCATCTGAAGTAGCAACATGTTCCGCTCCAACTCGACGACAGCCGCCTTCTGGAGTATGAAGCTGTATCTGGCATCCGTGATCGTCTCGCCGAACACGTTCTCACCTGTCGTGAGCGCCGCCTTCTTTCCGAGCAGCCATCTGATGCGCTCGCTCTCTAGAGTTCTGAGCGCGGCCCGTATCTTCACATCCCTCGGAGTCATCTTCAGTCACTACTCCCTATAGGGGACGGCCCCAGCTCGTTGACAACGTCCGTAAACTCGATTATCGTCTTCTGGAACTTCTCTCCCTCTCCGGCCGATATCCATGCTAGCTTCAGCCTGCCAGGGTCGAAGCCGAACTGCTGAAGCAGTATCCTCAGAAGCGCGATCCTCCTCCGGGTCCTGTAGTTGCCGCCGATGTAGTGGCAGTCCGCTGGATGGCATCCCGCAACCAGAACGCCGTCCGCTCCCTTCTGGAACGCTCTCAGGACGAACTCCGGGTCGACTCTTGCCGAGCACATGACCCGTATCACTCTGAAGTACGGGGGCATCTGCAGCCTGCTCACTCCCGCGAGGTCCGCGCCGGCGTATGAACACCAGTTGCAGCAGAACACGATTATTTTCGGTTCGAAATCCTCTTCCTCCGCCTTGGTCTGACCACCGGCGTTGGGTGCTGTGCTGCTCATTGCCTCACCTCCTGCTTCTCCACGTCATCCTCAAGCGCCGCATCGATCATCGCGACGATCTGCTCGTCCCTGAAACCCTTCTGTGTGAGTGCTCCAGACGGGCACGCTCCGACACAGGCCCCGCAGCCTTTGCACAGGCCGATGTTGAGGTCCAAAGACTTCTTGGTCTCGTCCTTCTTGTCTACGATAATCTCCAACGCCTTGTACTCGCAAGTCGGGACGCATATGCCGCATCCGTCGCAGAGGGTTTCGTCCACGCTAGCCACGATACCCTCCGCCTCGAGGGTCTTCTTCGACAGGATGGTCATCGCGCGCGCGACCGCTGCCAATCCCTGTCCAATGCTCTCGTCCAGGAACTTCGGTCCGTGCGCCAGGCCCGCCAGATAGACCCCCTCGGTCGCGAAGTCGACCGGCCTGAGTTTCATGTGCGCCTCAAGGAAGAAACCTTCCTTGGTCATGGGCACCTTGAGCATCGGTGCGAGCGCTTCCGATTCTGTGTACGGCCGTGTGCCAGACGCGAGTACCAGGTAGTCCGGGGTCATCACAACCTCCTTGCCTGTGTCCTCATCCGTTACGGTCACCTGGACCTTGCCGCCCGTCTCCTCGACCTTGGGCTTCACGTCGTCTTCGAACCTGACGAATGTCACGCCCTTCTCGGCGGCGGCCTTGTAGTATTCCTCTCTGAAACCATAGGTCCGTATGTCTCTGTACAACACGTAAACCTTGGCGTCCGGGTTCTTCTCCTTTATCTTTATGGCCGCGGTCATCGTGCCAGTACAGCACACGCGTGAACAGTTCGGGTGTCCCTCCTCGCGGGAACCAACGCACTGTATGAACACATACGAGTCTCCCTTGACCTCACCCTTCTTCAACTTCTCCTTGAATTCCAGCAGCGTGAGCACGTTCGGGTTCTTGCCGTAGAGGTATTCCCCCTCCGGCTTGTACTCTTGCGCTCCGACAGCCAGTATGACCGTGCCGTGTTCGAAAGTCTCGCCAGAGTCGAGCGTGGTTTTGAAGTTGCCGACGTATCCCTCGATGTCCTTGACACCCTTGCCGATGTGCACAGTTATGTTCGGGTTGGAGGCGACCTCCTTGGCGAGCGAATCGGCGAACTCCTCCGGGTCCTCGCCGGACGGCAAGTAGTGCAGCTTCCGCAGGTTCCCGCCGAGCTCCTTCTCCTTCTCGACCAGGTTCACCTTCACACCCTGCTTGGCTAACTCGAGGGCAGCGGCCATGCCGGTCGCGCCTCCGCCGACCACTAACGCCTTCTGGTTCACGTCTATCATGAGATTCTCGAGGGGCTCCAGCAGACGGGATTTCGCGACTGCCATGCGCACGAGATCCTTAGCCTTCTTCGTGGCCGCTTCGGCCTCGTGCATGTGGATCCACGAGCACTGGTCGCGTATGTTCGCCATCTCGAACAGGTACGAGTTCAGGCCCGCCTCCTTTATCGTGTTCTGGAACAGCGGCTCGTGCGTCCGCGGTGTGCAGCTCGCCACCACGACACGGTTGAGGTCGTGTTCCTTGATCATCTCCTTGATTTTTTCCTGCGTGTCCTGGGAGCAGGTATAGAGGTTCTCCTCGGCGTAAGCGACATTCGGAAGGGTCCTGGCGTATTCCGCCACGGAGGGCACCTTGACGACACCCCCGATGTTGATACCGCAGTGGCAAACGAACACACCTATCCGAGGCTCCTTACCGGATATGTCCAGCTCCTCTGGGTATTCCTTCTTCGTGACGAGACTGTCCCTTGCAGACGCTATTTCAGTAGCTGCCTTCGCTGCAGCTCCGCTCGCCTCGGCAACGGTCATGGGTATGTCCTTAGGCGATGAGAATGCGCCGCTGACAAAGACGCCCTGCTTTGAGGAGTTGACCGGATCAAGCACGGTTGTCTGGCAGAATCCGTCTGCGTTCAACTCAAAGCCAATCACCTTGCTTAGCGCCACGGCGTCCTCTGGCGGTCTGAGGCCGACGGCCAGGACAACGAGACCAAACTCTTCCTCCTTCGGTTCGCCCTTCTCGACGTACTTGACGACCAGGTTCTTCGTCTCGGGGTTTTCGAAGACGGACGCAACTCTCGAGCGCACGAACTCTATGCCATATTCGTTCTGTGCCCTGTTGTAGTACTCGTCGAACTCCTTTCCAAACGCCCTCATGTCCATGAAGAAGATCTTCGGCTGGATGTCCCCTCCGTGTTCTTTTGCGATTATCGCCTCTTTGATAGAATACATGCAACAAACGCCCGAGCAGTAAGCGTTTCCGACCTGCTCGTCCCTGGACCCGACGCACTGGATGAAAGCTATTTTCTCTGGGATGTCGCCGTCCGAGGGACGCATGACGGTGCCGAAGTACGGCCCAGTGGCGCTGAGCATCCTTTCGAATTCGATGCTGGTCACGACGTTCTTGTAGACGCCATATCCGTACTCCCCCTTCAGGCGAGCGTCAAACTCGTCGAAGCCTGGCGACAGGATGATCGAGCCCACCTGGATCTCCGAGGTGCTCTCCTTCTGATCATAGACTACCGCTCCGGCCTTGCATTCCTCTGCGCATATGCCGCAGCCTATGCACTTGTCGTGGTCGATGGAATACACCAGCGGGACAGCCTGTGGATAGCGGACGTATATCGCCTTTCGTATCTTCGTGTTCTCGTTGTACTCGTCGGAGGTCTCGATAGGGCACTTCTGTGCACACGAACCGCAGCCGGTGCACTTGGATGCATCGACTCTCAACGCCCTCTGTTTAACGGTGACTTTGAAATCGCCTGCCTGGCCGTCCACCGCCATGATCTCTGCGTTCGTGACCAAAGTGATGTTGTGGTGCCTCCCTGTCGAAACGAGCTTCGGCGCCATGATGCACATGGCGCAGTCGTTCGTCGGGAAGGTCTTGTCCAGCTGGGCCATCGTGCCGCCTATGCTCGGTTGTTTCTCGACGAGATAGACCTTGAATCCAGAATCGGCCAGATCAAGAGCGGACTGCAGGCCCGATATGCCGCCTCCCACTACCATGACCGCGCCGATCTTGTCAGTTGCTGCCATCACTGCTCACCTCCGATCGCGACGGTTTTGTAAACCGGCGTGAATCCCTCCGGGTGCTCCATTGCGATCTTGCTGTTCTGTCTCAGGAGTACTATGTGTCTGAGTATCCTGTCGGTCGGGGTATCCATCACCATTCCGAGTTGCTTGACCGACATAGGCCTTATCCTCGCCAATTCGAGGATGAGCGCCCTCTCGAACTCGTCCTCCGTTGCAGCATCTATGATGCCTCTGAATTTCTCGGGATCGAGCTTGTCACCGTATGCGTTCCCCTTGTCGAGCAGATTGAACTCCTTCCCGACCAGGGCCTTTAGCCTGAATGTCTCTGAGGCGTCGTCAGCGGCTGCGACCTTCGCTTTCACCATATCGTCCGCGTGTACTTTGCTCTGTCCCAGCTTCTGGATCTCCTCGGTGAACTCCGTAACGACCTTGGAGAACTTCTCTCCCTCGGACGCCGAAACCCATTCGAGCCTAAGCCGACCCTCGTCGATCCCAGCTTCTCTGAGCAGCTTCTTCATCAGGTTCACACGCTTTTCCGTGTGGAAGTTGCCCGTCATGTAGTGACAGTCGTTCAGGTGGCATCCCCCAATGAGGATGCCGTCGGCACCAGCTTCGAAGACTTCGAGTACAAGGTGCGGGCTCACTCTCGTGGAGCACATCACCCTGACGAGGCGGATGTTCGTCGGATACTGGAACCTGCTGACGCCGCATAGGTCAGCACCCGCGTACGAGCACCAGTTGCACAGGAAGCCGACGATCTTCGGCTCCCATTCCTTGTCGGCTTCGCCCTTCTTCTTTCCGTGATGAGCGGTGTGATGCTTCTTCTCCGTCATGTTATCACACCTCCTCCAAGGCCGCTTTGGCCTCCGCAAGCAGCTGCAGATCGGTGTAGTGTGTCATTGTAATGGCACCCTCCGGGCAGGTGGCACCGCAGCAACCACATCCCTTGCACGCTGCGGCAATCACCTCGCTGATGCCTTCCTCGCTCTTCCTCAGGGCGCCGTAAGGACACACCTCGACGCACGTCCCGCAGCCCGTGCACTTCGTCTCGTCGACTCTCGAAGTCAACGCTTCGGCCTGGACGAATCCGTTCGCAAGAGGAATCGCCGCCCTCGAGGCAGCTGCAGCAGCCTGATAGACAGCCTCCGCGATGTCGGCCGGTCCTCTGCAAGTTCCGCAGACGTATACTCCATCGGTCGCGAAATCCACCGGTCTCAGCTTGACATGCGCCTCCTGGAAGAAGCCCTCCTGTCCGAGCGGGACCTTTAGCAGCTGCGACAGGGTTGCCGCATCTGGCTGAGCCACGAGCGGAGTCGAGAGTATGACCATGTCAACAGGCATCGTTCTCTCCATCTTGAGCGTCTCGTGGAAGTATTCCACCTCAAGCTTTCCGTCCTTGACGGATACCTTCGGCAGGTTGTCCGGTACGTATCTGATGAACTTCACTCTCTTCTCCCTGGCCTTGTTGAACTCGAGCTCGTTTTCGACGCCGTATGCCATTACATCTCTGTTGAACACAGTGATATCGACACCACTGGACGGAGCGCTCTCCTCGCCAGCTTCACCCTCTTCCCGTCGGCCTCTGCCACGCCTTCTTCGCCTTCTGTCAAGCCCTTCATCCTCCGCCTTCTTCTCGGCAACGGGCTCTTCCACGACTCCTCCCTCCTCCTCGGTCACGCCGAGCATGTTGTCGCGGTTCTCAGCGATGCTTATCGCGCTCTTGATTGCGACATTGCAGCAGATTCTGGAGCAGTACGAGACTTTCTGTCCTCTCGCACCAGCGCATTGGATGAAAGCGACGCTCTTCAGCTTTGGCAGCTCCTTCTTGTTGCAGAGCTCCTCGAACTCTGTGGATGTGATGATGTTCGGGTGCTCTTTGTATCCAAACAGTCCCTCGGGCACAAGCGGCACCGCACCCGTGGCCACGATGATGGTGCCCACCTTGACATCCTTTGCCTCAGCCCCGTCTCCTCCTATGGAGACGTCATAGTTGCCGATGAACCCCTCCACCGATGCCAAGTGCGAGCTGAGGTGCTGTGTGATGTTCTTGTGGGCGTCCACTTTGTCGATGAGCGGCTTGATCGTCTCGTTGGCACTCTTGGTGGTCATCATAAGACCATGCAGGTTCTTCACGAACCCTCCGAGCGCCTTCTCCTTCTCGACAAGGTGCACTGGGAATCCCATGTTCGCGAGCGACAGTGCCGCCGTCATGCCGGACACGCCCCCTCCAACTACGAGCGCCACAGGCGTGACATCGACCTTCGTCTCCTCCTGGGGCTCCAGAAACCGGGCTCTCGCAACACCCATCCTGACCAGGTCCTTTGCTTTCTGGGTCGCCTTCTCCTTCTGTTTCATGTGGACCCAGGAACAGTGCTCACGGATGTTGACGAACGTGAACATGTACTTGTTTACCCCGGCAGCCTCGCAAGTCCGTTGGAAGAGAGGGGCGTGCGTCCTGGGCGTGCAGCTCGACACCACCACTCTGTTGAGATTGTGCTCCTTGATACTCTCCTTGATGTTGTTGAGGCCGTCCTCGGCACATGTGTAGAGGTTGTCCGTTGCATAAGCAACGTCTGGGAGGGTCGACGCATACTCGGTCACGGCCTTCACATCGACAAAACCGCCTATGTTGGATCCACAGTGACAGATGAATACTCCGATCCGTGGCTTCTCCTTTTCGGTGTTCGTGTTCTCGGGCATGTCCGTTCACCCCCCTCCTGAATTGGCGAGAATTTCCGCTGCCTTGGCAGCCGCGCTCGATCCCTGGGCAACGGATTCCGGTATGTCGGCAGGTCCTGCGCAATATCCCGCGAGGTATATTCCGGGCACGCCACTCCTGCCGAAGTCCAGGATGCTATCTGAAGACTCGAAGAAGCCGAATTCCGTGAGCTTCAGCCCGAGCTTCTTCGCCAGTTCCACTGTGTCCTTCCTGGGAACAAGCGTCGTCGCGAGCACGACCGCATCGAATTCCTTAGACTGTTGCTTTCCGCCCACGTCGAAGACGACAATTGGATTATGGGTCTCCGCGTTCTCCTGTACGGTTGCATCGGAGTTGATGTAGCTGACTCCGTAATCGCTCTTCGCCCTCTCGACGTACTCGTTGAACCCCTTTGCGCAGGCCCTCATGTCCTTGTAGAATATCGTCGAATTGATGTCTTCGTAGTGTTCCCTGGCGAGCATAGCCTCCTTCGTGGCATGCATGCAGCACACCGCACAACAATAGGGATGCCCCACCTGCGGGTTTCTCGATCCTACGCACTGGATGAACGCCAGCTTCTTGGGGTGCTCCCCGTCGGATCGCCTCACTATGTGTCCTCCAGTGGGTCCAGCGGCGTTGATCATACGCTCGTACTCCATCGCCGTGTAGACGTTCGGGTACTTCTTGTAGCCGTACTCAGAGGCGGATGTCGGGTCCCATACATCGAAGCCCGTGGCGACTACGATTGCCGCCGGATTCAGCGTCACTACCTGATCCTTCATGTTGTAGTCTATGGCGTTGGGACCGCACGCAGGGGCACACGCCTCGCACTGGGAGCACGGTCCGCAGCTCACGCATCGAGCCGCCTCCTTGAGCGCCTCCTCCTTGGTGAACACCTTCTCGACCTCCTCAAAGGAGGTTCTGCGCTTGTCATCTGGAATATGTTGCCTGAGAACGCGCTCGCTCTTCGTGATCTCTCCTTCCATCCTCGCCTTGACGTCGTCGAGAGTGATCACATGCTCGTCCTTCTCCTCGGGTTCCGGCTCGATGCTCTCCCCGTTCAGCAACTTTTCGATGTATCGCGCGGCCTTATTGCCAGCCGCAAATGCCTCGACAGCCGACGCCGGTCCCGAAACGGCATCTCCACCTGCGAAGACGCCCGGGATGTTTGTGCTCAAATTGCCAGGGTTGACCTCCAGGGTCTTCCACTTCGTGACCGCAAGGTCTTTCGAGCCAAGGGCATCCAGGTTCGGCGCCTGGCTCACTGCGGGAATGATCGTGTCGACGTCGACGGTGAATTCCGACCCCTCGACGGGCACTGGGCGCGGACGGCCTGACTGGTCAGGCTCGCCAAGCTTCATCCTGATGCACTCGATGGCCGTAATCTTCCCGTCCTTGCCTTGAATCTTAACCGGCGATGCCAAGAACTCGAACTTGACTCCTTCCTCTTCCGCCCCCTTGATTTCAGCTCCAATCGCGGGCATCTCGTCCTTAGTCCGGCGGTATATCACAGTCACATCCGAGCCCATGCGCAAGGCCGTCCTCGCGGCGTCCATCGCTGCGTTTCCACCGCCGATAACCGCCACCTTCTTGCCAATTGCGACTGTCTCCTTGTCTGCGGCCCTGTGGAGGAAGTCCACGCCATGGACAACCCCTTCCAGGTCCTCGCCCGGGACACCCAGCTTTAGGCTTTCGTGAGCTCCTATGGCAAGGAAGACGGCATCGTACTCCTTCTTCAGGTCCTCGAGCGTCAGATCCTTGCCGACGGTCTTCCCGTACTCGATGTCGATTCCATGCGCCAACAGGTAGTCCACCTCGGCAGTCAGCACATCCTTGGGGAGACGGTAATCGGGAATGCCCCACCAGAGCATTCCGCCGGGCTTTGATGTAGCCTCTATTATCTTGACCTTAAATCCCTTTAGCGCGAGACGGTAAGCTGCCGCCAAGCCGGCCGGGCCAGCCCCCACAACCGCGACCTTCTCCTTCCGCTCCTCCTCAATCGGAGTCGGCACGTCCTCACCCTGCTGGCGGACGTAGTCCCCGACGAAAGCTTTCAATCCGGCGATTGCCACTGGGTCGTCAACTTCCGTTCTGTTACACCCCTCCTCGCATGGGTGATGGCATATGCGTCCACATACGGATGGGAGCGGGACGGTCTTTCGTATCAGGTTCACCGCTTCCTTGAACTTCTCGGCTCTTATGAGTGCGACGTACCCCTGGGCGCTCAGTCCAGCCGGACATTTGTTGGAGCACGGCGCCACTCCAGCCCTGTCAATAGTTGCAGCCCTTGGAACCGACTGAAGGAACGGCACGTAGATTGCCGGTCTCTCCCTCATGTCCATGTCGAATTCGTTCGGAAGGCTGACCGGGCAGACTTTGAAGCAGTCGCCACAGCCAGTGCATTTCTCCTCATCGACGAATCTCGCCTTCTTGAGCACATCAACCTTGAAATCCCCGGCCTTTCCGGAGATATCCTTTACCTCTGAGTAAGTCATCACGTTAACATTGGGGTGCGAGTAGCAGTCGGCCATCTTTGGCGCCAAGATGCAGATAGAGCAATCGTTGGTCGGGAATGTCTTGTCCAACTGTGCCATTCTTCCGCCTATGCTAGGCAGTTTCTCCACAAGATCGACCTTGATCCCCTTCTCGGCTAGGTCCAAAGCAGCCTGTATTCCGGAAATTCCGCCCCCAATCACCATTACGGATCTCTTCAATCAAAAACCCCCTTCAAGTCGCATGTTCAATTGCTGTTGCATTGTATACACTACAATCAACGAACCCCTCTTGCCTTTGCGGTATTGAATCCCCTCTTTTATGTGTTTCGTTGGGCTATTGGCGAATCTTGTGCGATTCACGACCCCTTTGTGAACCATCATTCCAGCGCCTCCGCGATCGCAACACTCAGGTCTTTGACCTTGATGTCCACCTGCTCCTTCGGGACTCCTTCGATCTTATTGTCTCGGGCGCAAGCCAGATGGATCATACATTTGTAACAGCCTGTGACAAGGCAATCCGCCCCCGTCTTCTTGGCTTCCTTCAGTCTTTCCACTTGTAGCTTGCGCGCGACGTCGTCGCATGTGGCCCAAGCGCTCACACCGCAGCACGTCGCCTTGTCCTTCGTGTTCTCCATTTCCACGACATCCGGTCCGATGCCCTTCAAAGCGCTTCTGGGAGGGTCGTAGATGCCAAGGTGTCTGCCGAGTCGGCACGAATCCTGGAAGGTCAGCTTATCGTTTCCTTTCTTGAACTTCAACTTCCCGTCCTGGATGAGATCATCGACGAACTCGGATATGTGGTTCATCTCGAAATCGAAGTCCCCCATAAGGTCCTGATAGTCCATGTCGAAGGTCCTCATGCACTCGGGGCACGAGAACACGACCTTCTTCGCCCCGGACGCCTTGATTAGCTCCACATTCTTCTTCATCAGCCGCTGGAGTCCCTCCTCGTCGCCTGTCCAGTTCAAATCGTGCCCGCAGCAAACCTCATCGTTGCTAACCACCGGAGTGATGCCTGCGCTGTTCATTATCTTGACCACTGCCTGGGGTATGCCCGAAAGGTTCAGTTCTCTGTCGTTGAAGATGGTGTCGAAATACGACACGCACCCTGTGAAATAGAAGACATCGCCGCTATCCGCGACCTTCAGCTCTGGTGTGAGCCATCCGAGCCTCTTCTGCTCGAAGTTGCCGTGGGCTTGGATCCGCATCATCCCCTGCATAAGCCCTCCCTGGCTACAGGCTGGCGTCGCATCCACTGCTGCAGCCTCCGTCCTCAGTCCCCTGATGAAGCCGGAATAATCCACCTTGTATGGACACATCGAATTGCACTGTTCACAGGTTATACAGGTCCAGATGTCCTTGCTTGCGACGATCGAGTCGGCCTGTCCCTCCGTCGCCTTCAGGACGATGGTTCTGGGGGCGAATTCGGTATCGTATTTGGCCACTGGGCACACCGTAGTGCATTTACCGCACTCGACGCAGTCGAAAGCCCCGGTGTCCTCGATTAGCCGGTCGACATTCGGCTTCAGTTTTGCGGGGTCGTATTTCGTCTTGGGTTGTCCAGGCATCGGGTTCGGACCCAGGTCGCGTATCTGCTCAGTGAACTCCTTCATCGTCGAGGCGAATTTCTGCCCTTCTGAGGCGGAGATCCATTCCAGCCTCATACGGTCTCTCCCAATGCCGACGATGTCCAGGAGGTCCTGGGTCGCCTTCATCCTCTTTTCCGCTTCGACGTTTCCGGAGATGTAGTGACAGTCACCGATGTGACACCCAGCCACGAGCACGCCGTCCGCACCCAGCTCGAGGGCTCTGAGAATGAAATAGGGCTCCACTCTTCCCGAGCACATCACGCGTATTACACGGGCGTTCGGGGGATACTGCATCCTGCTGACGCCTGCCAGGTCAGCACCCGCGTACGAGCACCAATTGCAGCAGAAGGCGACGATGTTGGGTTCGAAGCCATCGTTCGTCATGCTTTCACCTCCTGTTCAGGCTCCTCATCTGCAAGCGCCGCTTCGATCATCGTGATGATCTGGTCGCTTCTGAAGTGCTTCGGTCGTATGGCCCTCGTGCAGCATTCGACAGCGCATGATCCACAACCCTTGCAGAGTGCTTCCTTTATGCGGGACTTGAACACGCCGGGGGAGACCTCTTCCACAACGGGAGCTCCATATTCGCATATCTCCTCGCATCTCCCGCATCCGACGCACTTGTCTTCATCCACGACGCTCACGACACCCTCAGCCTCTATGAAGGGTTTTGACAACACGGTATTCACCCTGGCAGCGGCTGCCAAGGCCTGTGAGATGCTTTCATCGATTAGCCTTGGCGAATGCGCGAGACCGCAGAGGAAGATACCGTCCGTGGCGAAGTCCACCGGCCTGAGCTTCATGTGAGCTTCCAGGAAGAATCCCTCCTTGTTTTGTGGAACCTTCAGCAGCTGCGCGAGACTCTTGTTGTCCGGATTGGGGTGGATGGCTGCGTTGAGCACCAGATAATCCGGCCGGAGGAGGATCTTCTCCTCGATGAATTGCTCATCAACATGGACCTCGAGGGCGTCTCCGTCCGCCATCACTTCCGGCGGTGATGCCGGATCGTACCTAAGGAACCTGACTCCCAGGCGGGCGGCCTCGTTGTAGTTCTCTTCGGCAAACCCGTAGGTACGTATGTCCCTGAAGAGTACGAACACATCCGTGTCGGGGTGCTCTCTCTTGATCCTCAGAGCGTTGGCCATCGCTGTCGAGCAACAGATTCTGGAGCAGTTTGGGTGCTCGTCGTTCCTTGACCCGACGCACTGGATTATCACAACGCTTTTCGCATCGAACTTGTTGGAGGCGAGCATCTCTCCGAGGGTAGTCTGTCTTATCACCTTCGGGTGCTCACCATACAGATACTCCTTCGGCTCGTATTCTATGGCGCCTGTCGCCAGCACTATCGCGCCGTGTTCTATCTTCTCCCCGCTCTTCAGGGCAGTTTCGAAATTGCCGATGTAGCCCTTGACTTCCTCGACGGTATCCTCGAGATGAACCTTGATGTTCTTATTCTCGAGCACTTCCTCTTTCAATTTCGCGAAAGTCTTCTGCGGGTCCACGCCAGCGAGCGTACCGTATATCGTCCTTAGATGCCCGCCCAGCTCCTTCTCCTTCTCGACCAGGTGGACTTCGTATCCCGCCCTCGCGATTTCGAGAGCTGAAGTCATTCCACTTAATCCTCCCCCGATGACGAGAGCGGCGGGCGTGACTGGTATCTTTGGCTGCGGGAGCGGCTCCAGCTTACTCGCCTTTGCCACTGCCATCCGCACGAGGTCCTTCGCCTTCTTCGTCGCCGCCTCAGGCACCAATCGATGAACCCATGAGCATTGGTCTCTGATATTGGCCATCTCGAACAAGTATTTGTTAAGGCCTGCTTCTCTCACGGTATTCTGGAACAGCGGTTCGTGTGTTCGTGGTGTGCAGCTCGCAACGACGACACGGTTGAGGTCGTGCTTCTCGATCATCTCTCTGATCTTCTTCTGCGTGTCCTGAGAGCAAGTGTAAAGGTTCGCCTCCGCGTACACCACTCCGGGGAGCTTGGACGCGTACTCCATCACCTCAGGGACGTTCACGACCGACCCTATGTTGATCCCACAGTGACAGACGAACACGCCCATTCGTGGCTCCTGACCTGTCAGGTCCTTCTCTTCGGGATATTCCTTCTTTGTGACAAGCTTCCCCCTTTGATCAGCGAGCAGAGCCGCGACCCTGCCTGCTGCGCCGCTTGCTTGGGCCACCGAGTCAGGGATGTCCTTGGGACCGGAGAATGCTCCACATACGTATATGCCTGGCATTGAGGTATCAACCGGCAAGAGCTCATCGGTTTCGCAGAAGCCAAACTTGTTCGTCTTGATATTCAGCATCTTGGCGAGTTGGCGCGACATCTCAGGCGGTTTGGCGCCGGCCGAAAGGACGACCATGTCGAAGATCTTCTCGCCGATGTGAGCGCCGTCAATGAAACTGAGAATTAGGTTGCTGGTCTCCTGATCCTGCTGGACTTTCGATATCCTGTTGTTTCTGAAGACCCTGACGCCGTATTCATGCTCCGCCCGATGGAGATACTCCTCGAATTCCTTTCCGAATGCGCGCGTGTCCATGAAGAATATCGTTGTCTCGAGTCCCGGCAAGTGTTCCTGAGCGATTACCGCCTGTTTCAGCGCGGCCATGCAACAGTACGATGAGCAGTAGGTATTGACGGTTTGAGCGTCCCTGGATCCCACGCACTGTATGAATGCTATGCTCTTCGGCACATCGCCGTCCGAGGGTCTGATCACGTGCCCCTCGGTCGGGCCGGAAGCGCTGAGCATCCTCTCAAATTCGATGTTGCTGACCACGTTCGGATAGACCCCATGGCCGTACGCGATCCTCTTCGAGGAGTCAAACACCTCATAGCCTGGAGCAAGGACTATCGCCCCTACCTCAATCGTCTCATCGATTTCGGAGTCCATGCCGTATTCGATTGCGTCCGCTTCACAGAACTTCTCGCATATGCCGCAGCCGATGCACAAGCCCTTGTCGATGGTATAGATCAGTGGTACCGCCTGAGGGAACGGGACATACACTGCCTTGGCCGGGGCGAGATCTCTATCGAATGAGTTGGCGCCTTCTATAGGGCAGTGTTCAGCGCATACTCCACAGCCAGTACACTTCTCCTCGATTATGAAGCGCTGATGCCTTGTGACCGTTATCTTGAACCTGCCGGCTTCTCCCTCTACCTTCTTCAGCTCGGCATTCGTGAGGAGGGTGATGCTTTCGTGTCTTCCCGTGGCGACCAGCTTCGGAGACAGTATGCACATCGAACAATCGTTCGTGGGAAACGTCTTGTCCAGTTGGGCCATCGTGCCGCCAATGCTCGGTGTCGTCTCCAATAGGTAGACTCTGTATCCAGATTCTGCGAGATCTAATGCGGCCTGCATCCCCGCTGGTCCTCCGCCCACGACCATGGCCGCGCCGACGACTTCCTTCTCTCCCATCACTACGCACACCCCTCGGCAATCGGTCCGAGCGCTTCTAGTTCGGCAACCATTTGCTTCACGATGTTCGCGAACTTCTGCCCCTCCGAACCTGCGATCCATTCCACTTTGAAGCGTTGCGGCTCCAATCCCGCGTCCTCAAGGAACTCCGAGAGGAATGTCCCTCTCATCGCAGCCTTCTCGTTCCCGTTGATGTAATGACAGTCCGAGGGATGGCATCCAGCGACAAGCACGCCATCCGCTCCGAGCGAGAAGGCCTTGAGAACGAAAGCCGGGTCGACCCTCCCAGAGCACATCACTCTGACGATCCTGACATTCGTGGGATATTGCAGCCTCGTAGTTCCAGCGAGATCCGCGCCCGCATATGAGCACCAATTGCAGCAGAATGCCACTATCTTCGGCTCGTAGATCGGCCGCCGCTCCTCGAGATCCACACCTTTCTCCATTGCTAGGTCCCCCTGAGCTTCCTGAGAAACGAGTGTGCGGAAACGTGGTGGGTGTCGAAGCCGAGCGAAATCGGGTCGATTCCCATGGCCAAGGCCTGAAACTGTGATACGTGCATCGCCGGTATCCCCTCCTTCGTGAAGGACTTCTGCGCGTTGTCGAACTGAAGGAGGCAGAACGGGCATCCCGTGACTATGCAGTCCGCGCCCACCTCGGCGATGTTCCTGCACTTGTCCTCGGTGAGCGAGTTGGCAAGTTCCACAACGTGGGATCTTACACCGCCGCCAGCTCCGCAGCAGTCAAGTTTATCTTCGTACTCGACGCTTGTTGCACCGCATGTCTCGATGATCTTGTCTATGTTGACAGGGTCGTTGGGATCATCGATCGTCTGATTCTCGGTCGGTCTCAGGTAGTGGCAGCCGTAATGTACAGCAGCTCTGATGTTCTTGAGTGGCTTCTTCGTGCGCTCGGCAATGCTCTCCAGACCGACATCGTTGATCATCACATCGACGAAGTGCCGCACCTTGACAGGCTCCATTATGCGTCGCCGTCCCTCAGTCTTCCTGGGAATGCCAGTGTACTTCCTGCCTATCTGGGATAGCACTCGGTTAACCTTGCCAAGGCTCTTCGGGTCGGTGAGGTACTCGGTAGCCTTGAGCAGTGAGGTGAGACAGCCGTTGCAGACGGTGAGAATCTCCCTCCTTTCATTCTGGGCGAGCGTAAGGTTTCGAGCTGCCAGCAGCAACCAGGTGTTCTTGTCGGAAGAGTAGAAGATGCCTGGTACCGGACAACAGGAGAACTCCTTGATGTCTGCGACATCCAGGTCGAACCCCTCGCTTCCGCAGACCCATCTTACAGCGTACTCTATGCCAGGATACCGGTTGGGTATGATGCATCCGAAGAAATAGGCGTACTGGGTCAACTCTTCACCTCACTCTCTATGCCGATGAGCCTGTCGTAGCCTGTCGAACGAACGAGCAAGTTGATCTCACGCACGACCTTTGCGTACTCCTGATCACGCGACGGCACGTCTCCAAGCTCGAGCTCCTTCCTGACTCGCTCGATTTCAGGATCGGGCTTGACGCTCTGGCCGTACTTGACAAGATTCGTCGCGGCCATCTTGATAAATGGTGGTATCACACCCTCTCTGATCGCTATGTGTCTGAGCGCTATCATCACCTCGGCCGGGTTGATGTCCGCCGGGCAGTGCTCGTAGCATCTGTAACACGTAGCGCAGACCCACCTGGTCTCGAGTGTGAACTTCTTCAATCCGAACTGACAGAACTTGATTATGCTCCTGGTCTTGTAATCGATTTTGAGGCTTATCGGACAGACGCCGGTGCAGTTGCCGCATTGGAGACAAGTCATCACATCCTTGCCACCATACTTCACGATCTCCTTGGCGAAATCCGGGTCCAGCTGCGACTCGTCGATGATCTTGTCTTCGACCAGCTTCTCACGCAGACCGCTGATGAAGGTCTTCTCCGCTTCTCTCATATTCACGCCTCCTCCGCCTTCTTCGCGGCTTTCTTCGCCTTCTCGGCAGTCACCCCGATGCCTCCAAGAGCCGAGACTATCTCGGATGCGATCTGTTCGTCGGTGAACTGGTTCGCCGTTATGGCCTTTTGCGGGCATGCAGCAGCACATGTTCCGCATCCGTGGCAGAGCGCTTCCACGATCTTCGCCTTCGTCCCTTTATCGCTCTCGAAGACCTCTGGTGCGCCGTACGGGCACATCTCCTCGCAAAGTCCGCATCCGACGCAGAGGCTCTCGTCAATCAGCGCGGTTAAGGGTTCAATCTTGACGTTCTTGCCGGCCATGATGGATGCTGCGGACGCCGCCGCAGCCTTCGCCTGGGCCACCGAGTCGGGGATGTCCTTGGGACCCTGCGCGCATCCGGCGAGGTATATGCCATCGATGGCGGTGTCAACCGGTCTGAGTTTCGGATGCGCCTCCATGAAGAATCCGTCAGGGCTGAGGGACAGGGACAGTATCTTGCCGATTCTTTTGCCCCCTTCGGATGGCTGGAGTCCTGTTGCCAGTACAATCAGGTCGAACTGCCTTTCGGTGATCTTGTTGAGCAAGGTCTCCTCCGCTCTTATCGTTATGGAGTTAGTCTCTGGGTCCTCGCTCAGTTTCGCTGGACGACCCCTTATGAACTCAATTCCGTACTCTTCTCTGACACGGTGATACAGCTCTTCGAAACCCTTCCCAAACGCCCGGATATCGTTGTAATAGACGGCGATCTCGGTGTCGGGCTCGTGCTCCTTGATTATCTGCGCGTTCTTCATCGAGTACATACAACAAACGCGCGAGCAGTAGTTGACCCCTATCTTCTTGTTTCTCGAGCCAACACACTGTATAAATGCGACTCGTTTCGGCGTCTTCTCGTCGGACGGCCTTATGAGGTGTCCGCCAGTGGGGCCGGAGGCGTTCAACAGTCGTTCGAGCTCTAGGCCGGTGATGACGTTCTGGTACTCCCAATACTTGTAGACTCCCCGCTTCATCGGGACATAGGTGTCGAACCCCGTGGCGCAGATGATTGTGCCGACTTTCAATTCGACAATTTCGTCCTCCATCTCGTGGTCTATCGCCTCGTTTGCGCATGCCTTGACGCAAGCCTTGCATTTGCCCGTCTTAAAGTGAATGCAGTTGTCTTTGTCGATTGTGTACTTGAGAGGCACAGCCTGCGGGAAGGGCACATAGATCGCCTTCCTCTTCCCGAAGCCCATGTCGAATTCATTGTCAACCTTGACTGGACACGAGTCAGCACATACTCCACATCCAACGCACTTTTTTTCCACGACATAGCGAGCTTTTCTCCTGACCTTCACTTCATAACTGCCTATAAATCCAGTGACCTCCTCCACCTCGGAGTACGATAGAAGCGTGATGTTGGGGTGCCTAGCCAGCTCCACCATTTTTGGAGCCAATATGCATATGGCGCAGTCTCCCGTCGGGAAAGTCTTGTCCAGTTGGGCCATGCGACCACCGATGCTTGGTTCGGACTCGACGAGATACACCTTGAACCCCATCTGGGCCAGGTCGAGCGCAGCCTGGATTCCGGCCACTCCCCCGCCAATCACTAGCGAGGATTGTTCGACAGGCACCTCTCTGGCTTCAAGCGGCACGAGTTTGGCAGCCTTCGCAACACCCATTCTGACGAGGTCGATGGCCTTCTCCGTGGCCTTATCCTTTTCCCGCGAGTGCACCCATGAACACTGCTCTCTTAGGTTGACCATCTGCAATAGGTATGGGTTGAGGCCAGCCTCCTGGATGCAGCTCCTGAAAGTCGGTTCGTGCATCCTTGGAGAGCACGCGGCAACGACCACCCTCTCCACTTTGTTCTCTTTGATTGCAGCAATGATCTCATCCTGGCCCAGGTCTGAACAAGTGTACTTGTTCTCTTTGGCGGCGACAACGCCAGGCAGTTTCTCGGCAGCCTCTCGGACCTTGGATGTATCCACGGTTCCGGCGATGTTGCTACCGCAATGACAGATGAAGACTCCTATCCTCGGACCCGAAGAGTTGCCGTTCGCCTCTGTCGGCGTTCTCTTGACCTCGTTCCCTCCGAGTAACTCAGATGAATTCACATTATCACTCCCTGCTAAGGCCGGTGTGATTGCATCCAGCCCGAGTGACCCCGCAAAGGTCGCCAAGTCCATCAGTCTGGCGCATCCACTCGGCTCTGGCAATCCTGACGAGTGGGTGTAATAAAGGGGTGCTTAATATAGGTTTCGTTGTCCATGTTTCGAAAAACGCAACGCCTTCAGCGATAATCGTTAAGTTGACCCTTTATGACGCTTAGTTTGTTGTGCGGATATCCTCCACTAAATTCGAAATTCGTATATTATGGGATTCTCGATACCGTCTTTCCGTCGCCTACGGAGTACGAGAAGGAATGATTCACCTCCTGGTGGAGTTCACGGTGGACTACTGGCAGTCCTGTCCAGGGTTCCTTGCCCCCTCTTTTCGGTTAACGATTGTGAAGTGCAATCGCTCGTGAGTTTCAGACACTCCCTTTCTTCGCGCGGCGATATCGGTGCGAGATGTGGCAACTGCCCTCGCGCGAGACCATGCACGGCCCAATCGGGTTCTGGGGCGTGCACTTCGTCCCAAATAGAGGGCATTCATCACTCGTGATAATTCCTCTCAGCATCTCGCCGCACCTGCACCCCTCGGGCTCTTCGTATTCCTTATCTTGTATAGGGGCTACTATGTCGACGAACCGTTTGGCAGCGTCGTGCTTCTCCAACTCCTTTCTCACAGATAGGCCGCTGCTCGGTATGACAGGAAACCCTCGCCAGACCGAGTCCGTTGGTGAGAATGCGTCCCGCATGGCCCTGAGCGCGCTCGGGTTGCCATCCGGTCGGACGACTCGGGAGTACTCGTTCTGGACTTCTGCCCTGCCTTCGGACTGTTGTTTCGCAAGGAGATAGACTGCCATCATCAGGTCGAGCGGCTCGAAGCCGGCCACTACCTGAGGTATGCGGTGTTCTCTGGAGAGGAATTCGTACGGCGCGGTACCTATTACCGTGCTGACATGGCCCGGTTGAATCATGCCGTGGAGCTTGATCTCCCCCATCGAGGCTATCGCCTTTAGCGCTGGAGGGACAGTTCTGTGGCAACTGAGGACTGAGAAGTTCTCAGGCGGATTCGACAGAAGCGCCGAGGCCGTCGTCGGTGCGGTGGTTTCGAAGCCGATGCCAACGAAGACGACTTCCTTCTGCGAATGCCTTGCTAGGTCCACAGCATCGTCCACTCCGAAGACGATTCTGATATCGCCCCCTTCCGCTTTGATTTCATTCAATGATTGGCTCTCGCCCGGGACCTTCATCAGGTCTCCGAAGGCAGCGATCGTGATCCCCGCCTTCGCCAGTGCCATCGTCATCTCTATCTCCTGAGGAGGGGTCACGCAGACTGGACAACCCGGTCCTTGACGGATGTCGACCCCGATCCTCTGAAACTCGGAGTCAAGTCCAAATCTGATGAGCGTGTCCTGATGCGTCCCACAGACGTGCATCAATGTGATGTCGAGTCGCATCTTCTCAAGTTCGCCCATTATCTGACGGGACATCTCTCTGTCTCTGAGCCTAAACATCGGGCACCACCATGCTGATGTCTCTTATTATGCAATCTCGCCCTCCCGTGACCTTCGCCAGTTCTCCGCACTTAGGGCACTCGAACGCGGATGTCAGCTGGTGGAGCGAATCCTCCCTCGGAGACGCCTCCCCTTTGAACCCGCATCCGCACTCTATCTCTCCTTTGACAGTCCTGAGGTCGAGCATAGCTCCATCGAGCAAAGAGTCCTTTGATAACACCTCGAAGGCGAACTTGAGCTGGGCGTGCCCCAGCATCATGAACTCTCCAAGTTCGAGAGTGACTCTCTCGACCTTTGAGGCGTTTCTGCTCCTCGCCTCCTCGATAACGCTGCTCACTATCTGGCTCATGACCGAGAACTCGTGCATGTCCTATGCCTCGATATCGTCCTGCGCGAGCAATTCGCGGAAGAGCTGGAGGGTCTTCTCAGCCTCCTCCTTGTCGAGGACCTCGATCGCGTACCCTGCGTGCACGATCACGAAATCTCCGACCTTCGCGTTCACTAGCGATAAGTTCACCTGTCTCATGACCCCGCCGAAGTCAACCTTGGCTGTCGTTCCGTCGATGGATTTTATCTCTGCTGGGACGGCTAGGCACATTGGGTCGTCGGTATGAGCGGTCCGTTCATATAGTTTTAGCCGAGCAGGCTGCCAGCTATCGCATTCTGACCGACGGAGATCCCTCCATCCCCGTTGGGTACGCGTTCGTGAGCGACGAATGTGAGTCCGTTTCTCTCCACGGTCTTCTCGACCCAATCGGCGATAGGATTGCTGTACGAGACCCCTCCCGTCAGGCCAACCATTTGGATTCCCTTCTTGTCCGCGAAGTCACACGCCTTCTCAGTCAGAGCAGTCACGAGAGAGCCGACGAACGAGGCGGCCAGATCCGCTCTCATTGAATCCGAATCATGCTTCGAATCGAGCAGTCTCCCAAACATCGGTACAGTCATCGCTCGCTCAACCCCATCCTGCATTTCGAACTCCACCCCGAAATCCTGGCCGACCTTACCATTCTCCAACCACCTCTCAAGCTTGATCGCAGGCTCCCCCTCATAGCTTCGCTTGCAGCAAACGTCGAGTATGCAGGAAACCGCGTCGAGTACGCGACCCATGCTGGAAGCCTCCACGCTCTTTGACAACATCTTCGAGTAGACGTTCGCCTCATCCGCGCCGACCAGTGTAGTCTCCGTCCCGATCATGAGCTGCAGCGCGGTCACCACCCGCTTCGGGTCCAACACAGCGCGGTCTCCACCGAGAAGGGGTATACCTTGAAGCGTGCAGAGCCTGTCGTATTTCGAGAATCCCGCGTGCAGAGTCTCTCCGCCCCAGGACGTGCCATCGTCACCGTAGCCTGTGCCATCCCAGGTGAGGCAGACCATCGGTTCGCGGATCCCACGGTCCACCATTAGCGATGCCGCGTGCGCGTGGTAATGCTGCACTTCTATCATCTCGCACTCGTATTCCTTGGCCAATCGTTTCGCCATGATCCTGGTCGAGTACTTCGGATGCTTGTCCAAGGCGATGGCGTCGACGTCGTCAACGCCCAGGAGTCTTGACAGATGATGGATCGCATCTCCCAGATAGCGGAGCGTCGGATGCTGCTGCGACTCTCCTATGTATTGTGTAAGGAATATCTCACCATTCCTTGTGACCGAACCCGTTACGTCCCACTGTGCGCCCACCCCGATGACAGTGTTGGCGTGGTCGGTCTTGAGCGGAAGTGGGACGAATCCGCGGGATTTCCGGATGAAGGCGAATGCGTTTCCCCGCAACTTGACCACGCTGTCGTCGCATCTGTGGATGATTCTTCGGTTGTGCATCAGATAACAGTCCAACCCGAGGTCGAACGCCTTGGGATTCTCTATGACCATTGGCTCTCCGGGGGGGTTCGCTGAGGTCATTATCACAGCGTCCGCTTTCAGATGCGTAAAGAGAAGCAGGTGCGCAGCTGAGTACGGCAACATAATGCCGACGTTTCCCAAGCTGGGTGCGACGCCCTCCAATGCGGCCCGCTCCTCCTCGGCCTTCCGAAGGAGCACGATAGGTCTCTGGGGCGAAACGAGCATCGACTCCTCCTCGTCACTTATCACCGCGTACCGTCTGGCGGCCTGTAGGTCTCTCGTCATTATCGCGTAGGGCTTGTCTCCTCTGCGGTAGATATCTCGTAGCCTCGATGAGTTGGTGAGCGCGCACACGATGTGCATCCCACCCCATCCTTTCAGGATGCCAACCTGTCCGCCATCTATCCTCTCTGCAAATTGCAGGAAAGGATCTCCTGGGACGGTCCGTCCTTCAACATCCCACAGCGCATACTTCGGCCCGCATTCAGGGCATGAGATGGTCTGTGCGTGGAATCTTCGATCCTCCGGAAGCCCGTATTCAGCCAGACACGATTCGCACATTTCGAACTCCGACATACTCGTCCTATCGCGATCGAAAGGCACGTCGGTTATGATGGTGAAACGGGCGCCGCATTCTGTGCAGTTTGTGAACGGGTACTGATGCCTCTTGTCCGCTACTTCTCTGAAATCACGCGCGCAGCTTCGACACAGGGCTGTGTCGGTGGGTATGAGTGAAATCCTGCGCCCCTCCCGACTCGGGACGATTGTGAAGTCACGGTAATCGCCGTCACAATCTTCCACATCCGCCCGGTCTATGCGAGCCAGAGCTGGCAGCGCGTCCCTCAGCTTCGAAAGGAATTCGTCCGCATCCCGGTCCACGAAAATCTCCACATTGGACCCGTTGTTGAGGACGTAACCCTTTAGCCCCATGGCCTTAGCTACCCTGTATACGGTCGGCCGAAATCCAACACCCTGGACAATGCCATATACTGTGATTTTCATCTCGCGCCCTCTAGAGTCCGAGCGCCAATATGAGCTCGTCGACCCCCTTCTCGTGTCTGGCGTCCATCATCACGATCTTCGCTCCCGGATTGGCGCTCATTGCATCTCTGTCGAGTATGCCTGGGTCAACCTGCATCGCCTCCGCAAGGTCGATCTTGTTTATTACGATGACATCGGAGAATGCGAATATAGCGGGGTGTTTCCTGACCATGTCGTCTCCCTCCGTCACGCTTATCACTACGACCCTTGTATGGGAGCCGAGCGGGAAGTCAACCGGACAAACGAGGTTGCCGACATTCTCTATGAACAGATAGTCCAACTCATGGAGAGGAAGCTCTTCAAGTGCGTGGTCTATGAGATGTGCATCTAGGTGGCATTCCTTACCTGTGCTGACATTGACCGCTGGAATCTTGTGTGAAACGAAGCGCCTGTAATCGTCGTCGCCCGACACGTCCCCAGCGATGGCTGCACATCTCATACCTTTGGCCTTCAAACGCTCGACGAGCTTCTCGATTATCAGAGTCTTGCCTGAGCCTATGGCTCCCAGGAAGTCGAAGGATCGTATGCCATGCTCCTCCAACAGAGCCTTGTTCTGTTCGGCCAAGTCTCTGTTAGCTGAGAGGATATCCTTCTCCATATCGACAGTGACTATCTTGTGCATGTTGCGGAGAAGCGGGCTTAGCAGAATAATCTTTTCGCCCCAAAACGACTTTGACAAGGCCACCAGTCGCCTTGCCATGCGACCATACTTCGGCAGTGTTAAGTCGCTTGGACACAATTCGATTAGTCACATGGAGAATGTGCCATCGAGTGATTCGGTTCCCGCCCTCTTGAGATGGATGGAGAAGTGGGGGAAGGCGGAGGCTCGGAAGGACAAGATCGTCGGAGCTAACATAATCGGCGAGGCCGTCGCCGCCGTGTTTTTGTCCGCCTTGCTGTGGTTCTTCGTCGCTCACAAACTGGAGGAAACCGGATTCTATACCGACGAATTCGGGATCTTAGAAATGACTCTCATGTACTCGGCCGGATTCCTCGCAGTGGCCCTTGCGGTTCTCAGAGTAATCATCCGTAGGCGCAACATGCTGAGGCCTCTGGATATGGCTAGTTTCGTTTTGTTCGCAATAGCGCATGCAGTTCTTCTCGTGAGATTTCCCTTCGATTTTGGCCATGTCGCCGACGTCCTGCCATCCTCTCTGCAATGGACGGTGGAATGGATGACCGATACCATTGGAGCGCTAATCTTGGCTCTTGGTATCGTCGGAGGCATCGTTGGCGCCCTGGTCACCTTGCTGATCTATCTGGGTGTTAGAGAGGGACTCCGCTCATCTGCTGAGCAGCAGACGCAGCCTCCTATGTCAGACTAGAAAGCCGTGATCTTCTCGTTTACTGCGAGCCCCTTCTCTTTCAGTCTCCGCACGAACTCCTCGGCCGGAAGCTGCTCGGGCACGAGCAGTCCCTTCTCCTTGACCATTCCCTCTATGAGCATCTCCGTGGGAACCGCACCACCTATGCCGACAAGATACCCGGTGGCGTTTGTGCCGTATCGGTCGTACGACTTCTCGTGCGACGCGAACGCCCACATCTTTATCATGGTCCGCTTTCCGTCCTTCTTGCCGGTGATCTCGACGACCGTTCCGCCGTGTCCCTTGATCTTGCCGGCCAGATCAACTGGCCTCGGCATAAGGGCAACAACAACGTCCAACGGACTTACCTTGACACCCTTCACATCCACGGGCTCTTTGCGGTGGAGCCCGAGTTTCTTCAACATTCGGGCCACCATCGCGAATTCGTCGTCGACACCTATCCGGAAATCCGCGTTACGGATCCCCTTGATGTGTTTGGGCATCAGGAATGTCTCGTCGTGCAGGGTCTTGTAGACAGGCAGGGTGCCTATGGGTTGTGGGAACTCGTAAGTTTCTTTCTCGCGAAGCGGTGGTATATACTCTATCTTGCCATCTCTGAATACCGCCGCGGGCACGCAGAGTTCGTCAATCCAATCGATGGGGGACCACGTCAACACGAATCCGCCACCTTCCACGACACCATTGTCCCCGTCGATGACATGCGCTTCCTCTACACTGTCCAGCTTGTTCGCGGCATATCGGGCGAGGGTGTCAGAGATTCCCGGCTCGAGTCCGACGGCGGTTATCGCAGTAATGCCGGCGTTCTTGCACATCCTGTCGACCTTGTCGAAGTCGTCGAAAGCCTCTTTTGATATGCAGAAATCGACGTAATTCACCCCTTTATCGACGGCTGTCTCCAGGACCCTACCGTTCAGGTCCCA
Source organism: Thermoplasmata archaeon (assembly GCA_029864565.1). Taxonomy (GTDB): domain Archaea; phylum Thermoplasmatota; class Thermoplasmata; order UBA10834; family UBA10834; genus UBA10834. Next base: position 32,049 of record JAOTTD010000010.1, on the reverse strand, counting down.
AGGAAGGGAGCAGACGACCACATCCGAGTCGGCAAGGGCTTCCGCGATTGCCTTCTTGTCAGTTGCATCAGTCTTCACAACATCGATCTTGTCGCTGCCCAACCTCCGGGATAGCGCCTCAGCACCCTCAGTTCTGGAGTCCGCGAGCACGAGATCGGTCACCTTGGCGTTTCCTGCGAGTTCCTCCGCGCATACGAGGCCAGTTATCCCACAACCCAATTGAACGACCTTCATGGTAGCACCGTGGGCCGTGCATGGCGTACATTCAATTTGTGACTTTCGTCTTTCGAACATGGGCGCACGCCGTCATAGTCGTTCCCTCTCGTGAGGTGCTACGCCTGTTTCTTTTAGGCCTCATCGGATCCGAACTCTGCGTGGCACGAATCACGAAATGTGGCGCACGATCAACAACCGAGGATGCCCCATCATCGATGAATCAGTAACGGGCAGCATTTCATGGTAAGCCATAGCTCGTTTCTCCAGCGAAGGGTTGACATCGAATGACGCAACTCGACTGCTTCAATCGCCGCACCCTCACGCCTGCTGTGATAAAACGGCAGTGATGCAGTCGCCCTTGGACAACTATCTAATACTGATAGCGGATGGCGGGGGCACCCGGCAGGAGTTCAATGATAGAAGCTGCAGTCTCGCTCGCCCTGTGCGCGCTCTTGATATACGGCCTGGACCAAGTCATAGCGAAGGCCACCGTCAGAGCCCTCAACGCCACATCGATGGTTGCCATCAACTTGGTCGTCTCTTTGCCATTGTACATCTTCATATTCATCGGAGCCGTCCTCCTTTGGGGAGAGTACCTCGACCATCTCGAATACGTCCTGTACGGCCTCATCGGCGCGTCGACAGCAAGAGGGGGATTCTACATCTTCCTTGAGGCGCTCGAGAGTGGCGTCGTGAGCATGGTCGGCAGCATAACCGCAGCGTACCCAGCCCTGACGGCGCTCCTCGCGATAACGTTCCTTGGGGAGAGACTCGGCCTGCTGAGCTGCCTGGGCATATCAATGATCATAGCGAGCATGGTCGCCCTCTCGTTCTCCCACGGCCGCTCGGCAGGGAACGTGACCGGCTTCAGTCGGTCTTCCCTATTGCTCAGCTTGGCAACGTTCTTCCTATGGGGCGTCGGCGCGATATTCATCAAGATGGCGCTCGAAGGCCTTCCGCTAATCGGCTACCTTGGTCTGTATGTCTTTGTGCTGCCACCGATAGGCTTCGTCTACCTTCGTCACAAGCGTGCCTCGTGGAGCGTCTTCTTCCCCAAGTGGACGGTGCCAGTCATAGGTGCTATAGTCGTGGCAGAGCTCTGGCAGCTCGGATACTTCGCAGAGACCTCCGCGGTATCACAGGGCGCAGCGTCGCTGGTTTTCCCCCTCATTTCTGCGTACCCGATCGTGACCATACTTGGAGCGCGCGTACTCCTGAGCGAGAGGCTGTCGCGGCTGGACTGGATGATTCTCAGTATTGTAATTCTGGGCATTATCTTGATCTCGGTAGGATAGGTCGGACCACGCTAGAATGACGGCATTAAAATGCGCCTTTCTTGCGGCCATGCTTGACGTTTGACTGGGAACAGAGGATTTGAAATCTCTCATAGCCAGTATATCGGAAGTCGAAGAGAATCAATCGGATTTTCGTACAGGGGGCAAACGCCTTTCATTTCTCCGCCTCTATGGCCTCTTCTCACTGGTGGACTCTGTGGGATTGCAGACCATGAAACTGACAAAGGCCGCCTTTGAAAATGCCCCATCAAGCGTTGGTCACGGCTAATTCAGCCTCGTATCAATGCCGTATATCAGGGCTGTGATTCCGTCCTCGTACATGCTATTGACCCTTTCGCACTCAGTAAATCCAACTCTCTCGCAGAGAGCTCTTGTTGTCCTGTTGGCGACATGTGTTGTCAGAAGGATCTTTCTCAGAACAAGGCCATCTCTTGAGAAGTGCATTTTGAGGCCCGCGTCCACCACGCATCCTATCTCAATCCTTCATACCTCGATGTGTGGTCTCCTTCCAGTGGAGATACGTCGAGTCAGTATGATTTTCGCCACGCCGTCATATTGAAGTCTGTACCAATACCAATATATCCATCCTATCCATGCTACCCGATGGCAGAGTGGGTGTCTCAAGACGCGGTTCCTCTGCTGATGGGGACCTCATTCGCTGACAATTACGAGGGGAGGACATGAAAGGAAAGGCATTCTTTGCAGGAGCCGCGGCGCTGGCCATGTTGGTCATGTGCTCGGGACAGGCAGCGGCGGAAAATCCGCTCTTGTTCAACGTGGTGTGCCCAGAGGGGTACTTCGTCGACGGCTCGGTAGTCGCTGATGGCGAAATACGGGACAGCGGAACGCTCTTCGTCAGAGCCGCGAATGACGTGATGATTGACTGGTCGGACGACATAGTTTACCACCAGTGGAGTGCAGGCTCGAAGGTGAGGGTCGAGGTTATCCTGACCGAGCCAGCGACGGGCGCTTACGTGTATACCCTTGCGGCGCACTTCATGATCGAGAAGCAGGACGCAGACGGGACGTGGGACGTAATCTACGACCCGAGATCAATCGGCGAGGACCTGTGGATTGAGGGTCCGGAGAGCAGGGACGCGTACAAGGCGGAGATCAACTCCGAGGGGCGACTCTTGTACGGGTTCAACTGGGACACGAGGACCTTGTCGTCTGGGGACTACAGGCTGAGCTTCTGGATCGGCGAAGTCCCATCAGAGGACCCTGACGGGAACCCGATAACGCCTTTGGGTGTTGATATAACCGCAGGCGCACCTGGTGACACCAAGGCTGAGAGCGGTGTGATACTCGCTGAAGTCGAGTACTTCAATGACTTCCAGCTCTCGACGCTGACGCTTGAGCTGTTGTCAAAGGAGCATGGACGCGGAGTCAACGGAAAGTGAACCTGTTGGTAGACAAACTATAGAAACTCCTTAACTCGTTTTCTGTCCGTCCAATCTCGTCGCTGCACTTCATAATCTGAGGAAAGTCCTCCAGAAAGCCAACGTTGCCTACCATGATGCAATACCCCGTTTGTGTTTTGGAATGGCGAGGTAGGCTATTGCGTGCAAGGATGCAGGAGCGCCGATTGAGCCGATCTCCAAGGTGCTAGACACTCTTCGAGCAATACCACAGAACGATGTTACGACCACATCAGGCCAGAGCCCGCATTCTCCCAAGGTCGTATGGCTTGGCAGGCTCGGAAGCCCCTTCAGGTCCAAACCCGTCAGTACAATAGATGCATTAATTTCTCGGACGGACGACTACACTAGCTATGCGTAGGTGTGGAGGCAGAGGGATTTGAACCTCTGCCGAGCCAGTATGTCCGAAGCCCGAGAAAATCAAGCGGGATTTCGTACCGGGGACAAACCCCTTTCCATTCCCTCCAGAATGTTATGGTGAAGTGGCCCCAGCCAATACCGTAGTTGATCAAGAATACGACGAACGAAAGCCACTATTCGACATCCAGTTACGATTCGCGAGGACGGCGCATCGTTGCTATCTGGACGACGGAAGGGGGTCCTGATTGGCAATACATTCGGATTTCGTATCCCAAATTGAACATGGGCTTTCGAGATGATAAACGGCATTGGATAGGCCACTTCCAGACAGGCGAAAACCATAGTTCTTATAGTATACTGGCCATAAACATTTTCAGTGCGGAAACTTTGCATACGTAAGACAAATGGTGTTTCTCGCAGGGGTGAACAAAATTGAGGGGACACATTTCGAAAGTGGGCCTAGGCATTTTGATTGCCTCCCTTCTCGTCGTGCCTAGTTTGGCAATGACTATGCACGCGAAGGGAGAGGGAGAGCCAACGTCGTGGACTTTGGCAATCTATGTCAACGGGGACAACAACCTTGAACGGTATTGGGATGACTTCAGCCGTCCAGCCCTCGAGAACATACCAGCGAACTCTGATGTGAACATAGTCGCGATGATGGACTGGGTCGCCCAGAATGGAAGCTCGCTGTACGAGATTTCTGGCGGTGTCGTCACTCTGGTCGACACTTATGAGGAGATGAACTACGGAGACGGCGCCACGTTCCAGTGGTTCATCACGGAAGTCACGACGCTCTATCCGTCCGACAAACTCGGGATAACCATGTGGGACCATGGATATGCCTGGAGGTACATCAGCGATGACCAGACCTCCGATGATGAGATTACGATGGACGAACTGCAGACCGCCATCGAAGGAGCTGGCGTCTTCATAGACATCCTGTCATTCGACGCATGCAACATGGCCGCCGTAGAAGTCGTCTACGAAGTCGCACAGACCGGCCTTGTGGACCTGATGGTCGCATCGGAGGAGACCATACCGGAGAATGGATTCCCGTACGATTTGATGTGGACGCAAGTCGCGCAGGACCCCACGAGAACGCCGGCGCAGGTCGCTGTTGACATGATCGATGGTTGGGAAGCCTATTATGCGCCTCTGAGCTGGGCCACGACGGTAGGATTGTCGGCGATCGACGTCGGGGTCATTGGAAGCTCGATAACGACACTCGATACATGGATCGCGGAGATGCATGCAAACCTCGGGGCATACGCGAGATACTACAAAACTGCGCTGAAGGATTCATATTCTGCATGGGCGACATACAAGCATGTCGACATGGCAGACCTCGGCGACACACTGCTGGCGAATTCCAAGATTAGCGACGCCGACCTGAGGACCGCGACTGCCAACATGGTCGCTCTTGTGGACAGCGCTGTTCTGGCTGTCTGGGGAGGCCAGGGAGCCGAGGATTCGAGAGGTCTAACGATATGGTGGGGAGTGAGGGGAGACTGGTCCTTCTATTCTCCAGCATACGCCGAGGTCGATTTCGCAGTCGATTTGGGCTGGTATGACTTCCTCGTGGACTACAACTGAGGGGCAAGAGCCGGTTGAAACAGGGAGATCCGCTCTCCCTTTCTTCTATTTTCCAAAATGCATCAGGTTGCCTTTCGTTCTTATGGGGCTTCAAGAATCACGAACTGAATTGTCTACTGTATGCCCGCCGTTCCGCCCCTACGGCCTCTTCTATTGAGCAGAGTGGGCCGAGCGAGCCTTACTCGGCAGGGGTAGATGCTATATAACGGTATAGACCAATGCTCCCGAAAGACACGGAGCCGTGGGGGCAGATGCCATACTGCGGCCGAGTATTACTAGGTGAGAAGATGAGAAGTATAGGAGTTGGTGAGACTGCTGTGTTGGCGGGAGCATTCGCATTCCTGCTGGCATCTGCATCGTTGGGCTTAACTGCAACTCCTGTCAGCGCAGCTCTGACGGGAGAGTGGGTTGAAGAGCCATCTATGGACGGGCCCCGGGCGCAGGCCGTCATCCTCTATGGCGCAGAAGGAGTCGTCTATGTGATGGGAGGAGTGAACAACACTGACCCCTACAGTCCCACGGACGAGGCAAGTTCTTACGACTTGGATGCTGGATCGTGGAATTCATTGGCCCCATTGCCAATTCCAACACGGGGGGCGGCTGGTGTTGTGGGTCCCGACGGAAAACTGTACATATTCGGTGGAGACTCCCCAGAATTCGCAGTCCAGATATATGACCCCGACACCGATTCGTGGCATCTGGGAACCAGTATGCCGACAGGCGTCTGGCAGGGCAGGGCAGCCCTGGGTTACAACGACATGATATATGTCATAGGTGGCAATAATGAAACCTACGGCAACATGGATACGGTGCAGATTTACGATCCTTTGATGGACTCATGGTCCATGGGAACCCCGATGCCTTCGGCTCGCAACTCAGGGGCCCTCGTGAGCCTCTACCAGGGGAGCAGCTTGTACTACTTGGGAGGCAGCATTTCCTCATGGACTGACAGCAGCGCCACGGTCTACGTCTACTCAGTGGATGGAGACTTTTGGTACGGACTTGGAGATGAGATGCCAGTACCCGTGGCCTCGCAATCGTGTGCTATTGCCGTTGACGGGAACATCTTCGTGATGGGCGGCGGGGGCGATGGATACAACATCGGCCCGGGTTATGACACAACCTATTGGTATGACACGTATGATGGCGATTGGCACGACGGCCCCGCCCTCCCAGTCGGTGTGAGGCACGCGGGCGCTGTCGCGACTCCCGAGGGAATGCTCTACATCTTCGGAGGCAACAACGATACGGATGTGATGAGCACTGTTCTATCTCTTGAGGTCGCGCATTTGGAAGTTACCCTCTCGGGAACACCAGTGGCCCAAGGCGGTTCCTTGAATCTCGGGGTCACGCTGGATTTAGCATTCGCACACCCGGACGGCTACTATGCAGACGCATATCTCATTTCGGACTCTGGAACTGTGCATTCAGTGTGGGAGGTCTGGGTCCCTGTCCTTGAACCCGCGGAGTTCGTGCTGGATATCCCGGCCGCAACGCCCGCAGGCGATTACACACTCGTTGTGGACGTGGGATTCTATCCATCGGACTTCCCAGAGAAGTCATTAGACGTAACCGTGACAGATGCATACACGTTCGAGGAACAACTGGAGATGCTGAAGACAAACTTGACCGAACTCCTGGACGCTCAGGCGACGGACATCGCGGGCCTTGAGGCGGCGCTCGATGCTCTCGAGGCTCAACTCTCCGACGCTGACGGCAACATCACCGACTTGCAGGCTCAGCTGGACGAGCTGCGGGATGTCCTGACCGAGATGCAGGAATCCATGAACGACGTACAGACATCGTTGGACAAGAAGGCCGACAACTCTCTACAGTATGCCGTCATCGGCCTGCTCATCGTAGTCATCGTCCTCATGGTTCTCATGATGGTCATGGGCCGCAGATCCGGCGTGTCACCGCCTCCTCCAAGCACATGAGATATGCGTCGGGACTGATGAATCGGATTGAGAGATAGACGACACTCGTTGGTCTCTCACGAGAGGTTGATTGCCCCTCGCCAAACCCCCTTCCTTTATTCCGTCTGTTTTGCCTTGTATCGAAGCTCCAGAGGGATTTGAATCTCTGCCGAGCCAGTATGTCCGAAGCCGGAGAAAATCAATCGGATTTTCCACCGGGGACAAACCCTTTCATTTCTTCTCATTTCTGCGACTATCTCTCAATCAGGTGGCGACTCCTTTTCGACCGATTTTCCCTCAATGGCGTTGATTTTCTTCCTCAACACGACAAACATCACTATCATCACTGCTGCCAATGCTGCGAAGATGGCTGCGATGCTCCCGAAGGCGAGCGTCTTGGTGGCATAATTCTCTAGATCTTCGTTCACAGAGTCAAGTTCGCCTTGTGTACTGTTCAGATTATCTCGCAAGGCGGTCAGATCGTCCTCCGCCAAGCTAAGCTCCTCTTCGAGTTCATGGACCGGATTAGTGAAGGTAACGGTTAAGGTGACTGTCGTTGGATTGCCTGCATCGTCGGTTGCAGTAGCCGCGATGTTGTTGGTGCCCTCGAATAGGGCAATCTCGACAGAGAAGGACCCGTTCGATTCTACATTCACCACAATTCCATTAATCACGAGTGTTGCTCCGGGTTCAGTCGCACCTGATACGGTTACGACAGAGGATTCAATGACTGCACCTTCAATCGGATTCGAAATCGACAGGACTGGAGGCACAGTATCCGTTGGTACAACATACCGGTTTGCCGCTATGTCGTGCCGTCCGAGAGGAGCGCTATCATATTGCTCCCATACGACAACAGCATTTCCAGCGCCATCAACGGCTACTTGAGCCCAGAAGACTGATTCAGCTGCATCATTAGTGTCAATGGGTTCAGCTGCACCCCAACCAGTCCCCAGTACGTATCTGCTTGCCCAGAGCTCGTTCGTATCGTCTTCAGATTGTATCCACACGGCAAAACCATTCCCAGAATCATCGACAGCTATCTGGGGGTACAATCCTCCTGAGTCGAGAGTCACTATGAGTTCCGGTTCGCTCCAGCCACTCCCGAGGACATACCGATTGGCCCATACCTGCATGGTGCTACTGTCATGGTAATGGCTCCATACCACGATGGCGTTTCCAGCACCGTCGGACGCAATCTGTGTCGCTCCACTAGATTCGTCTGGGTTATCTACTATCTCAGCCGTGTCCCAACCTGATCCTGTGACATATCGCCTGGCCCAGATATTCTGCTGCCATACATCCTCATCCATCTGATTCCATAAAACGATAGCATTTCCTGCACAGTCAATGGCTACTTCATGATGGGAGACATATCCTAAGTCGTCTTCAACGAGCTCCGGCGTGCCCCATCCGGCCCCCCAGACATATCTATTGACCCAGATGTTGCTCCGAACGCCATCGCTCTGCATCCATACGGCGATTGCGCTTCCTGCATCATCCATGGCAATTCTGTGGCCCCAGGCAGTTTCCGTGCTATTCTCGATGAGTGTAGCCGTGCCCCAGCCCGAATCAGCGGTATATTGAATAGCCCACAGATTTGTTCGAATGCTGTCGTTTTGCATCCACATGGCTATTGCGTTTCCCGCGCTGTCCCCCGCGAGTGCGGGCCAATAGCACGTTCCCAAGTCATCAGTCCTTATGAGTGATGCAGTGCCCCAGCCCATTCCGACCACAAATCTATTGGCCCAGATGCCATCAGACCTCTGCCATATCGTGACGCCATTTCCTGCATCGTCAACAACAGCCTTTGGCCAATTGCAGTCCATTCCATCATCGGGGCTAATCGGCTGTGCGGTGCCCCAACCGATTCCAGCGTAGTATCGATTAGCCCAAATGCTGTCAACTCCCTCCCATACGACGATAGCATTGCCAGCATTGTCCATGGCAATGCTGGGATCTTGTGCACTCCAAATGTCGTCAGTCTCAATCAAAACAGGCGCCCCCCATCCTGAGACGGATTCTGCATCGGCTGGAATTGCAGAAGATCCAAAGACTTGCACAATCAGACAGGACAGGACGCCAATTGAGTAGGCAATTCGTTTAACCATTTCCCTCGACCGCTTCTCGGATACCCTTCCGCCCCTAAGACTTTTCCTCACGAATTCAGAGGGATTCGAACCTCTGCCAAGCCAGTATGTCCGAACCCTGAGAAAATCAAGCGGAATAGCGTGCCGGGGACAAACCCTTTTCCTTCCCTATGGTTCGTTTTCTTGACTGCGGTTCGTGTATACTATTGCCCTGATGCACTCTCAATGGTCTGTAATCGTCCCTCGAACTCGCTCAATCCTCGAAGTCTTCTCTGTATCGATGGATAATCACAAGGGAGATTATTCCGAGCACGGGGGATACGACCAAGCCTCCGCCACTCACTGTGGCCAATATGGACGCGATTACTGACAGCTTGTACTTCACTCTGCGTATTGTCTGTATTCCGCCCAGAATCGCAATCGCCCCGCACAGTACCTCCAATCCGCCGCAGCAGACGAGGGGGCTACTACCGGGAGTGAACAAGAGGCTGTCAATGGCGAATAGGACGACAGCATTCATGAATGCGAAGAATCCGGCGATGATGAGCATGATCCCTGCCGGAGTTAGCTTGGATAGGCCCGTGCCTTCAAACACGACTTCGGGCCCGGCTACCTCGGCACCTTTCTGATAGGGGGAGGTCAATGCGCGGGAAGGGACCCCTGAAGGCGCAACCCTGTCAAGTTCCTTCCTCATGTCTTCGATGTTCCCCAGAAGCAGGTATCTATGCGTCTTAAAGCTGAGCGGACGTCTCTTGCCCAAGGATACTCTGAGCACCTTCTTCTTGAGCCCGACCGATGAGACCTTCTCGAAAGGGATGAATACACGATTTCTGCTTGGGTATCCTATGCATATGCCGGCCTCTTCAAGCGCTACCTTCGGCGGCCAACAGAACATGACCAAGAGCAACGACCCAATCATCACTAAGATGAATACTGCAGAGTAAATGATGAATCCCGGTTCATCCCCAAGCAGTATGCCAGTCATCACTCCTGCGGTTATCCCCACCAATACTCCGACCAGGCCGCTGAGATTCAAGCCAGCCACTTCGACGGAAACATTCCCGGTCCAGCCACCAAGACGGAAGAAGGACAGTGCTTCATCATCGGTGCTGGTCCAATAGCTGTGGACAGAAATTAGGGCAAACAGGCCAGCGAGAACCAAATAGTGCAAGCGGCTGTAATCCAAATCCCCATCTGTCATTGACAGGACCCCAAGAAGAAGCCAAAAAGCGGCAAACGCTCCAAATGTCAGCGCCATTTGTCTCAACGACTTCTTCAGCTTGGCCTTATGCTCCGCAGCCGAGTCAGATCCGTCACGCGCAGTTGCCACCGGTTGTCTTACTTCTATACTCCTCGCAGGATCATCACGCAATCCTGATGCACACGAGCCGCAGTAGAACAAGTAATCGGCATTCTCCGCACCGCACTTCGGACACTTCATGCCATCCCCCTCGACCTCTCACCGGATGCCCTTCCGTCTCTATGGTTTTTCCCACGCATTCAGAGGGATTTAAACCTCTGCTGAGCCAGTGTGTCCAAAGCCTGGGAGAATCAAGCAGGATTTCGTACCGGGGTAAACCCCTTATCGTATGGGCCGAATCTCACCGATGGCAAAGTAGTGGACCTCATCGAAGTCGAAGGTATCATTGGCAACTATCCTATCGTTTAGAACAACGGCAATCCCGACATGCAGAGGGCCTTCCCCTTGCGAGAACTCCCTGGGAATTGAATCACCTACGCATTTCTCTGACACCATCAAGTATCGGTGGGTCAGTCGCTTGTTCTCAAGCTCGATGATGAAGTATTTGGCACTGTTGTCATCCTGGATTTCCCTCACTATCCGTCCTGTGACCTGAAGGTATGCCCCGTCGTGCTTGCCTACCTGAGCGCGCGAGAACGCATTCTCTCAGAGCACGGCCTTCTGGATGCCGAACCGCTCTTGTGTCGCAAGGATGACCCCGCTCGTTTCTACAGCGCCAACCGTCTGCAGAAGGTCAAGGCACAGGTCGAGGCAGTTTCTGGAGTCAGATTCGAGCTTCGTGCCCTTCGCAGGACCTATGGACAGATGCTGCTTGACGGCGGCGGCGACCTGGAGACCGCCTCGGGCGCTCTCGGACACAACAGCCTCAAGACCACACAGAAGTACTACTGCCAAAGAAGCACTGATGCTGTGAACCGTGAAATCCTCCGCATAATGGACGGTTCAATGCCAGCATCCCCCGGTACAAAAAACCCCGTGATTTCTCGGTCTGACGACTATACTGGCTATGCCTGAGAGTGGGGGCAGAGGGATTTGAACCCCCATCGACGGGTTTCCACCACGTGGAGAGCGACTCCACGCGTTCAGACATGGGTCATCGCTCCAGTTACTCATCACTGGTCAGCAAACCCAACGGAAATCATTCCCATAACTGGAGCCCGTTAGGATACCAGACTACCCCATACCCCCGGTTGCGCACCATCGCAAGGAATATCCTACTTCTTCCGCAGCTTCTGAGCTCTCTTGCGTCTTCTCATCTTCTTCTTGCGCCATTTCCAGCGCTGCTTTCCTCGCTTCTTCCACGCTCGAGAACTTCTCTTCATGTGTCAGACTCCCTTTGCGACTGTTTGGGCGTACATCGCTTCCTTTTTATATGCCTTTTGATGGGGCGCAGCGGGCCGGTCGGGAATTTCGGGCGCTGCGGCGCCTTTCGAACCCGAGACCACTGGCTGTCTTCGGTCCAGCAGATGAACCATAGAAGGCCAGTGCTATATCCGGACTAAGCCACCGGCCCATCTGGCCGGATGACACATAAGTCCCCCTCGTATAAAACCTTGGCTTAACCCCCTGTCCAGGGGCGAGCCTGTCCCTTCTGACCGTCCCGGCCATGCGAACGCTTTAAGGATAATACTCTTCATACCTTCCTTCGTTCAAGATGGAAGAGATCGAGATTGTCGAACTCAAGAAGATGGATCTCAGGAATGCGGTTATCATCGACGGCTTCCCGAGCGTTGGGCTCGTCAGTTCCATAGTCGCGAACTACCTCATCGCGCTTCTCAAAATGGAGTACATCGCCGTGATGGACTCGAGCCTCTTCCCGACAGTGTCGCTCATCCGTGACTCGGAACCCCTCGGCCCTGCGAGGGTGTACGCGAGACCGAACCTCAAAGCAGGTGAGCAGCAGGTCGTCGTCTTCTCGACGGAGCTGCAACCGTCCGCGAACCTGTTGAGGCCCCTCGGCAAGGCGATGATTGACTTTGCGGAGCACCAGAAATGCAGCCTCATCATATCCGCGGGTGGATTGATCGTGGAGGGAGAGGAAGCCGATGAGGGGGACACCGAAGTGGGCGAGGTGTCGGTTTATGGCATCGCCAGCACGGAGAGTGCCGAGGAAATGTTAAAGACGGCTGATTACAGGCCTTTCACAGAGGGAGTGATATCAGGCACGGCCGGTGTTCTGCTCAACGAGGGCCGGAGACGCGGCGTGGATGTGATTACGTTGCTTGCCGAAGCAAGGCCCGATATGGCTGATGCTAGGGCTGCGGCGTTGATACTCACAGCCATCGACCAGATGATAATGCACCTGAGTCTGAACGTCGTGCCTCTATGCAAAGAGGCCGAGAGACTCGAAGCCCAGCTGAAGGTGCTGCACAAGGATGCGGAGAAGAAGAGCAGAGACTCCACACCCGCGGTCGCGGGATACTACTAATCGACGGTCGACCAGCGTTTGAGGAACATTATTATAGCCATCGCCGATTGTAACCCTGTCGGGCAGAAAAATCGCAACGTTCGGAAATCCGACAGGCTGGGAGAGGAGGTAAGCCACTGAGCAGGTGTTCCGATTGATAGACCTATTCTTCACTGGAATACTCACATCAATCATCCTCATGTGGGTAGTAGTAGCACGTGGCCACTATCTTGGGCGGTTGGCGACGCTGTTCAAGCGATACATACTCGTCGTCTCGTCAGTCTTCTGGTTTGGACTCGTTGTCTTCGCTGTCATCTTCGTCCTCAATTTCGACTACTTCGACAGAATACACGATATTGACGACGCCGTTGAGGCAGCAGTCACGAGCTACGAGGCCGGCATCAACCCCTACGAGGAGCGGGTCGTCCCACGATTCCAGGATAAGTATGCCCCGAACGTGAAGTGGACGATGGGCCCCTACAACTATCTTCCATTGGATTTGTACGTTTACGTGGGATTCCATGAGTTCCTCGGATGGATAGGCTCTCCATTGTGGTTCGTTCTGTCGAATCTGATGTTGTTAGGAATCGCGTTCGCGATTCTCAGAGACACTCTGAAGGCTGATTGGATTGCCTATGCGCCGATAGCCGGGGTCGTCATGTTGTTCTACTCGTTTGACAACGCTTCTCTCACGCTGCTGTTGATGGTCCTTTCGATGTTCGTGTATAGACGAATCCAGTGGCACCCAGGAGCTCTGGCCATATTCATCATGGCTCTTGCCACGATGACGAAGATCTTCGCAGGAATCCCTCTTGTGGTGCTGATTCTCTACGAGCTTCAGCGCGGATTGAAGGCGAGAGACTGGAGGCGCCTCGGCGACACCGCTGTCTCGACAGCGTGCGGCGCTGGGGCCGCGCTTCTCCTGATGCTTCCTTTCGGTGTCTTTATAGTGCTCGACGCCGCAGTTTTCTTCCACGCTAGCGAGGCGCTGCGCGAGGGCACTTCCGTCGGCGGCACAGTATTGAGCGAGCTGCTGATGGAGAGCGAGTACTATTCGATGGTCAGTGCGGCGATAGTTTTCGCCGTATTAGTCATAAGCATGCGCCTTAGAAGCTTCAACGACCGCGTCCTGCTGACAATCACGGCATTTCTCATGGTCGCAGTGAAGAGCAGCCTTGCACCTCTGGTTGTGGCCGGGCTGTTCCTGATGCTGCGGCTCAAAGAATCTGCGGACGCAAAGACCTTCGGCCGTCTCAGACCAGAAGCCCGTGCTGCCGAACCCAATTCCGCCCCTGCTTCTCGGAACGACGACACGATTGCGCCCGCGCGTTAGGGCTTTCGTCTTCCTTCACCACGCGCTTGTGGAGCTACGAAGCTCCTATTTCCGTCTGTTGCTAAACAAATATCTATGGATTCAACCATCCACGAAAGGACACAGAATAAGTTGCAGAAGCTTCGAGGGGTTCGTATGTCGGCAAAATATGCTTCAATAAAGACATCAGAGGTCCCGGGTCCCAAATCCGTAGAGCTGGGGAAGATGAGGGAGCGTCTGATCGCGAAGGGCGTTGGAATCGTCGCGCCAGTATACATCGAAAAGGCCGAGGGCTCGCTACTTTCGGATATCGACGGTAATGTCTTCATCGACATGGGCAGTGGCATCGGTGTAACGAACATCGGTCACAGACCCGCCGAGGTCGAGGCCGCAATCAAGACCCAGGCGGAGAAGTTCATACACACCTGCTTCCAAGTGACTCCGTATGAGAGCTACCTCCGCGTGGCGGAGAAGATCGCAAAGGTCGCTCCAGGTTCAGGCCTGACAAAATCAGTGCTGTTCAACGCGGGCGCGGAGGCAGTTGAGAACTCGGTCAAGATATCTAGGCACTACAACAAGAGGGCGGCGGCCTTCTCGTTCAATCACGGTTTCCATGGCAGAACAATGATGGCGCTGGCGCTTACGGCCAAGGAGATGCCATACAAAGCCGGCTACGGTCCACTCCCAGAGACCTACAAGGTGGAGTTCGCATACTGCTACCGATGTCCGTTCAATATGACCTACCCTTCCTGTGAAGTTGCCTGTGCGGACAAGATAGACGAGACATGGTCGTCCCCGCAGTTCGAGGGCAAGGTGTCGTCGCTCATAGGCGAGCCAATCGCTGGGGAGGGCGGCTTCATCGTTCCTCCAAAGGAGTTCTATCCCAAGGTCTCCAAGATATGCAAGAAGCACGGCGTCGTCTACATAGACGATGAGATACAGACCGGTGCGGGAAGGACGGGTAAGATGTGGTGCGTGGAGCACTGGCCCGGCACAGAGCCAGACATACTCGTGAGCGGAAAGGGCATCGGCGGGGGCTTTCCGCTCTCGGCTACCACTGGCAGGCCAGAGATAATGGACGCACCTCAGGTGGGCGGACTCGGAGGCACCTTCGGGGGCAATCCAGTCGCTTGTTCTGCTGCCCTTGCACAGATGGAAATCATCGAGAGGAGCATGGGCAACGTTTCCAAGATCAACTCCTACATGGTGAAACGACTGGAGGAGTTGCATCAGAGGTTCCCGACGATCGGAGAAGTCAGGGGCGTGGGTGCGATGATGGCATTGGAGCTCGTCAGCGACCCAAAAACGAAGGAACCAGCGGTGAAGGAGACGGGCGCGATCAAGAACGCGGCGTTGAAGAAGGGCTTGCTCATACTTACCTGTGGGACATACAACAACGTGATTCGAATGCATCCATCGATAATCATGCCACAGGACATCCTTGAGGAGTCGATGGACATACTCGAACAGAGCGTCGAAGAGGTCTTGAAGGTGTGAACTCGCCTATTAGGAGGGCGGCGCCAGTTGAGATGTAGCCAGTCAGAGCCTCTTCTCGCGGGCAACGGAATCTGCCATGGCTAGGTCCGCCTCGTCGTTGATGTTGACGGCCAACAACGGGTCGTTCAACTCGACTGTCAGGGTTTCAGGGTCCGGGGTGACGACATTCAACCCAACCCACACCGATTGCCCATCCCCATCACTCTCAACTATCAACTCGCTCTTCGTGCAATGGTCGTCCGATCGAATCGGCAGGATCGCAGCGAGACTCCTTCCATCGAACGCCTCTAGAACCGTGGTCACATGCTCCTTTCGAACGAAGGGAATGTCGACGTTTAGAGTGAGGAAAGGACTGTGAGCGTCGAGCAGTTCCAGAATGTCTTGATGATATCCTTCCCCAGAGGTTTCAATCACTTCCACTCCTATTTCAACTGCCATTAGCGCGGTCCGGGGAGTGTGCGGTGAAGTGGCGACGAAGACCCTGCTGAGTTCTCCTGCTCGCAAGGCATTCAGAGATCTCTCGAGCAACGTGACTCCTCCGACCTTCAACAATCCCTTCTCCACCGGCGTATTGAATCTGGTTGCCTTGCCGCCAGCCATAACAATCGCTATCAAATTATCAACACCCAAAGCAACAGAGCGGAGAGTCTCCCAACTTCATTTGCCGCTCCGAAGACGTCCCCAGAGACGCCGCCGAGGTGTTTCCGGGCGACGATGGTCACCGCCGCGCCTCCGGCTACGCCGACCAGTAGTAAGATCGATGCGAGTCCGACAGTCATGAGGCCGACGACACCCGCCAGCACAACTGCCACAGCGAACCTTCGGGCGGTAGCATTCTCGACGAACACGGAGCCCATGCCTTGGTGGGCGCTTGGCCCAATCAGCATGGACGTGTTCATTGCCAACTTGCCGCTCACCTCGGATACGACAAACCCCAATGCGAAAGGCACATGCCATGGGATCGGCAGGATGGTTACAGATTCACCCGCTCTCGCGCACATCTCGACCGCAAGGGCGAAGAATAGCAATAGGTACACGGCGACTGCGATCACCGCGGCGACACCCGCGCGCGGGTCCTTCATAACCTCCCGTCTCTTCTCGCGAGGTCCGCTCGCCATTACACCATCAGCGAGGTCCGCGAGTCCTTCAGTATGGATTATGCCAGTGACAGCATAAAGCGCCACCAATAATAGCCCGCCCAAAATGAGGGGGTCTCCATCCCCGAAGGCAAGGTCAAGGGAGATGCAGATAAGGGCAGCAATCAGGCCCACAAGAAGGCCGACCAATGGGAACAGATATTGTTGCTTGGCCGCAGCTTCCAGGTTCACTTGGAGGCCAGGCAGTCTGATGCGTGTGAGCAGTCCGAGCAGTGCTCTCGTCATGCTAATCACTCGAAAACTCGTGTCATAGACGCCGCCACGAGGGCGCCAACGGCATCATCCATGAAAGGGGGCAGGTCACCAATGACTCCTGGCTTTTCACGATCATATCTGACATAGTTGAACAGACCCTTTTTCCCCGCGATGTACTCGGCGATCGACATGCCGATAAGCTCGTCTGCGACCAGGGATGCCGGGTCATCCGACAGCGACGACGCCTCGTCACCTCCAGACGATATCAACTCATCGAGGTACGACGCTGCGGCGATCATCAGCCAGACGTTCGAATCCTCGAGATATCTTGACAGCAAATCCCTCAATCGGTTTCTGGCGGCTGCGATATCATCATTCCCCGCCGTGCTTACATACAGTCTGAAGCCTGTTTCCACTAGGTCCTCAAGCTCTATTCCATGTCTGGTAAGGATGGATATCGCGCTTTCCATGAGTCTGTTTGCCCCCGTGGCGGCGAAAGAGTAAAATACACTTTCAATATTTCAAGTTTGCTTTAAGGTGGCCGCATGAAGCAGGTTGAGGACTACATCTCGAAGATTCGAGGAGCTGATGTCGAAGCTGCAGAATCCGCCAGACACATCCAGGACACCCTCACGAAGCCGCCAGGAAGCCTTGGGAAGCTCGAATCGCTTTCAATCAGACTGGCCGGCGTGTACGGCAGATCCCGCCCGTCAGTCGGCTCGAAGACGGTTTTCACGATGGCTGCTGATCACGGAGTGACAGCTGAAGGCGTCAGCGCCTATCCTTCTGATGTCACGCGCCAGATGGTGCTTAATTTCGCTTCTGGTGGAGCTGCAATCAATGTACTCGCACGTCACATGGGAGCTGAGGTCAAGGTCGTAGATATGGGCGTTGCCTCTGATGAGGCTTGGCCGGAGCCCATCGTGAACCGCAAGATCGCGATGGGGACGAGGAACATGACGCATGGCCCAGCAATGTCCTTGGATGAGGCTAGGAAAAGCCTCGAGATCGGTGCGGAGCTGGTGGCCCAGGCTGTTGAGAATGGAGCAACAGCAATAGCCATCGGAGACATGGGTATAGGCAACACGACTGCTGCAAGCGCGATAACCTCAGTGATGACAGGGAAGACCCCGGCGGAAGTCACTGGAAGAGGCACTGGGATTGACGACTCGAAGCTCAGATTGAAGGTAGCCGTGATCGGGAAGGCCATCAATCTCAATTCGCCAGAGTCCTCCGACGGCATCGATACACTCTCCAAGGTGGGGGGCTTCGAGATAGGGGGACTGGCGGGGGTGGCTCTTGGTGCAGCATCGTCGAGAGTGCCCGTGTTTCTGGACGGCTTCGTTTCCAGCTCAGCAGCCCTCATCGCTGCCGAGATTTGCCCGAAGTCAGTTGATTTCATGATCGCATCCCACCTGTCGGTGGAACCAGGGCATGCATTTGTACTGGAACATCTTGGACTGGCACCAGTGCTTGATCTGAACATGAGGCTGGGCGAGGGTACGGGAGCCGTCTTGGCGTTCGGAATGGCAGAGGCGGCATGCAAGATACTCTCAGAGATGGCCACGTTCGACAGCGCAGGCGTGTCGGGGGCTTGCGAAGGGGATTAAAAAGAGATAGAGTGAGGTGAAGTGAATTGGAGAAGACATTGGCGAAGAAAGAATTCGTGATTTGGACTGCCTTGTTGGTTGCCGTATCATCGGTGTTAGCCTTCACTGGAGGCTACATGGTGAGCGCAGTGTTGACTGAGGATGAGGCGGGAATACTGCTAGTTGATGACTACGGTAGAACGATCAAGCTGGACAAGATTCCTGAGCGCATTGTATCGGCGGCTCCAACCCCCACTGAGATTCTGTTTGCTGTAGGTGCGGGCGATCTTGTCGTGGGTGTAGATGACTACAGCGATTACCCAGCAGAGGTATCCAACATAACGAAGGTGGGTTCGTACACGTTGAGCACCGAGGTAATAATCAGCCTTCAGCCGGACCTCGTGGTGTCTAGCGACCTCGTTCCGATATCGCAACTCGAATTGCTCGAAGACCGCGGCATACCATTTGTAGTACTTGCGACCAGAACCCTGGACGATGTGCTCAAAGACATACGGCTTGTCGGGATTCTTACAGGACATGTTGAGGAGGCAAACGACCTTGCAGACAGCCTCGAGGAGCGGATTGATGCGGTAACGGAAAAGACGATGGCAGAGGATGTTGTGAAGCCGAGAGTCTACCTTGAGTACTATCCATACTGGACATACGGTCCTGGTTCATTCGGAAATGACCTCATCGCGCTTGCAGGCGGGATGAACATCGCGGAGAACACGACAAGCGAATATCCCATGCTCTCAAGCGAGTTCATTATTGCTCAAGACCCCGAGATCATAGTCTACACGATTGGCTACATGACCACAACCACCGCCGAGGAGATATCGTCCCGGTCTGGTTGGTCTGGAATCACCGCGGTTGTCAGTGGCGACATATACTCGATGGATGACAACTTGGTCAGCCGATATGGTCCGAGAATCGTGGACGGTCTGGAGGAACTCGCTTCATTGCTGCACCCTGACCTCTTCGCGTGATTCGGGGGCGATTGGACCTGGGGATTGGAGACGCGCCAGTAATGCCGAAACGTCGTGATAGGTTCGCCTTTTTCAGGCGGAACCCGGTGATGTTCATCGGCCTGTTGGTCGTCCTCCTGCTAGTATCGGCCTTCCTGGCCATCCTTGTGGGTACGCTGGGTCCGATTGGCCCTGGCGATCCGGAGAGGATATCCTTCTCGGACGCTCTTGATGCTATTCTGGGCTTGAAGAGCGACCACCCCGCGTACTACTCGTCCGTGTTCTGGGATGTAAGAATACCGCGTGTGTTGCTGGCCGGCCTTGTTGGGGCGTCCTTGGCCTGTGCAGGGACGGCGATGCAGGCAATATTCCGCAATTCCATGGCGGATCCATTCATCATAGGCGTTTCGTCAGGCGCTGCAGTCGGTGCAGCCTCTGCAGGCCTGATTGGCCTGACCGTCGTTGTTGGAGCCTTCACGGCACCTATGCTCGCATTCGCCTGCGCCCTGGTGACAGTTTTCGTTGTCTATAAGATGGGCACAGTCAGAGGAAAGGTGTACGTGGATACGCTTCTGCTATCGGGTGTGGCCATAGCAGCGTTTCTTGGTGCGGTCGTCTCCTTCTTGATATACTTCGCGAGGGAAGACTATCATCAGCTAATTCCATGGTTGCTGGGTTCATTGGCGGTTGCGAAGTGGAGCTACGTTTGGATACTGGTCGTTCCCGTTGCGCTCGGCTCATTTCTGATCTCTCTATATGGCCGCGAGCTTAACGCGCTGCTTCTGGGCGAGGAGACGGCACATAACCTCGGGGCGGATCCAGAATTCTTGAAGAAGGTGATGCTCGCTACGGCAGCCTTGGTCACCGCAGGGGCGGTAGCCTTCACAGGCATAATAGGTTTCGTGGGCCTGATAGTTCCGCATATGATGCGCATCCTTGTCGGAGCTGATCATCGTGTTCTGGTGCCAGCTGCGACGCTGTTTGGCGCGAGCTTCCTGATATGGGCTGACGCGTTATCGAGAACATTGATACCCGCTCAAGAGCTGCCCGTCGGCATCATAACCGCACTGTGTGGTGGGCCGTTCTTCCTCTATCTGCTGAGGAAGAATCGCACCGGAGGTATGATGTCATGAGACTGAGTGTGTCGAATCTGTCATTCTCGTTCGGAGACTCGAAGGTGCTCCGAGACATATCTTTCGATGTGGCGAACGGCGAGTTTCTTGGTCTCATGGGACCGAATGGGTCGGGCAAGACAACCCTCCTCCGCTGCCTGACTAGATATCTTCCTGATGGAGCCCATGCGATCCTGGTTGACATGAAGCCACTGCATACCTTTACGGACCGAGAGGTCGCTAGAACCTTTGCCGTCGTTCCTCAGAGCTCGTCCACGGACTTCCCTTTCACGGTGAAGGATATCGTGATGATGGGGCGGATACCCCACGTCCATAGCAGGCTCGCCACATCGCGAAAGGGAGACGCGGAAGCGGTCTCAGATGCTATGTCAGCGTCCGGCTGTGCGCACCTCGAGGACCGCCCGTTTTCGGAGCTCAGTGGCGGAGAGAGGCAGAGGGTGATAATCGCCAGGGCGCTTGCACAGGAGCCAAAGGTCCTCCTTCTGGACGAGCCGACAGTGTATCTGGACATCAGCGGGCAGCTTGAGATGATGGACCTGATAACGAAACTCAACAAGGAGAAATCACTGACTGTAGTAGCAGTGCTTCACGATATCAACCTCGCGGCGAGGTACTGTGACCGGATTGCCCTGTTGAACCAGGGCAGACTCGAGGCGATAGGGCCACCTGAAAACGTGCTCAACTCTGAGACAATACTTGGCGTTTACGGCGTGGATGTCGCAGTGAGAAGGGATCCGTTCACGCACAATGTCTTTGTGATGCCACGCTCGACATGCGCCCCTGCAAGAAAGGACGGAGTGAGAGTGCATATCCTCTGTGGGGGAGGATCTGGTGGGCCTGCCATGAGGTCGCTCGTCGAGAACGGCTTCTCGATTTCGGTCGGGGTTCTCAACGTGCTCGACTCTGACCATGAATGTGCAACAGACCTACGCGTGCGAATAGTCGCAGAGGTGCCGTTCGCTCAAATCAGCGACGATATGCACGCAGAGAATCTCAGATGCATTGACGAGACGCCATTAGTCGTGGTGACACCCTTCCCCGTGGGACCGGGCAACTTCAAGAACCTCGAAGCGGCTATGTATGCTCTGAACGCGGGGAAGAAGGTATTCATAATGGCCGGCGGCAGCACATCAGGTATTGATTTCGTTGGTGGCAAGGCCGATGCCTATCTCAGTAATCTTATCGCTTCTGGAGCGGTGAAGGTGGACAGCGTGGACCATATGCTTCAGCTCTTGGCACATGAGGGGGCGGTAAAGAGATGACAGAGCCCCTTCGCGACCTCAAGAAGAACACGGAGCTCCTAATCCTGATCAGAGTGTTGGAGGATCCAACAGTCAAGTTGCGCGACGTTTCTGAAGATCTCGGAATAACCGTTCAGGCTGTAAGCCAGTATTTATCCGGCATGCGCAGAGAGAAGATAGTGAAGGAGCAGAAGGGGAGGCTCCGACCCACTCGAAAGGGCATGCAGATACTTCAGGAACACTTCAGCAAGCTCAAGGACGAAGTGGATACGATTCTCAGGCGAATCATGGTCGTTGACACGTGCATCGCAATCGCGGGCAAGGAGGTCAAAAAGGGTGACAAGGTGGGGCTCGTCATGGAGGATGGCATGCTGATGGCGTATCCCGACGAGAAGTCCAGCTCAAGAGGCGTGGCGATGGAACCCGCCTCGATCGGCGATGACATCCTTGTGGGCCGCCTGGAGGGCATAGTCGACATGAAGCTCGGCAGCCTGGTCATCATCGAGACGCCATCCGAACTCGATGGCGGATCGAAGAAGGCTGATGTCGAACGTGCGCGACAGAAGATAGATACTGCATCTCCAGGGTTGCTCGTGGCTGGCGACCTCGTAGGGTCAGCGCTTCTTTCCAAGGTCACCCCTGAGTACTTCGCGATTCACGCGCCGGTCGAGTCCGCAATGAGCGCCTTGACGAGGGGCGTCGATGTGGTCTTCTGTGGCACGCACGAATCTGTGGATCAAATGTCACATGCGATTGCAGCGCTGAGGAAGGAGACGGGGTATTCCGTACGATGGACATCGGTCAAGGTGTGACATAGCTAAGCGCGCCTCGCCGAAGACTTATAATTGCTTTCATCGTTACGCGATACGGTGTGGTCATGGAAGTGGCAGAAGCCATAAGACGAAGGAGGGCCTTTCGCGCCCTGGATTCTCAACCTATAGATCGTGGGAGTGTGTCCGCGCTCATTGACGCGGTCATGCTTTCGGCATCATGTTTCAACAACCAACCATGGAATCTCGTGTTTTGCAGCAGCGAGGAGTCGCTGAGAGGGATCAGGACGGCACTTCCGAAGGGAAACGCGTGGGCTACAAAATCGCCATTGATCATCGTCGCCGCATCCAAGGAAGAAGAGGACTGCCAGTTGAGCGACAGGCGGAACTACCACCTGTTCGACTGTGGCCTCGCCATCGGGCAGATGTTATTGCGAGCAACGGAGTTGGGGTTCGTGGCGCATCCTATCGCTGGATACGACCCATCGAAAGTGAGAGAGGTTCTCGGAATTCCTGACGACCGCATCATAATCACGCTCGTTATCTGTGGGTTCCATGGGCAGGACGATACGCTCCTATCCGACAAGCAGCGAGAGGCCGAGCGCGAACGTCCGCGCCGCAAAGCCATCGGCGAGAACTTCCACAGTAACAAATGGGGAGCGCCTTTTGGGTGACAATGCCTACACGAGGTTCACTGACATAATGGCCCACCGAGAAGACATATATCCCGCCTTCGACAATCGGGAGGCCATCACGGGGGACTAGCATGATCAGATACTATGCCTCGGATAACGGCGTCTTGAAGGAAGTCGACAAGAGCCAGCTTGAGCAAACCATTTGGATAGACCTAGTTGCACCTAATCCCAGCGAAGCTGAGTTCATGAGCAAGGAATTCGATATCGACCTTCAGGATATTGCAGACTGTCTCGACCCCAACGAACGCTCTAGGGTCGAGATAGCTGACGAGTACGACCTCGTGGTACTCAGGAGCCTGCTTCCAAATGCGGCGGATGAGGATCGGATTGACACGATGCCCGTCGGCGTCATACTGACCTCGCAGAACGTGATAACGATCCGAATCGGGGCCACTTTCATCGGGCGAGAGGTTACAGCTGACCTCAAACGCCGTCCAGCACTCAACACGAAAGAGGATGTCTTTGTCGGTGTGATTCAGAGGATCATCCGCGACATCGAGCACAGGATACGTCCAGTCGAACGACGCATAGCCTACATCCAGGAGACAATTCTCTCAGCCAGGAGACGGGAGGTTTCCCAGAATGCCTTCGCATTGAGCAACAGTCTGATATTGTTGAACACTGCGCTACTCTCCGACTTGAATGCCATCTCCATGCTGCCTAAGGTCAGGAATCTACAGATGATGAAGGAAAAGGCGGACATAATGGAGGACATCGAGAACGATGTCGCTCAGCTCTATGAGATGACCACCATCTACCGTGAGATAATGTCGAACATATTGAATGCGTATGAGTTTGCGGAGTCGAATCAGCTTTCGACAATCATGAAGACATTGACGACGATCAGCCTGATCCTCATCCTTCCCACGTTACTCGCAAGCCTGTATGGAATGAACGTCCACTTGCCGTTCGAATCCGACCCGAACGCCTTCTGGATCGTCATAGGGTTGTCTGCGGTGGCCGTAGCCGGCTTGTGGGTCGTTTTCAGGCTGAAACACATACTCTGACACCACCTGCGGAGGGCGAGGCGTCTTGTCGGACTGCGCAGGTCCGCCGCATCCTACAAGGCAAATCCGCGAGTTTACACTTGGGAGATGGCCAACCTTTTTCGATGGGTAGCCAGATACTGGAATCTGCGTAGCAGTGTTACTTATAGGCTCGGAACAACAATACAGAGCGGATTGAGGTAACATGATCGCCATTGTGGACATAATGTTGGGGGCCTTGATGGGGGCGTCTCTGTTCCTGCTGATCCTATCGGTGGTATCCTATCGACGGAGCGGCGTGTTTTCCGTGCTGTTGGTTGCCATCGGCCTAACGATCCATTCTGCCCTCACTATGTCCATCATCATTGTCGGGCACACGACTGACATATTGGCGAATGTGGACGGAATCCAGCTCGTCGGGCTGGATATATTGGCGTTGGTTGCGGCGCTTCTTCTAGGGGTCCTCGGAGGTAAGGCATTTGCCCGATCCTCTTGACCTGGCGAACAGGAAGAGGTTATTCGAGTGCGTGCGAGATTGCCCAGGCCTCCACTTTCGCGAGATCCAGCGCCGCACTGGTTTGCCAATAGGAGTCCTCGAATATCACCTGAACTACCTCGTGCAGAAAGAGCTGCTGACACTGGAGAAGGCGGAGAACTTTTCAAGATACTATCCCGGAGGTCAGCTGAGCAAAGACAAGCAGAGGATACTGTCAGTCCTACGCCAGGAGATACCTCGCGGTGTTGTCTTGTATCTGCTGAGAAATCCGGGTTCGACACACACCGAGCTCCTCAATAGCTTCACAATATCCGGCGGAACCCTGTCCTACCACGTGAAGAAGTTGACGACCAAAGGAGTCGTCAGCGCCGAGAAGCGCGGGCGCGAGTCCTACCTAAGGGTCATGAATCCAGATATGGTCGCGGACCTGCTTATCGTATACCGCCGAACGTTCTTCGACAAACTCGTTGATGAGTTCGTCGCGAGATATACTGAACGCGATTGAATGGCAGAATCCATACTCGAGCTGTTCATAGTTTCTTGCGGTAGTAGCGGTTCTTCTCCAGGCTTAAAGTCTCTCCTGGATCTTCTGCTTCCTTCCTACGAGCAACCGCGTAGGCGCCAACTGCTCCGATGGCCATCGCTCCTATCACAACGCCTATCGCTACCGCCTCACTCGAAGAGCCGACAGTCAGTCCGTCATCCGGAAGGTCGACGTAGCCTCCATCGCCGCCAAACAAGCCCATGCTCGGATCGTGAAGCACGGAGATGGTGGTCACGTCCATCGGCGTGGACAGATACAATCTCAGGGAGTCGCCGTCCGTCCGATAGTACGTTGCCAGGTCGATTAGTTCGTCCTCGAGGTCATCGTAGCTCAGTTCAGCCTGTTTCGCCCAGCCGAAATAGCTCTCGGCTGTCCCCTCCTCCACGAACGTGAACAACTGTTTGAAGTCGTCTCGTGGCAGGAACTTGTGAAGCAGCTGGATGTCCCCGTCCGTCTCGTTCAATAGCGGGTCACATTCGATGATGCCATCTCCCTGGTATCCATGCAGCACGTATTGCTCTGGCATGGAGGTTGGTGAGAATATGTAGCCATCAGTCTTCATAAGTCCCATGTCCAGTGAGAGGTTCTGCGCGTCTATAGCCTCGTTGATGTCCATTGTGATGTCGAATTTGAGTTCAGTGGTCCCGTTGACACTGTAGTCAGGCGACTCGCTCACGCCCTCATATCGGGCAGAGTAGTCTTCGCTTGTGACATGAAAGCGCACTGTGACGTCCGCCCAGTCATCTATGATTATGTTGCCAGGAGACCCGGGGTTCTTCTTGTTCATGCTGACTGAGCTGGTGAGCTCTACAGTGATCGTTTCCCCTAGCTCATCGTTCGATTCGGGCAGTACGTCTGACAGTGCCCATGTCGCGTGTTCGAAGGAAGCGTGATATGGCACATCTTCCAGCACGAGCATGCCTTCTGGTGTGGCGTTGTATCCGAGCGCCGATGAGATTACGAGGCCGTATCCTAGCTGGTCCTCCGGGTCCGCAGGCGCGACTATGACTGCTGGAAAATTCTTGGAGACAGCGATGTTCATTTCCCCAGTTTCGATCAGGACGTAATCCGCCGTTTCGGTGTATGACATACTCTGTTCCTGTGCCGCAGAGTCCTGAGACGCGATGGGTATCGCTGCTAACGCCATGGTGCACACTAGCAGAGCTAAGAGACAGCGAACGCATGTCATTATAGTAACACAATCTCACTGGTCTTTCTTAAGCCATTTGGTACATATGTAGAAATTGACGGGCTTGCAGCGGGGCACCGCTCCGCTGAGTCGTCCCGTGCCTGGCCACTTGTCTGCCCATAGTAACACGGAAAGCAGGGCCATGATTGAGATGCGAGCATTTCTATCTCGCGGCAAGTCGTCAAGGTCGAATTGCCGACCACACATCATTGGTCTGAACCTCGGAGTCGCGCCTTTATCGGGTCATCCGATCATCGTCATTTGCGCACATCTTCGGATGCACTGACGGCGGTGATGTTTCGAGGATTGTACTAATGGAGTTTTGTAGTATGAGCGCATTACAGAGGATTCGCGCCTGAATGCTATGGCGCATGACACAAGGAATTCGGGGGAGTGAATGTAAAATGAGAAGAACGAGAGTGACAGCGATTGCTATGGCAGTCTTCATGCTGATTATGCCATTGTCAATCGTCGTGAGTGCCCACGAGGAGGAGGGCGAGCCGATAGTAATTACCGTCCCTACGGGAACGATGGATTGCGCCGTTTTCTTCTCGGACAACATGGTATATGCACCACAGTGGCGACTCGATAATCTGGTCCGCATCGAGACCATGATTATCAACATGGATAGCGTGAACGGTGTCGACTACACGGAACCTGAAGATGTATGGGCGAGTGATATCGAACTCGTAGACCTGTTCAACGACACAACCTACGATGACGAGGGCAACGTGATAGAAGTTGTGTACAACGGTACGAAACAGCAGGCAGCTATAAATGCGAATTCGGATGAAATCCTTCCGTTGACAAGGATGGTATCGGTTTCGTACATCAATTTAACCATGACCAACGACTCAGGTTTTAAGGCCTCTTTTGATGCTGGCTGGAACCCGACCCCAGATAATGACCCAGACACCGCTGACTATGAGCAGGTCATATTCGGTGGGGTAGATCGTGAGGTTAACAAGGGCGGTCACCTGATTTACGGCATGTTGTGGGACACGAATGGTCTAGGCGAAGGTACGTACACCGTTAGCGTCCGGCTCGGGTACGCCGTGGAGACTTCTGTAGGCTCCGGCGTTTGGACCGGAATCCTTAGCACTGGAGTCCTTAGCGACTGGTACAGCGTCGATTACGCGATCGCCCACTTCTACATCAGCGATGGCCAGCTCAACAATGAGGACCATCCGTTCGTCGACATAGTCTCTGATCCAACGGACCCTGCCTATGCCGACTACGGGATTGGCGTTGGCAACGTGACTGATGGAGCTGCTTGGATCGAGTTGGGTGATTTGATACCACAAGGATCGGGCGGCGGTAACGGCGATGAGAGCGGTGGCAACAACGGAGAGATCGGTGGCGGGAACGGCGACCACGAGCACGGTCAGACCGGGAGCGCCAGTGGTCGCAAGAAGTAAGTCTCACGCGCGCGATGACCCCGACAATAAACCCTTTTCCATATGGTTTTTCGTTGTCTGGGTTGATGAATAGAGAATTGTGCTAGCTTTTGATTCTTGTACCACAAACCACTTATCAATAGCCCTTGATTGTATGAACTCACGGACGGGTAATCCCGTCGAAATGTGAGGCATGAGGAAAATGATAGCAAAGATGTGGATCGCGGTGGCCCTCGGTGCTGCCATCATGGTCGGCGGCGTAGCGACCGTGGCGGCTGTCGGCAGCATGAGCGGCGACTGTGACCAGACACAGGACAAGTTGCAGCTGAAGGACGGCTCTTGCGAAGACTGCCCAAATCTCTTGGATGATGAGGCCGACGATACCTGCGACTCCTGCAACGACTACGACTGGAACTTCCTGTACGGTGAGACCGAGTTGGAACCTCCGTTTAAGTCTGCATGTGGACAGGAATAACCGCATTAGATTCTGTCAAAGGACCTCCCCCAAGCCTCCTTTGTGTCGAAGATTGCGGTTTCCTGCCCACCCTTAACTTCTTCCTTTCACCGCCCCGACGTGAGCGGACGCTGGCTCAGGACCAGTGCAGACATCCTGACCAGCTCAGTTTTTATCATCTTCCTCGTCATACACCTCTTACATGAGGATCGATTCCAGATTCGTGAAGAAGATACGCAAGGAGTTCCCTGGCGCCGAGATTGACCCCATGGGCCGCAACCGAGCGTTCTTGGACAACGGCGCTGGCACCCTGGTCGCTTTGCGTAGCGCCGAGAGGGAGGCCTTCGCGAGGATCGACTGGAGCGCGAACGTGGGTAACCTGTTCCCCGAGTCGATTGGCGCTGAGGAGACGATACTGGAAGGCCGTCAGGCGGTGTCGGATTTGCTCGGGGCGAACGGCCCCGAGACAATTGTCTCGGGCGAGTCTGCGACCTCCCTGCTTTTCAGCCTCAGTTACGCCATGGGCCGCGGGTTCTCCGGCACGGAGAACGTAGTCACGACCGGCTACGAGCATTACACGAACATCAACCCATGGGTAGAGCTTGGCACCATGGGCAGGATACGGGAGCTGAGATTCGCCGAGTTCGACCTCGAAACCGGGCTCCTGGACCTCGACAAGCTCGCCGCGCTCGTAGATAATAGAACGAAGGTCGTGACCGTGAGCGCCGCTTCTAACGTTCTGGGTACAAGGACCAACCTCAGGGAGGCGGGAAAAATCGCCAGGGACGCAGGAGCGCATTTCGTCGTCGATGCCGTTCACCACATAGCGCATGGAGTGACGGACGTCAAGGCGTGCAGGTGCGATGCGCTGGTGTTCTCGGGCTATAAGCTGTTCTCCAGGCATGGCAGCTTCATGTACATGCGCCCTAAACTCATCGAAGGGCTCACCCCTTACAAGGTTTTCTCGTCGCCTAAGCACGGGCCCGAGAAGTGGGAATGGGGCACCAGGGACCAGGCAATGTTCGCAGCCACGACCGGCGCCATCGACTACGTGTCATGGATCGGCTATCCGTCCGCCAAGAGGCCCCCGAAGCCGGGCAAGCAGAGGCGCTCCAGACTCCTGGCCGCTTTCAAGGCCATAGAGGACTACGAGAAGCGCCTTTCGGACCTCGTGCTCGAGGGCAGAGGCCGCCTGAAAGGTCTGCTCAACATCCCGGGCCTGACATTGTACGGCCCTAAAGACACTGGAGGCAAGACTGGTCGGGACCCGACGTTCTCCTTCAAGTTGCAGGGCTGGGACGACAGGAAACTCTCGAAGCTCCTCTGGGACAAGTACGCCATAGCAGTCGGCGCAGAGGACTACTTCTCACGTGTTCCAGCGCTCTATAAGGCGGAAACGATGCTCAGGGCGACCTTCGTGCACTACAACACCGAGCGTGAGGCCTTGGCGATGCTGAAGGCCTTGAACGAGGTCGCGAAAAGGAAGCGCTGAGAGGGCCGCTTCCGGCCATGCTGACAGGTGCTGGATATCCCTGCGCTATATAGAGCTGTCGGCACCTGGCATAGCGCTGAGGTTCAAATTCGTACCATTCTTTGACACTTGCACCACAAGGCTAAAGGCTGTTAATGTCGGTGAATGGCTGAAACGCAGTTGGGAACAACGAGGGGACTTCGAGCCTTACGGCTCATAACCGACCGTTCCAATGCTGTGTGAGCGAACCGCGCTCGGCGTGTGCGGGTGTTACCGGCACCGTCTATGTGAAAAGAGAGGTGAAGAGAATGGAGAAAAAGTTTGAAAGCGATATTGGAGTGCGCATCTCGGAGGGGAGCAGGCGCAGGTCATCAAACAAGGTTGGTGCCCTGTGTGCCGCTGTGATCTCCTGCGCGATGCTGCTCGGTAGCGCTGCCTTCCTTCTTCCGGCGATGTCTAGCGCCGAAGAGGGCAAGGTAGTGAGTGTTGATATTTTCGATAGCGGCGATACGGATTATCTCGTGTACAACGTCGACAATGAATGTCTACTCCATAACGATGTCCCGTCTAGCGGCGACGATGTCAAGAAGTCGACTAACTTGAAAGCGGTAGTGTACCCGCCAAGCGTTAACGCCCAAGGCAAGTTTGTGAAGTTCGTATACACCGCCTCTGTCAATTTGCTCGTAGTGTCTCATCTCAGCTCTGATGAGGACGTCGTCATTGCAGATTTGACAATCCCCTATGCTTCGAGCGATATGGTGACCGGTGATGTTGTCATTTCGTGGACGATGACAGTCGACGGTGTTAGCTGGGACAGCACTGATGTGGTCCTAGACCAATATGGAAATGAGGTCGACGGAGCCTCTGTTCCGACTCCTGCGAGTTCCTCGTACGATGCAGATTCAGGTGCATTGGAAGCCCGCATTATCCTGCCTGTCCTCGAGGATGGCGCATACGTAAACACTGGAACCGACACAGAACAGGTTATTACGCAGCTCCCCGCGATATACGAGGTAGGAAACGTTCATATACAGGTCTCCATCAAGGTGGCGAGCCCTGATCTTCCTGACGGTGTCCCTGATATTGTGACATACCTTAATTCCTTGATTCCGGAGGAGGACGCCTTCCCAGACTTCAAGGATTCGACAGACCTGCCTGTGGCGGCCTTCACGGCCACCCCCAACGTTGTTGAGATGGGCGGCACTGTGTCCTTGGATGCATCGACTTCGTCGAATGCGGTCAGTTACGCGTGGTATCTGGGCGCCTATCAGTTGGGTACAGGAGAATCTTTGTCCTATACCTTCGATGTCGATGACCTCGGCGACTACACGTTCGTGCTCGAGGCCCTCAGCTCGGCGGATCTTAAGGACATTGCCGAAGCAGTTGTGTCCGTCTATGATAGCGAGAACCCCGTGGCGGTCATTACATACGATGAGTCCTTCAATGATGACGGCACTGTGACAGTCACGTTTAGCGGGGAGGACTCCTCGGACAACGTTGGCGTCGAAAGCTACCTATGGCTAATCGTGGCGCCCCTCGGTTGCCAGGCATGGGGATATGTCGTGGATATGGTGTACATATTCTTGTACCCAGACGACCCCTACTCGGTGACGCTGACGGTCTTCGATGAGGCAGGCAACGAGGACTCATCTGAGATGACCTACCCGGTGCAGGAGACTCCTCCAGCGTAAGGCGAGACTACCACCTAGACGGGACTGTGAGCAGCACATCGGAAGAGACCAAACATCTTCCATAGTTGGGCCCCGCCAACCTTTGGCCAGAATGGTCGGAGGTTGGATGGTGCATTTTCATTTTCTTCTGTCCGAGCGGGCACTGGGGCGGCTCTCAGGAACTGGATACTGGCGGCTGTCTCCTGGCTGTAGGCCAGCGCGCCAAGGAGTGAATCCTAGTGGAGGATTTTACGGCAGGTGCGAGAAAATGGATGTAAGGAGTTTCTATCCGCCGCCGTCTGGTCATCATCTCTTGTTGTAGTACTCGGACCGGTCGCCAGGCTATGAGCTCTTGCACCTCTCGTGGGATCACTAACCCCACTTGCCGGTCTTCTTCCAGCTCACCGTTCAGCATTGTGAAATCCGCCTCTCGTCATGCTGAAATCGCTGATAACGAGAAGCTGAAAACGATTGCCATGGACAACCTACAGGCCGCGACAGTAGAGTAGGTGCAGTCGAGACCTCTTGGCTAGAACCCACAGGAACTTGAAATATCATGTAAGGAATTCGATAGCGGTCAGATGAGAGGGGAGAAGCGCAGGCACCTGCCAATAACTAGTGCGATAGGCACATTGGGTCATGAGATAATCGAACTGACCCCGACCTTCTTCAAGTTCTTCGCCAGGCTCCCGAAGATCGCCCAACGGTCGATCAAGATTCTTGTGCCTT
>JAOTTD010000048.1 GCA_029864565.1 Thermoplasmata archaeon | reverse complement strand
CTTCTAAACCAGAGTATCAATGGGTTGGATACGGACGGAGTCATGAACGCATTGTCAAGCTCCGGATTCGGGCATGAGGAGGCGGACGACGAGGGGCACTACTATGTTAGTGTCGAAGAGATCGTGCCCGTTGGGAGACGGGGGGTCGTCGACCTAACAGTCAGCGGAACACACGCGTATCTCGCAAACGGGTTCATCTCACACAATAGCGGCGGCGGAACCGGGTTCAGCTTCTCGAGGCTCAGGCCCGCGCGCGACTCTGTGAAGAGCACCGCGGGGGTGTCGAGCGGCCCGATATCGTTCATGGAAGTGTTCAACACAGCCACGGAGACGATCAAGCAAGGGGGCACGCGCAGAGGGGCGAACATGGGCATACTCCGCGTAGACCACCCGGACATTTTGGCGTTCATTACCAGCAAGAGGGACAGCTCGAAGCTGACGAATTTCAACATCTCAGTGGCGTTGACTGACAAGTTCATGAATGCCCTGGAGAAGGATGAAGAGTACAATCTCACAAGCCCGAGATCGCGCGAGACCGTCTCCAAGTTGAAGGCGCGGAAGGTCTTCGACATGATCGTCAACATGGCCTGGCGCAACGGCGAACCGGGCATCGTGTTCATCGACAGGATAAACAGGGACAATCCGACGCCTTCCGTGGGTGAGATAGAGAGCACCAACCCGTGCGGAGAGCAGCCACTGTTGCCGTACGAGTCCTGCAACCTTGGCTCGATAAATCTCGCAAAGATGCTGAGGACCGAAGCTGGACGATTGACGATCGATTACGCCAGGCTTAGAGAGACTGTTCACTGGGCCGTGCGATTCTTGGACAACGTCATAGACGTGAACAAATACCCGCTCGAGCAGATAGCGGAGATGACAAGAGCGAACCGGAAGATAGGGCTTGGGGTGATGGGATTCGCTGACTTGCTCCTGCGCCTGGGCGTACCATACGACTCGGATGAGGCGATGAGGCTCGGCGCTGACATCATGAAGTTCATAGACGACGAGGGGCACAAGGCCTCGGAAGCCCTCGCCGACGAGAGGGGCAGCTTCCCCAACTTCGAAGAGAGCACCCTCGCCGAGAGGTTCGGCAAGTTGCGCAACGCAACAGTGACTACCATCGCCCCCACGGGCACCATAAGCATAATAGCCGCAGCGTCGAGCGGCATCGAGCCGATTTTCGCAGTGGCGTATGTGCGGAACGTGATGGACAAGGACATTCTCCCCGAGGTCAATCCCATATTCGAGGAGGTCGCAAAGGACAGGGGGTTCTACTCGGAGGAGCTGATGAAGGAGATAGCGGCTCAGGGGTCGGTTGCAGACGTAAAAGGCGTCCCTGAGGACGTCGCAAGGCTATTCGTGACCGCCCTCGACATCACCCCCGAAGCGCACATCCGTATGCAGGCCGCGTTCCAGGAGCACACGGACAACGCCGTCTCAAAGACCGTCAATTTCCCGAACGATGCGACGGTGGCTGAAGTCGAGAGCGTTTACCTCCTCGCCTACAAGCTTGGGTGTAAAGGAGTGACAGTCTATCGGTATGGTAGCAGGGAGGACCAGGTCCTGAGCGTCGGCGAGGAAGGTGCCAAGTCGACGGAGGACGGTTCGGATGAGGGCACAGAGGATTTCCGCGCGCCCAGACCGAGGCCGTACCTCACGAGGGGGACGACCCAACGAATCGAGACGGGGTGTGGACATCTCTACGTGACGATAAATGAGGACGAGAACGGACTCTGTGAGGTGTTCACTCAGATGGGCAAGTCAGGAGGATGCACTGCGTCTCAGTCCGAGGCGATCGGACGGCTCCTGTCCCTTGCGCTGAGATCAGGCATTGAATCCGAATCGATAGTGAAGCAGCTCAGAGGAATAAGGTGCCCGTCACCCCTGTGGCAGCCCGGAGGCATGGTGCTTTCCTGCAGCGACGCGGTGGCGAAGGCGCTGGAACGGTATGCCAAGGAGCGATCCGTCACCGCGAAGGCGAACGAGGGTGCGGGCGTATGGCCTGAAGGACCCGGCCCGCAGAAGCAGAACCATGTCGACAAGGGAGAAGTCTGTCCAGAGTGTCCTGAGTGTGGCAGTATGGTGGAATACGTTGAAGGATGCGTGGTGTGCCGAACCTGCGGTTACTCGCGCTGTTGGTGAGACAAAAGAAGAGGGAAGGCCGAGCTACCGGCCCCGCGGGATGCAGGGGCCGGAGCAGATTTATTTGCGTCCGTGCATGACGATGCCAAAACGAGGGATGATATGGCGAAGGTGTTGACGATAAACGGGAGCCCCAGGAAAGACGGGAACATCGACGGGATGCTGAGCGCGGCAGAGGAGGAGCTGAAGCGGGAAGGAATGGAGGTCGAGCGCGTGTTCCTCGCGGACGCCGATGTCAAGCCATGCGACGCTTGTGACGCGTGCTATGATGATGCCTGGAGCTGCCCTATTGAGGACGATGCCATCGTCATTCTGAAGAAGATGGTGGCTGCCGACGCGATTCTGATCGGCTCACCTGTGTACTTCGGGGGAGTGACCGCGCAGCTTAAGGCCCTCATGGACAGATCGGTCATGCCATATCAGGAGTCGGAACTCAGGGACAAGATTGGCGGAGCGCTCAGCTGTGGCGGCGCCGCGCACGGCGGTCAGGAAATCACGATCAACCAAATCATCGTCTACTTCATCACGCATGACATGCAGCTGGCCAATGCTGGTGGTGGAGCCTACGGAGCGATGGGCACTGCCAACGACAAAGGGGAGATTGTGAAGGACGAGGAAGGCCTTGAGTCCGCTCGAGCGCTTGGGAAGCGCGTAGCCCACTTGCTGAAGGCGAAGAGTGCATGAAGGTCGACCCGGCTCAAAATAATGGACTCTCACTACGTGTATTCAAAACCGTCCTCTACGCCCAAAGTCGATCACACCTCGTGGGTGATCGGAAGTCCGAAGCATCGTCCGGGCATGTAGCCGTGGGGAAGGCGATTGAGCATACTGCGCGCTGCATGCGATGTTCGTCCACTTCCGCCCCACTCCATATGGAAGAGATATACGGCTTGAACGCAATCAAGGTCGGCACCATGGGGCCAGATGAGGTAAGGAAGATGAAGATTGAGAAGCAGCTCATAAATGCGCTCAAGAATGGGGATCGCGTCGACTCATACTTCTCGGTCACGTACAAGAAGCCGGTCAGCGAGTACAAGTATGGCTACATGTTCGAGTTCCGGACCGCTGACAGGACAGGACAGATGACTGTGAAGTACTGGGGTGGGGACGACCGAACCCGCGTGGAGAGGCTGCAGGACTCGTTGGAGCGAGGAGGCGTCGTCCGCATAAAGGGCGAGGTTGGCGAATACAGGAGCCAGCTGGAGATATCGGTCAGCGAGAAGAATGGCGGCGTGATCGAGAAGTTGAACCCCGGCGAATACGAAGTCTCTGCCCTATTGACGACCCTGGAGGACATTCCGGAGATGAAGGAGAGGTTGTTGCAGTTCGTGCGCGAGGCGGAGGAGCCGCATCTGACCCGACTCCTGAACGACCTGTTCCAGGACGAGGGATTCATGGAAGTGTTCAGCGCGTGCCCAGCGTCAATCCAACTCCACTCCGCGGCCATTGGTGGACTGCTGCACCACACCCTGAATGTGGTCGAAATCTGCGCAAAGATGCTCCAGCTGCAGCCGGGTCTGGACAAGGACGTGGTCATCGCCGGAGCACTTTTGCATGACATCGGAAAGACACGAAGTTTCACTGTTACCACAAACATCAATCACACAGCCGAGGGCAATCTCATAGGCCACCTCGTCATTGGCGACGAAATCCTGCTCGACAGGATACGATCCATAGACGGGTTCCCAGAAGACATCGCCTTGAAACTTAGACACATAGTTGCCTCACATCACGGCCGGAAAGACTGGGGGTCCCCGGTCGAGCCGATGATGCCTGAGGCGTTGCTGGTCCATGAGGCAGATGACATGGACGCGAAACTCAACTACATGGTATCCAAGCGCGAAGAGGCGGTCACCGAGGACGACTGGACATGGGACCGCAGGCTGTCCAGATTGATCTATCTCAAGTGACGGATGGGACGCCAGCGTGCAAGAGGACCATGTACAACTATATGCAATGATGCTGGAAAGGGCTAAATATCGCACTTGATATCAACTCCTTCCCAAGTTATGGAGGGAACGAATTGAGAACAATACGCACAACGCTGACCCCCGAGGAGATGCCAAGGAGATGGTACAACATCCTGCCGGACCTGCCTACGCCGCTCCCGCCACCGCTGAACCCTGCGACGAAGGAGCCCATATCCCCTTCAGATCTCGAAGCCATATTTCCCAAGTCCCTCATAGCCCAGGAAATGTCGCAAGACAGCTACATCGACATACCCGAGGAGGTTCTCGACGCGTACATGCTGGTGATGAGGCCGAGCCCGCTCCAGAGAGCAGTCAGGCTAGAGGAGAAGTTGAAGACGCCGGCCAAGATTTACTACAAGCGCGAGGACCTATCCCCGGCAGGGAGTCACAAGACCAACACCGCGCTCGCCCAGGCGTACTACAATAAAATGGAGGGCGTGGAGAGGCTAACAACCGAAACCGGCGCGGGGCAGTGGGGCTCGGCTCTCAGCTTGGCGTGCAGCTATTTCGACATGAAGTGCCGGGTCTTCATGGTGAGGGCGAGCTATGACCAGAAGCCTTACAGGAGAGAGGTCATGCGATTGTTCGGCAGTGAAGTCTTCCCGTCGCCCAGCGATCAAACTGATTTCGGGAAGTCGCTTCTCGCAAAGGACAAGAATCACCCGGGCTCACTGGGTATCGCGATCAGCGAGGCGCTCGAAGCCTGTATCAAGGACGACAAGGCGAAGTACAGCCTTGGCAGCGTCCTCAACCACGTGATGCTGCATCAGACCATAATCGGACAGGAAACGATGCTGCAGTTCCAGAAGCTCGGTGAGAAGCCCGACTACCTCGTAGGATGTGTGGGAGGAGGTTCGAATTTCGCGGGATTTACATTCCCGTTCGTAGGGCAGAAGCTCAAGAAGAAGCTGGAGACCGAATTCATCGCGGTCGAGCCGACATCCGTACCGACGCTCACGGATGGGAAGTACGAATACGACTTCGGCGATACTGCCGAGATGACCCCGCTCCTCATGATGTACACACTGGGGCACGCCTTCGTGCCATCGCCTATTCACGCAGGTGGGTTGAGGTATCACGGAGCGGCGCCGACCGTCAGCGCACTCGTCAATGAGGGTGTCGTGAAACCAGTTTCGTACCAACAGCAGGAAGTGTTCGAGGCTGCGGCTCTCTTTGCGAATCAAGAGGGTGTGATCCCAGCCCCGGAAACGAGCCATGCCATCAAGGCTGCGATCGACTTGGCGCTCGAGGCGAAGAAGAACAACGAGGAGAAGATAATCGCCTTCAATTTCTCCGGCCACGGTCTGCTCGATCTCGCGGGATACCAGGCGTATCTGGATGGAACGCTGACTTGAGGATTGCAGGTTCACACTGCATGGCGCACTTGGAGCGCGCGTGAACATCAGGAGAAGTAGCTCTCTTGGTCTTCGCGCAGGCTCTTGTAGGTCGCTCTGAACTCCGGACGCTCAAGGAGCCTATCGAGTTGGGCCTTCAGATCCCGTTCGAGGCGGTCCTGCTTCGACTGGAAGTACTCCGCTTTGAGCGTATCTGCGATCTCCGATGAGTACTGCTGCATGCCGAACAATACGATAGAAGAGGCGTCTGTCGAACGGGACATTATGCCTATAGGGACAGGAGACCCATTTCTCGATATCTCGGCCAGGTCGGTGCTGCTGGTACCAACCTCCCCGCCAACTGCAATCACCCTCTTGGGCGCGACCTCCGCGGCCTTGATCTGATACGTCTTCTCGTCGGAGAACACGAAGGTGTCATACACACCCTTAACATGATCTCTTCCAGTGAGAGCTCGCCACTCGTGCCTCCGGCTGCTGGAGTCGTATTGTCTCTTGAGACCCCTCATCAATTCGTCTATGCCGTGGAACTCCATCTGAAATCAACACGATTCACAGTAGCGAACGACTGCCTTACACCGAAATGGACACAAAGCAGCGCATTCATCTGTAGCTCTCGCCAGTGATCCTCTCGAACATATCTATGTACAGTTCGGATATCTCGTCGATCTTGTCCGCTGGAAGTGCAGGCATCTTCGGCTCGGGCTTGCCCTTCTTCCTGGCCTCGGAGAGCTTGTCGTAGAATCCGATGTTTCGATAGTACTGCCGGACGTTCTCTTTGCTTAGCTCGACGAATTCGCCTTTGGAGTAGCTATCCCAATCCCACCACCGGTCTTCGTCGGAAGTGCCGAAGGTGTCCACGATCATGAGCTCACGGTTCTCGTCGAACGCGAACTCCTTCTTGCCGTCGACGTGGATGAGGTCCCGCTTCTCCACCTCCTCTCCGATCCGCTCGTCCATCCGCAGAGTCGCCTCAACGATCTCGTCGTACTCGGCCTGGTTCAACGCGGCTATCTTCAGGGCTTCCCTCTTGGTGAGTAGACGGTCGACCTCCTCCAACTTGGTGGTGAACTCGATAAACGGTTCAGGCAGCTTGTCGCCGTACTTCACTTCCTTGCTGGATTTGAAACCCAGCTTAGACGGCTTCAGGCTGCCGTCCTTCATCCGGTCCCAAAGGGACCCAGCTACGTAGTGTCTGCAGATGACTTCGAGCGGTATCAGGTAGTCGGTTGTCTTTCTGCTAATCTCGGAGTAATCGAGTACATCGACTCTACGAACGCGCATCCGATTGGGTGGTATGAGTTCCTTGAAGTGAGTCTTGATGCCGAAGGAGCGGCCGATCTGAAACCAGAACGCGCTAGACCTGCAGAGCGTCTCGCCCTTGTTCGGTATGAGCGAGGGAATTGTCTTGTCGAACACGGATATCTTGTCTGAGAAGACGAATTCGAGTGTGTGGCCGTCTACGTTGTAGACGTCTTTGACTTTTCCCTGGCGTATTAGGTTCATATGACCAGGTGCGTCGTAAGCAATAGCTGTTCTTAATGATTTTGGTTTTGTCTATGTACTGACTAAATCGCATTTCGACCCGTCGCTGATGCAGGTGAACTACCCGCAAAAAGCATTAAGGCGGCCGGAATGCGTAACGCTGAGGGAGGAAACAGGAATTGACAGGCACGTTTGACCGCCATTTCTCCGCCCGAGCGAAAGCGATGAGAGCGTCAGATGTCAGGGAGCTGCTCAAACTCCTGCAAGCCCCCGACATGATATCGTTAGCTGGGGGGTTGCCCAACCCCGAGACGTTCCCCGCGGAGATTATTCGCAACATAGCCAACGACGTCCTGAGAGACAGAGCAGACAGTTCGCTGCAGTACGGCATAACCGAGGGGTATCTCCCTCTCAGGGAAGCGGTCGCAGAACGCATGCGACGGAAGGGTATGGACGTCGCGACCGATAACGTCGGCATTGTAAGCGGGTCCCAGCAGGTGATCGACCTCATGGGAAAGGTGCTCATAGACCCCGGCGACTCCATAGTCGTGTCAGCGCCGACGTATCTGACAGCCTTGACGGGATTCGCGGTCTACGAGGCCCGATTCGAGCCTGTGCCAATCGATGAGGAGAATATGAGAATGGACCTCTTCGAGGACAAGTTGAAATCGCTGTCTCGAGACTCGAGACGCCCGAAGCTGGTGTATGCCCTCCCCAACTTCCAGAATCCCGCAGGTGTCACCATGCCCGAGCGCAACCGCAGGCGGCTGATGGATCTCGCCTCCGAAC
>JAOTTD010000009.1 GCA_029864565.1 Thermoplasmata archaeon | reverse complement strand
GTCCTGCACGGTCAGGAGCGAGATATCGATGTCGAAATCGGTTGCCGCTTCTGTCATCGTTTGTGCGAGTGGTGCGCTCGCTTCGTTGCACACCAGTGTTGCGCGGTTCTCGGCCGTCATTCTGTAACCTACCATGTCTATCACGAAAACACCGTCGAATGTCACACCAGCTTCCGTCTCTGCCTTCGCGAATTCAGTGCTTCCTTTCATCCCTCCAGAACTGTCGTATCCCATCTCCTCGGCGCCGAAAGCTACGAACTTGATGGCGGCTGGGAATCGGCTGGCAAGCGAGAGGACACGTGCTATTTCGAGCATGACGCCGATTCCCGATCCATTGTCATCAGCTCCAGGCGCGGTGATGTTCTCTGCTTCCGACTGATTCACCACTTGGGAGTTCTCCGAATCGTAATGCGCTCCTATGAGAAACACTTGATCGGCTTCGAGATCCGGGTTGAGCACGGCGGCGACGTTCGCAACGGCCACTCCATCGACGTCGAATTCCTGCATGTGCGCCTCCAAACCGAGGGAGTCCATCTGCTCTTCGATGTATAAGGCGGATTCCTCTGCGGACGACGTGTGGAACTCTCTGGTCCCAAAAGACTGGAGGTCCACGACTGTGCTCATTATCTCGATGCCAGATATCTGGTCCAGCAGCCGATTGGAGGAGCTTCCGCAGCCAGAGGAGCTGCTTATGGGGATGGCTAATGTCGAAAGCAGTAACGCGACCGCCACGATGGAGACCCTTGATCGTATCACCGTCATTCCTCTTGCTTGACTCAATTTGTCGGACCCCGCGATGGCCAAGGATGTGACATGGCAAGATGCGCGTCTCCCGTAGTGATGCCACCAACGATATTAGTATGCATAGCCGTTCTCTCGTCCCGTGGACTTGGGCGAGACGTTTCGTTCGGTGAATTCGCAGCTTGTCGGTGGGCGCGTCAGCGCCATTTATCACCCGTACAAAGAGCTCAAGCACACCTGGCGCTCTTCCGATAGGGGGACTACCTTCAAGGTGAGCGACTATGTTCGTGGCTCGCCGGAGGATGTCGTAGAGTCCCTCGCGTGGTTCCTCATCTGCAGAGCGAGAAGGAAGGAATGTCCGAAGGGCCTTTCATCGAGGTACTTGAGCCACGTCAGGTCCCCCGAGTTCTGGGAGGACCACCGCTCGGTCTATGTCAAAAGGGCGAGAACCCTCTCATTCCAACCGAAAGGCATCGCTCATGACCTCGCGGCGGCGTTCGAATACGTCAACTCGTACTACTTCAACAATAGTGTGCCCGCGCCAGCCCTTGCCTGGGCAAGGGAGTCGCCGTCGAGGAGGATGGGATTCTATCATCAGCCGTTGGGCATACTCGCAGTGAACAGGGCGTTGGATTCGGAGCAAGTGCCCCGATACGTTCTCGAATTCGTCGTATACCACGAGATGCTTCATGGGGTCACTGAACCCGTAGACGGCCTGAACCGACGCGTGTTTCATACGAAGGAGTTCAGGGCTAGGGAGCATGGGTTCGCGAGATACGACGAAGCGCAGAAATGGTTATGCCGCATTGTGAACTCGTCGAAAGGGAACACAAGGACGACATCGATTGTCCCCCAGGCGTAACAGCGCGGTTCATAGCTTGCAGACGCAGTCTCGCCGCCCTGACCCTCCTGGGGGTTGGTGTTGTGCGCCGACTTGTCCCCTGCACACGTCTCGATGGCACACCGGGATTCGCAGGGGGGCCCATGCAGCGCACGACCGCCCATCCCACATGCGCCTTGTGGGCGCAAGGGACAGACAGATAACTCCAAGGTATGAGGTCACATATAGCGTTTTTCCATCACGCCTCCTGCAATCATTTTTATAGTCCGATGCCATTATAAAAATTGATGGCAGCGCTGATAGGCTGCTCTGGGTGGTCCTACGACGACTGGGTGGGAAGGTTCTACCCGACAGAGATCGCCAACAGGAAGAACGAGTGGTTCGCGTATTACTCGAAATACTTCCCCACCGTGGAGATAAACTCGACGTTCTATCGCGTGCCAAACGAATTTGTCGTGAAATCGTGGATCGAGAAGGGTGGACACAGGCCCGGCTTCGAATTCTCAGTCAAACTACCCCAAATGGTCACGCATGAGTCGATACTCAAGGATGCCCCCGAGAAGGCGGCCGCATTGGCGTCCAGTTTCGAGGACCTGTGCATCAAACCACTGTCCAACGCGGGGCTCCTGGGGGGAGTGCTCATCCAGCTCTCGCCTCATTTCAGGTTCGGGGGAACCTCCAGCCTCGGCAGGCTTAGGGCGCTCTTTCAGCTTCTGGACACGGATGTTCATGATTACGCCGTCGAGTTTCGTCATCGGAGCTGGCTGAACGAAAAGGGGAACGAGGTGGTATCCGACGGACTGGAGACTCTGCAGGAGTTCAAGGTAGCGAACGTTATCGTTGACGGCCCAGGGTTCCCTATCACGAGGTCGCTTACGTCGAAGCACGCTTACGTCCGCTTGCACGGCCGAAACTACGATATCTGGTTCAAGGACGAGCCTGAGGACGATTACAGGATCAATAGGTACGACTACCTCTACAGCCTTGACCAGCTTGGGTCGTGGAAGCCCCGGCTTGAAGAGTTGATGTCCAATTGTGAGAGGGCGCGGGTCTACTTCAACAATCACGGGAGGGCCAAAGCGGTCAAGAACGCGTTTCAGATGATGGACCTCCTAGGGATCGAGCACGAATCGAAGGACGTGGACATACAGGACCAGATGACTCTTAGCGGCTTCAGCTGACCAATCTCGCAGCGCTTGTTCCGTCGGGCAACTCCTCGACGCTGACAACGTTGCTCATGAGGTCCTTTATGTCATCGACATGGGTGATGAGCATCACCTGTCTGAACCGTGTGGAAAGGCCGGAAAGCGCGACCATCACACTCCTCTTCCTGCTGGGATCCAACGATCCGAATATCTCGTCCAGTATCAGGAAGTTGACCTGGTTAGCCCCAGTCCTCTCGGCGACAATCCTGGAAATCGCGAGCCTCAAACTCAGGTTCGCCAAGTCCCCCTCCCCACCGGAGAATCGGCCCAGCGGATGGAACTCACCACCATCTTCGACGCTCATCTGGTAGTTGTCATCGAGCGACACACTGCTGTACTTGCCATCCGTCATGAGGTCGAGTATCTCGGAGGTCATCTCTCCAAGCGTCGGAGCTATCCTTCCTAT
This sequence comes from Thermoplasmata archaeon, assembly GCA_029864565.1. Classification (GTDB taxonomy): domain Archaea; phylum Thermoplasmatota; class Thermoplasmata; order UBA10834; family UBA10834; genus UBA10834. Next base: position 64,985 of record JAOTTD010000009.1, on the reverse strand, counting down.
CAGATGGTCCTTGAAACCAACGAAAACATCTTCTAGGGCTCCGAGTTCCTCTATCCGCTCTCTGTGGGTGGCTACGACCTCCTTGAGACGTCGGACCTCCTCCAGCTCACGTCCCGCAGAGTCCATCTCGGCGAGGACTCTCTCTCTGGACGCCTTCGCATCCCCGGCTCGGTCCCTGGCGGCGTTCAAATCCTCGCTCTTCCGCTCGAGTTCTTCCAGGACGGTCTCGTACAATGGCTTCTGAGGCTCGAGTTCCTTCATCCGGGCAGAGAGTCTCTGCTCATCCGCCTCAATACGTTCGATAACCTTTCGTCGTTCATGCAGGTCGGCTTTGGCGCGGTCCAGTTGATTCTGCTTTTCGCTCAGTTTGAGGAACTCCTCGTGGCTCTTGCTCAGCCTCTCGAAGGTTTTCTTCACCTCAAGATGCTTTGCTGGTGAGTATTGTGAGTCCCCCATCTCGCTTATAGCGCGAGCCTTCTCGTCAAGCCGATTGCGGACTCTGTCGAGCTCGTCATTCATGGAATCAGCTTTGGCAACGGTCTGCCTTGCCTTCTTGAGTTCGCCGTCGATGTGGATGATCCTCCGGTCCAGTGCCCCCATCTTATTCTCTAGAGATTGCATCTCCCCACGCCATTCGTCGATGAGCCTCTCCTGCTCGACGACGCTCACCTCAGCGGACTGGATGCTGTCTCGGAGTTTGCGGACCAGCAACGGGTAGGTGTCCTGCAAGTGTCTCTCGCATGTGGGGCATGTTCCGTCCTCTCCCGCTTTCTCGATCTCCGCGAGCTTGGCTTTGTCTTTTGCTAGGGCGTCTCTTCTCTCAGTGACTCTCGCATTGGAAACGGCTATCTTTTCCATTATGATGCTCTTACGTGAGTCCGACTCAGGTTTGGCCTTTCTGGCTTCCTCGGCTTTGCCCTCAAGCTCCCGCTCCTCTAAGCGGGAGGATTCTATCCGTGAGACCTTCTTCGCCAGTGATTCGATTTCCGCTTCGATCGAGGCTTTGTCGGCGAGCAGGTGCTTGCGCATGTCGAAGCGCTCCTTCTCCCGCTCCATGGAGTCCCTCTCTGCCAAAGCCTTCCTCCACTCTCCCTCGGCACGCTCCAGATCAGGCATCCTTTCGAATGCGCCCTCTATTTCCAGGATTCTTCGTGTCAGGGTGTCCTCCGAGGTTCTTTGGTCCGCAAGCGCCCTCCTGTTCGCGTCCAGGTTCGCCTTCGCGATGCCCAAAGCCTCGAAATCCTTCCTCAAGGACTCCTTCCTCTCGCGCATTTCACTCGCCTCCCTAGCAAGCGCCATGGCGGCCTCCTGCGCATCCTTTAGAGTCTTCTCGACGCTCCTGCGGTCCTTCGAGAGCTTCTCCAACCGTTCAGTCACGAATTTCTCGCGGTCAATCCCGTTCGCATCCGTCAACACGGTTTCCGCCCCTCTGACTCTCTCCGAGGCAGAGTTGCGGTCACTCCTTATCGACCGCAGAGCTATATCCAGACCATCGATGCGTAACATCCTCAATACTGCTTCCTTGCGCTTCGCTGGCTGGAGTTCCTGCAGTTCATCGAGCTCCTTCTGCCTCGCGAATACCGAAGTGAAGAACGACTTGTAGTCCATGCCTATGAGCTTCTGAATCGTTGCTTTGACGGCCTTGTCTCCGTCAGCGATGAGGTTAGGTCCATGGTGCAGGGTCGCCTTCATGACAAGGCTGCGGCCCCCCATCTCTCGCTCGATCCTGTATTCCGCATCATCGAGCTCGAAATCGAGAATCACCTTGACGTTTTCCTTAGCTCTGGCGCCCGAGAATCTAATGCTTTCTCTGTTGGTCCTTACTACTTCGTCTTCGTTTCCGAACAGGGCCCAAGCGATGGCCTCGATTATTGTGGTCTTGCCTGAACCATTGAGGCCCAGAATGCCTACTACACCGTCGGGGAACTGAAGCTTCAAGTCTCTGAACTTCCTGTAGTTCTTCAGCTCCAGGTAACTGATCCTCACTCGCTCCCCTCCGTGAGATAGGACGCACCAAGGCTCAGAAGTCGTTTCTTTCTCTCATCTGGGATATTCAGTCTCTCGACGAACAAGCCGTATTCATGTTCAAGCGAGTCGATGGTGGAATCCCTCTGCTCTCTGATTGGCTCGCTGTCGGCTCTCTGTATCTTAAGGTCGAAGTACAGGGCGCTTGAAGCCATCCTCTTCAAGGACAGCGTGTCGAGCGATCGAGCGATATCCGACCGCACGTTGGCAACTATCAATCGCGCAATCGCTCCTTCGAGCGGCGAATCCTCAAGGCGTGACTTGACTTCTCCGAACACCTCCATCGCAGTGAGACCTTCAGCGTCGATGGATTCTATGTCGTACATGTCTCTGACGTCCAGCTCGTGGAACTCGGTGGTCCCTCTGTCGAGGTCAACCTCGACGATCCCTTTGCGTTGGCCAACCTCCCCAAATCCGAGCCGTTCGGTTGATCCTGAGTAACACATCCCCTTCGTGAGCTCTGCGAACTCGTGATAATGCCCGAGCGCGACGTAGTCCATGTCCTTCGGGATGTTGTCGGGGGCGATCAACTGTTGATTGATGTGGTCCGTTCGGTATCTGCTCGACCCTTCGATGCCTGCGTGCAGCATCAGCACGTTGTGACGCGTGAGTTTCGATGGTTGAAGGAGAGACAGGACCTCGTTCATGGGTGGGTTCGCCGAGTGGGGAATGGCGTGTATCGTTGCATCTCCCACTACGATCTCAGCGACTCCTGGTTCGTGTACTGGATGTATGCCATCCAAGTGTTCGAATATGCGGAATATGTTCCCCGTTTCCCTCATCTTGGGCGTGGAATGGTTACCACTTATCAACACGATCTCCGTCCCCGACTCTGATAGTCTTATAAGTTGTCTGAGCGCCACATCGATCGCCCTGTTTTGTGGCCGAACGCCATCGAACAGATCGCCTGCGTGGACGACTACGTCAGGCTTGAGCGCGATGACCTTGTCGATGGCTTGAGCGAACGCGCGGTAGAAATCGGCTTCTCTCTGGTTGATGCCCAAGTCTGGGTCCGACCTGGAATAAGCGAAGAAACCCAGATGGGTGTCTGATATGTGCACCAACCTCACGCCGAATTCACCTTCCGGAAGACATCTCCGATCGGGATTGTGTTTGAGGAGCGAATGCTGGCATGGCGCCCGTTCGCTCCCGTCCTTCCCTTCCTCTCGAATGCCGCTCAGAGTATTGAGCTTATTGCCTGCAGGAAACCGGATGTAACATTGCCGTGAAACATAAATCGGCGAATCTGCATGGATGGCCGGGATGACAGATGGAATGATTGCATTTGACGCGCCATCGAGCGACAATCTTGCCAGGGCGAAGGCGTTCGGTGTGGGAAGCGCCGGTTGCAGCATGATTGCGCGCTCTGCGATACCATCTGTGGCCTTCTCCACGTCCGAGGCTGACCTCGAACGTTCCGGTGCAGCGGTGCAGTCACTTATCACCCCGCAGAAGCTCATCGGGCTCTATCAGGCCGACCCTGCCATCATACACCAATCGCCATCGGTCGCCGGCGATGAGATGCACAGACTGTTTGATGGTACGGATATAGCATTCCTGCTGGCCGGCCTCGGAGGTGTCAGCGGCAGCCTGGGGACTGCGGTGCTGGGACAGTTGGCGAAAGGCAAAGGCGCACTATCCATTGCGCTGGTCGCTTCTCCGTTCTCTGCAGAGAGCGAACGCCGGAGGGAGTTCGCTGCGAAATGCCTGCGCAGAATTGTCGGTAGCACGGATGCTTGCATAGTCTTCGGAAACGATGCCCTCTCCGATTTGGCACCGACGTTGCCGCTCTCTAAGGCATTTGCTGTGATGAACGGGATAATGAACAGGCCGATGCTGGACATTTGCCGAGTCCTGGACAGGAATGGGTCGAGAATCCTCAAGCAAGCAGTTGGTGAAGCTCGTTACGGTCGTTTCGGCCTAGGGTTGGGCAGGGGGGACGAGCGTGTGCAGCGTGCGGTAGATGAGGCCTTCACCTCCCCGTGGTTTGATTTCGAGACAAGCGAGACAATCGCAGCGATTGCGGTCTATTCCGCTGCGGATCCATGGGACAGGGAGCGGACAAGATTGATCGAACGGGTCCGACAGCGGCTCGGTGATTCGAAGATCATGCACGGCACTTATCGGGACGAAAGCCTTGGCGATAGCATTCGTTTGAGTCTCCTGCTGATGAATAAGTTGTGAATTGAGATATGCCTGTCCCGCTCTTGTGATGTTTCGAACATGTTCATTGGCGCCACTGACCAAGTCCTTCGCTCGCAAGATGCTGGACGCGGGCAAGGTCGACAAGGCCGTGGACGCTCTCACGAACGCTGACTGTGAGATAGCATTGGAGGCCATCGAACTGATGATCTCGCTGCTTGAATCACAGTGTGAGACTGAGCTCGTGGCAGCACCAGTCGAAGCCTGGAATCTCGGGAAACCATAGACCGCCAGCCTTCACATTCTCAGGTGGAGGCTGACGGCCAAAACACCTTACTTTGTTCTTATGCCGTGGGTTCCGGCCGTCCGTTTGCGGCTTGAGGTGGCGGCCACTGCTTAAGCCGCTCATCGACGGAATCAGCGGTTCAGGCCCGCGAACGCCCTCAGAGCCTCATCCTCCATGAAATGGAGCTGCCCTGGAACGACCAACGTATGCGGCGGCGACCCGAAAGTGCGGGTGCGCATCTCTCCCAGCTTTCCAGCGGCCACGATGCAATCTGGCCAGCCCGCTCTGGCGACGACCGCGACAAGCGTGTCGTCGTCTATTCTCCCGGGATCGCCGCGCTTCTTCGCCATCTCTTCAAGGACGCTCATCCCCTCGTTAGCGGTCATGTAGCGATTGTTTTCGGAATCGATATCTAGCAATACAAGCGAATGGAGCCCTCTGTCGAGGTTGTTGATGATGATCTCGTACGGGCTGGTCGGGAGATAACCTTCTTGAGGAAAGGGCAAAGTGGTCGTTCTGCCGAGTTTGTAGTGCTGAAGTCCGAGGAGCCCAGGCACGGCGGTAAGCACGGATGAGGCGTGGATGATTGCCGTCTCTATCGATTCTCTAGCTGCACGCAGTCTAAGGTCGACATGCGTTGTGGCAGTCATCGGATCTCCTGCCACAAGGAAGGCTACTCGCCCCTCTCTGCACGATTCGATTATGCGCGTGCCATTTTCGACTTCTTCCCTTGTGAGCATCACGATCTTTCTTCCAACGGCCCTTTCAAGCCTGGAGATCGAGCCCTTCGAAAGAGTCGATGTGTAGTGTTCCGCAAAGACGGAGTTCGCTTCTCGTATCTCTTCCATCCCACGAGCTGTCAAGTCCTTCTCGTCACAAAGGCCCAGGCCAATGAGCGTCAACCTTCTGTCCTTCTCAGCCACCATCCGAATCCGTCATGGGGATTGCTGGCATAGGTAATTGTACTCTTCTGCCGCTCTGACGACCCCAGTCCTTATCTATCTCAGATGCTGATTTCTTGCGTGCATGAAGTCTCTCTGCGTCGTTGTACCGAAGAAAAAGGCGGAGCCGATAAGGCTCAGACTCGCTTCCAAGGGGATTCTCAGGAGGGGGCTTCAGATACGGGCCGACGCGAAGAATGTCTACCTCCCTGTGTCGCAGAGGCTCGACGTGGGCTACCCTATTGAGACACGCGATTTCGAGGAGATTGAGGATCAGATCAAGGACTTCAGGGTTCTCGTCGACATGCCAGACGAGCTCCGCAGATACCTCCCGTCCTCGTTCGATGTCCTAGGCTCAATAGCCATCGTAAAGATTGCCGACGAGGCGCTTCCGTTCGCCGGGGAGATTGGGCAGGCTATCATTGGTGCGCAGAAGTCCGTGCGTACGGTGTGCATGGACGCAGGCGTGGTGGACGAATTCCGTACAAGGAGGGTGAAGGTGGTGGCCGGCGACAAATCGACGGAGACCACTCATCGCGAGTACGGCCTGATGTTCAAGTTGGATGTTGCGAAAGTATTCTTCTCCCCGAGGCTGGCGACAGAACGGGTAATCGTAGCTGAGCAGGTTGCTGCGGGCGAGGTGGTGATCGACATGTTCGCTGGCGTAGGGCCCTTTTCCATTCTCATCGCAAAGACGCGCACGCCGAAGATGGTCTACGCCATTGACTCCAATCCCGATGCGGTCAGATATCTGGAGGAGAACATCAAGTTGAACAAGGCGAGTGGTTTGAGGTCCGTGCACGGTGACGCGCGGGAAGAGATTGCGAAGCTTGGACAAGCGGACAGGATAATCATGAACCTCCCTCACAGCGCCTACGATTTCCTCCCAGAGGCCATCCGAGCGCTGAGGCCAGGTGGAGTGATACACTTCTACGAGATAATGGAGGAGCCAGATATCGAGAAGCGGATAGACGACATGAGGTCCGTCGCAGTAAGGGAGGGCCGGGCCATCAAGCCTCTTGCGAGGCGAAAGGTCAAGAGTTACTCTCCCTCTCTCAACTTCTATGGCTTCGACCTGTCGTTCCTCTGACGGTCCGCGGGCGCAAGCGTTATGCCTCTCTGCCCCTGATAGTTGCCGGACCGTTTGTCGTAGCTTTCAGACGCAGCAGAGCGCATCTCTTCGAAGACTACTTGGGCGAACCTCTCGCCTATCGGGACGGCTACGGGCTCGGCGGACGCATTGAATGCCGAAAAGGTCAAATTCCCATTGAATCCTGCATCTATTCGTCCAAAAGAGGACAGTATGCCTTTCCTCACCCAGGTGGTCCTTATCCAGATTCCCCCAACGATGTCGGCCGGCAGCTCCAGGAACTCTTTTGTGCCGACGACGAACCATTCCTGTCCAGGGATCTCCGCTATGCCCTCTTTGAATCGCGAATCCTTGGCAGGTATCCATATCTCCTCAATGGTGACATCATAGCCATTGGGAGTGAGGTTCTGCTCACAGAATCCTCCAATCCTCAGTGAACCCTCTTTGAGCAGGCTGACAATGTCGGAATCCGACAGGACTGCCATTCCGGTTCAACCCTTCTTAGAATTCCCACTCTTCTTCGTCTTCTTAGGGGTGGTCTTCTTCTTCGACTTCTTCTTTGGCGTAGTCTTTGTCCTATCGCCTTCCAGCTTCTTCGCAGCCTCGCAAGCCAGGCCTTTGAATCTATCGAAGGCCGTTGGCCATCTCTCGTTCAGTTCCAGAGCGAACGATGCCGAGACGGCTTCCGCATGAGGCAGCCGCATTGGCCGGAAGCCTGCCTTGGCAAGGCGCTTGTTGATTGGATCCACCGACTTCGAGACCCTCTCCCAGGTGAACAGCTTCTCTATACCGTCCAGCTCCTTCACCAGATCGCCTATGTACTCGGTTCCCAGCTGGGCGAGCAACCTGATGTACAACACCCGCAGGTCCTTGGCGGATTTCATCGCCGTCTTTCTCAACCCTTCCATGAACTCGTCGAGTTCCTCATCGCTCATTCCGCTCAAAGCCTCCGGCGATGCGGATATGGAATCCCTGGTCGCGGAAATCATGGCGGGTCCGAGATCGGCCTCAATCGAACGTATGATAACTATGCCGTGTCTCGCAAGAGCCGCCTTCGATTCGGATAGGTCTCTGTAAAGGGCGGGATCGATGGCCTTTTGCATGCAAGCACACTCTCGATGCCTATACCTCGGTGAAACTAGCGACCTTCTTCTTGTCCAGCTTCTTGACGACTTCGACCAGCAGCTTGACCGCGTTCTCCGTATCGGTGAGGCTTAGCATGCCCGCATGGGCATGTATGTGCCTCGTGGGCACGCCTATCACCAGGCTCGGGCATCCGGCATTCGATATATGGATGATCCCCGCATCGGTGCCTCCTCTCGCCATCTGCGAGAGCTGGTGAGGGATCTTCGCCTTGTCGGCAGCGGAAATGACGAACTCTAGCAGCTCCTGGTTTGGTATCATCGATGAATCGTAGGTCGTTATCGATGGTCCCATGCCCATCTTCGTTGGCGCCTCGTTCGCCTCGATGCCCGGCACGTCCCCAGCGATATCAACTTCAAGTGTAAGGCAGACATCTGGTTTGACGACGTACGCAGTTGTGCGTGCCCCTCTTAGCCCAACCTCCTCCTGTGTCGTAGCGGCACCAACTACGGTGTTCGGATGGGCGATCCTCTTCTCCTTCAGAGTCTTCACAACCTCCGCTGCAATGAACGCGCCTATGCGGTCGTCGAACGCTTTGCCGATGGCGATCGTGTCGGAGCCCTTCCTCTTGCCTTTGCTGAATACCTTCTTGTCAATCGTGGAGAACGTCGAATCCGGCATCACTGGGTTGCCGATCCTGATGCCCATTTCCTTGGCCTCCTCCTCGTTGGAGGCGCCGATGTCGATGAACATCTTGTCCTTCACGACCACCTTCGACCTCTCCTCAGTCGGAAGCAGGTGAGGCGGCTTGGCGGCTATGATTCCCGGGATGAGTCCTTTGGATGTCCTGACCTTTACGCGCTGTCCCAACAACACCTGGTCGAACCATCCACCGAGTGGGTTGAACGTCAGGTAGCCAAGCTTGTTGATTGATGACACAATGAATCCAACCTCGTCCACATGACCTGGAATTAGGACGACGGGAGTCTCTGATGTCCCCTTCTTCGTGAACAGTAGTGATCCCAATCCATCGGTCGAGGTCGCATCCGAGTATCTCTTCACATAATCCCTTACGATTCGTGTTGGTTCCTTCTCGAACCCCGCTGGTCCGAAGCTGTTCGTAAGCTTCTCGAGAAATGCCAGACTCTTTTTGTCCATGTGGTCCACCACCTTCTTTACCGAGCAATCAGGGTTGCGATTAATAACATTTGCTGTCTGTTCGCTCCTGCGAACGCCAGGACAAGATTCAATAATGTTGCATGCAATCACTGCAAAGCAGAGCCAATCGGCCTCCTGGGGTGCACTTACGAAGTGGGCGACACATTTGGCCACCGGGATGGCCATTGGAGCGGTCATCTCTAGACTTGCAGATAGCAGCTGGCCGGAGTTAGTTTGCATCGGCGCAGTTGCGGGATTGCTGCCGGACTCCGATGTCTTCCTCATGCCTCTGTCTAGAAATGCTCACCGGTCCGTATGGACCCACAGCCTGTCGGGCTCGGCGCTGTTATCACTCGCCTGGTTGCTGATTCTCGTGGTGGCCTTGCGTGGGGCCTATCTCCCATTCTCCGACTCCTCTGCCGCAACAACGTCTGTGGCCGTTGTGTTCATTGCGTCCTTCGCGCACGCTGGAGAAGACGCCCTGACTTTTCAGGGCTGCAGACTGCTTCATCCAATCACCGGGCGCAGGTTTTCAGGCCCTTTCAGATACAACGACATCATGGCGAACGCAATCATATCGCTCGTTTCGTTGGGCGTAATGCTCGCATGCTTGGGCGCCTTCGCGTGACGGAGACACTAGTCTGGCAGCGACCATCATTTATTGAAGGAAGTCATAAATTCGGATAGACGAGCGCGAAGACCAGTAAGGTGAAGATCGGATTCGATCAGCGGGGAATTGGCCGGAGTCAAACCCCTTTCCTATTACCGCCCCTATGGCCTTTTCTCACTTGGCATCTGATACTTCTCTCCCCGACTGGATTGAAAAGAATCAGATGGCTTCCGAGAGCTTATTCCATAGCTGGCCCGACTCTTTATGTAAAGAATAGGATGAACTCATTCACGGTTTAGTCGCCCTCGATGAAATCTCGGAGCATCAAATCCACCTTGTCCCAAGAGTATGACTCCGGTTTGTCGGATACCGCCACAGTAATCTGGTCGCCGTTGATTCTGTAACGTCCTCTGACTGTCATATCTCCGATTATCGGCAACGGCATGTCTCCTGAAAAGGTTCCTTCAGACAAATCCCCCACGAAGGTCACGAACTTCTGAGCTGCTTTCCGCTTGATTGTCGCGAGTCTCTCAGCCGGGTCTCCTACCAGAGTGTATTTGAAATCCACACTTAGCACCCACCCCGCATTATTCTCCCGCCCATATGGCTCTTTCTCTGGCATTCCGCCCCTATGGTCTTCTCTCACGGCGACATAGTGGGAGCAGAAAAACGGTCAATCCAGATGAACCCATCAAACCGATCCCGACAATGCCCACAAGTGCTGCCACACCAGATTCAATCTTACCCATCAACAGTAACCCTGCGGCGATTCCACAAATCACCAATCCAGTGATGTAAAGAATCTTAATCATAGCCAGGCCCTCTGTTGGTTGAATCGCCTTCGATTGCCTAAGGGCTTCCGCCAGAAGCCCCTTCACGTTGCCTACCTCGCATAACATAACTCAGGTTGTGTTTCCTACCTGATCCATCCACCCCGGCGGACCTACGTTGGTCTTCTGCGATTCACATTCCCACCGTCGGGCGATAGAAGAACACGAAGTAGACGAACCCAAGCTGATAGATGAACAATCCCGAGAACAGCAACATCAACCTCCATCCCTTTCGTTCAGTGTTGACATTCTCTCTCTCGAGCCTAGGCGTCACCGCGTCATATGCGAAGTAGTATCCTGCAATGGAGAAGAGATTTGCAGCGCCGAGAATAATGTATGTCCGAGTTAGTCGCGCATTCCAGCCGAAGATGATTACACACGCGACCAGGCTGGATATGCATGAAACCAATATGAACACGGCCAACACCACCAACCAAGGGTGGTCGCCAACGAACTGTAGCGACGAGACGCTTAAAGGCCGTGAATCGGACAGCCAGAGATCCTCGGTGAGTTCCCCAGCCGGACCGTCGAACCTAACGACTGTGTAATCGACCGATTTAAGGAATAATGAACCATCGTTCGCGGCGATCTGCTCGGCGAAGAAATAATCGAATTCCTCTATGTATTTCTCTAGGAATTCCGTAGGACGGAAGGTGTCCTGGACCCGGTATTTGCATGAGAAGTCGAGATTCCCTCCGGATGGGTACTCGTCTGGAGTCACATGGTCGAGAACCTGCACGGTTATGGGTATCTCGAGCGTATCGTATGCACTTGTCATCTCAAGCGGGAAGAAGATGCCATCGCACGGAAATTCAACGCCGATACCCAGAGAGTAGGTGTCCGTTCCCGGTATCTTGAAGGCCTGTGTAAGAAAGGACGAAACGCTGGATACCCAAGACAATACAAAGGAGTAGTCACCATCCAGATAATTCTCAATGGCAAGCTCCGCCTCTTCAGGTAATGCCAACTCCTTCGAAGTCAGATAGACGCCTAGCGCTTCTGAGCTGTCCACGGCCAAGACCTCGGTAGTGACGCCGTACTGGTTCAATATGGCGTAACTCTCAACGGAATCCTCTATACCACTGGAGCCGCCAAATCCCAATGTCGCGTAGTAGCCAAGAGCGGGCGCAGTGTACAGCTGTGTGCCAAATGCGAAACTCCAGGACGTGCTATCCGCAACCTTCTCCAGAACGGCCGAGCCCAACGAATAGCCATCGAATCTCGGAATTACCCGAAAGTGTCTGAGAGACACACTCTCAGGTAGCGCAGGTATGGGGAACAACCAAGCTATCTTCTCAGACGAGCGCAATTCAGAACCGTCCAGTTGTATCTGAACGATCATCTTCTCAATCCCGTCGTCATAGTTGATTATGCAGAACTGGTCCCTCTCTGCGAGAGTGTACCAAGCATCACGCGCAGTATCGTATCGTGAGGCGAGCCCATCACCGGCCACGGGCACGGAGAACAAGGGCATGACGAACATCATGATGACAGATAATGCAAGCAGAATTCCTACTCGGGTTCCCACGCCCATATGTATCCTGCCTAGAGTATATTAGAATGCTGGGTCTGAGCATCAGACGATGTATTCTTGTACGGTCTATGGCCAATCCAAACGACCCTGCAGCAATCACGAATCTACCGAGATGACCCTGCGATATATCGGAGTCAATTTGGGCGACCAATGCAAGGCTTTCGAGGCGGTCCGAAATCAACGTATCCAGATGCAAGAAACGGCAGAAAATGTACCTTTTGCGACCGTGCCAGACGTTTAGGTGGACCCTGCTGGATTAGAGACCACGTCGGTCTAGCGTTCTTAGTCCAGTAGCGTGTGGTGCGTCGAGTACAGAGACTAGGTCGATTGTCACAGGGCGGCAGCAAGCTGGTCGTGGCAAAGGTATAAGCCGTAGTCGTTCTTCAGCGTGGACGATGGAGAGCGCTCCCAACGGCCTACAATCATTCAAGCGAACGCAGGATTATGAAGCGGTGAGAGAACTCGCTGTCCGAGCTGGCTTGGATGTGACGGACAAGTCCGTGGAGGGTATTGTTGCTGCTTTCGGGTACTATCTTGACGGGCGATTGATGGGTTCTGCAGCGCTCGAGTGTGAGAATGGACAGCTCTTCCTCGAATGGGTCGCAGTCGATTCCAGCGTGAGGCTGAGAGGGGTGGGAACCTCACTCGTCGCGCTAGTGGAGGACGAGGCAAGAGTTCGGGGGGTGACCGAGCTGTGGGCAAAGGTCCGAGTTCCCGAATTCTACAGGAGCATCGGCTTCAGAGTCCTCGGAGCGAAGGAGAAAGGGCCGAAGACGCTCGTCGGATGCAACGGATGCTCCGAGTTCAACAGGAGCTGCCATCCCGCGATAGTCGTCAAGAATATTCGTGGGAAGAAGGGCGAGTCATGAGCCTGCGCTCAACATCTCGGAGGGGTTCTGCCCTTGGGTCCTTCTCTCAATGATTGACAGAATCACGCTCCGGGGGCGCTCTGAATGAAGTCCCGAGCAAGAATTCCTTTTGACTGACGCCGGTGAAACATCTGCCTGGCTATGCGTGGCAACATATAAATTAGACTAAGCTAATGTGCTGGAGCTGGGGGTGCGAGATACGTCCGAGATAATGCCAGACCTAAAATACACCAAAGACCACGAGTACGTGAAGATTGAAGGAAAGGTCGCTAGATTGGGGCTCACAGACCACGCTCAGAACGAGTTGACCGAGATAGTGTTTGTTGAGCTCCCATCCGTAGGCAAGAAGATTGGAGAGGGCGAAGTGGTCGCCAACGTCGAGTCCGTTAAGACGGTCTCGGAAGTCTTCGCTCCTGTCACTGGCATTGTCAAGGAGGCGAACGACAAACTCGTCGACTCCCCGGAACTGTTGAACACCGACCCATACGGTGAGGGCTGGATAGCCGCTATCGAGGTCAGCGATGCATCAAGCTTCGCTTCGCTCATGTCCGCAGACGACTATCGCAAACTCTTGGGCGAGTAGGCCGGTGACATGTCAGGTGATGTGATGACGAAGCGGGTGCTATCATCAACCGACGCTGAGGATGTGTTCTCTGGTTTTCCCGTCGTGCTCGGCACTGTTCGGGGAGAGAAGGACAACGTCATAACGCTAGCGCTTTGCCACGTGTTCTCATTCAAGCCAGCGCTCATAGGCGTCGGGATAGCTCCGGCGCGATTCAGCTTTCGGTTGTTCAAGGAGAGCAAGGATTTCGCAATCAACGTGCCTGATGTGTCTCTTCTTAGAGCGGTGAAGATATGTGGCTCGAAATCCGGGAAGAAGCTGGATAAGTTCGAGGCAGCGGGACTAACCCGCGAGAAGGCCTCCAAGGTGTCGGCGCCGCTGATAGCGGAATGTCCAGTCAATATCGAATGCGTGAAGACGCACGAGATTGACACAGGAGATCACACCTGGTTCGTAGGCGAGATCGTGGCTGCGAGGCAGCGTGAAGACTACGACAAAGGCAAGATGCTGCTTTACTGGGGGGACTACCGCACGATTGGGGAGAAGGTCGGCAAGGGGTGATTCCTTGGATGTCATTGATGCGATAGAATCTAGAAGGAGTATCAGGAAGTACGATGGCCGAGCCGTCACGGCTGAAGTGTTGGCACAGGTCTTGGAGGCGGCGCGACTGGCCCCTTCTGCAAATAACCGACAGGATTGGAGGATCGTCGTGGTCACGGACAGGAAGACGCTCGAAAGCCTGGTCCCCGTTTCGGGAGGACAGCGATTCGTTGGCGAGTGCTACGCATACCTGGTCGGAGTCGCGGAATCTGGAGGCACCATGTCCACGGTCGACCTGGCGATTGCCCTCGACCATGTGTCCTTGAGAGCGGTGGAGTTGGGCCTCGGGACTTGTTGGATAGGTGATTTTGACCCAAATGGCGTGCGACAGGTGCTAGGAATACCCGATGACCACGAAGTTCCCATATGTATGACTCTGGGCTACCCAACGAGTTCCCCCTCCTCGAGGAAGAGGAAGCCTCTTGGCGAGCTGTTCATGTCGAACGGATGGGGCTCGCATTGGCAATGAGGCCATCCAGCCCGAACGGTGTGCGACGCAAGGAGCGTACTTCCCTGGCACGGCGCCTTGCGGCCAATGTATAAATTCCAGTATAATCCTTTAAGGGCCAAGCGCCACGAATCTCCAACAGGAGGGGACGAAGTTGTACATCTTCAGCACCTGTCCGAGGGATTGTCCCGACACTTGTTCTATGATCACCCGTGTCCGAGCAGGGAAGCTGCACTCTGTAGAGGCAAACAAGAAACAACCATTCACCGGAAAGATGATATGTGCCAAAGGCAAGGGCCTGCCGCAGCACGCCAACTCCAAGGACAGGGTCCTCTACCCGATGAAGCGGATGGGCAAGAAGGGAGACGGCCAGTTCGAGCGAATCTCATGGGATGATGCCCTAAAGAAGATCGCGGAGGAGATCAGGAGCCGTTCGGCTGAGTTCGGCTCGAACTCCGTCGTGCAGCTCAGCCACGCAGGAACAATGGGCTTGATCCAGAGACACTTTCCGAGTAGGTTCTTCAATGCAATAGGTGCGGCCAGAGTAGCGGAGACGATTTGCTCGGACGCCGGAGACAAGGCCCTTGAAGTCGTGTATGGTTCGGCCAATGGAATGCTCCCGGACGAGATTGAGAAGTGTCGGCTGATTGTCGTTTGGGGAATGAACCCTGCTTGGTCTAGCCCACACGGATTCGAGATTCTTAAAAGGGCCAAGAAAGCGGGCGCAAAGATCTATGTCATCGACCCAATAAGAACCGCGACTGCTGAGATTGGCACGCACCTGCAGATACGTCCCACTACGGACGCTGCGCTCGCCCTTGGTGTCGTCAACCACCTCATCGAGAACCGCCTTCACAACGAGGAGTTCCTTAGGCTTAACACGACTGGCTTCGACAAGTTCGAGGAGGTCGTGAAGAAGTTCGATATGCGCAACATCTCCAGAACCACTGGCCTCGGCATCAGCCAGATAGAAGACTTCATGGGTGACTACACATCCCTACGCCCCAGCTGCATAATGATCGGATACGGCATGCAGCGCAACAGGAACGGTGGCGATATGGTCCGCGCCATCAGCATCCTCCCGGCGATGATCGGCGAGAAGCGCGGGTTCTTCTACTCCACCAACCTGGGCGATTTCGACAGGGACTACTTGAAAGGGACCGCTCTGATCTCGAGGCTGCGGGAGGAACATTGCATGGTGGACTTTGGGAGAACTCTCGACTCTGACGCGGCCAAGATGCTGTTCGTTTGCGGATCGAACCCCTTGGCCACCTTTCCAAACCAGAAGCTGCTTCGAAGGGGGTTTTCGCGGGAGGACCTTTACGTCGTTGTCCACGACCTCTTTATGACCGACACCGCGGACTACGCGGACATCGTTCTTCCGGCGACGACTTCATTTGAACACTTCGACATCCACACATCGTACTTTCATCAGTATCTTTCTTTGAACGAGAAGGCTATGGAGCCGATGGGTGAGGCGATGTGCAACTCCGACCTCTTCCGGGCGCTGGCGGCTAAGATGAAGCTCAGGTCGAAGGAGCTCTTCGAGGAGGACGAGAAGATCGCCCGCACCCTTGTGTCAAAGAGCAGAGCTGTGGAGGGAACCTACGACGCCATGACGAAAAAGGGCTTCCTCAGGCTAAAGCAGGTGGACAGGTCTGTCTACCAGACCCCAAGCGGCAAGATCGAGCTGTACTCATCTGCGGCTGAGACGGAAGGCCTCGGCGGATTGCCGTCGCACATTGAGGTTCGCGGACGGCTGCCCTATCAATTGATATCCCCTGTGCACCAGCAGCTGTGCAGATCGCAATACCATAACCTGTGGCCGAATCTCGAGCCCGTGGTCTATATCTCCCCGAAGGACGCGAAGGGCGAACGCATCGAGGCGGGCTCGCAAATCACCCTGAGAAACGAGTTCGGAGAGACGAATGTGAAGGTTGAGCTATCGGATAACGTGCCAGAAGGGGTCCTTCTCTGCTATTCAGCACTGTGGCCTAAGCTGTCCGGGGGAACGAACGTTAATTTCGTGACGACAGACTTCGTGCAGCGATATGGCCAGTGCTCCGCCCTGAACTCTACCTTCGTGGAGATATTGTGAGCGAGGTTTGACCGACATTCGGAAACGCCTAGACGTATCCGAAAAACTCCTTGTGGATCGCTCTGACCGTCTTCCTAAGATCTTTCTGGTCCACTGTGAAATGGTATGCGACGGTCGACGCTCCCGCTGATATCAACTCGACGTTGACATCCTTCGACGCCACCGCCTTGAACACTCTGGCGGCCACGCCTTTCGTTCTTCCGAGGCCTTCTCCGACGGCGCACACCAACGCCCGTCCGTCTTCGATCTCGAAGCTCTCGCCGACTCCAGCGATGTGCGTCTTCATCGCCTTCTTCGCCGCGGCGACGTCGTTCTCGTCGATAATCACGGCCACGCAAGTCTGGGAAGTGGTCGCTGAGAACAGGTTGATGCCCTCGTTGGTGAGGCATGTGGATATGTCGGAGAGGAATCCAGACTTGTATCCTGCCCCTGTATCGTAGATCTTGAGCGTCGCGACCTTCGGGACATAGGATACGCTCTTGATTACGTCCTTCCTCGTGGCCCTGCTGTTGCCAACAATTGTGCCCGGAGATTTCGGGTCGTACAGGTTCTTGATGACCATCTCGATCCCCCGCAGCCGGGCTGGTTGGACGGCTCGAGGGTGCAGCACTTGGGCGCCGAAATACGCCAGCTCCGCCGCCTCCTCGTACGACAGGCGGTCTATCAAAAAGGCGTTCTTCACCATCTTGGGGTCGGCGCTCATGAACCCATCGACTTCTTTCCAGATCTCAATAGGTCCGGACCTCATCGAATGGGCTAAGACAGAGGCGGTGTAGTCCGTCCCGCTCCTTCCGAAGGTGGACACATGGCCGTTCTTCGTGATGCCGAAGAAGCCAGTAACCACCGGCAACATGCCCTTGCTCAGCGCGCTCTCCAAGGTCGGTTTGAGGTTCTTCTCGCACTCGCTCAGTATCGCTACGGCGTTGAAATGCTGGTTGTTGGTGACTAGTCCAAGTGCGTCGGTCTCCATCGCCACTGCGTCCAGCTTGCGATGTGACAAGCGGGCCGCCACGACAATCGCTGCGAGTCTCTCGCCCGCGCTGAGCATCAGGTCGTAAGTTCTGGGCGTGAGCTCCTCGGTGTAAGTTACACCGTAGAGGAGCCGGTCGAGTTTAGTTATCTTCTTCTCGATCATCTCGAGGGCTTCCTTTCTCGAGCTGCCGTCTCTCCTGGGCAGAAGGTCGACGTGCCGGAGTTTCAGTTTGAGCAGGAAGTCATCGATATCCGCCTCCTTCCTGGGTACGGAGACGAACTCTTTGAGCGAGTTGGTCACACCAGACGCTGCCGACACCGTGACGATCTTCTCGGCTGGTTCGTCCTTGACCACCTTCGCGACTCTTCGGAGGGCGTCCTCAGTGCCTAGGCATGTGCCTCCGAATTTCATTATCTTCAATGTCTCACCTTCTGCGATTTGTTGTCGTTGCCGTCTTCTCCATAGGCTGTGGATGACGTCTCGCTGTGAGCGGTCATCCTGCTCTTACTGTGTTCGACTTCGACGATTTTGGGTACGTCGCCGAAGATGCCCACGGCGCCGTCGAGCATAACCAACCCGCCTATGAAACCGTTCACGCCATTCACTGACGCGAACGAGGCTCCGAGATCGCGCCCCCTGCGAACAGCGTTTCCAAGTGCGGTTGCCATTGCATCTGCAAGGACAGGCGAGTCGGCGATTGCGACTGAGACGTCAGACTCTCCAAGACTGATAGAATGCCCGAGCTTTCCACTAGACGAGCACACGCCCATGATTTTCCCTAGCGACTCTATCTCGAGAGCGACGGCGTCGCTAGCACCGGGGTCGGAGAAGACCTCGATGACGGCTGGTTCCTCGACAATTAGAGCGATGTCTCCTCCATTGTCGACCCAGCCGTGACGGCAACCTCGGGCGACCATTGCCTCCAGCCCCGCCTGAGCGACCGCTCCAGCAACTGACGCCATCGGGCCTATGCCAACGGCCTCAGTGGCTTCGCACATCCTATGTACCGTCTCGCTACTCGCCCGGCCACGGTCGTATGGCTCGAAGGTCGTGAGGAAGAATGGGTCAGCTGTGATCTGGCGTTCGATGTCTGCCCTAGCGTCGAGGATGGCATTTATGGCGTACGAAATGAACTGCTTGTCGGCAACGATAGTGACCGCTGTTTCGTCTATCTCGAACTTCGTTCTTACGATGCCGCTCATATCAGAATCTCCATTGCGCGTGGGGGGCACGCATCGATGCACACTCCGCATGCCACGCACTTCTCTTCTGTGAACAACACCTTGCGCGTCTTTGGGTCGAGGCTCAAGGCGTTGGTCGGGCATATGGATATGCAGGCGCCGCAGTGTGTGCAGGCTTCGTCGTCCCTCCTCACGCCCTCCTTGATAGGCCTCACACCGACCGATGCATCCTTGAGGTAATCGATGCCTTTGCGGATGCTATCGGCTTTTCCGGAGACCTCTATGACCATCTTGCCGCCCACCTCGTCTATCTCGGCACGCAGTATGTTCACCAGCAGGCCATGCTCTGCGATGAGGTGGTGTGTTATCGGCAGGTTCGACGATTCAGGGTTGAAGTTGAGCACGAGCTTGGTCTTCATTTCATCGCCTCCTTCTCGCTCCTCACGTCAAGGGTTTTCAGCGACTTGTCCAGCGGGAGTCTCTGGACCGGTTCTGTAACCGCGAAGCTGCCATCGAGTATCCTCTTCTTGAGTATCTTCGTGATCTCCATGGCCTTGTACTGACTCGATAGGGGAGATGTCGGCACCCTCTTACCTTTGATCGAGACCTCTCCAGAGTTCAGTTCGGCGTACGAGACCTCCTTCAGGACAGGTCTCGATCGTCTTTGTTGGGAGTAGTCGAATATCGCCGTGAATATCTTGTCGTCGGTGACCGCGCATGCGCTCGCCATGTCCTCGTCGAGTATCGGGATTGGCACGCCCATGCCGACTCCCAGTGACGTGCCATATCTTGTGAATGTCAAGCCCTTGACGAAATCAGATGACATCTGGTTCAGGTCGCCGATGACAGCGAGCGACCCTGCGGGCCTCTTCGGAACTCCCCGCGGAGTGCGTGCCACGCCTGGGTTGAACTGCGTGCCCTCCCAGGCAACGAACCCCTCTCCTCCGCCCAGGAATATCCTGGTGCCGATGCCTATGGTCCTGTAGTATGGGTCGTTCAGAAGCGGCGACAGCTCACCAGCGCTGCTGTAGGTTGCGTTCCCGAGCTCGGGCAGAAGCTTTCCCATGTACGTGTAGAGCGTCTTCCCAGAGGAGTTCGACGCGGCTCCATAGTTCTGGTAGCAGTTGCGGACATTCATCATCACGGCCTGGTTCATCGTCTTGAGACTCACGTACGTGTCTATCTCCTTCAGGGGATAGCAGTCTGTGCTGCGGGCCGTTGCTTTCAGCCTCACCGCTCTGCCTCTGACCAAGTCCTCTATCACATGTGCGCCGCCGTGCATCATGTTGTTGGACTCATCAAGTTCGGTCGCGCCCAGGTAGAGGTCCACGGCTGCGATTCCGGCATAAGCTGGCACACCATCCATCCATGCCCTCTGTATCTTGATGGGTGGGTCCGAGTGTCCAAGGTTGAAGTAGGCTCCAGAGGAACACATCGCACCGAAAGTCCCAGTGGTAACGATGTCCACTTCTTTCGCGGCCTTCTTGACGCCGTTAGCCTTCACGAACTTCTTGAACTCCATCGCCGTCATTACCATGGCGTTCCCCTCGCTCGCCCGGGCTTTTATCTCTCCGTAAGTCTTTCCTTTGCCGCTCGATACTCTGTTGGGCTTCGTCAAAGAATCCCCTCCCTGTGGGCGAGTTCGGCGTTCAGCACGGAGCCGCCGGCTCCTCCCCGAATCGTGTTGTGAACCAGCAAGAAGAGCCTGAGGCTGTCCTCAGTCGTCCTGATCCTGCCAACGGTGATCGCCATGCCGCGCGCCCTCTCAGGGCTTCCGGCGAGTGAATCGACCAGGGGCTGCGGGCGGTTTGGTGCGGCTGTCACAATGATCGGTTCGACGGGTGCACTCGGCAGCGAAAGCTCCTGGGGACGCGATTTGAATTCTCCAAGAGTGGATGCTATCCTTTCGTTGTCCGGCATGTCCGGCATTCTCGCGAACACCGCCTCCAGATGGCCATCTCTGACGTTCACCCTCGTGCAGCTGGCTAGTATGCTGACTGACGAGTCCACGAATTGCCCGTGTTCGAAGCGACCGAGTATCTTACGTCCTTCGCTTTTCATCTTCTCCTCTTCTTTTGATATATGGGGCAGGATGTTCCCCAGGATGTCTACTGCTGGGACTCCAGGGTATCCCGCTCCTGAAAGCGCCTGATAAGTGGCGACATGGAAATCCTCGATGCCGAACGCATCCACGAGCGGCTTGAGGCCGAGAGCGAGTCCCGTGACTGAGCAGTTCGCGTTCGTGATGATGTACCCTCCTTTCCGCCTGCGCTTTCGCTGAATATCCACCGCCTCGAGATGATCGTGATTGATCTCGGGTATGAGTATCGGGGTGTCCGGGTCCGTCCTGTGTGAGGACGCGTTGGAGAAGACCGCCATTCCAAGCTCAGCACACTCATCCTCAATGTCCTTTGCGACGTCCGACGGGAGGCCGCTGAACACGAGCTCGACGCCTTCCCTCGATAGATCTTCCGCGACGGTCTGTTGGATCGCCCGCCCCTCAAGGTCGTCGCTCAGCTCCGCATCTGGCAGCTTCCAGACTTCCGATATCTTCTTGCCCTGAGACCGGTCTGAGGCGCAGTATGCGACCACCTCGAAATACGGATGGTCGTCCAGCATGTGAGCGAATCGCTGTCCTATCATCCCGGTTGTACCCAATATTGCCGCTCTTCGCTTCGTCATCTCGGCCACCTCTCGAAGTACTCCTTCTCTGCGTCCATGATGCCTGCGAACGCTGCCGGATTGTCGCTCAACGAGGCCGTCTTGAGTTCGTCAATGGCCGAAATCATCGAATCCAACATCGATATCGACTCCGGGTTGAATCTCTGGATATCGTGATAGACACGTCTGCTCTCATTGGATATGCTCGATGCGAGATTGGAGAGCTTTGAGAACGAAGGCCCTGATAAATCGGCGAGTCGGTGCGCAGCAAATGAAGATCTCATCGTGACGAGCCCGAAGAGGAGGGTGCACAGGTGAGGCGCGCCGAGTATGTAGGCAATGAGCTTATCATGTTCGTCCAGGGCGACGCTGACTACATTGGCTCCCGCTCGTTTGTACAGGTCCTTCACGACTTCGTCAGCACTTTCGCAACCGCAGCCGCAGACAAGAACGTTCTCGCCTCTCGGAGTAGCCACGTTTGGCCCGAACATTGGATGCGCGCTTGTGACATTCAATCCCTCCTTGACTCCTGTCATAAGGGTATCTCTCATGTGTGCCTTGACGCTGCACACGTCGAAGATGACTCCCCTAGGAGACGAGGATAATATGAGCTGCATGTCGGATCGAGCGACGCCCAGAGGGCTCGCGATGATTATCAGGTCAGCGTCTTTCGCGTGTTCAGCAGGCGTCTGCAAGTTGGGGTAGCCCTCCAGCTTCGCTCTAGGATCGAACACCGATACTTCAGCGCCTCTGTTGGATAGGAATCCGGCTGTCCAAGCACCGGTCCTTCCAGCACCAACAACCATAGCTTTCTTGTCGTCGAGGTATCGGTCGAAATCTTCGCTCTGGACACGCACGGCAGCATCTATCAGCGTTTCTGCTATGGCGGTTGCGGTCTCGCTATCGACACCCCTCGTTTGGGCCTTTTCGACTGCGCTTCGGACAACAAGCTCTTCTCTTGATGTGTCTCTAATGTCGAGGTTGTCCTTTCGCTTGGTTCTACCGACCTCTCTCGCCACGTCCATTCGCCGGCCTACGAGCGACATGATCTCTCCGTCGATCGCGCTTATCTGTCCGCGCAGAGACTCGAGTTCCGACGAAGTCAGAGGAATCCCCCCTGGATCATTTCATCCAGCATCACGGCTGCCGCGGAGTTCTCCACGACGGGTACCGCACGCGGCACGATGCACGGGTCGTGCCTACCTTTGACCACGAGTTCGACGGGCTTCTTCTCCTCTATATCGACGCTCATCTGCGGGGTCGCTATCGATGAAGTCGGCTTGAACGCGACCCGGAACTGTATGGGCATGCCCGTCGCTATTCCGCCCAATATGCCACCGCAGTTGTTCGTCTTTGTTGCGACCCTCCCGCGCTTGACCACGAACGGGTCGTTGCTTTCGCTCCCACGCATTGCCGCGGATCCGAAACCAGAGCCGAACTCGACGCCTTTCACACCCGGTATCGAGAACATCACAGCCGACATGAGGCTCTCGATGGAACCAAAGAACGGTTCCCCTACACCGACTGGTACACCAATTATGGTGCACCTCACGACGCCGCCAACGCTGTCTTTCTCCTCATGGGCATTCACGATTTCGTCCTTCATCAGGTCGGCGGTCTTGCGATCGGCGCAGCCGACTGGGCTCGCGCGCACGAGTTTCTCCGCTGCGCTGAACGGGATGTCTTTGTCAAGCTTGATGTTACCAATCTGGACGGTCTCCGCAAGTACCCGGACCTTCCGTCTCTCGAGCACTTGCCTCGCGACGGCCCCTGCGAACACGAGCCCTGCGGTCATGCGACCAGAGAACTGTCCGCCACCCCGGTGGTCGTTGTGGCCGTCGTATTTGACGATGGCGGGGTAGTCTGCGTGGCCTGGTCGAGGGACCCTTCTGAGCGCGTCGTAAGCGGAGGAATCGCAGTCCCTGTTCGCAATGAGGCCTACTATTGGAGCGCCTGTAGCTTTGCCATTCAGCAATCCTGAGATGATTTCGACCTTATCCCGCTCCTTCCGGGACGTTGCGACCGCGCTTTTGCCGGGTGCTCTTCGGTCCAGTTCGATTTGTATTGCGGTTTCCGAGATCCTCTCTCCCGCTGGGCATCCTTCAGCGGACGCGCCTATGAATGGGCCGTGGCTGGAGCCGAATATGCTTATCCTGTAGGCCGATCCGATTGAGTTCATTTCCTTACCTCCACCCTGCATCCAAGTTGGTGCAAGTCTCTGATGAAGCCAGGATACGAGATCTTGTACGACTCGTCATCCTCGATCACTGTGTCTGTGGTTGATACCAGAGCCGCAACCGTTGCGGCCATAAGTATTCTGTGGTCCCCCTGGGTATCTATCTTCGCGCCCTTGAGTCTGGGCACGCCGATTATCTCACACCCGTCGTCTCTAGGCAGTATCCTGGCACCCATGTCCTGCAGGAACCGTGTGGTTGAGGCAATCCTGTCGCTCTCCTTTGCACGCAGATTCTTACCCCCCTTGAGGATGGTCTTGCCTTCGGAGACTGCGCCTACCACTGCCAGTATGGGGAACAGGTCCGGGATCGCAGCAACGTCCACTTCGACGCCCCTGAGCTTTCCCCCGCCAACCGTTGCCATGTGCGGCGTCTTTGACACTGGCGCACCGAAGCGCGCGAGGAGATCGAGGATGGCTTTGTCCCCCTGGGGAGACTCTTCGTCAAGCTGCCTAACGGCGACCCGTCCGCCTGTTATTGCCGCGGCTGCCAGCAGAAAGGCAGCAGAGGAGAAGTCACCGGGGATGGCGTACGACTCTCTCGCGAGGCTTTGTCCACCTGGTATCTCGAAACCCGATGGGCTCTCTTTCACCGCAGCGCCGAACCTATCCAGCATTTCCAAAGTGATGTCGACATACGGCCTAGATGTTATTGCTCCGTCCACTGTTATTCGGGTATCCTGCTGTTTCTGAGTACACGCAATCAGCAGCGACGAGATGAACTGGGAACTCACGTCCCCTTTCACCTCTGCTTGCTCCTTGGCAATCGGTCCAGTAATCCTAAGAGGGGGTTTCCCAGGCTGTCCTATGTAACTGCAGCTAGCGCCAAGCTGGGTGAGGGCATCCATCAAAGGTCCCATAGGCCGCCTCACAAGGCTTGCATCACCCGTCAGGGTGGTCGTCGCCGGCAGCAGGGAGGCTAGCCCCGTGATGAGACGCATTGTGGTTCCTGAGTTGCGGGCGTCTATGGGCTCCTTGGGCGCAGTGAGCTCCTCGAGCCGCAGCTGCACGTACGTTGGATGGATGTCCACTTCCGCGCCCATGTTCTGGAGTGCTTCCAGAGTAGCCCTTGTATCATCGGACATCAATGGGCTCTTCAGTGAGAACCTCGACCTCGTGAGCGCTCCCAGTATCATCGCTCTGTGAGTGTACGACTTGGACGGTGGAGCGGTGACCGTGCCGTTGGCCGTTGATGACTTCACTACAAGAGTCGTGGGACCACCTCCCGCGAACATGTATCGTTTAGCCTCGCCCTGAGGATTTCGCCTTCGTAAACCCTCATGCGTTCCATGATCTCTTGCAGTCTGTCGGGTCTGCTCAGAACTACAGTGGCTGGACCTGTTCCAGTTATGCCCGCAGCGTAGGCGCCACTCTTCCTCGCTGACTCTGCGACCTCGTTGGAGATGTCCAGAATATCCGAACTCAGTCTAGAGTTCAAATCCATGGCTGCCCCGTACTCGCCTCTTATTGCCAATCGCAGAGCTTCTTCAAATTCTTCGCTGTGGGCGGCGAACTCATTCTTGTCCACATCGCTCTTGCGGATTTGTCTCGCAGGGACGTGGATAACGACTTCGAGGTTCTCTTTCACACGGCCAGATTTCAGTATTCTCCTTTTGATGTTGTCCGTTATCACTATGCCGCCGTGGAAACAGGCGGTCGCGTCGTCGAAAGCGCCAGTGACAGTGACATGTGCCTTGATCGATTCGTTTATGGCGATGTCAAGGAGGCCTTCGTCTGTCAGGCCGGCGCCCAGCGCGCGCGAGGCCGCAAGGGTCACGGCGTTGGTTGCAGCGCTGCTGCTCTTGAGTCCACGAGAAATGGGAATGTTCGATTTGATGATCGCCTTGCCATTAACCATGTCGTGGCCCGATCCTGCAGCGACCGCACGCACGCATCCGGCCACCAAGTCGTCTCCCTCAGGCGCTCCTTCAACAGATATACCGCCTTCTGCACGCTCCAATTCGAGACGGACATCGGTTTCGAGGGTGATTCCCAGAGCCGCGCCCTTGCCGCACGCGATGGCATTGACGATGGTGGCCGCGCCCCGGCAAGCTGCAGTTCCGATCATGATTCCAGCACCCTCCTCGCCGCCAGTCTCATCTTGGAGACGTCCGGCGACTTGCCTGTCCATATCTTGAAGGCTTCTTCTCCCTGCCTCACCAACATCTCCAGTCCGCCATGCGCCGTGCGTCCGAACCTCCTGGCGACAGCCATGCTCGGCGTCGTGGACGGGTTGTAGACCAGATCGACGAAGATGCGACTGTTCTTGATGGCGTTCTCTGGCAGGTTCGAGAGCTCATCCTTCGCACCCTTGGTGCCGATGGGGGTCGTATTGACCATTATATCGTAGGTCTCCGTGGCCGTTCCCAGCGCAGGGTAGGGTGTCCAACTCGACCCGCAGGCTTTGGCGAGGTCGGAGGCGGCCTTGGGCCTGCGGGCGGCGACGACTATCTCGGCTCCTCCGTCGCTTAGTGCCTTGCACACCGCTCGGGCTGCTCCGCCCGCTCCGATGACTAGGATTCGGGCATTCTTCACGCGGACCTTTTTAAGTGAAATCAACTGTTGAAAGCCTTTCACATCTGTGTTTTCTCCGACAATCTTCCCTTTCTGCAAGTGGAGGGTGTTCACCGCGGCTGTATTCCTTGCCGATTCGCTTCTGATATCACACAATCGGTATGCCTTCTGCTTGTTGGGAATGGTCACATTGAGCCCGCGAAAACCGATGTCGAACAGCGTCGCCACGAGCCTGCGGTTCATTCGCTCTGGGGGTATGTCCAATGGCAGGTAGATGCCGTTGAGGTCCACGCTCCTCAGCGCGGCCTCCTGCATCGGCCTGGAGACGGAATGGGACACGGGGTGCCCTATCAATCCCAATATGACGCTGCCGTGCTTCGCAAGGCCCGCTTGAGTCCGCACGTCCAGTTGGCCGGGGGCCGCCTCTTTGCCCGGAAGACAGGCGTAGGCGAGTTCCGACCTCATACCGGAAGCGCAAACACGCGTAAGTTGGCCCTGGGCTCCCATGCCGATTAGGACAAAGGGCTTGCCTTTGGCGGAGATGTCTCCGGCCAGTTCGGCGAGCATCACCGCCTGAGCGGCGTTCGCACATGGCATTGCGATCTTGGCCACGGCCCTCGCGGCCAGCCCTTTTTCGAGACGTTGCCTGACGAGCGCCTTCGCCACCGGTCGCGAGAAATGGTACGATGCTATCGCCTTCGTGCCGCCTCGCGACGAACCGAGCTCTTTCAAGAGATGCGCGTCTCTTGCGAGCTCAAGGTCGGTGTACTCGAATCCCGAATCGACTACCCTCTCGAGCATTGCACGCCTGGCGCCTCCTTTCAAGTCGGACCTTCCTCCTTCGAATGTCGACCTCAGGGTCGCCACGGCGGCGCCGTCTACTGCCCCTCTGGCATCCTGGACAAGATTCGGATGAGCATCGATTCCTCTCAAGATATCAAGCCTGATTTCGACCAGGTCTGCTCCCGCCTCAAAAGCCTTCTTTGATGAGCGCGACACTCCAGCAATGCTTCTCTCGACAAGAGAAGCGACGACGAGTGTCATCGTCACCTCTCCTGTATCGTTTCATCTACGTACATGCCGAAATGGCGTCCACCCTTCTCCAGCCTGAGAAGGATGGGGTCTCCTGTCTTGAGTTTCGACACGGACACTACTTTCCCTTTCGAATATACTCTTATCGTCTCTGCGTTCTGGACGATGGTAGAATATCTATTGCCGTCGACCTCGGCCTCTATGAGAAGGAGGGGCCGCCGCTCGACTTTCGTCCTGCCGACGATGGCTCTTCGCGTGTGCCCTTCCGAGTCGACGACGAGCACTTCCTCACCGCCTCTCAGCTCAGAGAGGTATCTCGTGGTCCCGTCCGGCATCAGGATGTACGCGTGTACCGGGCCAGCATTGACACGGAACGGCCGTGACGCGGCGTATTCGGATTCGATGGTCTCAGAGTGTATCAGGAACATGCAGGACGATTGGTTGCCGATCAGCATGCCCTCTCCTATTCGGAGAACTGAGCAAGTATCGATACACACCCTGTCGCCGAGCCCCAGCTGCCGGAGGGTGACTATCTCGCCCTCTCTCAGCCCCAGCTTCGGCGAGTTTGCCTCCATCATTTTTCTCAGGGCGGCTAATTCATCGATTCGAGTCGGGGCGAACACCACACCGTCCGATCCGTGTTCCATCGTCTCGAAGAACAGTCTGGCTTCCTCAGCGGTTCTTGCGAGCATGAACAGCTTTGCGCTCGCTCCCTGGAAATGTACGATCAGATTTTCGAGGGGGATGATCTTCCAGTCCTTGGCGGAGATTACCACGTTCTCGCCCTTCTCAGCAAGCTTCTTCGCCTTTAGCTCGTCCTCTTTATTGGCTATCTCCACTATCCTGCCGACAGGCTTGCCGTTCTCAGTCAGGGTGCTGCCAGAAAGCGCGATCGCTCTGAACCTTCCGAGCTTAGTAAATGACGAGTCCTTCTTGTCGAGGACTATCGTGTCGAACCCGTTTTCCAATGCACTCAGGACGATCTTCTTCCTGTTCTCTCTACTGGGCTGGAAGATCGCCCCGATCCAAACCTGGCGGTCGGTCAGGGAATCACCGCCTATACGCGTCCTCTGGGTCCATACCCCGGAAGACTACTTTCCCGATGGCCCTCGTTATTGATTCAACATCGTCGTGCTGGAAAACGTTCCTGCCGATGGAGACTCCTTTCGCGCCAGCAGTCATCGCGTCGCTGACCATCTTGAGCAGGTCGATGTCGTTGTCCATCTTCGGCCCACCTGCTATGACGACTGGGACTGGTGTGCCGTTGACGACCTCCTTGAAAGTATCCACTGAACCGGTGTAGTTGGTCTTTACGACATCTGCCCCGAGCTCCGCTGACAGCCTCGCGCAGTGCTTGACAGCATCCGGGTCGAATTGGTCTTTCACACTCTTGCCTCGTGGGTAGCACATCGCGAGCAGGGGCATACCCAGCTCGCTACATCTATCTGAGACGAGTCCGAAGTCTGAGACCATCTCGTCCTCGGTCTCGCTGCCGATGTTACAGTGAATGGAAATCGCGTCCGCGCCGATTGCCGTCGCGGCGTCAACGCTGGCCACAAGCACCTTCGCGTTCGGATCTGGAGACAACGAAGTGCTTGCGGATATGTGTATGATCAGCCCCAATGGCGAGCCGACCGCAGGGCCCACGTGTGGGACCAAGCCCTTGTGAATCACAATCGCAGATGCTCCGCCTTTGGCAAGTTTGTCGACTGTGCTCCTGATGTCCGCGATGCCCTTGACCGGCCCAAGGGAGATCCCGTGGTCCATCGGCACGATCACGGTGTTCCCGCTCATCTGGTCGAAGATGCGTCTGAGTCTGATGGTTTTTCCCAGCATTCTCATCTAGCTCCTACCGTGCTAAAGAGTGTCAATGTCGACGCCATTGTGCAGGACCTATAAGACCCTTGCTATGATGTGGCAGTGCGAAGGCGTACAATATGTGACAATATTAATCTATTACTGTACACATGTAGTCATCGATTGGCATGTGGGACAAGATTGCGAATTACTTCGAGAAATATCCATCTCAGGCCAAGGTCGCGAGGTACCTCCTGAGATACGGACTCCGCATTGACAGGGACCATATCTATTGTGGCGATGTGCAGATTGCGGATTCCGCACTTGCTAGAGCCGCGGGGGTCGACAGGAGAGTCGTGAAATCCACCATAGACACTATCAAGGGCGACCCGACGCTTCAGAAGTTCTTCTCTCAACTTCTGCCGACCAACCACCTCAAGAACGCCGCCTCCGCGATGGGTTGGAGCGCGATAGAGATCGTGCCCGTCAACGCCCACGAACCCGGCTGCCTGTCGGGAGTCGCTGAGATACTGTCCCGGTCGGGAATCAGCATTCGCCAGGCGATCGTGGACGATCCCATGACCTCCGAGGAGCCAAGGCTCTTCATCGTGACTGAGAGCACGGTCCCACCTGAAGTGATTCCCCTGATACGTCAGGCCAAAGGCGTCAAAGGGGTCACAATATACTAGCGTCCGGCGCGTCCGGATGGATGGGGCGATAATCGAGGGGGGACGTGACGTTTGTCCATCGAGAGCGAGGAAACATCGAGAGCCTACTCGGCAATCCTCGTCGCGATGGTTTCTATATCTTTCGCCTCCGTATTCATCAAGTGGAGCGGCTCAAGCCCGTTCGTCATCGCATTCTATCGCCTCGTCTTCACGTGCGCCCTGCTTCTGCCGTTCATAGCGTGGTCGAGAGGATTCTCGGAACTGAGGCGGCTGGGCAAGACGGACCTCATGTTAATTGTCATAAGCGCCGTCGCGCTGTCGTTCCATTTCGGACTCTGGATAGTGTCCCTTACATTGACTCTCGTATCGACATCGGTTATACTCGTCACCGCTCATCCGATGTTCGTCGCAGGGGTGTCTCATTTTGTGCTTGGGGAGAGGGTGAAGAGGATTGCCGCGATTGGCATAGTCGTCGCCTTCTCCGGCGTTTGCGTCATATCGGTTGCGGATTACGGTGAGGGTAGCGACACTTTCCTTGGAGACTTGCTGGCTTTCCTCGGCGGACTCTGCGCTGGAATATACTTCCTATCTGGGAGGCTCGCGCGCCAGAGGGTGTCGCTCGGCCCGTACGTGTTGTCCGTCTATTCGCTATCGGCTGTCATAATGCTAGCCGCGGCTATGGTTGCGGGGGATGAGCTCCTGGTGCTGGACGGGCGCGAGCTGTCCCTGTTCCTTCTGTTAGCGATTGTCCCTACGATCCTTGGACACACCATGTTCAACTACGCTCTGAAGAAGGTGCCAGCCCACATAGTGTCCACAAGCGTTCTCGGCGAGCCTGTTGGAGCCTCCATCCTGGCTTTCTTGCTTTTGCCGGACGAAACCCCCGGCCTGTGGATAATCCTGGGAGGAGCATTGGTCATCGGTGGGCTGTATATCGTGCTCACGCGCGGAAGGGTTCAAACCGCGTAATCGCTCCCGAATGGCCTCTTTCGACGGAAAGCGAAAGGTCTTAAACGTGACATCGCAGAGCGTCGAAACGAATATTACATGGATGCGGGATTGCCGTCCCGTTCAGAAAGGAGTGAACGGTGGGGGAGTTGCATCATGGCACACGCTAGATTTGTCTTCCTCTCGAAGGAAGAGCAGGATATGATACACGAGTCGAGCCTCAAGAGCCTGAACGAGATTGGGGTTATGATCCGGAGCGACTCGACGCTCAAGACGCTTAGTGAAGCAGGCGCCGACGTGGATTTCTCCAAGCAGATTGCGAAGATACCAGAGAATATGGTTCGCGAAGCGCTCAAGAAGGCTCCCAAGAAGACACGCTTGTGCGCGAGGGACAACAAGAACGACATGGAGATACCGGTCGCGGGTCCTCCATTCGCCGCGACGACCGGTCTTGGCGTTTACATACGTGACATGGACACTGGTGAGAAAAGGCCGTCCACAAGGAAGGACATCGCTGACTTCATCAGGCTGGGAGATGGCTTGAACGGCGTCGACTTCCTTTGGACCTCTATCACAGCCAATGACGTTCCGCAGATATCGCACGGTCTGTATGAGCTTTGGACCGCCATGCAGAACACGACCAAACACGTTAACGGCGTCTCGGTCATGAGCGCTGCGGATTCGAGGAAACAGGTGGAACTTGGAGCACTCGTTGCAGGCGGCGAGGACGAGTTGAGGAAGAGGCCGCTATTCTCGGTCATCTGCTGCTCAATCGCGCCGTTGTCATACGAAGGGGGCGCGGTCGAGGGCATGGTCGAACTCGCCAAGGCGGGCATACCCATCATGTCGATGTCGATGTCGCTCTCCGGTGGTTCGAGCCCTGTGACACTTGCGGGAACCATCACGAACGCAAACGCCGAGAACCTCGCGAGCCTTGTGATCACGCAGTCCGCGGCCCCGGGCTCGCCCCACATTTACTGCTCATCCTCCGCTCCCATCAGCATGAAAACGGGGATGATCAACTACATGACCAGCGAGCAGCCGTTGATAGCCGCTGGCCTTGGGCAGATGGCGCGCAGGTACGGTTTACCATCTATGGTCGGCGACTGGGGAATAAACGATACGGAATCGCCAGGGATACCGCATCCGTTCACAACGATATTGGGCATAACGCTCAGCACAATGACGAACACTGATCTCATATCCGGTATAGGCGGTATCGATGCAGTCAAGGGTGTGGCGTTCGACCAGGCGGTAATCGAGGCCAAAATATGGGAGAACGTCCGCGCCTACATGAGGAATGTAACGATATCTGAGGAGACGATAGCGCTGGATGTCGTGAAGCAGGTTGGGCACGGCAACACCTTCCTCACTCATCCACACACGGCGAGGAACTTCAAGAAGGAGCTGCATTTCTTCGACGAGAAGACCCTCGAATGGGAGGCGACCCTCTCCGACAAGATGGTGCCCGAGGCGAAGGAGATTGCGAGGAGCATTCTCAGAGACCACTCAGTGCCAGCAATCGATAAGGCAATCGTTCGCTCCGGAGACGAGCTAATCAAGCAGTACGTGAAGGACGCCAAGGTCTGAGGAACCGCGCTCTCAAAAGGGAAGCGGTGATGGCCACTGGAAAGGTTCTTGAACCCTTCGCTTTCGGAGATGCCGGTCTCATGAAGGTTGGTCAAAAACCTTTTCTATTGATGCGGGCTTCGGAGGCGTAAGCCTCCTGCTACAGGGAGTGGTGGAATGTCATCATTTGCAGATAGATTTAGAGTGAGGGAGCCAAAGAACTTCATCAAGGAATCGGACAGGAAGAAGATACACGATGCAGCGCTGGACGTGCTCGAGACCACAGGCATCCGGGTTCACAGTAGCGTCGCCAGGGAGTCGCTGAAGCGAGCCGGGGCCACCGTCGACGATAAGACGAGCATCGTGAAGTATCCAGCGGATCTCGTTGAATCATTGCTCAAGAAGATACCGTCGAATATTGTTTTGGCTGGGAGAACCAAGGAGCACGACCTTCCACTCGACCGTAGGCACCAGTACCACACAACGGACGGTTGCGGCATATCCGTGTGGAACAACAAGACCCAAACGCGGCACGAGTCGACCCTCGAAGACATAAGAAAGACCGCGGTCCTCGGCGATTACTTGCCTTACCTGAGCATCTATGAGCCCATGGTGGTCGCAAACGACATGCCGTCGAAGACACACGTGCTCATGGGACTCAAGACCGCCATGGAGAACACGACGAAACACATTGAGACCGAGTCGACGACCACCCCCGAGGAAGCTCGTGCTCAGGTCGAGATGGCCGCTGCCGTCGTGGGCTCGAAGGAGGAGCTGAGGGAGAGGCACTATCTCTCCGCGATGGTCTGCACTGTTTCGCCATTGATACTCGATGGCGGTGCGACCGACGCGGCGATGGTCTGGGCGGAGAACCATGTGCCGGTGCACATCACCGGCATGGCGAGCATGGGGCTGACCGGGCCCGCGACCGTTGCTGGAAGCCTTGTTGTGAACCATGCTGAAACAGTGGCCTTGGCATGCGCGATGCAGGCACATGAGCCCGGAGCGCCGCTGCTCTATGGTTCTGTTCAGTCGAGCATGGACCCCAGGACAGGCGCGTATAACTCGGGGGCTCCGGAGACGATTCTGATAAGCATAGGCGATGCTGAGATGGCAAAGTTTCTCAATATCCCATGCTCTGCAGGCGGCATCGGTGGCAGCTCGAGGGTACCAGGGATTCGTGTGTCGATTGAGAACTCAATACTGTGTCCACCTCTAACCACCGCTGGTAGCGAAGTCATGAATGGAATCGGTTTGGCCGATGGCTCTACGCTTCTGTCGTACGAGCAGCTGATGCTCGACCATGAGATTGTTGGCCTGGTGATAAACGCGCACAAGGAGATCGAGGTCAGTGATGAGACGATCGCCCTTGATGTCATCAAGAAGGTCGGAATCGGGAGAAACTACCTCAGCGAGATGCACACGCTCAAGAGGGTTCGTGATTTCTACCTGCCGACACTGTGGGATATGTCAACTTTCGAGTCATGGGTCGAGGGCGGCAAGAAGGACCTGATGGACGTCGCGGGCGAGAAGGCGCATAAGATCATTGCTGAGCACAAGCCGGAGAAGCTCGATGGAGATGTCTCGAAGCGTCTGAATATGATAGTGGACGGCTTCTGACTTGACACTTGCGCTCGCCCATCGCTCCAAAGGCATTACGATGGAGCCAGGAGGCAGCGGGAGAGCCTTCCAGCGTCGTCCAGGCGTCGTCGCTGGAATCCTTTTTATGGCAGGATGAATATCCACCCGCTGGACGGACCGCCCATGCGGTTCTCTGCTTTAGGGGGTTAGTTGATGGATGAGAAGAAGGTGCAGAAGGCTCTATCGAATGCCATATTGTCCTACGACTCCGGCGCTGCCGAGAAGGCTGCAAAGGAAGCTATCAGGTTGGGCATGGACCCGCTGAAGGCAATCGAGAAGGGGCTCTCTCCCGCCATTGAGTCAGTTGGCGAAAAGTTCGAAAAGATGGAAGTCTACCTGCCCGAACTGATGCTCGCGGCAGATGCGATGAGGGCTGCCATGTCGCTGCTACTCCCGCTGATACCGAAGGGCAAATCCGTGTCCAAAGGGACGGTCGTGATTGGCACAGTTCAGGGTGACATACACGAGATAGGCAAGAACATCGTGTCAAACATGCTGATGGCGAACGGGTTCAATGTGGTTGACCTGGGCGTGGACGTCAAGACGGCTACTTTCGTCGACGAGGCGCAGAAGTCCAAGGCGGATATCATCGGTGCCTCGGCGTTGATGTCGAGCACTATCGGTTCTCAGAAGGACATAGTGGACTATCTGGGCTCGATGAAGATCAGGAAGAATCACGCGTTCATGGTAGGCGGCGGCCCGACCACAGGCGAGTGGGCCAAGGAGATAGGCGCCGACGGATGGGGCGAGGACGCGGCGACCACGGTCAGACTGGCGAACAAGCTGGCCAAAGGGAAGTGAGAGGTTGGTGCAGATCCTCGATGTCATGGACAAGGCGCTCGAAGGAACACCGATGAGCGAGTCGGACTATCAGCTACGACGGTTCGCTCCGAAGGTGCAGGAGAAGGTAAAGGAGTACAAGATCAAGTACGACCCCAAGAACCCGATTCCGAACGACGGTTCGCTTGCCGACGACATGTTCGAGGCTGCTGTAGATCTCGTCGCTGAAGTCGGTGCTTACTGCACCAGCACTGCGAGGATAATATCGTATTCAGAGAAGGAGATAAGGCAGGCGATTGCCGAGGCGCCCGAGGAGATCGAGCTGGGTGAGGGCCGTGACCGCAAAAAGCTGAGGGGCAGAAAGGTCGGCGATAGGACGCCTCCTTGGTGCCTACTTGGTGCCGGTGGAGGTGCATGCTCCAGCGACAAATCGTTCCTCACTCTCGTTGAGGGATACGCGGAGATTCCCGAGACAAATGGGATAACCACGCCTGCCATCACGCGCGTCGGCGGCATGAGGATCCGACCCGCTTCGCCATTGGAGATACTGGGGGCCATGAGGAACGCCGTTCTCGCGAGGGAAGCGTGCAACCGGGTCGGTCGTGAGGGCATACCGATAATGAACTCCCTGTCTACGGCGGAATCCGACATAGCCTTCGCCGCGGCGCTTCATCCCAAATTCGGGATGCGTCGGTCCGATGCGTACATGATTTGCTGCATGGACCCAATGAAGGTGGATTTCGCGAGGCTCAACAAGGTCACGACTGCCCTTTCGCTTGGAGGTCCGATAGGCATGTGCGAGGGCCCCCTGCTTGGCGGATACGCCGGAGGGGCGGAGGGCACAGCGCTGTCCAACGTCGCTCATCACCTCATGGGAATACTGACGTACCAGTCAAGCTGGATACTGCCGTTTCCCATCCATCTCAGGTACGTTTCCAGCAGCTGCAGGGAACTACTGTGGGTGATAAGCACCACGGGGCAGGCCATCAGTAGGAACTCCCACATAATAAGTCTGAACCTGAACTACACATCGGCGGGGCCCTGCACTCCGATGTGCCTGTTCGAGACATCGGCGTCGGTGCTGGCAGCGGTCACCGCAGGACTGTCTTTTGAGTCCGTGGGGGTGGCTTCGAACCGATACGAGGACCAAACGACACCTGTCGAGCCAAGGATTTCAGCGGAGGTTGGACACGCTGTCGCCGGGATGAGCCTCAAGGACGCGAACGAGATTGCGAATAAACTGCTGTCGAAGTACGAATCGAAACTCTCGAGCCCGCCGCTCGGTAAGAACCTCAATGAATGCTGGGATGCGGAGAACCGAGAGCCTTCGAAGGAGTACAAGAGGGTCATCAAATCGTACAAGAAGTCGATGGCCAACCTGGGCGTGCACCTCAAGGACGAGCTGTGATGCCGAGCTAATGGCCTTCATAGACCTATCAGACCCTTCCCCTTCGTTCTATTACGCCATGTGACTTAGGTGTGCAACTGGGAATCACTTCGTGTCGACTACCTTGATCAGGTGCCAACCGAACTGGGTCTTCACCGGACCGACGGTCTCTCCTTTCTTGCCGTTGAACGCAGCGTCCTCGAACTCCTTCACCATTTGTCCCTTGCCAAACCATCCGAGGCTCCCTCCGTTCTTGGCAGAGGGGCATTCCGAGTGCGTCCGGGCAAGCGCCGCGAAGTCTTCGCCGGATTTGACCATTGCCAAGAGGCTCTTGGCTTTTGCCTCATCCTTTACAAGTATGTGGGCAGCGTTGACTTTGTTCGTCATGCTCATTCGGAATGCGGTCTCTGAATAACTAATTGTTGCAGGCGCGAGGCGAACGTTCAGAAAGTGTTTTCGGCCTTGTCGGCCAAATCGCCGTTGAGCGGAATCGGTCGAATGCTGCTTTTGTGTGCATGCCAGACTGCCGCAGAACGTTCTGACGCCCACAACGTACCCGTACCTGTCAATCGAAAAGACTATGACCTCGGGCGTACAACTGTTAACGGGGTTAAATCGGTGGACGAAACGGACAGGAAGATCTTGAGCGAATTGCAGACCGACGGTAGAGCATCCTTCAGAGAGATATCTTCAAGGGTGAAAGTGAGCACACCAACGGTGAGTTCAAGAGTGCAGGCCATGACGGACAACGGACTCATAAGAGGGTACTCTGTGGTGCTCGATGCGGACTTGCTCGGCCAGGTGTCTGTGGCTATTCTCATCGAGGCAAAACCGTCTGAGATTGACGCAGTTGTCGATAGGATCAAGGGCGAGGATATTGTCAGGCAGGTCCACGTGCTATCCGATTCGCGAATACTATGCATTCTGTCGTTCTACGACCAGAAGAAATACCAGACCTTTATCCAGTCCCTGTCCAGGATATCCGAGATTGCCAAGATTGACAACTCAATGATACTGAAGACTGAGAAAGAGATGCCACGCGCCTCGTTGACGACCGAAAGCGGCCTGCATCTCAAATGCTACTACTGTGGCCATCAGATGAGGGACGAGGGCGTGAAGCTCAAGCTGGACGGTAAGACCCATTATGTCTGCTGCGGTGTCTGTGCGAAGCTGTACAAGGAGAAGTACGACCGCCTGAAAGAGGCGGCCAGTCCCTTCGTCACCGTCTGAGCCGGTGGCTCGGACGAAGCTGGTGCTTCCACTCAGAGGAACTTGGCCGGGTCCTTGTCGAACGCGTTCTTGCATCCAGGGGCACAGAAGAAGTACTCTCTTCCCTGGTACACCGACATCAATTTTGCGGTGTCTGTCTCTACCTTCATTTTGCAGACGGGATCCGTTTCTGTCGTCACATTCGCACCCCAACGGTGGAGCGGAGCCAGATGATTGCGTCTGCGGGGCACCGATTCTGAGGCATCAGCTCCGCCCCTTGTTCTGGTTGTCTTCGGGAGGGCTTTATCATTGTCCCGCACACGGCCGCGCGCCTGCCGCGGCTCCGCAGGTATGTGATACAATAACTCTATATTCGGGTACCAGGTTTGCGGTTTAAGCGAACTGGTGTATGCCGATGCCAATATTCGAGAGATCATCTGAGAGCTCCGTGACGAGGGCTATCGTCTCGGAGTTCACGCGGGAGATGAACGAGATAATCAGCACTGATGTGGTGGTCGTAGGTGGCGGCCCGAGCGGGCTGATAGCTGCCCACGACCTAGCAAACAAGGGAGCTAATGTCGTCATAATCGAGAAGAACAACTACCTCGGCGGGGGCTTCTGGATGGGTGGATTCCTGATGAATTCCGTAACGGTGCGCGCCCCCGCACATAAGATGTTGGATGAGCTCGGCATTAGGTACAAGGAGTTCGAAAAGGGTCTTTACACAACCCCAGGGCCTCTCGCGTGCTCAAAGCTGATTGCCGCCGCGTGCGAGGCTGGTGCTAAGGTTCTGAACATGGTGGCCTTCGATGACGTCGTTCTGAGGGACAAGGACAAGGTCTCAGGAGTCGTCATAAACTGGTCTCCGATATCCTATCTGCCCAAGCCCGTTGCGTGCGTTGACCCCATATCCATAGAGACCAAGGTCGTCATCGACGGGACCGGCCATGACGCCTCAGTCGCGCGCAAGCTGGAGGAGAGGGGTCTTTTGAAAATACCCGGCTGCGGTGCAATGTGGATCGAAAAGAGCGAGGACGAAGTGGTCGAACGCACGGGGTACGTCCATCCCGGACTTATAGTCGTCGGGATGTCCGTGTCCGCGACATACGGCCTTCCCCGCATGGGTCCCACTTTTGGGTCTATGCTGCTCTCAGGTCGAAAAGGTGCTGAGCTGGCGTACGAGAGTCTTAGAGAACAAGGTTGAACTCGGAATCTTCAATTGCTGCGATGGAAGGACGCGAGGTCGTTCACCTGGATCGCCTTTGTCATTGCGTGCTCCATCCCCATGACCGCAGCGCTCGCTCCCTTGGTCGTTGTGAACATCGGTATCTCGAGCTCCACTGCGAGCCTCCGCATCATGTAGCCATCTCTCCTAGCGCCCGACGATTCCGTCGGCGTATTTACTATCATCTGCACCTTTCCTCCCCGCATCAGAGAGAGTGCGTCTGGCGATGTGTTCTCGGATATCCGATAGACCGTAGTGACAGCCATGCCCTTTGAGCGTAGATGCGTCGCTGTCCCTTTGGTGGCATATATGCCGAAGCCGAGCTTCTGAAGTCGGAACGCAATCTCCGAAACCGCTGTCTCCTTGTCCTCGTCGCTTACGCTAATGTAGACGTTGCCGCTGCTAGGGAGCTTCTG
Source organism: Thermoplasmata archaeon (assembly GCA_029864565.1). Lineage (GTDB taxonomy): Archaea > Thermoplasmatota > Thermoplasmata > UBA10834 > UBA10834 > UBA10834. The sequence goes on along the minus strand of JAOTTD010000009.1, from coordinate 26,475 downwards.
ACCAGATGCAACCAGCGCCTTCCATACGGCGGCCGGGTACGAACGGTCGATTCCCATGACCTCGCCCGTGGATTTCATCTCCGGTCCCAGAATGCTGTCTACCCCTGGGAGTTTGAGGAACGGGAACACCGATGCCTTCACCGCAACATGGTCAAGTATAGCCTCCCCCTGGAGGCCAAGCTCCTCGAGCGTTCTGCCCAGCATGACCTTCGTCGCTATCTTGGCAAGCGGGATCCCCGTGGCCTTGGATATCACAGGGACCGTCCTGCTTGCCCTGGGATTTGCCTCGAGCATGTACACCGTTCCATCCTTGTAGGCGAGCTGAAGATTCATCAGTCCTTTTGTGTTCAGCGCCAACGCCACCTTCTTGGTTATTGCCCTTATATCGTCCAATGCCGCGTCAGAGATAGTCTGCGGCGGAAGGACCATAGTCGCGTCGCCAGAATGGACGCCCGCCTCCTCTATGTGTTCGAGTATCCCGCCGATGTAGACCTCCCTGCCGTCGCAGATCGCATCGACGTCTATCTCGATGGCGTGGGTGAGGTACTTGTCGACCAGGATCGGATGGTTCCTCGATACCTTCGCGGCGGATTTCATGTACATCTCCAGCTCGGAGTCGTTGTAGACAATCTCCATCGCGCGCCCTCCCAGGACGTAGCTCGGCCTGATGAGCACAGGATACCCGATCTCACTAGCCAGGCTCCTTACTTCGTCGAACGAGAGCCCGGTTCCCGATTTCGGCTGCGCAATGCCCAGCCTGTCCATGAGGCTCGAGAACCTCTTCCTGTCCTCCGCGAGGTCAATCGAGTCTGGTGATGTTCCGAGTATCTTCGTCTTGCTGCCTCTTAGGGCTTCCTGAATGGGCATTGCCAGGTTGATCGCCGTTTGCCCACCGAACTGAAGCATGACGCCGTCGGCATCCTCCCGCTCTATGATGTTCAATACGTCCTCCGCAGTGATCGGCTCGAAATACAGTCGGGTCGAGACATCGAAATCAGTTGAGACCGTCTCGGGGTTGTTGTTTACTATCACAGCGTCGATTCCCTCCTCCTTCAGGGCGAGCGATGCGTGTACGCAGCAGTAATCGAATTCTATCCCCTGGCCTATGCGAATGGGGCCAGAGCCAACCACAATGATCTTCGTGTTATCAGAAGGCCGTGCCTCGCATTCCTGCTCATATGTCGAGTAGAAGTACGGTGTCTCAGCCTCGAACTCAGCTGCGCACGTATCGACCATCTTGTACGTGGGCTCTACCTTTGCGGACTTCCTTGCCCTCCTAACCGAATGCGCATCGGTCTTGGAGAGACGGGAGATGTACTCGTCCCCGAAGCCCAGCTTCTTGACAGTCGCCAGCAGCCCAGGCGGATGCCCATTCGCTAGCTCGGCCTCGAGTTCTATCAGCCGCTGAATCTTGGTCACGAAGAACGTGTCCCAGCCTGTCAGCTCGCACACCCTGCTCGTCGGCATACCGCGTCTCAAGGCCTCGGCGATTTCGAATAGCCGCGAGTCCGTGGCCTCGGCCAAAAGCCGTTCGAGTTCGGCGTCGCTCCACGTGTCGCCCTCAAGCCCCATCTTGTCTATCTCAAGGGATCTCACAGCTTTCAGGAGCGCCTCCTCGAAGTTGCGGCCGATCGCCATCACTTCTCCCGTGCTTTTCATCTGAGTCCCTAGCCGCCGGTCGACGGTCCTGAACTTGTCGAAGGGCCACCTTGGTATCTTCACGACTATGTAATCGATGGACGGTTCGAAGGCGGAGCAAGTCTTCTTCGTTATCGCGTTAGGTATTTCGTCCAGAGTCATCCCCACGGCTATCTTCGCCGCAACCCTGGCTATCGGGTACCCCGTCGCCTTTGAGGCCAGGGCTGAGCTGCGGGACACTCTCGGGTTCACCTCGATTATTCTGTATTCCCCTGTCGAGTGATTCATGGCGAACTGGATGTTCGCGCCGCCCTCGATTTCAAGTGCTCTTATGATCTTCAGAGCTGCTGTACGCAACATCTGATGGTCCGAGTCGCTGAGGGTTTGAGCGGGCGCGACCACGATGCTCTCTCCTGTGTGGATTCCCATCGGGTCGAGGTTCTCCATGTTGCACACGATGATGGTGTTGTCGTTCGCGTCCCTCATGACCTCGTACTCGTACTCCTTCCAACCTATGACGCTCTCCTCTATCAGAACCTGCTTGATCCTGGAGTAGATCAAGCCTCTGCCAACTATGTGCGTCAACTCCTCCTCGTCGTGTGCGATGCCGCCCCCTGTGCCACCGAGGGTGTACGCGGGGCGGACGAGCACGGGGTATCTGCCCATAACCTCCACTGCCTGCTTCGCCTGCTCTATGGAGTTCACGGTCCTGCTCTTCGGTATCGGCTCCCCGAGGTCTAGCATTGTCTTCCTGAACAGCTCCCTGTCCTCCGAAAGCGCAATCGCCCTCGTCTTCGTGCCTAGGAGCTGGACGCCCAGTCTGTCGAGAATGCCCTTCTCCGCGAGTTCGGAGCACAGGTTCAGCGCGGTCTGCCCTCCCATGCCGGCCAGTATGCCCTGAATCCTCTCCTTTTCAAGGACTTTCTCCAGCGTGGCTGCGTCGAGCGGTTCGATGTATACGTGGTCCGCGGTCTCCGTGTCGGTCTGGATTGTCGCCGGATTTGAGTTGACCAGTATGGTGGTGTACCCCTCCTCCCGCAGTGATTTGCACGCCTGCGAGCCGGAGAAGTCGAACTCTGCTGCCTGGCCAATCACAATCGGGCCCGAACCGACAACCATTATTCTGTTCAGGTCGCCTCTCATTGGCATCAGGATTCCTCCAACACCCTAGCAAACTCGTCAAACAGGAACGTAGTGTCTTGAGGACCCGGTTTCGCTTCTGGGTGGAACTGGACCGAGAATATCGGCAACCCAGAGTGCCTCATACCCTCCACCGTGCCGTCGTTGAGGTTCTTGAATGTGACATCCATTCCGACATCCGCAGCGGTTGGGCCGTCCACAGCGAACCCGTGATTCTGCGAAGTGACGAACACACGCCTGCCGAATCCAACAGGTTGGTTGACCCCTCTATGGCCGAATTTGAGCTTGTAGGTCCTCGCGCCTAGTGTGAGCGCCAGCAATTGGTTGCCGAGGCATATTCCCATCATGGGCATCTCGTCCTTGAGCGCTTTCAATGTGGCCACGACCGTCGACCTGAGGTCTTCGTGCGCGGGGTTTCCAGGACCGTTAGTGATGAATATTCCGTCGGGGTCAAGCGCCCGGATGTCTTCCACTGGGTAATCGTAGGGAACCTGATGGACGTCGAACCGCGCCTGCAGTTCTTTGATTATGTTGTCCTTGACTCCGCAGTCGATAACCACGACGCTCCTTCTCTTGCCAGACTCGAAGGACCGAATGGATTTCGTGCTAACCCTGGCCACGAGGTTCTCCTTGTCCGGGTTGTCCATCTTGCGAACCGTTTCCAGCACATCAGCAGGCTCGCTCGTTGTTATCGCACCCTTCATCGTGCCCTTCGTCCTGAGTTTCCTAATCAACGCTCTGGTGTCGATACCCGACAATCCCGGGATGTTGTGCTGTCTGAGGAATCCATCCAAACTCGTAATGCTCAGACGATGGCTGGGCACTTCGCACAACTCGTTCACGACGTAGCCCCAGACCTGGACCTTCGAGGACTGATTGTCCTGAAGGTTGATTCCATAATTGCCGATCATCGGATATGAGCAAGTCAGGATCTGACCTGCGTACGAAGGGTCCGTCAGGGATTCCTGATAGCCGGTCATCCCGGTCGAGAAGACGACTTCGCCGAAGGCTTCCTTGAGAACGCCGAAGGGCTTCCCTTCAAAAATCGTCCCATCCTCTAGGACCAGATAGCCCTTCATTCGCACGACCTTCGGGATATCCCAGGTGTAGGTTAAGAATCTTGTTGTGAGATATACGACTCAAACAGCAGATCATATCATGAATTTGGACAGATGGATCCTCTCAGAAGCGTGTCAGCGCGGCGGCTATCATCCTCGCCAATCGCCCCTATGAAGCGAGGACATCACGTCGCGGATGATCTCGTCTTCGAATAACGCGCTCTCACTCATGACTCCCTCTTCGACGAAGTAGAGTCGGCGGGCGAGCCGAAGCGACCGTTCGTTGTACGAAATGAACAGTAAGGTCATCCTGTTGAGGGCCATCTTGTCGAAGCCCTGGGAAATGATCGCCTCAATGGCTTCTCTCATGATGCCTCTGCGCCAGCATTCAGAATCGAGGCCGTAGCTCGCCTCGGTCTCTCAGTATGGCCCGTTCTCCCACTTGTGGAATCCGGGCTCAACGGCCTCTTTCTTTGCTTTCAGTCCCCATCGCTGGTTCTATCTACCCTGTTCTCGATAGCCATTCGAGATGTTCCCAGGCCACTGCAAGGAAGTGAGCGTTAGGCATGTCGATTTCGCCCTCACCGAGGAGAGCATAAAGACATTCCTTTCCGGCAAGCGAGCATACATACGCACCAAGTACTTCGTTATGACCAACGGCCGTGAATGGGCAGTTGCCCAGATTGAGAAGGAAGAACTCAACGGTGTGCTCCAGCCAATCGTCTCCGTTAGCATCGTGTCGCTCCCGGATGAGACTTCGTTCGTGGACGATACAGACCTCGATGTGCTATCGGCTTCGAAGATGGGGCGGTTGAGGGAATCGAAAGGCACGAGGTGCGTGGTCGTCCGTGGAAGGTCTGAACATGTCTCGTTCTTCGTGGATCAACAACCGTTCGAATTGACGGTGGTGGACGTGGTCCCACCCTCACCCTCGAAACTCGTTGGACTCGTCGATGACGTGCTGGACTCGCAGTTGCAGGACACCTTCGTGAAATTCGAAGTGGTGGAACTGGATATCAATGAACTATCGGGAACCTCTGGCTCTGGACCTGTGCTCTTCCCATGCAAGGCGTCCGGCCTGGAGCACGATAACCTGCTGGGGTATTTGGATGGTACTCCGCCACTGACCCCTGAACAGGTCCACCGCGCGTCGCTTGTGGGCTGTAGCCTCTCAGCAAGGATATTCAAGGCGTTGTACGGAGCAGAACCGCGCCTGGTCAATATGTGCCCTGTCGACCTCATCAAACAGAGGCGTGTCGATGGCCCTGTCCTCACGAAATGCTGCAAGATCAAGGAAGGCTACGACCTGCAGGGAGATGTCGCGATAGTGCCATGGGGGGCGAGAGCCACAGATGTCGCAGCTGCAATCGACGCCCTCATCAGATGTCGAGCTGGTCCTCCCTGAATTGGACAACTGGGCAAGGCCCGAAGCAGGACCCGCAATGATCGCATAGCTTCTCGACGATGCTCACACGCCCGTCGAGTGCGAGTGCGTCTTTGGGACAACGGGCAACGCATATGCCGCACCCTGCGCATTCCATCGCTCTCAGGATCGTCTCCTTCAGCATCGCCGCCTTTGCCTTCAGCTCCTGCTCGTTCCTTGCCTTGATCATGACTGGCCCCTCGGAGAACACAGTGATCTTCTCGACTTCGGCTATCCTTCCGTCGGGGGATATGGTGACATCGCCGATCGCATTGAGCAGGTTTCCCACCCTCTTCATATCGAGCGACTGAGTGAACACACCCTCCATGCTGATTCCCTCGACGCAAGGACTGTAAGCTTCGGTTCCGTGAAACTCTATGGGTGCATCGACATCGTTCTGAATATCCCGCTCCGAACCTTCGACGCGTTCGACCCCGATCGATTCGAGAACGGATTTCGGTATCCTCCTCCATCTCCAGAGGCTGTAGCGAAGCCACTCATCAGGCATGCCCTTCGCTTCCGAGTATGACCGCAGCGTCTGCTCCCACTTGCTGTAGCCTTCTTCAACTCTCTTCGCGAGCTTGAGCTCAGCCATGTCTGTCGAAGGGCAAAGGAAACATCCTATGCGTTCGAACCCTTGCTCGTAGAGGATGTTGTGAGACGCATCGCGGTCGAACAGGTACAACCATACATGGAGCGCTGTCCATTTCTGAATCGGGGAGGCGCCCAGCTGGTTCGGTGTCCATGGGTTCTTCCAGACTCTCCCCTTCCTAGCCCTGCTTTCGGATTCGTACGCCCTCTGCCCGATGAAAGAGAGGACTCCCTCTGGAAAATTCTTCTGTATGAGCCTGGTCGCGGGCCCTAGCTTGCAGGTCTTACAGCACCATCGGAAGTCCTTCGCCGGAGGTCCGAACAGGCCCACGTTCTTCCAGAAAGCGTCCCCTGCGCTCTCGACAATGAGGTCAAGTGAGTATCTCCGCGCGGTATCGAAGACGTTGCGTTTCGTCTCCTCGAACTCAAGACCTGTGTCGACGAATAGCATCTTTGGCACCACGCCGCTATCCAGAACGAGGAGCAACGTGGCCAGGCTGTCCTTGCCTCCGCTGTAGGATACAGCAACTGGGAGCCCTCTATCCTCTACCAGATTCTTGATGAACACCGTCGCCTCGGAAACACGTCTGTCTATGACCTCTCTGTTGGCTTCTCTGGCATCAGCCCAGGACGCCCTGCTACTTTCGTCAATGCCACACTCCGATCCGTCAGCGACCCACCTTGTCTTGACGGCGGTCCCACGCCTCTTCTCCTGCATCTCACTCGATGACATCTTGGACACGCCCACCGAGACCGTCCTGCCCTCTCCGTTGAGGACTATCACATCGTCGCCCGGGAGCATTCCAGGGGCGCAGTCAACTATTCCAACAGCAAGAGCACTCGCCTTGCGTTCACGGATTGCGTTGACAGCACCGTCATCGACCCTGACCCATCCTTTGCGGAGCACGGGCTGCATCGCAATAGCCGCCCGCGGCCTAGGCAGAAATTTCTCCCCCGAAGCGAGGTCGAATCTCATTGCCCCAACGACATGTCCGCCGACGATGACCTCGTCCATCCTGTCAAGGTCAGGCGCCTTGTTGAGCAGAACGATACGGCTCTCCGGGATGACTTTGTTCCCGCATCCCTCGCCGTATTGCCTATCTATAAGAACTCTGAGCGTGCGAACATCGTGCTCGAATGCTGGTCTTGCGTCCCCAGGGGGGGTTACCTTGACCTCCCGCGTCTTGCCACTGCATCTGCTGCAGCTGGGCTGCTCCAATACGGGGACGTTGCAGCTGTCGCACCAGCGCAGGTGGATCTTGCCTAACCTTACCGCAGCCACGGGATTCGCACCGGGTGTGAGCCAACAATGCCGCTCTAGGCGCGCTTCACTTCAACGCCTTCAGCTGCTTGACGACAGCCTCGACGGCGTCCTTGGCACGTTCTATCCGGTCTTCCGCCTGGAGCCTGCTCATGCCTGGGCCTGTGATGCCAAGGCCGACGGGTTTCTCGTACTCGACGGCCAGGTCCGTTATCTTCCGCGCTGCCTGGCCTATGACGACCTGGTCGTGCTCCGTCTCGCCTTCGATCACAGCTCCTATGGTCACAGCGGCGTCGATTCCCTTGTCCTTCAGGAGACTCTTGACCGCCAGCGGTATGTCGAACACACCGGGAACGGTGATTACTTTCGCCACTTCCACATCCAAGAACTTCGCGTGTTCCTTGGCCCTCTCGAGCATCATCTTCGTCAGGTCGTAGTTGTACTCGCTGCAGACGATGCCGATCCTGTACTTCCTAGCCATGTTTCACATCCTCCTTAGTGTAATTCTCATTGAATAGATCCAGCGTCATCGAACCCCTGCCTAAGACCGCTGCCGGCGTTAGACTCCAGCTTCTCGGGTCGGAATATGAGGTCGTAGGCGTTCACAGCATGCTCCCTCGCCCTGCGCTCGGCGAGCCATGCGAGTTCCTTATCGTCTTTCGCCTCGTCTTCGTGAACAAACACCTCGATCACATGCTTGTTGGTGAGCAACTGAACTTGGATAAGGCCTGTCGAGGCCTCATGAGCGCAAGTCTTGTCTATCTGCTCCGCGCCTGGCATTCCAAGAGCGATTACGACGTCGCAACCTCGTTCCTCCAACAGCTTCTTGGCCGCCACGGGCAGGTCCTTGATGCCAGGCACAGTGTATCTCTCGATCTTGAACCCGGTCCCGGTTTTTCTGAGCTCATCCATTGCGAACTCGCCCATGTCGACTCTGGCGAAGGTCGTGTCGGCGATGCCGATGTGCTTCATCGTTTCTCAACCTCCGCGAGCTTCTTGTCGGCGTTGTGGAACTCGACCACCTTGCGGATGATTTTCCTGGTGCCATCAAGATCGTGGTCCAAGTGCGGCATCCTGACGACCTTCACCTTCAGTCCTCGTTTTGCGAGATCCTCTTCCAGCTTGTCTGGCTCAAACGGTTGGTCGTATCCTATCGTAATGATGTCTGGGCTAAGCTCGGTGACTATCTCGTATATGTCCGCACCGTCCTTGCCCAGAACTGCTAAGTCCACCGGTTTCAGTCCTTGCACCAGTTCCAACCGCATGTTCTCAGGGGTAATCGGCTCATGCTTGCGCTTCCTCACGGTGTTGTCCGTTGCCACGATCACGATGAGTTCGTCTCCGAGGCTCTTTGACTTCTCGAGGAAGTGCAGATGCCCTAGATGAATGATGTCGAAAACACCTGTGGCCAGAACACGGACCAATCCATCACCCCTTCTCGAATTCCTTCCAGGCCGAGATTACGTCGGCGCCTTCGAGAAACACTAGCCCGTTCCTCTTGGCGTATTCGATGGCCTGCGCCTTGGGCAGAGCGTTTCCATCGTCGCCCATCATCTCGCACACCGTTGCAGAGTGCACGAGACCTGCCATTATCACAAGCGCCGTTGACAGCTCAGTGTGTCCGAATCTAGTCTCCAGAATCCTCCCCGAGGTGTTGAGAAGATGGACATGCCCTGGAGCTCTGAACCCCTTCCCGAATTCTTTGACACCCCATCCATCTCCCTTGGAAACGGCCTCCTGGGCGAGTTTCGAGAATTTGCCTATGGTCATCGCCCTGTCGTTGTCCGTTATGCCGGTGAAGGTGGACCGGTGGTTGATAGTTATCCCAAAAGCGGACTTCACATCGTAGGGGATATCGTTCGGGATGAGCTCGTTCATCACGGGGTACTTCTGACCCATTTGCTTGAAGACTTCAGCGAGAAACGGCAGCCCCAGCGCATCCTGAATGGTGGCGTCTGCCGTCGTGCATATTAGGCCGCCGCCATCCTTCCTCATGGTCCTTATCGCATCCGACGTGACAAGCTCGGAGGCTATCACGATGTCCGTCTCTTCTTCCCTGCCATCGGCATCGTACACCAGTACGAACTGCCCTTTCCGCAGGGAATCGAGTGCGTTTAGCACGGCTGCTGAAGCCATCGATTCGCTCATGCCTCATCCCGATAATATGGGTGTTGTAGCTACCATCCTGAAGGTATCAGTCTACCCTTCTTAAAGCCTCAGCTGGGGCCAGTCTGGCCACTCCTCTCTATGGCGGAAGGGTTGATATCATCGTGACGGCGAATGCGATAGCCAGCACGACGAGCACCTCTCCTCACTGTATGACGAACTCGGAGACCTTCGAGAACCCTCCTCGTCGAACGGCCCGTTGACAGCAGCAGGCCAAGCACCACGCCATAGTAATCTCCGGCAGAGCGGCGAAGGAGCCCTATCGCCTGTGTCACTCCGATCTCATGCCTCCTCTCGGCGATGTTTCTGAGGGCGATGATTCCATGACGGCAAATGCCCACGATCAGTCCAACACCAGGGAAAGTTACCTTGGAGTGCTCGAAGTTCCGATTCCCAGTAGGGTTCGTCCCCGTGCACGATCTCGGATCGGTTCACGAGGAATCGAGCGAATGTGCCCCTCTGCCGCTGACCGCCGGAGAGTTCGGGCAACTTGTGGTCTTTCCAGTCGTCGAGTCCCACTGATCGCACTTATTCACGGCTTTGCTCCTGGCTAATTTCGAGAGCTCTTCGCTGGACTACATTTATATTTCGACCCCTCCCTTCCCGATGATTAGATGTTGGATTCGATTCGTCGTATCAAGGAGATTGACTCTAGAGACATGCTGGGCATGACAGCTGGGATGCCCAATCATCTCATGGAGGGGTTCAGGCTCGGGAGCCAGACAGTTATTGGCGGATCCGATTTCAGAGAGGTCGTGGTCTGTGCAATGGGGGGTTCCGCAATAGGGGGAGATCTCGCGTGCGCCTGGCTTTCGGATTCGAGCGAGACTCCGTGTAGCGTCGCGAGGTCGTATTCGCTCCCCGCCCATGTCGGAACCGACTCATTGATTATCGCCGTGAGCTACTCAGGCAATACGGAGGAGACTCTTAGCATGGCTGACCATGTTATCGACATTGGGGCGAACATGATAGCGATATCCTCGGGAGGGAGGCTCCAGGAACTCGCAGGCGAGCAGGGCATCCCCCATTGTCGCGTGCCCTCGGGTTTAGTGCCCAGAGCCACCATCGGCTATGTCTTTGGCTCGCTCGTGGGAATGCTTCACAGCGCAGGTGTCGCGGAGGGCGCCTCGGAGATCGAAGGTCTGGTGCCTTTGCTCGAGCAGGTGCGCGCGGACTGCGGTCCGGGGTCGGGGACTGCAGACAACCCTGCGAAGAGGTTGGCCCATGAACTCCACGGAACCATCCCTGTCGTTATCGGTTATGATCTGTCAGTCCCAATCGCAAGGAGATGGGCGAACCAGTTGAACGAGAATGCGAAGATGATTGCTTTTAGCGACCAACTCCCTGAGATGAATCACAATGGTATAGTCGGATGGGTTGGGGACAGTCTCAGTCAAGGATTCTCCATGGTGTTTCTCGAACACAACCGTTGCGACTGCAGGATGACTCGGAGGCTGGAGGCAACAAAGGCCATGGTGGGCGAGCGCATGCACGTGTTCTCGTCATCCGCGGTGGGCGACTCGAATCTTGACAAGATGTTCTCCCTCGTGATGATGGGCGACTACGTTAGCCTCTACAGCGCCTTCCTGAGAAAAGTGGACCCGTCGACGACTGAGCCCATAGAGGAGTTGAAGCGGATACTCTCCAAGAAGAGCAGATAAACGCCACCTCCAATCTTTGCTCACGGCAATGTGGATAAAAAAAGTGCGTTGAGAGGGCGGGCCCCTCCCATGTTGTGCATCCCATCCGCAACCTGCAACGGCAGGTCCTTCCTTCCCTTCTGTATGTTAGCGCGTCGTTCAGCTGTATGCTGACCGAGCGCATAGCAAGGCTTCCGAAACCGAATCGAGAGTGTCCGCTGACTTCACTGAACCTTCATTCGGGACGCGATACGGGACATCCCCTTCCTCGTGTCGCGTTCCTCTGCCGCTTCCGCGATCTTCCTCCGAAGCAACTCTTTGCCCTCGAGGTGGTATCGCTTCCTGTCTTCGACCCAAACGGTCAGGGCCAAGGTGACCGCCTGTGATATGTCTGTGGCATCGCCGTTCGCAATGAACATCTCCATGTCCTCTGCCAGGGCCGCCGGGACAATAGCCGTGACCTTCTCCGAGTTCCAAGTCGCTGATTCCTCATGGAGATAGCACGCAATCGCGTCCCTGGCGACGTCGGAAACGGAGCTCTGGCCGGTCCTCTCGCGGATGGCTTCGAGCTCGCGTACATCCTCTTCTGGCAGTCTTACATTGAGACGTGCTGACCTGGCTGACATGTGATTCCGGTACCTTGTATGACAGATTGTCACACAGCGTATAAATAGATATCTGATTCTCCGTCCACCATCATTTCCATTGGAAATGAGCATGACTTCAGCCAAGATAGTGTCTTGCGGTTGCAGTGAAACTGCATGTTCGTCTCCGCTTCAAGGGGGGAGAACAGGAGACGCTTGTCTATGCGCCGCAATACGTTTTTAATCTCCGACGAGTTCCCCCGACTTGTGAGGCCCTCAAGAAGCATAGCGCAACAAATCAGGGACGTGACTCGTCTTCACAACGATTGGTTCAAAGAGTCCATACCTCTAATCGCTTCAGAGAATTTCATGAGCCCAGCGGCACGCGAGGTAATGAACTCGGACCTGCACAACAGATACGCCGAGGGCCTCCCAGGGAAACGATACTACCAAGGCAACATCTATGTGGACGAGATAGAGAGCGCTTGCGAGGAACTGGCGCGTGATGTGTTCGCCTGCAAGTTCGCGGATGTAAGATCCGTGTCAGGTACGGTCGCGAACCTGGCTGTGCTCATGGCCATCGCGAAACCCGGCGACAAGATAACGGCAGTTGGGCTATCAGACGGAGGCCATCTGTCCCATGCGAAGATGGGCGCTATCGGGCTAAGGGGCCTGAGGGCCCACAACTACCCGTTCGACCAGAAGGAAATGAACATCGATCCCGAGGGTGCTTGTCGTCTCATCAGGGAGGTCAAGCCCAAGGTCGCGCTGTTCGGACAGTCTGTCTACCTGTTTCCGACCCCGTTAGAGGAGCTGCGGAGCTGCTTGGACGAGGTGGGATGCACCGTATGGTACGACGCCGCCCATGTGCTGGGCCTTATTGCCGGCAAACGATTCCAGGACCCTCTTAGAGAGGGCGTGGATGTCATCTCCGGAAGCACTCACAAGACTCTTCCTGGCCCTCAACACGGCATAATCGTGTCCGATCTGACCAAGGAACGCCTCGAACTGTCACTCAGGAGAGGAGTGTTTCCTGGCGTCACAAGCAACCACCATCTTCACTCGGTCGCAGCTCTCGCGGTTACGCTCGCTGAGGCCAAGGAGTTCGGAGAGGCCTACGCTGATCAGACCATCAGGAACGCGAAGTCGCTTGCCCAGGCTCTGTTCGAGCGGGGGCTCGACGTTCTCTGTGAGCAGAAAGGGTTCACAGAGTCACACACGCTGGTCGTGAACGTCGAAGAGCACCAAGGTGGAGCGAAGGTCGCAAAGGCCCTTGAGGATGCGAACGTCATCGCCAACAAGAACCTGCTCCCATGGGACTCTGACCCCGTCCACCCCAGCGGACTCAGAATCGGCTCCCAGGAGATAACCCGGCTCGGCATGAAGGAGAAGGACATGGCTGATGTTGCTGAACTGATCGCCCGCGTGGTCATCAAGGGCGATTCGACAGCCGATGTCCGAGCAGACGTCAGAGAGTTCAAGAAGGACTTCACCAAGGCTCACTATTGTTTCTTCGAGGGCGAGGAGGCATACGATTACCCTCGATTCGACGGAGACATCTGACTGATTGCTGCATCTCAACGTTTCTTATATCCATGAGTACAATCCAGTAGCGTGGATTGCTGATGGCCGCTCGTACTAAAGCCCTGGGCATAAGCGTCGCGGCGGTGAACGTCGTGATATTCATACTGGCGTTCACCAGCATTTACCCCTTTCCAGCTGGCGATTTCAAGGTCGACCTGCCGTCTCCCAATGAAATCGAGTGGGCTTACGAATCCGGCGAAGTCACCGTCACTGCGCCCTTCACAATAGACAACGGCGGATACTACAGCGTCGATGAGCTTCGGCTGTGGTACCATGTCTCGAATTACTCCAACGTCCTGATCGTCGAGGATACGGTCGACCTCGGCACGATGAAGGCGGGAGCGGTCACATCAGGAGAGATAGTCTTCTCGTTCGATCTTGCGGAGATGTACAACGACGGCCTCACTTGGATGATATTCAATGACGACCTGCTCGATTTCGTCGTGGAGGTCTCGTGCTACTATACGATGAAGCTCGTCAAATTCGACGCTCGCTACTCGGTCAGCATCCCATGGGACGCGCTCATTCAGAGCGTCCGCTTCGGGGACCCGTGGATCGACCCTTTCAACCCGGAGACGATTCTCATAGATTACAGCGTGACGACTTCCGACATCCTGTCGGGATCGACGACGCTCCATGTGGCTCTGCTGGAGGACGGTGTGGTTGTATCCGAGGTGGATGAGACGCTTCGACTGGGCCGGACCGCCGTCGGGCTCCTAGACTTCAATGTGCCTCTCGGCACAATCCCGGACACAGTGACGGTTGAGATTGTGATTCCTGGCCTCCCGGGAATCATTACATACTCGTTTCCATTGGAGGTGGTACCTTAGCGCGTAGGGGACGGGTACCCGACGCCGTGTGGACGGCGTTCACGGAGACAATCCGATTCATCGTCGTACCACTCGTATTGATCGATCTAATCATAGAAAACTACCCCCAACTCGCCACTGCCTTCATGTCCAACATAGAGATGTACGTCCTCTTCTTCGGCGGCATGATAGTCGCGTCCAGCACGATTGAGGCGGCGAACCGTCCGGGTACGTTCAAGCGGCTCCTATTCGGATTGACTGCGATAGCCTTCGTCTGTCTCTGGTTCTTCGTCGTTTTCGGCGGCGGCATTGCAGAACTCACCTACGGCCCCTACTTCGTGCGGTTCGACATCACCAAGATAGTGTACATCGTCATCTTCGGGCTCTCGCTGAAGGGACTATTGGTGCTATCCGTGTTCAGGGATCACAGGCATGCGGAGAAGGAGCGGGCGAGGAAGCGCAGAGCGGAACTCGCCCGCAAGAGGGCCGAGGGCAGCAGACCTATACCGACTCCCCTGCCCCGGGCGGCGAAATTCGCCAGCATGCTGAGGGAAGAGTTCGAGGTGACTGCCGACGACGAGATTGGCTATGCGCCAGCTATGCCGCCCCGCCCGGTCGCGAAGGGGAAGAAAGTGTGCGAGGTATGTGGTGCCGAGTCGGCGGCCAAGGATTATGTCTGTCGCAATTGCGGGGAATGGTTCTCAGCCGACAACTCTAGCTGACACGATCCCGCTTCAACGAGGCGACGAGATCGCACACCTTGCACATTCCGGATTGCGACGCGGTCGGTTCGCCGCACTCACATAACCTCAGATTCGCCGGTGGGTGTGCGCGCTCGATCGCGTCGAGTATCTCCTCGTAGCTCTTGAGTATGGAATGCCTCGTCCCGGGATACTTGTCCTCGAGTTTGGCCAGCAGCTCACGATAGTCATTCCTCAGAGCTTCCGATGCATAAGGGCATTCGAGGTCATGGTATCGTAAACCCTTCGCCAAAGCGTACAACGCGACCTCGTTCTCGGGGATGGTCCTCAGCGGTTGGATTCGCGGCACTAATCCTGGCTGACTCCTCGTATGAGGGCCGAGCCTGGCGAGTCGTTCCACATCCCCCCTGGAGAAGTTCATCAGTATGGACTGGGCGGTGTCGTCGAGGTTCAAGCCGGTCGCAAGACGGGAGGCCTCCCATTCCTTCGCCGCGCGGTTCAGAGCGGCTCTCCGCATGACACCGCAGTACGTGCAGGAGGACATGTTGCGCTCTGCCTCCGCTACTTGGTCCATCGTGAACCCGTAGGACTCTTCGAAGGACACCACGATATGCTCCATGTCGAGTGCTCGGCAGTTGTCCGCAACGATGGGGATTGCGCTGGGCCTGTATCCCTCGATCCCCTCGTCGATAGTGATTGCGCAGAACTCTATGTCTCTTCTTGCACCCAGTGTCTCTTTGAGGAGAAATGCGGCCACGGTGCTGTCTTTCCCACCCGAGACGGCGACCGCGATCCGTTCGCCACGTTCGAGGGTCACCTGCCTTCGAAATTCGTGCTTCACCCTCTTGACGACGAACTCGCACAAATGCTTCTTGCACAGACGAGCTCCGCTGTACCTGACGAGTATAGCCGCTGGGTTGGAGCACTTATCGCACGAACTCACGCTGGCGTCATTCCGAAGCTCTGTATATATTCCTTTTTCGCCCGACCGCCCGGAATAGTTATTAGTAAACCTATGGCATTTGAGTCGCCGATAGCTGATGCATACTGTCTGGGTCGAGAAATACAGGCCGAGAAGGCTCTCCGAAGTGATAGGCCAGAAAGCTATTGTCGAGAGGCTGATATCGTATGTGCGGACGCGAAGCATGCCACACATGCTGTTCGCCGGTCCCGCAGGAAGCGGGAAGACGACTTGCGCCATAGCCCTTGCGAGAGAACTATACGATGAGGGCTGGCGCGACAACCTGATTGAGTTGAACGCCTCTGACGAGAGGGGTATAGACATAGTCCGTGGCAAGATCAAGGATTTCGCCAGGGCGGCGACGATTGGCCAGAACGAGTTCAAGATTATCTTCTTGGACGAGGCGGACTCCCTGACTGGCGACGCCCAAGCGGCTCTCCGTCGAACGATGGAGCGCTACACCGCCACTTGCCGTTTCATACTGTCCTGCAACTATTCATCAAGGATAATCGAGCCGATTCAGTCCCGGTGTGCCGTATTCAGGTTCAAGCCGTTGCTGGAAGCCGACGTGAATGAATACCTGATGCGAATCGCCACGGCGGAGGGACTCGACCTCAAGGACGATGGCGTGGACGCCATCACCTCGATCGCGGCGGGGGACCTCAGGAAGGCGACGAACATACTCCAGGTCGCGGCGTCCGATGCGCACGCGATTGACCAGGACGTCGTGTACGAGTGCACAGAGAGTATGCGCCCTTCAGAGGTCGACGAGCTGCTGAAGACCGCTCTGATGGGCAACTTCACAGGTGCGAGGTCGAAGTTGGACGACCTCATTGTCAAGCATGGACTGTCGGGTGAGGACATCGTGAAGGGCATCCACAAGGCCGTTTTCGACCTGCCCGTGGACGAAGATTCGAAGATACGTCTCGTCGACAGGGTCGGCGAGGCGGAGTTCCGCATAGTCTCTGGCTCGAGTGAACGGATTCAGCTGGAGGCCTTGCTCGCTCACTTCGCCAATGAGGGCAGGAACGCATCGCGCAAGGTGCCAAGATAGCGGACGGGCGTTTGGCACATACATAGGATTATATACCGTTTTCATGTTTGAGGCGCCAGAGGGACACGGTTTGGCTCGATTCCCAGAGGCAGAGGCAAGGAACCTCATGAAGAAGATCTGCATGAACTGCTATGCTCGCAACGCAATCAGAGCGAGCAGGTGCAGGAAATGCGGATACAAGGGACTCAGGCTCAAGACAAGGGAAGCCAAGAAGGCTTGATTCGATGTAGTGGTCGTAAAGGGTCACCTTTCACCACACTGGTTCGAGGACTCTCGTCATGCAAACGTGCTCCTTAGATTGTGCATTATCCAATGATTAGAGAAAAAGAGGGTGGAGGGGACTCCACCGCAGTTGGGCATCACCCTTTGGTTACACCTCTCCTCCTTTCGACAAAAGAGCGTGTGCCAAATCGGCAAGGTTGATTTGCATCAAGCGTTCTTAACACTTCTGCCCTGGAAAAAATTTCCACTGCGATTTAGGCAACATGAACTGCGCAAATCTTGACAAATGCGTAACTGGAATCTATTTATTGCAATTTTGCCATATCCCACGCGATGTGGAAATTCCTGCCGTTCGAGAAATTGGTGATACTTTCTCTAGTCGAGGACGCCACAAGGACGGATGGCCAAGTGGCGGAGATGAACAATATTAATGCGGGCACGGTCGCGTCTGTGAGGAGGCGGATGTTGGATGCAGGTGCCATCTACTACATCAACGTCCCGTCATTCCACAAGCTGGGATGCGAGATGATTGCGTTCAGCAAGGGAACGCTGGACCCCGCGGTGTCAGCTGAAATCAAGACTTCCGACTACATGGAATTCTGTTCTTCGTCTCCCCAGTTGTTCGATGCGATCATAAGTAACCAGTTCATTGTATTCATGAGCGTGCTCCGCAACGCTGCAGACCTAGAGGACCTAAAGGTACGGCACAACCGCTTCTTCACGGGCGTGAAGAGGGTGTCCAAGGCCAAGCTGTCCACGACCTCGTTCCCCTATGAGCTTTCGAAAGGCACGTGGACTACGAACTTCGCGCCGTTGGTGCACCGATTCTTCGCCCTCGATCGCCCACGGCCGAAGCCTCGTTCGCAGATATCCCAGGAAGTGACATCTCCGGACCTCAGCAACAACGAGCAGAAAGTGCTCATGGCACTCGTCGAGAACCCCTCCGAGCCAGATCGCAAGGTGGCATCCATCGTGGGGCTCTCGCGCCAAGCGGTCACACGCATAAGGCACAAGCTCCTGGAGCAAGAGTACTACACGCCGATATGCGTTCCGAGGCTGTACAGATGGGGTTTCGAGATATACTCGGTCGCGCACCTGCATTTCAATATGGATTTTGCCTTGAGCGAGAAGTACGAGCAGCAGCCGCGCGAATATGTGGATTTCTCCTTCTTCTCGTTAATGAAGCCGGACGAGGCCATAGCGAATCACATGATTTCGACCTTCCAAGATTATGCGCACGGGCTCGAAGCTGGGCTCACCTGGTATCATAGGGAAAGGGCGTTCGAGAAAGAACCTGATATGACGCTGATGTCGCTCGAGCACTGCGTGGAGATCAAGACGTTCGAATTCGCGCCTGCACTCAGGAATTTGCTTACCGGCAAGAGCGTCCCCTAGGCGCATTCCAGGGGAATTAGTAAATACGCACCCAATCCATTACTCGTGGAAGGTGACCAAGTGGACATCACACCTCAGATGACCAGCAGGTGGATAAAGGCAGTGTTTCTCATACTCCTTGGAGTGGTGCTCCTGCTCTACTCGGACGGGTTCGTCGACGACCTGGAGCGCAACTCCGCGGAGGAATTCAATTTGTCGTTCGAATGGACATGGGATCTCGTGCGCATCCTCGTTTGGATACTCGTCGCATGGCTGTTCGTCGACGCTGTGCTGATTGTAATCCTGAGCCTCAAGATGGATGTTCACACAATAGACGACGTCATGGCGAGGTTGAAGCACATGGAGCGGAGAATGGGAGCGCCACAGAAGACGCCTCCTGCGGCACCTACGATAATCGACGAGAATATGTATCCGGCCGTCGAAACCATGGAAGACCCTGACGAGGAGCCCCCGCCGCCCTTGGAGTGAATGGCGGGCGCAAGGAGAATCTAGCATAAAGCGGCAGATTATCTCTTGCCTGAGCCCTCGGCCCTCTTCTTGGATTTGCCCCTTTCCTGTCTCTTGTGTTTCTTGGGGCAATCCATGTTGATGCATAACACCCACGGCGTACGGTTCTTGGGCTGCCAGACCTTGATGATTGGTGAACTGCAACCGTCGCACGACTCCCCAGTCGGGACGATCTTCCCCATCTGCGGGAGTGGGAACATCTTCTTGCAGTCGGGATAGTTCGAGCACCCGGCGAACCGTTTGCCCTTCTTCGACTGTATCGTGGTGACATCTCCCCCGCACTCCGGGCACTTGCCTATGTACCTCTGCTTCCTGGCTTCGTCGCATTTCGGGTCTATGCATAGGACAACGGGGGATTGCCCCTTGGCCACGGTCTTGATCTTCGGCGCACCGCAAGTCTCGCACGTCGCTTCCGTTGGAAGGACGAGCATGCCATGCGGGAGCGGATATGTGTTGTTGCAGTCTGGGTACGACGAACAACCTGCGAAGGTGTCCCCTCCCTTGGTCTTGATCTCGACTATCTCGCCCGCCTCGCACTTGGGGCACTTCCCCAGGGACCTCTGCTTTCTGAGCGCACGGCGGATATCGTCACCGATCTCCTGCCGGTTGCGTTCTAGGACGTCGATAATGTCCTCGAGCATCGCCTGGCTCTCTTCGAGCACATCGGGCTGCTCTCTCTCGCCCTTCGCGATGAGGTCCATCTCCATCTCTAGGTGGGCGGTCATTTTCGCATCGGTTATTTTGTACTCGTCGTGGAGCCTCGCGTGGTCCTCCAGCGCCGATATCACCGCAGTACCGCTCTCAGTTGGCTCGATCATCTTCTGCCCCTTCACGAACCTTCGGTCAAACAGCTTCTGCAACGCCTCGTGACGGGTGCTCTTGGTCCCTAGGCCAAATCGCTCCATCTCCTGTATCAGCGTCCCTTGCGAGAATCTCGTTGGTGGCTTGGTCTTCTTCTCCGTCGAATGGACCTTGACCACATCTGCGTCGCCCCCAGACGTCAGCTTCGGGAGCACGATCTCGTTCACCCTGTAATACGGGTAGTACTTCCTCCAGCCAGGAGATACAATCTCGTATCCCTCCGCGATGAACGATTCTCCGCCTATGTCGAGGTCGACCTTGGTCTTCTTGGTCTCGCACGACGGCGCCATCGTCGCAAGGAACCTCCTTGTGACGAGTTCGTAGATCGTCCATCTTCCGCCTTTCAGCTCCTTTTTGGTCGCCGCTTCTACAGGGTGTATCGGCGGATGGTCGGTGGTGCTCGTCTTGCCTCTGGACGGCCTCAACGACTCCTGTGAGAGTATCTCCTCAGCTTCCTTCGCGAACTCGGACTCTCTGAGCCTTTCCAGGATGTTCCTGAGCCCCAAGGACATCGGATACACGGTGTTGTCCGTTCTCGGG
This sequence comes from Thermoplasmata archaeon, assembly GCA_029864565.1. Taxonomy (GTDB): domain Archaea; phylum Thermoplasmatota; class Thermoplasmata; order UBA10834; family UBA10834; genus UBA10834. The sequence continues at coordinate 6,340 of JAOTTD010000009.1, read as the reverse complement.
TATGATATGTAACCGTCAGTGTACAGGTCCTCCGCGGTCTTCATCGCGCTCGCCGCGGTGAGCCCCATTTTGGTGGCCTCCGAGATGAACACCGTTGTGTTGAAGGGAGGTGGTGGGTACTCCATGTGCTGTTTTACGTCGACTTCGACGACCTTCGCGCGCTTCTCTCGCCTCGCTTTGGCAGCTGCAGCCTGCGCCTCTTCTCTATTGTCAAACCTGCCTTTCGCATGCGACGCGGTGAATTCGCTCCCATTTCTCAGGTCAGCGGTTACCAGCCAGTATGGCGTGGGAACGAACTCTCGTATCGCCTTCTCGCGGGCGACAATCAGCGCCAGCGTAGGGGTCTGTACCCTCCCTACCGAGAGGAAGTCGCTGCCTCTCTGGCCAGACGCAAGCGACATGAAACGTGTCAACGACGCTCCCCAGGCGAGGTCGATGTACTGCCTAGTCTCGGCCGCGGTCGCGAGCCTGTAATCGACGTCGACGAGGTTCGAGAAGGCGCGCTCTATCTCGGCCTTCGTTAGCGCGCTGAATTTGGCTCTCTTCAACGGGGTCTTTGCGTCGATGTGCTCGACAGCCTCCACGCCTATCAGCTCTCCCTCTCTGTCGTAATCCGTCGCTATGATGATCTCGTCTGAGGCGTTGGCGGCGTCCCGCAGCGCATTCATTATCTTCTTCGCTGAAGGGTCAACGGACTTCTCAGGCTCGATGGAGACCAGCTTCTTGGGAGGAGTCGCCTCCCAATCATTGTACTCATCTGGGTAGTCGAGTTCGATGACGTGCCCGCGCAGCCCCAGGACGGTGTAAGTGTCCGAATCTCTTGTGAACTCCATCACGGGCGTGCCCGCGATGGAACGCCTATTATAGGAACCATCAGAGAGGATGAGCGCTATCCTCCGCGCGGCATGATTCTTCTCGCAGATGATAAGCCGACGCATCTCTGGCAAGATGATTGGAGACTTATATAATCATGATGGGCATCTGCGAAACGCGTTTGTCAGCGATTGTCCAACTGCTTTCCTGTCCCCAGTCGTCATCTCTCCTTGCGGAGGTCCAGCAATTCGCTCCTGCGCCTTCCGAGGCCAATGAGCACCGTGCGGATTCCCGACTCTTTTTCGACGAAACGGATGTAATCCATCAGGCTCCTTGGCAAGCGAGAGAATCCTCCCTTCAGCACGTCTTCCATGCGCGTGCTGTCAAGATCCTCCCAGCCTTTGAACGATTCGTACACAGGTTCGCATCTCTCGAGGATTCTCAGGTCTGAGGGGAATCTTGTGAGTTTCCTTCCGTCTAGTCTGTAGTGGGTGCACACCTTCACCTCGTCCATGCCACCGAGTACATCGACCTTTGTGATGGCGAGCCCAGTGAAGCCGTTGAGCGAGTGTGCGTAGCGCAGGACTACCAGGTCCAACCATCCACAGCGCCTGCTCCTCCCAGTCGTCGTTCCGAACTCTCCGCCCTTCTCAGCTATGCGTTCCTGCAGTTCGCCCTTGAGCTCAGTGGGGAACGGGCCTTCACCTACCCGGGTCGTGTAGGCCTTCGTGACGCCGATCACTTCGTGGAGCGCTGACGGGGGAACGCCCGAGCCAGAGGCAGCGTTGCCGCTCACGGTCGTGGAGGACGTCACGAACGGATACGTCCCATGATCGATGTCCAGCATCGTTCCTTGGGCTCCCTCGAACAATACCTTGTCGCCCCTTGAAAGTGCCTCGTCCACTATCGCTCCCGTGTCCGTCACCAAGGGCTTCAGGAGCCGTCCATATTCGGCGAATTCCTCTAAGGCCTTTTTTTCGTCTATGGTTGTTTCGCTTCCGAATGCCTGCAACAATTTATTCTTGAGAGGGATTGCGAACCTGAGCTTCTCCTCGAGCAGGTTCTCGTCGATCAGCTCGCCCATCCGAATCCCAAGCCTCGCGGCCTTGTCCGAGTATGCGGGCCCTATGCCCCTGCCGGTCGTTCCGACCTTGCTGCCCTTTCGCAGCCGCTCTTCCGCGCCGTCGAGCAGTCTATGATATGGCATAATGACATGGGCTCTGTCACTTATTCTCAAGTTACTGGCGCTCTTGCCTCTCTTGGCTAGCGCCTCGATCTCCCCAAGCAGCACGCCAGGATCGATTACCACGCCATTGCCTATCACCGCCAGTTTGTCTGAGCGAAGGATTCCGGATGGTAAGTGATGGAGTTTGTAGAGCTCCTCGCCAACCTTGACGCTGTGGCCCGCATTGTTTCCTCCTTGGAATCTGACGATGACTTGCGCCTCCTGCGCGAGGAAGTCGACGATTTTGCCCTTTCCCTCGTCTCCCCACTGTGAACCAACGACCACCAATCCGGGCATGTTCTCCGCTCGTCATGGCCAGGTACGATATTAAAACTTCTGAACTCGCATGGCCGGCGCTACCTTTCCGAGATGTCCTCGAATGTCGCTAAAAGCTCGTCAAGTGGCATGTCCGTTTTGACCCCTTTCGGGTCGAAGTGGGTGGGCGACGCCGAGGCCCCGATTGCACGAAGAGATTCAATGAGTCGCAATAGCTTCGGCGGATGATGTTTCGTGCGTTGTGCGAGTTCATCCACTCGATAGTATAGCGGAGTGGCAGAGAGTTCCTCTCGCCACAGGCCGACCATCTTCTCGCACCGTCGGCTGGTGCCCAGAGCGCTATCAAGGTTGATATCGTCTAGGATGTGTGATGAATGCAGTCGTCCACACCACAATGGCCCAGCGACCCCCCGTGTGTCGCCGGTGGGGCGTTCCGGGGCGATTTCGCGGCGAAGTGACTTAGGGTCATAGGTAGCAAAGCCCAACTCGGTCAGCGACTTGTCCGCCCGTCCAGCACCCTTGCGAAGCCTCATGTGGCATCTAAAGTAGTGGTCCGCGTGAAAGCAGAGCACCGGCTCGCACCCGCGGTCGTGCTTCGCCGCCTCGCGCACCACGTATCCCATCAGGATGCGTAGTCCTGTTTCGTGAGAGAACGGACTCCTGGCCGACAACGCGCCGTATCTGCGGGCGCAAGTCTTGGGGTATGTCCCAGAGAGGGGCGCAGTATCGGTCGCTGTGATTGCGACGATGCCGTCGTCGCGACAACTTTGGATCGCCGAGTCGATAAATGCGACTGGCGTGCCAAAAGGATCGACATCGATGTAATCGAAGTGCTCCTCAGCCAGCAGCGCCCTTAGATCCCTGCATGAGACTTCGACGTCCGTGAGGTCGTTCAACTCGGCGTTCTTGTGAATCAAGTCCGCCGCCCGTTCATTCCTGTCATTAAGGACGAACTGCCCATTCGAAAAGCATTCGTTTGCCATGCGCAACCCCCTCGCCCCGCTTGCGGCGAGTCCGTCCAGTGCGCGCCAGCCCTCTTCCAGGGCGATTCTTCCGAGTAATACAGAGATGTCTCTGCTGAACTCCATCTGTCTGTTGTAAAACACATCCTTAGACGACTTTCCAGGCCCTCGCATGCAGAAGCCTTGCGGAACCATCAGTTCCGTGGTGCCTTCGCGGATTCTGACGAGGTTGGGGTCGCTCACAGGTACTCGCCCTTCATGAGCTTCATTATCTTGTAGGGGAGGAGATTCCTGTTGATTGGCGTCACTTCTAGTATCCTGACGTCGTCCCTCCTCCGTATGTCCTGGAGAAGAGGGTTTCTCGACTTCTTGTGAAGGGTTAGAATCATGGGCTTGTTTGCCTCCATGGCCTCCTTGACGGCCTTGACGAATCTCTCGGACTCGACTTCCATCTTGCCGACCTCATCGATGACAATCACGTCGGCGTTGTTGCTGGCGTCCACAAGCGCCTCGACCCCAACCGTGTCCAGGGATTCCAAGTTGACACCGTACTTGCCTACGTAGAACTTCGATTCTGTGTCTATGTGCGCAAAGACCGCTTTCTTCTTCGTCCGCCAGTCCATCACGTAGAATCCTACCCGCTTGCCGCTCTCGACTATCGGCTCGGTAATCATGCCACCGACGACTAGCCCTTCCTCTTCCAGCATCTCGATGACCTTGACGAGGGCCTGGGTCTTCCCTGCCCCAGGCAACCCAGTTATTCCGACCTTGATACCTCTCGCCAGTGTTTCACCTCTAGAACAGGATGCTGGCCATGGCATGTCGCTTCAAACATATAATGGATGTCATGAATGTTCCATCTCCCCTCGAAGCCCTGGCCAATCATGACCTGCTGATCCGCCTGATGAACATGAGCGGATAGTTCATCTCCTTCACCTGCCGCATTCCAGCTTCCACCCTTGCGCCCTTGTACTTTACGACGAGGTCAACGTCCAGCATCTCCCCAGTGAGAGATACATAGTCGAACTCGCCCCTCTTGGTCTTCAGCCTTGACCTGTCAATCACCACTTTCACGCTTTCCACGAATGGCTGGACCTTGCACCCCTCTTCTATGGCGTTCTCGAGCGTCTCGACGTTGTCCGCGCTCACCGGGATGCCGACAAACTGGTGGTAGATAGTGCCCATCTTTATGCCCGCCTCAAATGCAGCACGTTCGGAGTCGTCGCACTGGAAGTAGCTGTCAGCTGTGTCTTCTCGTGAGTCACTCATGTGTCGTCCTCCCGGCCTTTGGATGAGAACCAGGGCCAGGACAGTCGCGTTGGCGGTACGTGGAATCGCCGTATATAATGGTTGGTCGCCGACCACCGCCCGTCGCATAGGAGCGGCGCCTCCCGCGTGAGTCCAGCCGTCGGGCGCCGACCTTATCTGAGCAGGAGTTTGGCGTCGACGACGACAACTCCCTTCTCCTTGACGAACACGGGGTTCAGGTCCATCTGGTCGAGCTTGTCCATGTACTTGACGCCCAGCGCTGAGACCTTCATCAGGAGGTTCAACAGGGCGTCTCTGTCCACCTTGATCTTGCGGAAGCCTTCGAGTATGGGGGCGGCCTTGATCTCGCTTAACATCTCCTCAGCGTCCTGTTTCTTGATCGGCACGATCCTGAATGTCACATCCTTGTACACCTCGGTGTAGATGCCACCGAGGCCGAACATTATCGTGAGGCCGAATGTCGGATCGTTTATCAAGCCAATTATGACCTCGACCCTTCTGTCTTGCATCGACTCGACGAGTATGGGCTCCTTTGGAAACTTCTTCCTCAGCTTGGAGAACTCCTGCTCGAACTGGTCTTTCTGTATATCCAGCACTACTCCTCCGATGTCCGTCTTGTGGAGTATCTCAGGTGAGCACACCTTCATGACTGCTGGGAACCTGAGCTTCTTTAGCTCGATTTCGTCGTACGCGTCGACGACTTGAAAATCCGTTGTGGGGATACCGGACTCTCGCAAGAGCATCTTGACTTCGTTCTCCGCAAGGACCCTCCGCCCCTCTTTGAGAACAGATTCCACGATCACGCTTCTTCCCTCTTCTGCGGCTATCAGCATGGACTGCCTTAATCCTTGTCCTTTCCGTGCATGGCTTCCCTGCCCAGCTGCCTGCCAAGCGCGAGTGCCTTCTTGTTCAAATCGTAGGTGGCCTTGGGCACAATCTCGAGCATGGCCTTTTCCAAAGCCTCGTAACTGACGATGTTGGAGACCTCTCTCATGGCGCCAAGCATGACGACGTTCGCAACGACCCTGGTGCCCAGCTCTTCTGCCGATTTCGTGGCGCTGATGCGGTAGACATATCCCTCGGGTTTCTCGGGCACAAGGTCGGGGTCGAGGACAATCTTTGTCTCTGGCTTGACATCGTGGATGTATTTCCCGTATGCTTGTCTGGAGAGTATCACGAGGTAATCTGGTATCTCTACGAACGGGTAATGCATCTCCTCTGTCGATATCTTCACGTCGCACTTGGAGTGCCCGCCTCTCGCCGATGGGCCATACGATTGCGTCTGGATAGCGCTCTTTCGCTTCACCTTTCCATCCACTCCCTGTGGTTGGTCGTGGAGTGCGGCCGCGCGGGCGAGGACTATGCCCATGAGGATGACTCCTTGGCCTCCGAATCCAGTGAACCTAATGCCCATCTCCATGCGCTGTCCCTCCTGTCCTTTCGTGGTAGCAGGCGCGGTCCCTGCTGACGAATTCGCCTATGGTTATCTGCCCTGCAAGGTTCAGGTCGACGTGATCAATCGCGGCCGCACGTGCCTTGTCCCTGCGCACCGAACTCTCTTTGAACCATTCCAGGAGCGCGGATGGGTCCGCCATCTTGTTCCTCCTGCCGAAGTTGGTGGGGCACTGCGCAACCACTTCGATGAAGTTGAACCCCTTCTTGTTGAGCGATGTCGTGATCGACTTCGTAAGCTCGTGGACGTGTCTCGTCGTCCATCGCGCAACGTAGTTCGCACCTGCCGCAACCGCGATCTCCGCCAGGTCGAACGGGTACTCCTTGTTGCCCTTCGGGGTCG
>JAOTTD010000071.1 GCA_029864565.1 Thermoplasmata archaeon | reverse complement strand
TTACTCAACACGGGATTGTCGTTCCGAAGTCTAATCGGGACAAGCGGAAGAAGAGCCCTGCTCCCAGCAAAGAGCCTGAGGAGAAGCCACCCGCTGCGGAGAAGGAAGAGCCTCTCCCCCCGCCGCCTGAGAACGGGATGAAGGACGTCCCGCCTCCCGGCGCCTCAAAAGACATGGCCCCGAGTAGCGGCAGCGGCGGACCAGGAGGCCCTCCAATATGAGCGCGGAGAAGAAGGAGCTGAAGGCCAGCACGGGCGTTCAAGGCCTCGACAAGATGTTGAAAGGAGGGCTCATTCCCGGAAGACCCTACGTCCTCTCTGGTTCGGTGGGTAGCGGGCGGACGACGTTGGCGGTTCAATTTCTGCAGCAGGGAGTTCGACAGGGAGAGAGGGCGTTGCTCGTGGCGATAGATGAGCCCCCGGCAGAGATACGAGAGAATGTCAGGTACCTCGGCTGGGATGTGGGCAAGATCAGGATTCTCGATGTGCATCCGACCGCGAAGGCATATAGCAGGCGAGTGGCGATGGTCGAGATCGCGGCTCAAAGAGCAGTGGGTTCTCTTCGAGAGGCAAAGGATGACGCGAAGACGGAGGCTCTGAAGCAGGCGTCGCCTGACCTGAGCGTGCAGTCCCTACAGCTGATGCTGAAACAGGAATTCCAGGAAACTAGGTACTCTCGCGTCGTGATCGACTCACTGACCACCCTCAAGAGGCTCTCGGGAGACGCGGACATTAGCATGGGGATGATGTCACTGCTCAGGTTCCTATCAGAATCGAACATGACGTGTCTTCTCGTTACGGACGTGCCAGACATCACCTCAGTGGAGCCCGAGATATTCATCAGCAGAGGCGAGATAAGGCTCCATCGGCTCATGACGGGGACGAAAATAGAACGATGCGTGACGATAGAGAAGATGCGCGGATCCTCACACGATACGGTCCCGAGGCCAATGACAATTGCCAAGGAGGGTGTGCAGGTAAAGGCGGGTAAGAAGGTCCCGAAAGCCGCCTTGACGATGCTCCAGGGGATTCCTGGAAGCCTTCGATAGCTATGATCACTCCGCTGGATTTTTAGAGTAGTACGCTGTGCGGGTCTAAGAGGGATCAGAGTTGGCCAAATCAGCAGGTCTGCCGGTGATAGAGGTCTCAGGCAAGCCGTTCGACATGGGCATGCAGGCAGGTCGTAAGTGCGCGCAGAAGACGAGAGCGTACAGAAAGGCGATCTCGGCTGGCATCCAGCATTACACGGGAAAGAGCTGGAGGAAAGCTGTGGAGCGAGCGAAGGACTATCTGCCTTTCGCGGAGGATTTCTATCCCGATTTTGTCGACGAGATCAGGGGCCACGCAGAGGGTTCTGGCATTCCATTCGAGGAGACGTTTGCGCTGTGTTGTCACGAGTTGTTGTCTGTTGGGGGGTTCAAAGGCTGCACGGACGTCGTTGTTACTGGAGATATGACTGCTGACGGCAGGGTTCTTGCCGGGCACAACGAGGATTGGGACGCGAGCTGCCTGCCAATCGTCGTTCTGCTGAAGGCAAAGCCCTCCAGAAAGCCGTCGTTCGTCTGCACGTCGTACGCGGGGTTGCTGCCATCTACCGGATTCAACGACAAAGGTATCTGTCTCACGGGAAACGCGCTCAGCCCGAACGATACCAGATTGGGCATCCCGAAGGTCTTCCCTGTTAGGAAGGTTTTCGAGGCGAAGCGGATCGGTGAGGCCTTGAATTGGGCAATGCCGAAGGAACGCGCGTCAAGCTACAACAATATCTGCTCGGACAGGAACGGTGAGGTTTATTCGCTGGAGGGTTCAGCAACAGACTGCGCCTACATCTACGCCCGCGATGGCTACCTCGTGCATACCAATCACTACACCTCCGAGCGGATGAGGAGGTTCGAGGAAGACCCCGGGGCGATGACCTGCTCATTAGTGAGATACAACAGGGCATTGAGACTCATAGAGGGCCAGCGTGGGGGAGTCACGGTAGAATCCATGATCGGCTTGTTCAGGGACCATGTAAACAAACCTGATTCCATATGCAGACATGGAGACACCTCGGGCGATCCGTTGGACTCTTCAGAGACGATATTCTCGACGATTTACGATCTCACGCGCATGGAACTGCACGTGTGCAAGGGCCATCCATGCGAGAACAAGTACGCCACTATGAAACTGAAGGAATGACTTTTGAGGAACCGGATGGAAAGTATTTAATCCCAATCGCAACATTGCGCAGATGCTACCCGGGCCCATAGCTTAGGTTGGCTGGAGCGCTCGGCTGATAACCGGGAGGTCACCGGTTCAAATCCGGTTGGGCCCACTCATAGCCACTGGCTCGGTCATCATCTGGCTTATCAGGAAACTGAAGCGGACAGACAAGGGAGACGGAGACGATTCTCCGTTATATTAAATATTAGAGGCTGGCCAAATCCCGGAGAAAAGGCCATAGGGGCGGGATTCCAATCAAAGAAACCTGAGAAGCATCAATGAGACAACAGCAGCGAGAAAGCAAAACAGAGTCCACTTCCAGGGGAA
>JAOTTD010000070.1 GCA_029864565.1 Thermoplasmata archaeon | reverse complement strand
CACTGATTTCAGGGTCAACATAGCGGGAAGAAGGATTAACATCGACGATGGATTCATTAGCAAGAAGGACTTCGATATCGGCGACAGAGGAGCGAACCTCCCGGCTGGAGAACTGTTCTTCGCTCCAAAGGAGACCGTGGGCGACGGCACGCTGTACTGTCCGATTACACAGGACAGGATGTCAGGGAAGTTGGTCAAGGATGTCCTTCTGAAGTTCAAGGATGGAAAACTTCTGCTCGATGAGGTGGAGGCCGACAAGAACCGCGACCAGCTGATTGCTAGCTTCGAGGAGTGCGAGAAGATAGACCGCAAGAAGTACGACACGGTGCGCACCAGGTTCATCGCAGAACTTGGGATAGGCTACAACCCGAAGATAAGGAAGGCCATAGGATACATACTCACAGATGAGAAAGTCGGTGGGACTGTGCATCTTGCGTTTGGGGCGAACAACAGTTATGGCGGCACATCAGAGTCCGTTATGCATTGGGACTTCGTCACGTCCCCAGGAGTCAATCTGGAAATCGAGGGAAAGGATGGCAGAGCGAGATCGATTATGGCCAAGGGCAAGCTCGTCTGACCACATTTCCCCATCAGTCAACGTTTAGTCAAAGCCGCGCCCGCTTCGCGCGCCTTCTCGAGCACAGCTGCTTTCCTCGGAGCTATACCAGGATCGTCGGTGAACCCGAGAAGCACGTCGCCGACATATTCGTAGTCTATGGCTGCGAAGAACGCGCGTACGATATGCCTCGATGGGTCGAATACCAACTCCTTTGGGGAGCCCGCACAGGCAACGAAAAGCCCTTTCGGTCTCTGTCTGCCCTCATAAGCGCGTCTGCCGAGGACGAAGCGTTCGACCCAATAGCTCTGACAACGGTCAATCATCGCCTTCATCTGCGCGGTGACACCCATGAAGAATATCGGAGACGCCATAACGATAGCGTCGACATTTCGGACTCTTGAGTATATTTCCTTCATGTCATCGATCTTCACGGCGCACTCGGCCTGGACATCGCATCTACGACATTCTATGCAGGGGTCGATCTTCATCCTTGCGAGGTCGAGTCGCTCCACCTCGGCGCCTGTCTCTCGGGCGCCACTCAGCACAGCCTCGAGGAGGTCGGCTGTGTTCCCCTCGAGCCGCGGGCTTCCCAGTATCCCTAACACACTGACACCCATCTAAGCCACCGCCCCCTTAGTCACGGTCCAAGAGTACGCTGATAGGGTTATATGTAGATTACTGGCTGCTGTCCCGCAACCTTAAACTCACACCTCTGGGATATCCTCTCGGTTGATCCAGTGTCTAACAAGAGAGTGGACGGAAAGGTAGCCATCGTGACTGGTGGAGCTTCGGGAATCGGCAGAGCGACAGCTGAGAGATTCCTGGAGGAAGGTGCGAGAGTGGCTATCGTTGATGTCTCCGAGAAGGCTGGGCAGAAGGCCCTTTCCGAGCTGAAGGAGAGGGGATTCGATCCGCTGCTGGCGGTCGGCGACGTAACGAAGGCGGCGGATGTCAAGAGGATGGTCAGCGAAGTTGTAGGTCATTTCGGGCGCATCGACATACTGTTCAACAACGCGGGGATTCTGGTCGAAGGCACCGTCGAAGAGGTGACCGAAGAGGACTGGGACCGAGTCATGGCGGTCAACGTCAAAGGCGTGTTCCTCATGACCAAGGAAGTAGTCCCTCTGATGCTCAAGCAGGGGAAGGGCACGATTGTCAACAACGCTTCCTGCAGCGGGCTTGTCGGCGACAGAGGAGCCATAGCCTACAACACATCGAAAGGAGCCGTCGTCCTAATGACCAAGTGCCTCGCGCTCGATTACGCTCTGAAGAACATCCGTGTCAACTGCGTCTGTCCTGGAGAGATCGAGACACCGATGTTCCTCCAGGAGGTAGCGACAAGAGGGATATCGGCTGAGGAGCACAGGAAGGACATATGTGGATATCACCCAATCGGAAGGCTTGGGCGACCTCGGGAAGTCGCCAACACCGTGCTGTTCCTTGCATCGGATGATTCGAGTTTCATCACCGGAACGGCGGTCTCAGTCGATGGTGGCTACACCTGCCAATGATCAACTCTGGCCTTCGATGGACACCTTGACTGCAGTCCCCGAACTGACCGATTTGAGAGCGACCGGATCCCCCGCGATCCTGCCAACGATGTTGCACGGGCTGTACGCCCTTGGCTTATCGTCGGTACTGACTGGCGTTCGTCCAAAGAACAGCGCAAGGGCCTTGCCATCAGGCCAGTAGGCGACCTCGCCCGGCTCCATCACTTCGCGAGCGTCGTCTTCGAGGGTGGCCGAGGCAGGAGTCTCGAAATATACCTCGTCCCCCCACCGGCTCGCGCTCGCAGCGAACGGAACGGCATTCTTGAGCGCATCCACAGTCGGAGTATCCTCACTTCTGAGCTCGACCACAGTCATTAACCCATTGCTGAATTCGATAATCAGTCTGGACATGACCACCGCTCTCCGCAGTACTGCCTTCCTGATAGCCCTACCAGGGCATTACTCTTTTCGCCGTGGGGTGCGTACGTGA
>JAOTTD010000008.1 GCA_029864565.1 Thermoplasmata archaeon | reverse complement strand
CGGTCATGTTGCGGCCGTATGGGGGCGGTGAAATATGAAGCTTTCAACAACACGGCGCCTATGGGCCGTTGCCCTCTCAAGAATCTGCGCTAGCGAATGGTCTATCTGGCTGGGTCCCTATAGACCAAAGGTTAAATAATCACTATACAAATCCACGAGGAGAAATCGCATGAAGTTCGTCAAGTACTCCCAGTCCGAGTTCGAGGAGATACGAAAACTCTACGAGGGTGTGATGGCGCAGGCATGCTACGGCCTCTTCTTCAGAGAGGGGATGATACTCGGCGATGAGATATCCAAGATCGCCCTCCAAGAGCCCGAGAAGTACTTCGAGATATGCGCGAACCTTCTCCGCGCGAAGGGATGGGTCGACAACATAGTGTTCCAGGAGACCAGCGCCGTCGTCGAGGGTTCGTTCGAGGCCTCCAGCTCATCTGACGAAGCTACATGTCATCGGCTGAGGGGAATGGTGCGCAAGATGTATGAAGGCCAGCTCAGGAAGCGTGTGCACTGCGAAGAGATCGAGTGCTCTAGCAGGGGTGACAAACACTGTGTGTTCAAGATAGAGCCTCTTGGAGGGGATTGATACGGAACTAAAACCAGCGCTGCGCGCGCTAAGGGACGAGTTCGGGGCTTTCGCCTCAGCGATTGTCAGCCGCGACGGCCTTATCATGGCAGGGGACATACCCGACGACATATCTGGCGAGACGTTCGGCATAATGTGCGCAACCCTGCTCGGAGCCGCTTCGACTGCCCATTCGGAACTAAAAATCAGCACACCGCTCGGCGTTGTTGTCGAGAGCGAGGATGCTCTTCTAATCCTCGTCGGCGCAGGGAGGAAGGCGTTGATCGTGGCTGCGATGCCCAGCGCAGCCGATTGTGATGCCGCGCGGAAGAGACTTGAAGAGCTCGCGGAGACCATCAAGCTCATCTGAGCCGAGCTGAACCGGCGTCGTCCATTGATTAACCGGCAGCGGCACTACGCTATGTCCAGTTCCCTGAGCTTCTCAGCCGTCGGTTCACCATCGGCGGTCCAACCGCGGGCCGTCATGTAATCGTCCAGCATCTTGTTCATCTGCTCGTGAGTGATCTTGTTCCCCTGCGACGGTCCATCCGGGATCGGGTCCTCGAGCACGCGGGTCGGGAGCAGCCAGTCTTTCCTTGTCACGCCCTCTCTGTGGTTGAAATGCCCTTTCAAGTTGTGGACTCTCTCGCCTATTCTGAGAAGCTCATCCTCAGTGAACTTGAGCCCAGTGATGGCCTCGATCACCTCGCAGAGCTTCTCGATCAGGAAGAATCCTCTCGAGAACTTGCACAAACCTACCGAGTCGTACACGCACATGAAGTTCTCCATTGTCGCAACCATCGCGCCCTTGCCCTCGGGAGACTGACGGTCGATTCCCTCCCAGCGCCAGAACTTGCCCACTAGCTCGGGTGCGTAGAACCCCGCGCGCAGATGACACGCGCCTCTGGTCGAGGTCATGTATGCCAGCCCGTGTCCTTTCATGCCCCTGACGTCGTACGCAGGCGGCTCCATGCCCTTGGTGTGTATGGCGTATCTGTCTGCCCCTTTGCCTATTCTTTCCGCGGCCCGTTTGACGCCGTCCGCCAGCACATCGCCGAAGCCCTCGCGTCTGCCCATCAGTTCGAGCATCTGCGGCACCGCATCCTCGGCGTTCTCGAATGTGAGCTTCATGCCGGCCTCCTCCTCTGTAAGGATGCCTTTCTGGACGAGCTCCATAGCGAAGCCAATCGCTACGCCCGCGGAGATTGTGTCCATGCCGAGGACGTCGCAGATCTCGTTCCCTTTCGCGGCGGATTCTATGCTGGCGTTGCCGCAAGCACCGCCAAGCGAGTACAGGGTCTCGTACTCCAGCCCGTCGATGGCCACGCCGGCGAACTTGCCGCTCTTTATCTCGAACAGCTTGCCACAGGGTTTCGTGCAGGCGAAGCATGCCTTGTTCTTGCTGACGTATCTGGTCGCCCAATAATACGGGTCGATCTGCTCCCTTTCCTCGAACACGCCTGACTGCCAGTTCCTCGTGGGGAACACGCCTTTCTCCTTGTTGATCCACCCTAGGAACTCACCGGTGCCGTAGACTGTGTCCTCCTTGAACGACGGTGCGTTCTCCATTACGTTCTGATACCGGAGGGCGAGTTCCATCAGGGCGGTCGGGTCGGCCGGTTCGAGGTCCTTCGTTCCCCTTATGGCAATGGCTTTGAGGTTCTTCGACGCCATGACTGCTCCTAGTCCGCCCCTTCCAGCCTGGCGTTCCTCGCAGTCGATGCACGCGAACCTGACGAGCTTCTCGCCCGCCACGCCGATGCATGCCACCTTGACATCCCAGCCGAGCTCCTTCTTGAGCGCCTCAGGGACCTCCCTGGTGTTCTTGCCCCATAGGTCCGAGGCATCTTCGATCTCCGCTCTGTCGTCCTCGATGAATATGTATGATGGCTTCTCCGCCCTGCCCGCTATCTCGAGGGCGTCATATCCCGCGTGCCTCAGCTCCGCGCCGATGACGCCACCCATGATGCTCTCCACCAAGGTCCCCGTCTGTGGAGATTTCGCGGCGAAGGCGGTCTTGCCGCCCGTTGGGATCGGGAACCCGGCGAAGAGCCCGCCCGCCATGGCAAGTACGTTCTCCGGCGCGAGCGCGTCAGTGCCTTTCGGCATGTTGTGGTAAACCAGTTCCACAGCGAAGCCCTGACCGCCGAGGTACTTCCTGACATACCTCTCGTCAACTGTCCTGACAGAGGACTTGCCGGCCGTGAGGTCAATTCTCAGTATCTTGCCGTGATAGGCTTTCATGGTCACTCACCCTCCATCAGTTTCTTGACTTTCTCGTATTGTTCAACGTTCGGTTCTTCGTACTTGATGGCCCCCATGGGGCAGAACTTGACGCACGTGGGGTCGCCGCCGCACAGATCGCACTTGAATGCGGTCTCCTCCATGCGCATGACGCCGAATGGACAGACGTCGACGCATGTTCCGCAGGCGGTGCATTCATCCTCGTCCACGCGGACGATGCCGTCCTCCTCCTTGATCGCCTCGACCGGGCAGGCGTGGACGCAACAGTCCTCACCGCAGGCCACGCAGTGCGTGCAGACCGACGGGAAATCCGTCCGCACATCCTTCTTGTGAACCTGGAGCCTGGCGTCAGCGTGATTTATCTTTCCCTCGTGGAATAGGGAACAAGCCATCTCGCAGAACCTGCATCCCGTGCAATTGTCGGGATAAGGGACCAACATCTTCACCATATTCGTTACCTCCTCGCTGAGACTGAATTGAGTGTGCAATGGCGAACACGTAATAAAGTCCTATTCTTGACAGCCTGCCCATCTCGGATGCCTAGTCCGATTTTCGCTTGATTGGCACCTTCTTCAGCTCCCCCGCGTCCTTGGGCATCTCCTTCTCGATCTCCGCAAGAACCGCGTCAATCATGCCCCTAGTGGCCAGGAGGACCTCGCGCTCAGCGTTGTGTATGCGCCTCTTGGTCTCCTCCGGCATCTCGAGTTGGGCCATTGCCGCGTTGGCCGCCTGGACGATCTCCATGCCCGCACTGACGAAGTGGGTCATCGTCTCCTTGCTCGCCATCTTAGTCGCTATCTCTTCGAGGTGTCTTTCGAGCCTTCTTGCCGCTTCTACGCCGCTTTCGACCTTTTCCCTTGCCAACTTTCTCACCCTCGAACTCTATATTGAGCCAGCTGCCCTCCACTTCGGCGCTAAGCACCGGCTTGCCTGCCAACGCGTAGGGTAGGCTGATTGACTTCTTGTAAGCCCCCAGCTGCAACGTCAAAACATCCTTCCGCGTATATAGCTCTAGTTTCTGGTCCATTAAGAACGGCAGCTTGATTGCCATGACGACTCTCTCGCCCTTCTCGAAGACTTTCATGGGCGATTCCAGGGAATAGGTGGCCGTGGGGTCCTCATCGCCGAAGACCTCGTCCGCAAGCTGTTCCAAGGCATCCTTGCCCAATACCTCCCTGGGCATCTGGTGGGCGCGCATCATACGCAGCGGGGAGAATATCTCGTCGATCGTCTTCATGTGGATCCGCTGCTCGTCCAGCTTGTCTCTGAAGTACTCCTCATGTAGGTCCTCAGGCACGACCCGGTTTATCACCATGCTCTCGACCGTGTACCCGTACATACAGAGGTACGTGTACGCTCTCTGCGTCTCCGTGATGACCATCTTCTCTGGATTGAGGACGAGTCTGATGGATGTGATCTCTGGATCCGTCAACAGGTCGCGGACATACACAAGCCTCTCTCTGATGCTCTCGAGGTCGTCAAGGAACTGCTCGGACGGTATGGGGGCCGTCATCAGCTTTCCCACCGTGACCCTCGCGATCCTTATGACGTTCTTGACCATGTGGAACAGATGGTCGAAATACCAGTTGGCGATGTCCGGGAACGCAAGGAGGCGCAACGTGTCCGCAGTCGGGGCGGTATCCATGATCACGACATCGTAAGCATCCGTCTTGTGGAACTCCTCGACATAGAACAGGGCCGACATGAGCTCCATCCCGGGGAAGACTGCCATCTCCTTGGCGGTCACTCCATCCATTCCTTGGGAGGCGAGGAAGTCGGAGAAATAGGTCTGTATCTCCTTCCAGCGAGTTTCCAGCTCGAGCTGCATATCCACCTCGATGCCGTCGAGGTTCTCGGATATGCTCTGCAGCGAGCCGCTTAGCGACGTCTCGAGCGAATCCGACAGGCTATGTGCTGAGTCGGTGCTGATTATGACCGTACGATGCCCATGCCTGGCGGATCTGAGTGCGGTCGCCGCGGCGACGGAAGTCTTGCCCACGCCGCCTTTGCCCGTGTAGATGATGACCCTCATGCAAACCCTACTCGGAGGACCGTGAACACACTGTCCATCGATAATGGTGTCGGGGACGGGGTTCGAACCCGTGACCTTCGGATGTCCGAGGAGCATCTGGTCAGAAGAACTCCCTATGAGTCCGACGCTCCACCAGGCTGAGCCACCCCGACTTGTTGTGCATAAAGAGCGTTTGACGAAGCAGTGAAATGCGCCTACCGCTTTCCCTCGCCCTCTGACTCTGAGGCCTCATCAGCCCCTTCACCCGGCTTGGACGCCTCGTCCTCCGCCTCTGCTGGGGCTTCCTTGCCTTTCACGGCGGGGGCGCCATTTGTCTCGCCCTCAACCGGCTTCTCCTCTGCGGAAGACTCGGGCTCGGCCGGCTCCTCCTCCTTCGGTTCAGGGGCGTTGATCGGGGTCTCCTCACCGGGGACCGGCATCCTTCCGATGGCAAGGACCTCGCTCTTGCGAACCTCAATCCTCTTTATCGGGACTATCTTCCTGGATGCGTCGGAAACCGCCCTCGAGAGTTCGCCCATTATCAGCTTCCTCACGAACTCGCCTATCGTCGATTCGGCGGCTGCCTTCCTGATCTCCTCGTCCATTATGCGCCTGACGGCGGTCTCCTGGGACGCCTGTATTCTCTGCTCCGAGACGGCCATTGGTTTGATGGCCATGGTCCAGCCGTCCTTGGTGACGACTTTGACGACTGTGTCGGTCTTCGTGCGCTTCCGCCTGGTCAGCCTTCGGATGTAGTCGCTGGTCAGGTCGTGACCCACGAATGTAGTGTGAGCGTCCAGGCCTCTGATGTCGTACACCTTGAACTTCAGTTTGATGTGCATCTTTGAGAAGTCGCCGGTGAGATCCTGAACTGTGGCCTCCGTTATCCTCCCCATGACAGCACCAGGGGAGTCAGCAGGAGTCTCGCCCAGCTGCATCCGGCTGAACATGTCGGGCGCGTACACCTTGTACCACTCCTTTGCGCGCCAACGATCCTTGACCTTCTTCGTCGTTACCCTAGCCTTCTGAGCCATCTGATACCTCTGGTATACTGATCGGGGTAGCTCGATAACCGATTTCCATATTAAAAGGTTGCTGCAGACACCAATCGTCGGGAGGGCCCCTAGCCCACTCCTATCGTTGGCGCAACTTGGGGTTCAGCACCTCGTCCATTGCATAACCTATGAATGTGAATCCGAGGACGACTATCACGATGCACAGGCCGGGCATTATGATGAATGGAAGCGGACCGGCCAAGACGGCGCTCTCCTTGTAGGCGTCTTCGAGCACCCTCCCCCACGTTTCGACATCTTGGGGGCCGAGGCCGAGGAAACTCAAAGTGCTCTCTGACAGAATCGCTATCGCGATAGTCAGTATCGCGTTGGCGAACACAATGGGGATTACATTGGGGAAGATGTGTTTCCTGATGATGTGCATATCCCCCGACCCGATGGCTTTTGCGCGTTCGACGAACTGTCTCGACTTGAGCGAAAGTACCTGTGAACGCACTATCCTCGCGGTAAACGACCAGCCTGTGATGCCAATGACGAAGACGACCGCAAAGAGGTTCCTCGCATTGAAGAGCGCCACTATAACCATCATGAGGACGAGCCATGGTATGGAAAGGAACACGTCGTTGAACCTCATGATAGCCTCGTCCCTCCATCCTCCCCAGAAACCCGAGACGAGACCGACTCCTGTGCCGATGCCCATCGAGATTGCCATCGCCACGAAGCCGACTAGTAGCGAGGCCTTGGTACCGTGAACCGTCCGCGTAAAGACATCCCTTCCAAGGCCATCCGTGCCAAATGGGTGTTCCCATGAGGCTGCCGCTCTGATATCGTCGCCGACGTCATGGCTGTCGTATGGCATGAAGAAGTCTGCGTAGACCACTACGAAAAGGAAGAAGGCGATGATTGCAATACCGATCCTTCCCATCCATGTCGCTATGAACAGGTCGGTGATCTTTCCAAAACCTTTCATTGAGAGCGCAATCTTGTCTGTCCATGTTGGGCCTGCGATTGGGCGGAGGACACGGCGGGATGCCCGTTCGAGATGTTTCTGGAAGTTGGTCACGTCATTGCCCCCTCATGTTATAGTCACCCTCGGATCAAGCTTCACCAGCACGATGTCCGCAAGCAGGTTGGCGAGGACGACCGCAACCCCTCCGATGAGGACGATGAACTGCAGGATCGGGTAATCGTAGTCATTGATCGCATCGATTGTCACCCATCCGATTCCCTTGTAACTGAAAACGTACTCCACTTGGAATGCCCCTCCTAATATGAACGCGATGTCCATGGCAATCGTGGTCACGACCGGCAAACGGGCATTCGGGGTCGCGTGTCCCTTCATGACCTGCTTTTCGGACAATCCCTTGGCGTACGCAGTCACGATGTACTCTTCCGTGAGGACATCCACGAGCGAATTTCTCTGGATGAGAATTATGCCTGCCAGAGCGCCTATCGTCAGGGTCGCAACGGGAAGAGTCATGTGCCAGAGAATATTCGTGATGGCATCTATACTGAACCCCGGATGCATTCCAGGGTCCATGTATCCCGACAATGGAAAAGCTGGAATCCACACAGCGAAAACGACCATCAGCACTATTGCGAACCAGAAGACTGGCATGCCATAGAAGAAGAGGCCAAAACTCGTGATTGTGACGTCCACTGGCTTTCCTCTCCTGTTCGCAGCCATCTTCCCCAACTTGATGCCGATTACGAACGTGAGGAACGATGAAACGCCTAACAACAACATCGTCCACATGATCGAATTCGCCACGACCGTCGTGACGGGTAGCTCGTGTTTGTACGATTCTCCCCATTCGAGCATGAAGGTTTGCACGAAGTACTTGTAGAGCTGAACGTGGAGAGGCTGGTCGAGTCCCATCAACTCGACATTTCTTTCGTATATGGCCTCAGCCGCGTCTCCAGGCAGCCTGGGGGTCGCCATGAGGGCAGGGTCCCCGGGCATGACTCTGAAAAGCAGGAAGTTGATGAGCATTATGAGAATTATCGCCAGGAATGCATTGAATATCCGTTTTGCCAGCACCTTACGGAAAGAATCCATGTTCGTACCGTCCGTTTCTCAATATGTGGGTGATATGTGTGCGAGTCCTAACCTGCCCCTTAGCTCGTTCGCGTATATCTCTTCTCGCCTTGCTTGACGCCTCGAAATAGTGAAATGAAAGGGGTTTCAAGAGTTTCTGCTTCTCGTCGTCATCCTACTCAGTGGGTGGTGGCATCGGTTCATCGGGAGGCGCCATCCCCTCCATGCCGCCGACATCTTCTGACGGCATATCGGTCGCACCCTTCTTCTTCCGCTTCATGAGCATCGCCGCTACCACGACGGCCGCCAAGATTGCGACTGCCGCGCCAATTGCCAACGCCCATGGGAAGGCTGTCTCGGATACGACTACCGTGACGCTCTCCTTCGGCAAGGTCGCGTTCGCGTGCTCGAGTCCGTCATCCGCGGTCGCGTTCACCACATACTCCTTGTCGCCTGAGCTGTACGCGTGCTCGAAAGTCACGTTCGTGTCGACCTTCGCAACTAGGTCGACAACGGCCTCGTCCGACTCACCATCGCCGAATTCAATGCGCACGGTCACGTTGTCGCCTTCGAGGTCAGCGACAGTCACCGAGAATGAGATCGTCTCGTCAACGGAGTATTCCTCCTTGTCGGGCGACAAGGTTATCCTTTCAACGACCGCCTGCCTGTTCCTCTCGTCCACATTGACCGTCGACGTCTTGCTTACGTTGTGTTCCGGTTCTCCATCGTCCGCATACACTGTCAGCGTGAACGCTCCCGTCGCACTGTAAGTATGTGTGGCTGAATAGCCATCGTCGGGATCTCCCATGCTCATCGGCGATCCGTCGCCCCATTCAAACCACACGGTGATTTCGTCCTCCGGATTGGCGTCCTGAACCTCCAGCGGCCTAATCGTCTTGGGCTCTTCGAAGTAGGCCTGGTAGTTGCTCAGAATGATCAGCTCTGGTGGCACGTTCTCCTGAGGCACTATCACGTTCACGGTGAAGTTCGCGACGAGGCTAAGGTCGCCATCTCCTACTGTTATGGATACCGTGTAGGAATTCTCCAGCTCGTAGGTGTGATAGAACTCCCAGTACTGCCTCTCCGTGGTTCCGCTATCCATCGTGTGGTCGGTGCTGTCGCCGTCCCCGAGATCGATGCTGAAAGTGATTGCATCGCCGTTCGCGTCACGCGCACTCACGTTGAAAGTCGTGTTGATGCCGACGTATATCGGATCAGGAGACCATTCTAGCAACACCGCATTTGGAGGCGCATTGCCGCTGGTTATGGTCACCACAGCAGCGGTCGTTACGTTGTGTCCCACCTCGTCCTCGACCGAGACATTGATGTTGTACTCGCCCTCGGCGGACCATGTCTTCTCCACCATCGACGTCAACATCTGACCTGCGTAGTCTGGCGTCAGAGTTTCGACGGTGTAGGTGTCATCGCCCCAATCCCATGTGAATTTCAGGTCTTCTAGGTCAGGGTCTGAAGACCAGGCAACGCATTCAGTGGGATCGTCCACTAGGCCGTAGATGGTCTGAACGTACGGATTGGCAGGAGCCTCGTTCCGCAGGATCTCATACGCATACGTGGCGGAAACGTTGTGTTCGCCCGACTCCGAGCCCGTCTCGTCGAAGACCGAGATTGTCACCTCGTAGTCACCAGAGATGCCCCACGAGTGGGTCTGTGTATCAGTCACTTCCTCTCCGTTGGCCAGATCCGCATACTCCTCCACGGAGTATGTGCCATCACCCCAGTCCCAGGTGAACTTCAACCCCGTGCCACTGTCGCCCGAATCGGGATCTGAAGCAGTGGCCTCCCAGGTTACCACGGTATCCTCATACGCAGGTGACGGTGGATCCCTGGTCACTAGGGAAATCTCTGGCGGATCGTTTACTTCGCCCTGTACTTCGACCGTGGCCTCACGGTAGATATATCTCACGGCGTCATCCTTTATGAATCCGTCCGTCAAGGACACATTCAACGTGTACTGGCCATCATTCGTATACTCGTGAGTCACGTTGGCCCATGTGGGAACAGTCGTGTCACCGTCGAGAATCACAGACTCGGGGTCACTGCCATCGCCGAAGTTGTATGTCACAGTGAGATCCGAGCCTTCCTCGTCAGAGACCTTGACTGAGAATTCCTCCGCTACATCTGCATAGGCTGTGTACCAGTCTTCCGGTTCCACATTGTAGAACGGTTTCCTGTCAACTACAGGCTCGAGCCTGAACCAGATCCACGGAAGGCCTTGGACGACGTTGAGGCCGTTGTGCGCCTCCCAGTCGCCCCAGTTGTCGAACCTGTAATCCGTGTATCCGTAGAGTCCCAGGTCGTAGTACGGTGGGAGCTCGCTGTAGGAGTCGTAGACCCACTGCTGGAGCTTGTCGGTGATGACTTTTCGGTCATCGACGTCGAGCGTCCTCCACGCGATTGATATGTTCTGGTCGAACGCCGAGTAGGCCCCTTCAAGTTCGTACTCTATGATCTCTCCGTCGACATTCCAAGTCGTGGGCGCATCAGTGTAGTTATTCGGTCCATACCACCACGGCCCCATGGGCATCTGGCAGTTGTCTCCGCTCTTCTCGATCTCGGAGGTGAGCCATACGCTGATTGCGCCGCCGATCGGCTCGGGGCCCCAGCCCCAGTGCCATACCCAGATGTCATAGTCGGCTGCATACCACGCCTTGTTCACCATGACCGTCTCCGTCTCCCGGGACCCAATGATCTCGATTCCTGCCTGAGCGGCCCAGTCTGGCCACGCTTCGGCGATCTTGCCGTAGTTGTCATCGGTATCGATTGCCTGACATCTGATGCCAGAGAGCTCTTCCCCGACGTCGAAGTGTCCATTCCGGACGCCCCACGCATCCTCGGTCGCGACCAGCCAGCCGTTCTCGCCGACCTCCCAACCGTTCGCGAGGAGCATCGCCTTGGCTCCGGCCGGGTCATACTCGACCTTGTTCTCTATGTCCTTCTGCCAGAATCCGGGTTGCACGACCGAATGAGCCATGATCGGGAGGCCGCCCATCATAGTGTTCACGATATATGGTTTGTTTAGGGTCATGAAGATGGCTTTACGAACGAACGGGTCCAGCAAAGCTTCGGTGCTGCGTGTGAGGTATCCTCCTCCTGCGTCAAAATCAAGCGGAATCGCATTGATTGCGATGTCCGTAATCCCGTTCTCAGCCACCGCGGCTTTGTAGACGTTGACGCTGACTTCTCCTTCGCCTAGGACATCTTCGAAATCGGAGAGGTCGCCCGTCAGTACGGCGCAGTCTATATCTCCCGCGTTCAGCGCCAAGCTCATCGTTGACGCCTCGCTCACAACCTGGTACATCACGCCTTCGATACTGACTGTTCTGGCAGATCCGTAGTCCGCCTCACCGTGGTAGTTGGGGGCGGTCTTGAACTCATACCAGCTATCTCTTTCCCAATCCTCGAAGACGAACGGCCCGCTTCCGACCTGCTGGCTAGGATCCATTCCGCCTAGCGCGTTCTGCTCGTAGTTCTCCCCATCAGGCCCCCAAAGGTACATCGGCAGGATGGGTGTGGCGCTGATGTCGTCCAACAGAGTGGCTTTCTCGTATGAACACCAAGTGCTCACCTGATCCCATTTTCCGGAGGTTTCGTTCTTGTAGGCCGTGAAGTAGCTCAACTCCTCGAGGTACCAGTCGAAAGTACCTCCTGAGTTGTTCTTAATGAGGTTGTATGTGTAAGACACGTCTCTCGCATCGAGCGGATGACTCTTGTCTTCGAGATTGTCTATGCTTCTGAAGTAAGCATTAGTCGAGATGTTTATGTAAGTCGTCATGCTGCCGTTCGCATGCCTTTCATAGTAGTGTCCGGTTGCCAGGTCATTCACAGGACCTTCCCAGTTCTCGTCGTATGTGACCAGCGAGCTGTAGACAAGATATGTGACTACGTAGTCCTCCACCATCTGTATGTTCAACGGGTTCCAGTAGACGACTGTGCTCTTCATTGCGCAGGTAACATAATCACCGGTCTGTGCGGAAGCGTTCTCGACAACCGGCTCGTTGGTGAGAGTCGGCACGGATGAGAGCGCAAATGCCCCCACAATCACTAAGACTAGCACACGAATTCCTAGATGGTTATTCCTCAACATATTCCCAAGACCCCTGATTCATCGGCCGGTCTATAGGATGGCCACACAGGGCCATTCCGGCTCCCCTTGGCGCGTGCATTAGATTTAGTGCTATATAAATGATTACGCAATGCGATTGAAACGCGGAGCCAGAATGGGATCTTTCTGTCGCAAAAAGACCGGTTTCTCCTCAGATTCTACGGCCTTCTCGAGATATGTCTGGTGGTCATTATGCCTCAAGGGTTCGGACGGATCGCAATGTAGACGTCCGAAAAGAGTATCGCCCTTTCGGATATCGGAGATGCATCAGGCCGATGTATCAGGGTTCTGCGGGACTCATCGTTTGCGGCCGGAGATCTCAGTGAACTTCCAGAAGACCGTGGCGACACTCTTCTCGAAGTCCTTCATCTTCGCAACGACTGCGAACTCGTTCGGGGCGTGAGCTCTGCCTCCATGACCGAGTCCGGCACCCCCCCATGGCACTCCGAGAAACTGGTCGAACAGGTAGAACGGCGCCGATCCCGCCGTCAACGGCCAGACTTCCGGTTCCTTGCCATGGTACTTCATCGCCTCGATGCACGCCTGTGAAACCGTTTCATTGACAGACACCTTGGTCCATGGATAGTCCTCATATCTCCCGATGTGGACGTCGGTGAAACCCCGCCTCCTGAGGTGCGCTTCCACCTTCTTGAAAGTCCCTTCGACGGACATGTTGGGTACCAGGCGGATGTCTATTTTGGCTTTGGCGGAGTCAGGCAGCACGGTCTTAGACCCTTCGCCGTTGTATCCCGCCACGATGCCGTCTATGTTCAGCGACGGCTCGAAGAGGTACTTCCTGAGGAGTTTCTCCTTTGACCCCTTGACCTTGAACTTCTTGACTCCAGTCTCACGGGCGTAGCATTCCGGGTCGAACACCTTGGCGAGCTTCCGCACCAGCGCGGTGTCCTCTTTGGCCGGGTCCTCCACATCGTCCCATATGCCATCGATCGATGGGTCTTGGTTCTCGTCCACCATGCTTGAAATGGCGTGAACCAGCCTCCAGACGGGGCTCTCCACGATGACGGCGTCGCTGCTATGGATCTCACCTTCTGTCGGCCCGCCGCGCTCCGACCCCTTCGTGGACAGGTCGAGGTACATGCACCCCTTCATCCCCAATGCTATCATGGGGACTCCGTCCGCGTTCTCGCCATAATCGAGCCCGAATGCGGCGTCAGCCTTCGATAGCTTCGCCTTGTTCTTGTGTATGTACTTCGGGAAGCTCTGTCCGCCGAGTTCCTCCTCCCCATCCAGGAGGAAGTGGATATTCATTGGGAGCTCCCCTCTGTCCAACATCGTCCCGATGGCGAGCAGAGTCCCCATAAGCGAAGCCTTCGAATTGTACACACCTCGGTTGACGAGCGTCTCCCCGAATGGCTTCTTCTTAACGATCGTTGCGCCGAAGGGCGGATGGTCCCACAAGTCGATGTCCCCGACTGGCTGGACATCGTACATCCCGTAGAGCAACGCGGTCATGTCCGCTCCGACGTCGAGTTCGCCAGCCACCAGAGGGTGGCTATTATTGCCTGCCTTGAACATCTTGACCCTCGTCCCCATCCTGGTCAGCATGTCGGCAAGCGCCCCGGCAGTCTCCTCTATCCCTTCCCCAGTCATGGACACGCTCGGTATCCTGAGCATCTCTCTCGTCTTCTGCAGATGCACTGGCCAGAGCCTGTCGATGTCCTTGTGTATCTTCTCGAGCGACATCGTGATCCTCTCCGTCCGAGGCGCGACGAGCATATTCCACAAAATGATGTCAACAGCTCAATTGCCGAGGAACTTCGGCTTGCGCCGCGTCTCGTCCTCGACCAGGGACTGCACCGGCGCGCCGTGGCACGCCTTGGCGCGCTCTTCGTCGTCGTAGAGCTTGCCGCATGTGAAGCACTTGTACAACTTCCTCATGATGACACGTCCTTGGTCCCGTCAGGGTGTAAGCGTCCGTGTTTAATGAATCTTACTGGCGGAACTCACTGGAGATGCTGCGCCAGCGCGTCACGCGAGTCTGTCGCGAGCTTCGCGTCCTGGTCTGCGAGTCGTTTCTCGAGCTCGGCAAGGCTGACCGCATCCTTCAGGAACACGGGCACGTAGCTGCTCGTGGTCTCGATCACGAGTATAGCGACCTTCTCGTTCTCCTCGAGTTCGCGTTCCTCCATCGCAGCTCGGAACTCGACAAAGGGGCGGATCTCCGGAGGCACCTTGCCGACCTCGGTTATTGCCAACAGCCTCGCAACGTGCATCTCCGGTGATCTCCTGGGTTTATTAGAGGTTTACCTTCACTTGATGGCTCTCGAGTCCGAGCTTGTCCTTCTCGAGTCCGAACGCGAGTCCAAGCAGCTGCGACAGGTGCAACACGGGTATGTTGAACTCCTTCAGCTGCGGCTGGCTGACGTCGTACTGCAGGTGACAGAAGGGACAGCAGTCGACTATGACCTCCACTCCGGCGTTCGTCATGTTCGTGAGGTTCTCCTTGGTCATCGCCAGCGAAACGTCCGGGGTTCTCGCCCTGACACCGCCTCCGGCGCCACAGCACGTGCCCTTGTCTTTGTAGGGCACGCTGACCATCCCCGCTGCCTCAACGAGGTCGTCGAACACATGTGGCCGCTCGGCGTCGTCGATCTTCTTGATGTTGCTGGGCTTCAGGAAGTGGCAGCCGTAGTGTACCGCTGCCTTCAGCTGCTTCTCGCCCTTGACCTTCGCCCTGACCGCGTCGACCCCGATGTCCTTGTAAAGCAGCTCGACAAAGTGCCTGACGTTGACGGTGCCCTTGTACTCCATTCCAGAGGCGTCCTTCAGAATCTTGTTGACCTTCGCCCTCAGATCCTCGTCGTGGTTGAGCTTGTGCGCGACCTCGAACAGTGTGTCGAAGCACCCGTTGCAGATCGTCACGATGTCCACACCCATGTTCTCGGCTATCGCGAGGTTCCTCGCGGCGACCGCCATCCAGTATGTCTGGTCGAAGGACCTCATTACACCTGGTGCTGGGCAGCAGCTCGCTCCCTTCATGTCGACCAGCTCGACGCCCAGCGACTCCATGACCGCCCGGCTCGAACTCTCTATCCCTGGATACCTGAGCGGCATGATGCAGCCCAGGAAGAATCCGTACTTCGCCATCTCACTTACCTCCCGCGACGAGCTTGTCGAACCCGCACAGCGCAGCGATCTTGACGACCTCTTCCTGCGCCTTCGGGTCGGAGAACACGGTCGGTGGGGTCTCTTCGAGTCCCAGCCTTCCTCTGAGCTCCTTGTCCTGGTCTCTCAGCGACACAAGGTGGCCCGTCTTCGATATGAGCTCAGCGACCTTCCTGTGCGACTCGGCCATGTGCCCCTGCCTGACGGCCATGTTCCTGAGCGCCATAACGATATCGACGATCTCCACTCCTCTCGGGCATCTTTCGTAGCACGTGAAACAAGTCGTGCACAGCCACAGATCCTCAGATGGCAGGACGTCCTCCTCGAACCCTAGCTGGGCCCTGCGGACCAGCTTCCTTATCCTGAAGGCCGTCTGCCTTCCGGACGGGCAGCTTCCCGTGCAGGTACCGCACTGGAAGCACAGGTTAACCGTCTTGCCCCCCGCTTCTATTACCTTCCTAGTAAACTCCGGTTTCGGCTCCTTAGCATCTGCCAAGCCTATCACCGGGACAGTGAACAAGTGGGGGCGTATTTGAGGGTTTTGCTGAAAAGGGTATAGCTTTATCCTTTTGGGTAAATACCCGCACGCCTGGCGTGCGCCACGAAGCCGCTGACATCGGGGTGCTCCGAACACGGGAGGGCAACGATCGAATGCACGGACCAATCCTGCTCCCTCGCCTCTTTGGCCGCCACGATGCCTCTCTTGACGAGGCTCCTGTTGACGAAGTAGCTGAGGTCCGTCCTGTCGAGGAGGGCGGGCTCGAAGATGCGCCTTGAGATTGTGAACTCCCGTCCGTTCTCCTCCAGATACCTGAATCCCAGTCTCTGGGCGCCGAATGCGAGCGCCACAAAGTCCTTCCCCGCCTCTCTGAGCAGAAGCATGTCCGGCCCGATCTCGACCCCCTCGAATCGATCCGCTCGCTCCATGGCCGCGAGGGGATCGTCCACGATCACGCAGTCGACCCTTTCCTCGTCGACCAACCTGAGGTTCTCGTCGTCGGTCGAGATGGTCACCCTGCAGTCCACTCCTCTCTGGGTCAATGCCGACGCAGCGCTCAGGAGGCAGAGCTCGGAAACGAGCGTCCCCGCGATGTGCAGCACCTTGCGTTCGACGACCCGCAGCCTGAGAGCTTCCAGCCTCCGCAACAACGTCTTTCCAGCCTGCGTGAGCCTCGTGCCCTTGCTGTCTGAACTAACGAGCCTCTCGTCACATTTTGCCTCCGCCTCCTTCACATACTTGTACAATACGGGCGTCGATATGCCCAGGACGGCAGCGGCCTTCTTCATGCTTCCTTTATCTCGAACCGCTGCGAGCGCCTCGAGCTGCCTGTTGGTGACCTCACCTTCGTCCGTGATTAGTATCACCCGAGGACGGACATCCAACGTTGTTCACCCCCTCTTCTTCAGGCTATACGCGCTCAGCATGAGCGTCGCCGCCGCGAACCCGGCGAGAACTGCCAGCTGCGGCCAGACATCCCCTGCTCCCCAGCCCCTGACCATGATTGACCTGCACCCGTCGACCGCATACGTGAGCGGTATGAAGTTGGAGACCGGTCTGAGGATGTCGGGGACGGCCTCGAGGGGCCAGAACACCCCAGCGAGGAGTATCGACGGGAAGAGTATCAGGGGTATGAACTGGACCGCCTGAAACTCGTTCTTCGCTATCGACGACAGGAGGAAGCCCAGACCTTGACTGCCGACTCCCAGCAGGAATATCGTCAGCAACGCCAACAGCGCGCTACCCTCGACCGTGACCTTGAACAGTAGCATCGCAGCGACAAGGATGACCGTCGATTGTATGAGCGCCACGATCCCGAACGCCATAGCGTAGCCTCCGACGATCTCCCCCTCCGTGACGGGCGTGGTGAGCAGCCTGTCGAGCGTGCCAGTGGATCTCTCGCGGACGAACGAGATTATGGATAACATGAATGTGACCATCATGGCCGCCAACCCCATGACCCCGGGCGCGAAGAAATCGATGAACTCGGCGCCCTCGCCGTAGACTCGGTCCTCCACGACGGCCACTGGAGGGTTCATGTCATAATGCTCGACTAGCACCACCTGGATCGACGCCTGCAGCTCGGTCACGACCGTCTGCGCTATATTCGGATTGCTCGCGTCGAGGTGCAGTTCGACGACGCTCGGAACTGCGAAGAGCCCCAGCGCCGAAACCGCGATGCCCTCCTCGACCTGCTCGGTGAACTCGGGCCCGAAGTATATCGCCGCCCAGGCATCAGTCAGCCTCACCGCTTCGACCGCCTCGTCGGGGCTAGATAGCGCGGTCAGCCTCAGCGTCACGCGTGATGCCAGGTCGCCGATTATCATGTCGGCGACAGACCCATTCGCGCTGCCGACGTCGAGGTTTACAACAACGACGTCGACGTTTTCGATTTCCCCGCCGAACGTGTAGCCGAATATCGCAATCATGAAAAGTGGCATGAAGACAAGGAAGCCCGCGGTCCTCTTGTCGTGTCTGAGGGACCGGAGGGTCTTCAAGGCTATCGCGAGAACCCTTCTTGCGTTCATTGTTCCACCCTCCGCGACCTCTGCAAGAACGCTTCCTCGAGGTTGAGCGCCCCTGTCGATGCCATGAGCTCTTCGGGGGTGTCCTCGGCTATCATCCTTCCAAGCCTCATCATGCCCACCATGTCACATCTGACCGCCTCGTCCATGTAATGCGTGGTCAGGACGATCGTCTTGCCCTCGGCTTTCAGCCTGGAGAAGTGCTCCCAGAAACCGTTCCTGAGTTCTGGGTCCACGCCCACCGTCGGCTCGTCCAGGAACACCAGTTCGGGGTCGTGTACCAATGCGCACGCCAGCGATAACCGGTGTTTCATGCCTCCGCTTAGCTCGGACACGAGCGAACCGCCCCTGTCCTTGAGGTCTATCATGTCGAGGAGATAATCCGCTCTCTCCTCGAAACGCTCCCTGCGCATGGAGTACATGCCGGCGAATAGCTCCAGGTTCTCCACGGCTGTCAGGTCCGAGTATATCGCCATCTCCTGCGGCATGTAGCCTATCCTATGGATGCTCTCAGACACCGGCACGGCCTCGCCGAGCAGCCACGCCTGGCCTGAGGATGCCCTCAGCAGGCCGTTCAGTATCCTTATGGTAGTCGTCTTGCCCGATCCGTTTGGCCCAATAATTCCGTACACACATCCCTTCGGTATGTCAAGGTCAAGGTCTACCAATGCTTCGATGGCACCGAAGGCTTTCGAAATCCCCCTCGTGCGCACTACATGTCGGCCTGCGTCTTCCTGAGAATCTAATCGCACCCCTTTCAAGTCGGATGATCTGTCGTTCATCTTCTCACTCCGGAGCGGGTTCCATCGAGGAATATGCTCACGAATCCGTCTAGCATCCTCGCATCTTCGTCAGGGTCCCGCCTTCGCCCGGCGAGGATGTCGACGTTCAAGAAATAGGACTGGATCATGCCGACCATAGCTCGGGCGGCCACTTCGGGATCCCCTCTTCTCATCTTCCCCACGTCCATCAGGGCTTCCATGAGACCTGCGACAATCGTGATCCCTCTCTCCACGGCGAGCCGACTCATCATGTTCCTCGACTTCTGAGGCCTCCATGCGTCCCCCATTATGAGCATGAACTGACGCCGGTTTGCACGCAGCACTGATAGCACGGATGCGGCGTTGGCTCTCAGCAGCTCGTCAACGGGCAAGTCGGTGTCGAATTCAATATTTCTACCGACTTCCGCAATCGGCGAGCGTTCCGATATGACCGCCGCGTAGAGCCCCTTCTTCGAGTCGAAGTGTCTGAAGAGCGTGACTTCGTTCACGTCAGCCTTAGCCGAGATGTCACGCGTAGTGGCTCCCGCGAAACCTCTCTCAGAGAACACCTCGAGGGCAGCGTCTAGTATCCGTTCCCTCGCGGGGGAACCACTCCGTTTGCCCGTTCTGCCGCTCACCATTTTAGCAAGCAAGTACTTGCACGCATAAGTACTTGACTGACGGATCCCCCTTTGCCACGGATCGTCGTACACCACCCTCCATCGCGAACGCCGTAGCGCAGCCTCGGGGACGATTTCTGAACGGTTAAATAGACTCTGAAGCATTAGCAGAGCGTTCTCAGATGCCCTCCGACAAGTACATCCTCAAGATCTGTCTCCTGGGCGATGGCGCCGTAGGCAAGACCAGCCTCGTGAGAAGATTCGTCTTCGACGCATTCGACGACAAATACCTGATGTCGTTCGGGACCAAGGTGTCCAAGAAGACGGTGATATTCGACGATATCGAAGTCGATCTGATGGTGTGGGACATCTTGGGGCAACGCACCCAGAAGTCGCTCCACGCAGCTTACTACAGGGGCGCGGCCGGGGCCTTCGCGGTGTGTGACTACACGCGCCTGGAGACGTTCGAATCCCTGTCGTCGTGGATCGACGGTTTCCTCTCGGTGGCTGGAGAGGCCCCCATCACGATCATCGTCAACAAGAGCGACCTCGACAAGTCGCTCTCCCTCAACGACGTCAAAGCCTTCGGCGATCAGATCGGCTCGCCGGTCATAGAGACCAGTGCCAAGACCGGGGACAACGTCGAGGATGCCTTTGCGGAGATGACCCGGAGGATGGTGGGGGGCTCTCGGTGAGGGCCACACAGTTCTTCGTCATGCCGGGCGTCGCCCTGTCTCACCTGAGGGAGGAGCTCGAGATAACCGAGGGTGACCAGAGGGCACGGTTGATGCTGTACCGGTACGGCCAGCGATGCGGCAGGGCACTCGTGGACAGTTACGGCTTGGAGTGTTCGTCCCTGAGCGAGGTCAAGGCGGTCATAGGCCCAATCTGGATGGAGGCGGGCCTTAGCCGCATCAGGGTCGAGTCCGCCGAGGAGACCGAGATGGTTGTGAACCTCGAGGAATCGTTGGAATCCAAGGAGGGCAACACATGCGATTTCGCTCGGGGATACCTATCAGGCATAGTCTCGCAAGTCACCTCCAAGCGTTTCGAGGTTGATGAGATAGAATGCGCCAGCAGGGGCTATCTCTCATGCGTCCTCCAGGTCTACGAAGTCGTGGACAACCTCCGCCCAGGGAAACACTTCGATATCGGAACCGAGAGGAAGTACACCTTGGAGACCTCCTACTCCTACCTCGTGAAGGAGGAGATTCCCGACCAATCCTTTGACATGTTCGTTGACGCGTTCAAGCACGGCGTCCCGAGCCTCTGCGTAACGAGGGAGTACCCCGAGAAGGTCAGGGAGAAATACGACCTCCAGGGGGCGCCATTCCTTTGGCTCTCGATGGACCAGCAGAAGGGCTACTCGCGCGACCCCTCCAACCTGGCGTTGCTGTATTCTGACATCAAGACGTTCGTCACCGAGAACCCAGGATGCATGATACTTCTGTCCGGCGTCGAATACCTCGTGTCTCAGAACGGTTTCTCCAAGGTGCTGAAGTTGCTGCAGCACCTGAATGACAAAGTCGCGGTCACCGACTCGGTGTTGCTCGTGCCCATCAGTCCGCTCACGCTCTTGGAGCAGGACTTGAAGATGCTCGAGAAGGAGCTCCGGTCGTTCTGACCTCGATTTGCGGGAGTTGATGATCTCTGAAATACGGTCTGATCATCTGTCCATCATGCGGCAAAGCGCGCGGCGTGGAGACGAGCAGGAAGACCAGCTCCTGTCCATGCGGCCGGAAGGTCAAGCTCCGCAGGTCAATGTTCAAGTTCGAATGCGATTCCCCTCTGGAGCTTGCTGACATGGTCGCCCAGGCAAACGAGAAGCTTGCGAACGGAAAGAAGTTCAGACGTTCGCGAGCGAAGGCGGCGGAAGACCCATATGTTCGAGTCGCCAAGAATGCCTCGGTCCTGAAGGACTCCGCCGAGAGGGCAGAGGCAATCGCCCGGGAGCTGACTAGCGAGCTGGGGGATTTCGGGGTAGACGACGTGCAACGAGTCCTGTCCATCCTGGGCAGGAATGGTTCTGATTCGGTCATTGAAAAGCTTAGGGATAGCAGCATCATATACGAGGTCAGCGAGGGACGCTACAGGATAGCATGACTACCGTTTCTTCTTCTTCTTGGGTCCCGCGAGTCTCTTCGCGTCCTGGATCAAAACTGGCAGTGAAAGCCTGTGGAGCTTCACGTATCCGTATAACACTATGGCGTACGCCGCGCCAAGCCCTAATAGGTTCAACGGCGGCTCGAATATGTCGTACATGAAGAACGGCACCATCAGCACATTGTAGCCGATGTGTATCAGGAGCGCCTCGGAGAAGTACGGTTTGACCTCACCCCTGGCCACTCCTATTCCAATGAACGCTGTCGTCGCCCCATGAAGCAGCACGAACTGGAATCCCAGGAGTGCGTAGGCGATCATGTCGACCGCCCCAGGATTCGTTATCCCCAGCGCGCTCGCGTATATCGTGGCGAAGGTGAACGTCGCAGCGATGCCGAGCCCGAAGGAGAGTCCGTAGAACGCCGTGTCGATCTTGCGCTGGAATCTGGGGAAGTTGAGTATCATCAGCTTCATCGACTCCTCCATCAAGGCGAAGCCGACTATCAGCACCAGCAGAGTCTCCTCCGAGGAGGCGGTGCTGCCCCATTCCTCGAAGGCGAAGAGCAACATGCCGAGGACGATGCCGAGGGCGAAGAACGCGAACACCTTCCTGTCGTCGAAGAACGGCTTCGCGACCGCTGGGAAGGTGTAATCCCGAAGAGTGTAGAACATCAGCCCCATCGCTGGGGCGAACCCCGCAATCGCACTGAATATCATCACGAAGTCTGCCATGCTACCTTCCCATGTCACCTTTTGCTGCTGTAAATGCCTATGATATGTTTATAGGGTTGGGTGAGCCTACTCTGGGCATGGTGAGGACGCATGGCGAAATGTTCGAGATGTGGTAAGGAGATCGGCGACGCGGCTAGCTGCGCCGATTGCGGTGGTGCCCCGAGCAAGAGCGTCGTCGACAGAGGAACGAAGAAGGTGACGACGGTGACGGGCGAGGTCATCGAGGCAGGGGTGCACGCGACAGAAGCTATTGTGCGAGAGACGAAGCCGCTGTTCAAGAAGGTGGTGGGCGTAGGCAAGAAGGGCGTTTCGAAGGCGAAGAGCGAGACTCTAAGTGTCGCGAAGAAACTCAAGGACGAAAAAAACTGATCATCGCTTTTTCCCGTGTTTCTTGGCCTTGGGTTCGGAGGGCTTCGTCAGGCCCGATGCGAGCTTGTCGAAGTAGTGGGCTACCACGCAGCTATCGACACACGCTCCGCAATGGGTACACCTCCCTTCGTCGATTGTGAGCTCTTTGTCCAGAGATATCGCGTCGTGCTCGCAGGTTCTCACGCATATCCCACATCGAGTGCACAGGCTCGCCCTCAACAGCGCCCTGGCACCCTTCTCGAACAGCTCCGTCGCAGCTTTGGGTGACTCGTCTGTTGCGGTGATCTGCCCGCCTGCGAATATCCTCAGCCTGCCCTTGCCAGGGTCGACTCTGGCGACCCCGAACTCCTCAGACAGGTCGACTTCAGCGATGACCTTAAGCATCTCGCCGGTCCTCTTCAACGGGTGGACCTTTGCGGTTGCCAGTACAGCGTCGACGGAGTATCCTCCAGCTGTGCACGGGCTCACGCCCTTCAGAACCTTAAGTTCCAGAGTATCAGCCCTAACCGGCTTCGCATTTATGCCCAATCGTTGAGCGAGATCCTTCATCTTGGGCGGGAGCTGCTTCCAGCGCCAGAATCCATAGGTGACGAATGCTCGAGGTAATCCGTTGGCCTCCGCCCACTCCATGAGCCTCAAGTTCCATGCGCGCACAAGTTCAGGAGTGATGCGCGATATCTCCTCCGACTCGCTGGCCAGAGCCGATGGGCACATCCAGCATCCGACGCGTTCGATGTCCTCGTCGTACAGAGGGTTGTACTCCAGGTTGCGCCAGATTATGTATAGCCAGACATCCAGCGCTGTCCAGTTCCTTATCGGATTGACCGTCACCTGCCCGGGAACGAATGGGTTCTCTTCGACAAGGTCAGAATAAGCCCTCGAGAACGACTCCATTCTCCTGTTGCCTTCGATGGTGATTGTGCCGTTCGGATACGCCTGTTCTATCAGCGATGACACGGGCGCGAGCTTGCAGACCTTGCAGCACCATCGGAAATCCTTTGCCGGTGGGCCGAAAGAAGTCAGATGGTCGTAGAATGCGTTGCCTGCGTGGGCCTTGAGCAGCCTGACCTGCCTGTTTCTGACGAACCGATCCACGTAGTCTCTCGTGATTGGATGCTCCAGGCCGGTGTCTATGAACATCGCGGTGACGTCCTTCGTGATTCCGAGCGTGAGGTCAAGGACGACTAGGCTGTCCTTGCCTCCGCTGAACGACACGGTAACAGGTAGCCTCCTCGCGGATATCGCCTCTCTGAGCTCATGCTCCGCCTTTGCCTTCTTCGCCAAGAGGTGCGGTTGGTTGGCCCTGACCAGCAGCCTGGTCCATACCTTCTTGCTCCTCGGAGACAGCGGTCCAACCTTGGCGAACTCCCTGACCTTGACTCCTTTTTCGGAGCGCCGGAGTGAGGCAGCATCGACCTTGGCCGAGCCGCAACCGATGAAATTGCCCATCTTGATGACTACCTCGTCCCCCGCCCTGATCCCAGGATCGAAAGACTCGATGGCGTCCGGTGGGAGATACTTGCCCTTCATATGACCTTCGGCTTTGCGTAGCACAATCTGCTTCTTGGAATCCATGGCCGCGAGCATCCTCGCGCCGTCCAGCCTGAGGACGAGCTCGTGCCGCCTGAGGTCCAGGTCGTATCTGAGGAGTGCCACCCGGTGCCCGTCGATAATCACCTCCTCAGATCGGTCGTCGCCCGAAGTCTTGTTGAGGACGACGACGTCCTGTACGATCTGTTGTACTCCGAACTCCTTCAGGAACAGGTATCTCAGCTTCCTCTTCGTACCGTCCATCGCCAACCGAACGTCGCCCGGTGGCGAGAGTGGCACCTCCTTCCCCTTCTCGCCGCACTTGCCACAGCTGGGGCCCATTAGCGGGACGTTGCACTTGCCGCACCAGAAGAGCTTTGCCAGAACGTTGTGTTGGCGCATCCGCTCCGAGCTATGGCGCATCGGCTAATAAGATTCTTGCCTTACCACGCGAACGGCAGATTTCAGCTTTCCTTGCAGTCGTTCTTGCACGCGCATGTCTCGTCGAGGAACGCCGGATACCTCAGATGGGCGATTATGCTGCCCTCCCAGTCGAAAATCTTACCTGGATTCATGATATCGTTCGGGTCCAGGGCCTTTTTGATTGCCTTCATCGCGCCGAGGGAGTCTTTCCGCTCCTTCTGCATGTACGGAGCCTTCGTGATCGACACTCCGTGTTCGCCCGTGACGGTTCCGCCGAGTTCAAGCACTTTGTCGTAGATCTCCCCGACCGCCTTCTCACCCGCCTTCCAGCTCTCCTTCGAATAGGGTTCCACGAGCATCTTAGTGTGCAGGTTGCCATCAGCGGAATGACCGTAGGTCCCGACAATAACCCCGTTCGCCTCGGCTATCCTCTGGAACGCCTCCACGGCCTCGGGTATCTTGGAGATGGGAACGGACATGTCGTCGGCGAGCGCCACGGAGACGAACTTCTCGCCGTATCTGCTGAGCGACGGCAGTATGGCCTTCCTCGCCTGGGTCCATTCTGTTATCTTCCTCTTGTCGCTCGAAGCCTCTGTGGAGAACGCACCGCTCTCGCGGCATATCTCCTCGACGATCTTCATCTCCTCTTCGACCGCCTTTGGATGGCCGTCCACCTCTATCATGCATATGGCCTCGCAGTCCGGCAGGCCGACGTTCATGCACTTGTTGACCGCCTTGATCGTCACGGAATCCATCAACTCGATGGCCGACGGAAGCAATGGCTTTGCGATTATATTCGACACACACTTGCCCGCATCGACAAGGGATTTGAATGCGGCGACGGTCATCGCAGAGGCCTTGGGTTTGACTGTGAACCTGAGCGTGACCTCTGTTATGACTCCCAGGGTGCCCTCGCTCCCAACCATTAGTCGGTCGAGCTGGTAGCCAGAGGAGTTCTTGAGCGTCCTCGTTCCCGTGTGTATGATCTCCCCGGTAGGGAGGACGACCTCGAGTCCGAGGACATAATCTCTGGTCGCGCCGTACTTAATCGCCCTCATGCCCGAGGCGTTTGTGGCGACCATGCCCCCGATCGTGCACGCCTCGGCACTCCCCGGCGTAGTCGGAAACCAGAAACCATGCTTTCCGAGTTCGGCGTTGAGCGTGTCATATATGACTCCGGGCTCTGCGACACAGTAGAGGTCCTCTACACGCATCTCCTTGATCTTGTTCATGCCTGTGAGGTCGAGGATGATACCACCTTTCAGCGGCACAGTGTGCCCGCACATGGCGGTCCCCGCTCCTCTGGGGACTACGGGCGTGAGGGTTCGGTTTGCGAGCTTGACGATCTCGGACACCTGCTCAGCCGTCGCCGGCCTGACTACCATATCGGGAGTCATGTGATGGATCGACGCGTCGAAACCGTATACGTAGAGGTCTGCAATCTCGGTTGAGTATCGCTCCTTACCGACTATCCTCTCTATCTCCTCTACGATCTCTTTCTTCATGTGGACCATCGACCGCTAATGCCGCTGGCGCATAAAATCATTTTCACGAAATCGCTGTCGAGTCTCCAGCAGATGGCGAAGCAATAAGTACCTGCTTCAAGATGTTTCGGCGGGTAATCACGATGTTGAAGCTGGTCATATTCGGCCCGCCCAGTGCCGGCAAAGGCACACAGGCTCAGAGGCTGTCGAAGAAGTACGGCATTCCTCAGATTGCCACAGGCGACCTTCTGAGGGAGGCGGTGGCAAACAAGACACCGCTCGGAATCAGGATAAAATCGTATCTTGAGAGCGGCAGGCTCGGGCCCGACGATCTCATAGTCCAGCTGATATCGGACCGGGTATCGCAGCCGGATTGCGCGGATGGGTTCATTCTCGATGGATTCCCAAGGACGATGGGCCAGGCCGAGGAACTCGACAAGATGACCGAGATGGACCTCGTGCTCAATATCGTCGTCGATCCGGAGGCGCTAGTGGCGCGGGCGGTCGGCCGTAGGATATGTCAGAAATGCGCAGCCGTGTACCATGTCAGGTTCAACCCTCCGAAGGCGGAAGGCGTGTGCGACAATTGCGGCTCCGCGCTCATACAGAGGAACGACGACAAGGAGCACACGGTCCGCAATAGGCTCGATATCTACACAGGGCAGACGGCGCCACTCGTCGAACACTTCCGAAAGAAGAGCAACATCGTCGACATCGACGGCGCTGCTGGGATCGACGGCGTATTCGACCTGATGGTCAAGGCGATTGACCGTCTGGGCAAGTGAACCTGGAATCCGCCACAGGACAGCTGCCGAAACCTCTTAAATATCGGGACCGAAATAGCCACCTCCACCACAGAAGCCCCGTAGTGTAGCGGTCAATCATGCGAGACTCTGGATTGTGTGTCTTGCAAGGAGAGATCTTGCGACGGAGGTTCGAATCCTCCCGGGGCTACCTTTCACTTCTTCCATTCACTCGCCCACGCATGATCATGCCTTTGGAAAGCTCTGTCAAGCATCCACTCCATTGATGCTGATAGCCATAGGGGGAATGGAACTACCCGAGGTGTAACGTGCGCGCGCTTTGTGCATCTTGCCACCTCCTTTCCTCTGTTTCGGCCTTCTGCGAGTTCGACTCGGCAAGAATTCATCAGCGCAAGAAGTCGTGCCTGACGTCGGATACCTCTACAGTAAACCTTTATTTGCCGTGCCGGCATTCGAATGCCAGTTTGTGTTGGGATTCCAATGATGAAAGGAAGCAAGATTATCTCTGCTCTGATTTTGACCACTCTGATCGTCCCGGTTCTGGCCACGTCCGCCGTTTCAGATGACTATGTCGTGGGCTGGGAGGAGCCGTTCCTCGTCGAGACATACGACTCTCACAGCACTTACGATTCACATTGCGCTATGAATGAGAACGGCGACATCGTAGTTGCATGGAAGCAAAGCAACGGCTCGGGATCGAACCTCTATGCAAGGTTGTACTTCGTGGGCGAAGGATGGTCAGAGGCAGAAGTAATTGAGGACGCTTCGACCGAGATCATGTGGCCGAAAGTCGCCATCGACAGTGTGGGAAATGCGTTTGTGGCATGGGCGCAGGATAATGAGACAACATCCCTTGATGACTTGTGGTCCAACTTCTACGTCAGGGGTGTCGGTTGGACCGGCCCCGAATCCATTGAGGACGACGGCACGGTGGACGACTTCCATCTGGAGATATTGATGATTGACGGCGGTAATGCAGTGGCCGTCTGGACCCGGGACTTGCCACCCACAAGAGTTATGATCGGGGAACGTGAGGATGGTGTCGGATGGAGCGAACCTTCCGTCCTGGATGATGGCGGCGGCACCACTGAATCATACTTGCCGTCGTTGGGGGTCGATGGGGAGGGAAACATCATTGTTGTGTGGGTCCAGTCTGAAATGACAGAACATTCGATCATGTCAAAACGTTATGAACCATCGAGCGGCTGGGGGGCCGCTGAGACGGTGGCAGGTAACGCATTCTACGCCTCGCCTCTCGTCGCCGTCGGCAACGGTGGGGATGCGATGTGTGCATGGCACCACTACAACGACACCACGAGCTGCTACGAGTTGCGGTCCTGCGCCTATGAAGCCGGTGTTGGATGGGACGATCCTACACTATTGGCGGCGACTGCTTACGCTGACGACATGGATCCCAGGATCGGCATCGACAAGGACGGCAACGCCGTGGTCGCGTGGTGGAGAGACGGAATCTTGAGTGACGACGGCGTCTACTCAAGAGCGTACGATGCTGAAGACGGCTGGGGAGCGCTTATGGCCGTGGCCTATTCGAACCTGGGCTCTGCTACACGTCCGGAAGTAGCCATGTCAAATGACGGCGAAGCATTGTTGATATTCCTTCATGACGACGGCACATCTCAGGATGTGCGCGGTGCAGTGTACAATCCCACTGGAGGATGGGGACCTTCCGAGCAGCTCAATAAGGATAGTCTTGGGGATGTCGGAGAGATCGTGCTCACTATCGATGGGGGCGGAAACGGCTTCGCCCTTTGGACGCAGTCGGATAGCGCGAAGGGCGATGTATGGGCGGCCCGCTATTCCTCACCTGACGTCATCCCTCCAACCGTGACGATAGAGAGCCCCGAGGACGCCCAGTCCTTCGATTCATCAACGATTTCAGTCTCGGGATATACCGAGAGCGGAGCTTATCTCACGGTAAATGGGATCGTTGTCGCGGTAGAGAGTGACGGATCGTTCAACTGCAGTGTGATACTCGTAGATGGGGACAACTTGATTACGGCGACGGCTACGGATGCGGCTGGCAATTCGGCAAGCACATCTGTCACTGTAACCTACGAACCTCCCGAAGACTCGCTGCAGGACGATCTCGAGGAAGCTCTCCAGAATCTGAACGAGACGATGGACGCGCTCAACGAGACGAGGGAGGGGCTGGCAGATGCAGGAGATGATCTCGACGACGCTAACGATCGCATCGATTCACTATCCTCTCAGATCTTGATGCTGGGGGCAATCGTGATATTGTTCGCGGTGATCTCGCTGGTTGCATTGGCCATGTATCTGAGCCTGAGAAGGCAGACAAGAGGACCAGGCCCAAGCTCACCCGAGGAGGAGGAACCACCTTCACTTGAGTGATTCTCGGACCGACCTGGCCTCTCTCCTATTCCTCGCTGTCAAGATCCCGAGTGGTACTGCTATCATCGATCACTGCTCCCTCTGAAGAACGCCAGTATCTCCGGATCTCGCTGGATGACGTCTCGCCACCAAGCCGCTCTTTCCTTCGGATTCAGTTTCGAAGCGGCGGAAGCATAGGTTCTGTATCTGGTCTTCGTGTCATCAACAACCCCGAAATCATCAAGACGCGACACACCCTCGAATCCTCTCTTCGCCTTCCTGTGCTGCCCGGCCATGATTCCCATCCTCATCTCGTTTCTTCGTCCAAGACCTTGTTGACTATGCCGTCTACGAGCACTATCCTCGGGTTCTCCCTTGGGACGTACACCAGACGGAACGATTGGAAACCTTTGACAGCCCTCTGGATTCGATCGACATACTCCCTCAGATGCTCCTTCTTGACTTGGTAGACGCCGTTCACCTGATGTACGACGAGTTCGCTGTCGGAATGGAACTTCACGCTGTCCCTCGTAATCGTGCCCGCCCTTTCCAGCGCCCATATGAGCGCCTCATACTCCG
This sequence comes from Thermoplasmata archaeon, assembly GCA_029864565.1. Lineage (GTDB taxonomy): Archaea > Thermoplasmatota > Thermoplasmata > UBA10834 > UBA10834 > UBA10834. The sequence continues at coordinate 41,698 of JAOTTD010000008.1, read as the reverse complement.
CCTCGTTGTTCGTGTGCTCGCCCACGTATCTACCGCTGCGCTCGAGGCATTTGCCGGAGGAGTTGAAGATAGCATAACCGATAGCCGCGGGTCCCGGGTTGCCCCTGGACGCGCCATCCGTGTAGACGAGCATGGTCGGACTATCGGTCAAGGCAGTCAACACATCCCATATGCCAGGGATATTGCCCCAATCAGTAAAAAACATGGTGACCCTGCAATCATCCCGAAGCCCCACTCCATAACTTGAAATATCAAGTTCTGTGTTTTTCCGTCAGAGGGGGAGCAGTATAGTGGGCAGAGTTGCCACGCCGATGATGAACCAGTACTTCAAGATCAAGGAACAGCACAGAGATTGTCTTCTGCTGTTCCGACTTGGCGACTTCTACGAGATGTTCGGTGAGGATGCGGTGATAGGCTCGAGGGAGCTCGAGATAGCGCTCACGTCCAGGGACAAGGGCAAGAAGGAGAAGATGCCGCTCTGCGGCGTGCCTTGGCACGCGCTGGACTCGTATCTCCCGAAGCTACTCAACAAGGGATACAAGGTCGCTATCTGCGAGCAGCTCGGGGATGCGAAAAACTCCAAGGGGCTGGTCGATCGGGGCGTCGTTAGGATAGTGACTCCGGGAACTGTGCTCGAAGGCTCGGCGCTCGACAGTCGGAAGAACAACTACCTCATGGCGCTCGTCGAGAGGGACGGCGTTTACGGGATGGCGTTCGTCGATATCTCGACTGGTGAGTTCGTAGCGACCGAGGCGGAAGGCGAAGACGCCGAGAGCAAGGTGCTGACGGAGTTCGCTCAGCGCCAACCCAGGGAGATTCTCGTCCCTGAGAGCTTCGACTCCCGCGCATTGAAGAGCGAATTCGATCACGCCGATGTCCGGCTGACGGAGATGGAGAACTTCTGTTTCATTTCGGAGGCCGCGGAGCCGCTCCTGAAAAGGCATTTCCGACTTCAGACGATAGAAGGGCTCGGTCTCTCCGACAGGCCCATCGCTGCCTCGGCCGCGGGGGCCATCCTGAGGTATCTTGAATCGACACAGAAGCGCGAACTCGATTTCCTGTCGAAGCCGAAGTTCTTTTCAATTTCCGACAAACTGGTGCTCGACCAGGCCACGATGCGCAACCTCGAGGTCGTGCGGAACGTGCGAGATACGTCCCAGGAGAACACGCTGGTGTCGGTCTTGGACAACACGCTCACACCAATGGGCAGCCGCTTGTTGAAGAAGTGGCTCGTGGAGCCGTCTATGAGCATGGACGAGATTGAAGGGAGGCTCGATGCGGTGGAGGAATTCGCGTCGAACCTGTCCTTGAGAATGGAGCTCGGAGAGGCCCTGGGAGGCTTCAGGGACCTGGAGAGACTCACAGCCCGCGTCGTCTACGGCAGCGCGAATGCGAGGGACATGCTCGGGGTGAAGGCATGCCTCAGAGCCGTGCAACCACTCCGATTCTCGCTTGAGGGAGTGAAATCTCGAAGGCTGAACGAGCTCGCCAGGATGCTCGTCGACGTGTCGGAGGTCGTCCTGCTGATAGATAGGTCCATCTCCGACGACCCGCCCGTCACGCTCAAGGAGGGGGGTCTTATCAAGGACGAGTTCGACCCTGATCTAGACGACCTTCGAAAGACTTCGAGGGAGGGCAAGAAGTGGATCGCGGACCTCGAGCGGACCGAGCGGGAGCGGACAGGGATAAAGAACCTGAAGCTGGGCTTCAACAATGTTTTCGGCTACTATATCGAGGTGTCGAAGGCCAACATGAAGAACGTGCCCTCCGACTACTTGCGCAAACAGACTCTCAGCACCGGGGAACGATTCGTCACTCCAGAGCTGAAGGAGAAGGAGGAATCGATCCTAGCCGCGCAGGAGCGCATGCACACGCTCGAGCATGACATCTTCATGCGCGTGCGGGCGGACGTGTCCAAGCACGGGGAGAGGATACGAGGCATCGCCGCGGCGGTCTCGTCGTTGGACGTGCTGCGGTCATTCGCCGAGGCAGCGGCGATGAACGGCTATACAAGGCCGGTAGTAGACGACAGTGACACAATCATCCTGAAAGATTCGAGACATCCCATTGTCGAGCGGGTCCTTGGGGGCTCGTTCGTCCCCAACGAGGTCCACCTCGATACCGGTTCGAACCGGCTCGTGATACTGACGGGGCCGAACATGGCGGGCAAATCCACATATCTCCGCCAAATCGCCCATATCGTCGTAATGGCGCAGGCGGGGTCGTTCGTTCCCGCATCGGAGGCGAGGATCGGCCTCGTAGACCGGATATTCACCCGAGTCGGAGCCTTCGACGACCTCTCCCGGGGACAGTCGACGTTCATGGTTGAGATGATTGAGCTGGCCAACATATTGAACTGCGCCTCCAAACGGAGCCTCATACTCCTGGACGAGGTCGGAAGGGGTACGAGCACATTTGACGGCCTCGCGATCGCGTGGGCTGTCGCAGAACACCTCTACGAGCAGGAGAAGATCGGCGCCAAAGCACTCTTCGCCACACACTATCATCAGCTGACGGAGCTCGCGGAGTCTCTCGAGGGGGTGAAGAACTACTCGATGGCGGTCAAGGAGCAAGGCTCAGAGATCGTCTTCCTGCGCAAGGTCGTCCCCGGGAAGGCTAACAAGAGCTATGGCATACAGGTCGCGAGATTGGCCGGGGTTCCTGCTAGCGTCGTCACGCGCGCGGGCGAAGTATTGAACGACATCGAGGAGAAGAACTCCATCGAAGTAAAGGCGGGGAAGAAGGTCCATGCGCAGATGAGGTTCTCGGTCGATTCCAGCAAGTTGGACGATTCCGTATTGAGGGAGCTGAGGGAGTTGGATCTCGCAAAGATGACTCCCATGGAGGCGTATGTAAGGCTCGGGGAACTCAAGAAGAGGAGCGATGAGATCGTTGGGAAGGATAAGGGTACTCGACAGTAACACCGCAGACAAGATCGCGGCCGGCGAGGTGGTCGAGAGGCCTTCTTCCGTCGTCAAGGAGCTGCTCGAGAACGCCCTTGATGCAGGCGCAGCCGAGATCGTCGTCTCTGTCGAGGAGGGTGGACGGAAGAGTATCTCAGTGAAGGACAACGGCTGTGGCATGTCGGCGGAAGACGCCGAAGCAGCGTTCCAACGTCATGCCACGAGCAAGATCAAGTCAATCGACGACCTCCGGACCCTCGACACATACGGCTTCAGGGGTGAGGCCCTGTCATCGATTGCCTCCGTCGCGCGTGTCACCGTCAGGACGAGGGAGCATGACCGAACCGATGGCGTGGAGATAGTTCTGGACGGAGGACGCATCGTGTCCGTCTCCGCCGTGGGTTGTCCGGAGGGGACTGAGATTGTGGTGGAGGACCTATTCAGCAATATGCCCGCCCGGCGCAAGCAGATGAAGTACGCAGCGGTCGAGCTGGCTCACTGCAAGGAATCGGTTATGGATTTCATACTGTGCCGCCCTGCGATCTCGTTCAAGCTCGTTTCCGACGGCAGGGGATTGCTCTCGCATCCGGCTGCGGAGGGCATGGAGGGGGCTCTCACGCTGGCTTTCGGGCGCAAGGTCGCCGCCAACATGATTGGCGCCCAGGCCGAGGGGGAGGGTGTTCGCGTCGATATTCACTTAGCGCGGCTCGAGCACACTCGTTCATCTCCTTCAGACGTGAGGCTGTTCGTCAATCACAGGCCGGTGAAAAGCAGGAAGATAGTCTCATCGGTCGTGAGCGCATTCGGCTCACGCATCATGAAGGACAGATACCCTATCGGAGTCGTGAAGATCTTTGTCGACAGCTCCTCGATAGACGTGAATGTGCATCCTACGAAGAGGGAGGTCCGGTTCGACGATGAGAAGCTCGTCCTCGGGGTGCTCGAGAGGGGGTTGGTGGACGCTCTTGAAGGTCCCGATTTGTCCTTCAAGTATGACCTCACGCGCTTTTCAGAGGGTTTCGAGGCGTCAATGCCCGCCCCTGCGGGCACGATTCCGGCGCCAAATCAATCGACCCTTCAGATACCGGAGAAGGAGGCAATGTCGGGTGAGGGTACGCGCATCCACCCACTTGCCCAGGTCATGGACACTTACATCCTCGCCGAATCGGGCGGCAGCCTGTTGCTGATAGACCAGCACGCTGCATCGGAGAGGATTGTCTACGAGAAGCTCTTGGAATCCATAGAGGCCGGCACCGGGATTTCGCAAGAGCTACTGGCTCCGCTTGTTCTCGGTTTCACGTCCACCGAATCGCGGATGGTGGAGGAGTACGGCGAGACGCTCCTTCAGATGGGATTCAGGCTGGAGCATTTCGGCGGCGAATCCTACGCACTGCGCTCCGTGCCGACAGTCCTTGGTGCGGCGCAGGGCGAGAGGGCATTGAGGGACATACTCGCTGAGCTCGCGGACATGGCGGTGCCGAAGAGGATGGGACTGGAGTTCATATGGCGGGTCGCGTGCCACACATCTATCCGGGCAGGGCAGAAGCTGTCGCACTCTCAAATGATACAGCTATTGTCCGAGCTGATGGCTACGGAAAGCCCATACACATGCGAGCACGGGAGACCCACGATGATCACCTTGACACCAGACGACCTCGAGAAACTGTTCAAAAGACGCGCTTGACGCTGGTCACGCGTGCTCGAATATCTGGGATCCATCTGGCATGACGATGCCGTATCTCGTGGCGATTTTTCCGACCCTGGATGCTGTCTCAGCGTCGAGTAGCGGCGGTCTGTGCGTTGCCAGCAGGTCCTTGACGCGATTCCTGGCGTACGCAAGGAACTCGTCCTCCTTCCGGTCAGGCTCGCGATTGACGTGGTACATCGTCACTTGGGGTACCATGAACTCCTTCCGCAGGTGCTTCGCTGTGTGTATGTCGGAAAGGAACGATCCGCCCGGCCCCTGTCTCGATATGGCGTCCACTCCGAGCGTCGCGTCATCGATCTCGATACCCTCGCGCACTCTTGTAAGCCATCTCCAGACCTCGCAGTCCATCACGAGTTTCTCCTTGGACATCATACCCGCCCTGTCGAGCCCTCCGAGGCCCACCATCATGTCGGCCCCTGCAAGGAGGGAAGCCATCGTCGTGATGGCGCCTTCAGCGCCCGCCTCAGAGGAGAGCGAACGCGCGGCGTTAGACGGGCCTCCGGCGCATGACGGCACGCCGTAGTGTCTCGCCATCTCAATAGCAGCAGTGTCCATGAGCACCCCCTCTGGGGTGCCACAGAGGAAGACGCCGGATTTCAGGTCCATCACGCCTGAGAACGATGAGTAGATGCTGGGTGCGCCCTCCGCTGCCGTCTGAGTGATCGTCAAGCCGAAGAGGTTCTCGGCGTTGATGACCGCGAGGGAGCCCGCGACTGACGCGGGCGTCACGACCCCTGCAATGGCCATCGACAGATGGACCACTGGTACGCCCGCCTTGGCGAGGATACCGATAGCCTCCGCCTCGCCAGCGTCGTACCTGAGAGGGGATATCGGGGTGCTCACGTCTGAGAATATCGGGCGCTCCTTGAGGCTCTCTCTAGATCCCAATATTGCGGAGCAGACATCGATTTGGAAGTTCGCCTCCTCGGCTGAGACTGCTCCGTGCTGGATGTGCTTCGACGAGTAAGTGATGGCTGCGAGGAACTCGTAGAACGACGACCTATCGGAAGGCATGTCGTTCGCAATGACCGTAGGCCAGATGAAGCCCACTTCAGGCAACGCGTCCGCGAGGATCATCATCTCCTTGAGGTCCTGGAGCGTGGACGCTCTCTTCTTCCCGGTCTCCGCATCGAACACCGCGGGTGGCTGCCCGTCCGTCGAGACAATCTGGGTGCCTTCTCCAGGGATGATGAAGTCCCTCCCGCCTCTGGAGCAAATCCTGATCTTTTTGGGCGCGCTCGCAACGGAGCGGTCGACGATGTCCTCGCTCAGATAGACGAGATCCTTGGTCTCGTCCACCTTGGCGCCAGCGTCCTTCAAAGTCTTCGTCACTGCGGCGCTTTCGACCCTGACTCCAGCATCGGCGAGTATCCGCAGCGACGCCTCGTGCACCTTATCGATGTCCTTGTTCGACAGCAGGCTGATGGCGGCGATTGTCATGCTATTCACACCTTTCCCATCGCCGGCATGTACCAGTCAGAAACAGCCGGTCGGTAGGGGCCCGTGACCTGAATGACCGAGCGGTAGATTAATTATCCTGATGCGCCGGCCATGTACGATATAAATCCTTTTCGACCGCATCGATGAGCGCACAATGGATCGACTAATGTGATTGCCAATACGGTCCTCGGGCGGCTCTACGAAAGTTTTTACATCTTGGTGAATCCTCACATTCCTCCCAAGAAGGTGTTGCATTGGGTTTGAATATGGCAATCACAGAACTCGAGTCCGCCAAATCACTGTGCAGGGACAGGAAGATGACGATGGCCAGGGTCTACGTGGCTAATCCGGACAAGTGGGCTGACCTTGTCGAGGTGGACCGCGTGGCTGACCTCAAACGTGCGAAGGCCAAGCTGGGTGAAGAAAGAGTCGAGGAGATCCTGAAACGCTCCAGATCCAAAGTGGAAGGAGACGCCCTCTACATAGAGAAGATCAAGGATCCGGCCGACCAGAAGACCCTCGAGCCATTCGTAACGGAAGTCAAGACGAACTGGATCATCATGAGCAATGTGTCGAAGGCGCAGAGGGACGAAGTGCTCAAGGCCGCGATGAGAGAGAACTCCATCACCGAATGGGACCTGCTCGAGTTCGACGAGATGTACGAGACCTGTGGTAGATGCGGACTTTCCTGGGACAACAAGAAGGGCTGCGTGGGCAACTTCGGCCCGTCGACGTCACCGGTCCCTGCCCTCGCGAAGAAGTTCAAGCTCGACCTGCTGTCGAAAGTCGAAGAACTCGCATCGAATAAGACAGTCCTCTCGTCCAAGGACGCGCAGACTTTGCTAGAGGAGGTCGCAGTGCTGCGCGAGAGGACTCCCGAAGAGGGCAAGATGATGGTCCGGAGAATCGACGGGACGCTGAAGAGGTTGGATGCGATGGCGAACTGCTCCAAGGAGTACGCCGTCGGCTTCTATTTCTTCTGAAATGGCGGATTCGCCCACTGATGGAGGTGTCCGAACGCTAGGCTCGAGGTGCGACGTCGTGAACGTGCGCACTTCGGGCGGAGCGGTCTCTCTCGAGCTACTGCCGCTTTCGGACAACATCGTTCGCGCGTTCGTGCGTCGCTCGCCGAGGAGACTTAGGCTGAATGATAAGGAGGCACGCCAGCTCGGCGATAAGTTATCGGAAGCTAGTTGCTCTCGAATACTGGCTCAAGACACAAGGACCCGACTCCTTGGAAGAAGCCTTCCGGCTCAGGGCTGGACCATCGGCAAGGCGATAGAACCCAGGTTGGAGGGGAAATACTCCATCGTGAGCACCGCGGACCTCCCACTAGACGAGAACCTCATAGATCAGGATGGCAACGCGGTCGACCTCACGAACTCGGACCATATGATTGGCGTTTGTATGCAGCTCGAGGGAAGGCACGCCTGGGCGTTCTATTCCGACGAAGGCGAAGTCGCCAGGCTCTTTACCGGAGGCGTCAGGAGGACGGGGATGATGGTCGTCGAGGAGCAAGGTGACATCGCGTTCGCCAGTGAGCAGCTGGTCAGGTTCCTCGCGTCGGCCAAGAAATCCTGGGCGGCGTTCTCCTTCGATATGGGCCGCCACTTGTCACGCTACCATCCAACGCCAACGTACAGGATGGAGTTGGAGTCTCCGGGGGAGCATGATCACTCGGCGCAACCTTTGTCCAAGACCAACAGGGGTTCCGCGGTGTCTCTGTTCTCTGAGTACTACGATGAGAACAAGTTTGCGGCTGCTGCGCGACTGCGCCGGCTGGACAAGGACAAGGAATACTCTGTGTTTCTTATGGACGGAGGTTTCGTCATTGTCCGGCTCGAGAAGACCATGGGCCTGTTATACGACATCTACGTCACGCCATCGAAGCAGGGCGAGGGCATGGGCGACGAGCTCATGAGCTGTGCCATCGATGCCATTAGCGGCCGCGCGTCCGTGGCATATCTACACACCAGCTTTCCGCGGGCGAAGAAGCTGTACGAGAAGTACGGATTCAAGGAGGCTTCGTCACATCTGGTGCTTCGCCTGGACGAGATCGCCCTGACGCCGCCCCCCTCAAGATAGATATACAATCAACCCTATCAGTCGCGTCAGTTGCGAGTTCGCTCGTTCGCGGGAGAGGCTTACCGTGATAGACAGGGAGAAGATTCTGACCGCTTTGGAGAGCTATGACCTAACGAAGGCGAAGGTTGGGATGGTCGCTTCGCATTCTGCATTGGACGTCTGCGACGGCGCCGTCGAGGAGGGATTCCGCACGCTCGGAATATGCCAGCGAGGACGCGAGAAGACTTACACCCAGTACTTCAAGTGCCAGCGGGACGCCGCTGGAAATGCAATCCGAGGGGCGGTCGACGAGTGCTGGGTCCTGGAGAAGTTCAAGGAGATGATGGAAGCCGATTTTCAGGCGCGCCTCAGGAACGAGAACGTGCTCTTCGTTCCGAACAGATCGTTCACTTCCTATGTTTCGCTCCGAGAGATAGAGGATGACTTCGTGGTCCCGTTGGTCGGCTCAAGGCCCCTTCTCAGAAGCGAGGAGCGCGGAGAGGAACGGGACTACTACTGGCTACTCGAGAAGGCGGGGATGCCCTTTCCGAAGAGGATAGATGATCCGAAGGACATCGACGGCTTGGTCATCGTCAAACTGCACCACAAAGTGAAGAAACTTGAGCGCGGGTTCTTCACGGCCGCGTCGTACGAGGAGTACGTCAAGAAGTCCAATGCGCTCGTAGCCAGCGATGTGATAACCGAGGAAGACCTCAAGGACGCCCGGATGGAGGAATATGTGATTGGCCCCGTATTCAACCTCGATTTTTTCTACTCGCCTCTTGAGACGAAGATGGATCGGATAGAGCTCATCGGGGTCGACTGGCGTTTCGAGTCGTCCCTGGACGGGCATGTCCGCCTCCCTGCGCCACAGCAGATGACGCTGGTGGGCGAGCAGGCTACCCCTGAGTACACTGTCTGCGGCCACAATTCGGCGACCATGCGCGAGTCACTTATAGAGGGCGCGTTCGACCTCGCTGAGAAGTACGTCAGGGCGACGCAGGAACATTACGAGACAGGAATCATCGGCCCGTTCTGTCTTCAGACATGTGTCGACAAGGACCTCAAATTCCACATATATGATGTCGCGCCGCGCGTCGGTGGCGGAACCAATGTCCACATGTCCATGGGTCATCCTTACGGGAACACGACCTGGCGGACTAACATGAGCACCGGGCGCCGTCTTGCCCTGGAGATTCGGCGGGCGATCGAGACAGGACAGGTCAGTAGAATCGTCACCTGAGCTCAATAGTCGACGTTGCTGGCATACTGGCCATGTCATCGTCGGCGTCCCTAAAGCTTATAAAGGGGCAATCTATTCGCCGGAGTACCCTTCTTGACCGGGGCTGGAGTTTCGGCCCCCAGAGAGGGAGGGGACATTCGAATGAGGAGAGATGCAATGAGCAAGCTATCAGCCAGCCTTTTCGCGCTGGTCGTAGTCCTATCCACCTTGGTGCTCCCGATGAGCGATGCCGAGGCGGAAACGCTGGGAACGAACACGATATATGTGCCCGTAACTTCGAACGGGTCTCCCGTCTCCACAGGCGTGACTGTCACCCTCACAAACGTTCACACCGGTGAGGTCCTACCCGCCACATATTCTTCGGCCATGAAGCTCTATGTGGTGAACAACGCCCCATCGGGATACTACAAGATCGACGTCATAGCAGCGGACCATTACGACAAGAAGGGCGCGACAGAGTTTGCGTTCTCCGCCCTCACGTCCAAGACGATCAGTCCGGCTATCAGCCTGACTGAATTCGACCCCAAGCAGTATGAATGGAATGTAACGGTGAAGAGCCAGTCAACGGGCCTTACACTTACTGGCGCCACTGTGGCATTCTACGATAAGGTGGCCAAGGAGATCGTCTCCTCTGGGACGACCAACGCGCAGGGCTACGCGGTCGTCGACATGTGGAACACATCCCTCACGCCAGCCAACTTCGCTCTCGCTGTCAGCGCCGATCTGTACGAGATGGAGGTCACGGACGTCAATGTCATCAGCAACAACGTCATTGAAATCGCGCTGTCTCGGTCTGTACGCGTGAGCGGATTTATGACCAACTCCGACGGCAACCCGGCATCGAACGTGGTTGCGTATCTGCTTTCCAAGGATGACGGCCTTCCGTGGATCAAGAGGCTGCTGAGGAGCGAGGAGGGTACCTTCTTCACTTTCGACGCCTATGCGGACGAATTCATACTGTGTATCGACGGTGACGGTGCTTCGGCCATTGTCAAGGAACTCGATCTCACAGGCGCGCTTTCGGGAAGCTCAGTGGACGAGTCGGCGCAGTTCGAGGACCAGATTCAGAGAATCGAGGCCGCCAGCATTGTCTACGATGAGGACTTCAACTCGTTCACATTGACGGAGTCGACGGTATGGTCCTACGACCACGCTTACCCTGGACTCGAGTACAGCGACATCGGGAGCCTGAGGATACAGATCGACCTCAACTCCGACACGACAGACGGTCTGCTCGATGCCGGTGAGGTCGGTGAGTTCGTGGACATGGTTAGCGACCACGGCGCGAAGTACCCAACGACGGGCAAATTCCTGGTTGTCAACGACACCTACTATTACGAGGCGTCCGGAACTCTGAGCGCCTTCGACGTGGACATTGTCCCCACGGACGTCCTCAACAAGACTGGTGTTCTGTACACCTATTCCTGCGTCTACACCACACCTGCAGACGATGAGATCGATGTCGACGCCTCGGATTACACTGCGACTCTGTATGCATCGTACGAGACCGCTTCGGTCAACTACACATACACGGTTTCGCTGCCGGCTGACTACGAGCTCGTGTACAACAGCAGCGGCCCAGGTTCGCATGTGATCGTCGCAGGATACGAGACGTTCTCAATCGACTCGGAGGCGTATGTGGGCGGCCCAGAGCCCGTCTCGCTCGCCTTCGAGCTTTCCGAGAAGCCTTCGGCTGGAGCGGGCATGGAGATCGAGCAGGGCCTAGTGTACGCGGTGACCGATGACGAAGGGAATACGACGAAGTACATCGTCCGCGTCGGCTCCGAGGTCAACTTCACCGCAAGAGACTCCGATGATCCGAACGGCAACCCGATGACTTACACTTGGAACTTCGACGACTTCACCGCGGCAGAAACCACCACCAATGTTACGATTGGACATGTGTTCGTCAACGCCTCCGCTAGCAGGACCGTCAACCTGACGGTTACGGATGCGGTGGGCATCCAGAACTGGACCGAGATAGAGGTCATCTGCGATGATGCCGACCCTGTCCCCGTGATAACGGTCAAGGACAGGGAGGTCAACACCACCACGGGCATGCTCGAGGTGGACCAGGGCGAAGCTGTCTGGTTCAATGCGACCTATTCGTCCGATGATGCGTCCTCCGCAGACGACTCTCTCGGCGTCGTGGACTTCTTCGAGTTCTACTACGGCGAAGGCAACGAGTCCGGCAGGATTTCGTGGACTGATGACGAGAAGAACGTCTCGCACTCTTTCGCCGACTCTGGGACGTTCGACGTAGTGCTCAACGTGACGGACGTCGCGGGTCACTGGAAGAACACGACACTGACCGTGAAGGTCAACGATTCCGCCGCCCCTGTCGTCTCATTTACCGTCAAGAACGCCACATATGGCACGAGCCTCATAGAGAACCAGACGATAGTGTTCGATGCCAACGCGACCACCGACAACCTCGATGACGTCGAGGACATGTACTTCTCGTGGTACTTCGCAGACGGACTCGGAGACGATTCGTGGCTGAACGGAACGGGACTCGTCAACGTCACACATGTTTTCAAGCAAGTTACGACCTTCTCCGTGGAGCTCAATGTCACCGACTCGTCGAACAATAGCGCTTTCAAGAAGCACTCGGTCAAGATTGAGACGAGTCCGAGACCCAATGTCATGATCGATGGCGACATATACTACGAGCCAGCTGAGTTCACCGAAGGCAAGAGCGGCTATATCATCGTCAACCTGACCAACAAGGGTAGCGCGGTGGCGACCGGCGTCGTGGTGACCTTCTACATCGTGGATGAGGAGAGTGAGACGCGCATCGGCACCACGAGCAAGATCCTCAACGACTCCATCGAGGCCACGCAGATAGAGGTCGGCGGCAAAGTCCAGGTGAAGTTCGCATGGACTCCTGAGAACAGGGGCACGTACAAGATCAAGGTGAACGTGACCAGCACTGACCAGTTGGTTACGCACTCCAAGACTACAAGGGTCGACCAGGCGCTGGTCGTCAAGGAGGCTCCCTGGAAGAAAGCGGCTCTCTGGGGAGGCATCGCTGCGGTCATTATCCTGGTGCCACTGCTGCTCTACCTGAGGGGCAGATGGTCCAAACGCGAGCGCAAGGGTCCGAGAAGGGACAGGGGCCGCCTTGACAGCAAGGAGCGCCGGGAGAAGGACAAGCGGGAGAAGCAGGAGCGCCGGGAGAAGGACAAGCGGGAGAAGCAGGAGCGCAGGGATAAGGCGGCGAAGGAGAAGGAGAGCAACGGCTCCAAGGAATGAGCATCCCGCACGTACCCGAAACCCCTTCCGACAAACCTCTTTACCTTGATTTTGCCATAATCATCGTGGATGAGCCCGAGTTGGCGTTTGATTGACAGCGGCCCTTTGTCGCCACCCCATTCTGCGGCCATTGATGAGTCAATACTCGAGAGTCACGGGCTCGGCGACGTCCCAGACACCCTGCACTTCTACACGCGCTCGCAGCCGACAGTGTCCTTAGGCCAGTTCCAGAAAGCCGCGGAGGCGGTGGACCTCGAAGAGTGCGTCCGAAGAGGTGTGGCGATCGTCCGTCGGCGCTCCGGGGGCGGGTCGATTTACACAGATGGGGGACAGCTGATATTCGCGATCATAACTTCCGAATCGATTCTTGGGAGCACTCCCGCAGGAGCGTTCAAAGCCGTCTGTGGTGCCGTCGCGGAGTCCCTCCGGGGGCTGGGCGCGCATGCGGCCTATCGCCCGATGAACGATGTCGAGGTCAGGGGTAGGAAGGTCTCCGGAAGCGCTCAGCTGAGAAGGCACGGGTCCTTGCTCCACCACGGCACCGTCATCGTGGACACCGACTTGGAGACCATGGATGCGGTGTTGAAGGGCACAGCGACGCGCCCTTCGGCACGGGTAACGAGGCTATCCGATCTGCTGCATCCTGCGCCTGGTATGGATCAGGTCAAGGGCGCATTGACCTGCGGGTTTGGAAGGTTGTTCGAAGTCGAATTCGAGAGATCCCAACTGACGGAGCCAGAGTCAAAGACGGTCGAGAATTACGTCGCATCGTGCTATGGCAACGAAAGCTGGAACATGAGGCGGTGACGATCACATCTCCTCAGGAGCGTCTATCCCGAGACAGTCGAGCGCGTTCCTCAAGGTCCATCTGGCGGCCTCTACTAGAGCGAGCCTCGCCTCGATGACATCCCCCTCGGCCTTGAGCACCGGCACGTAGCGGTAGAACTGGTTGAACTGCGCCGCGAGGTCCTGTGTAAACGCCGCGAGTGCGTGCGGGCGCCTGGTCTCCGCGCATTCCCCTATGACCATGGGGAACGCGGCCACGAGCTTCAGCAGCTCTCGCTCGTGATGATTGACAAGCTTCCTTGCGCACGCATCGGCGGAGGCGGGCCCTGGTTTGGAATCTGCTTTCTTGAGTATCGAGCACGCCCGTGCGTGGGCGTACTGTAGGAACGGTGCGCTGCTGCCTTCGAAATTCAGCGCCTCCTCCCATTTGAAGACTATCTGCTTCTCGGCCTGTATTCTGGCGATATTGTACCTGAGCGCCCCCAATCCGACGGTTCTGGCGATTTCGCGCATGCGCTCCTCCGGAAGATCCGACCGTCGCTTGCGGACCTCCTCGTATGCCATGTCGACAGCCTCGTCCATGAGGTCGTCCAGCGTCACAACGGTCCCCTTCCTGGTCGACATTCTCCCCTCGGGCAACGACACGAACGCATAGAACACTATCTCGGGTCTCCTGTCGGAGCCTATGATGTTCAGCGCAGCAGCGAGCTGCTGCATGCCCAGTTTCTGGTCCTCACCTAGCACGTTGATGGCGACGTCCGACCTGGAGAACTTATCCAGGTGGTATGCGAGGTCGCGCGTCGTGTATAGCGATGTGCCGTCCGACCTAGTGAAAACCCATTTCGTGTCGCGTCCAGTGATGCCGAACGACTCGAGTTCGAGGTGTTGTGCCCCGTCCGATTCGTGACAGTATTCTGATTGCCTAAGCTTCGAGATGACCTTGTCGACGCTGCCGTTCTCGACGAACCTCGACTCCCAAGTGAAACCATCGATCCGTATGTTGATCCGTCGGAGGCTCTCCATCATGCCCTCAAGGACTGTCTCGCTGGTTTTCCTGTTCAGCTCTACCGATTCGGGGTCTCCGTGCTCCAACTTGTACAGTAGCGCGTTGACCTCCTCGAGCACCTTCGGATCCTCCTCGCATTTCTTGTGCGCCTCTCGATAATACGGAACGAATCTGTGGTCGCCTTTGCCTCCGTTCGGCGCGTCTCCTATGGTGAGATTCTTGACCCCCCAGGTCATTGTGGCCACCTGCCGTCCGACGTCGTTCACGTAGAACTCCGTCAAGACGTCGTACCCCGCGAGACGCATTATCCGCGCCAAGGTGTCCCCTATGATGGGGTTCCTCGCCCTCCCGATGTGCATCGGTCCGGTTGGGTTCACGCTCGTGTGCTCCAAGAGCACCTTCACACCTTTGGATGGACCTGAGCCGAAGCGCTCCCTCGCCGCAAGCGCTGTCGATATAGTGGCCTTGGCGAGCATATCGAACCTGACATGGAAATTGACGTATCCTCCTTTCGCCTCGACTCCATCGATCGTTCCATTCGGGGTTATCTTCGAGGCGATGTCTTCCGCGATCTTGTTGGGAGTCATCTTCAGAATCTTGGCTAGCGGGAAGCAAGGAAATCCAAGGTCGCCCATACCCTTCGGCGGCTTCTCCAGCACAATCTCCGTGTCGTCAACACCGACTTCAACGAGTGCGGCGCTGAGCGCACGCTCTGCTTCTCTGCGGAACACGGCGAACGGGTCGTGGTTCTCGATTTCCGTCATCAACTCACCCTGAATCTGAGTATCCCTGCGAGTCCGCCAAACGCCTTGACGAGGAGCCCTCCCTCCTCGGACTCGCCCGATATGAACTCTATTGCTGTGCTGTTGGCGTCCGCCAATTTGTGCAACTCCTCCACGAAATCGACGGAGGCCTGAGTCTCCATCAAAGCGCCGCACTTGTCACACTTGGCTACGTCAGGGGCCTCCTTGGCGAACAGGTCCTTGGTGTTTCCGCAGGAGGGGCAGAGCATGTCCAGCTTCTTCTTCCGCATGTCCTCCGAGACAAGCAGCGTGTCGACTGCCCCGATCATAAGCGCATGAGTGACCTGCTCCTCACCGTAAACCGCTAGGCCGCCGTCTGGCTTCCTTATCTCCTCGAATAGCTGCTGTATCAGGTCCTTCTCCCTCATTAGGTCCAGACCGCGGAGGGCTTCCCTGGCCTTCTCAACCAGCTCCTTGAGCCCGTACTCGTCCGTGTAGCCGGTGTCGAAGACGTCGATCACCTTCTGCTGCAACTCATGGTGAAGATACTCGCTCTTCACGAAGAACTCCTTGGTGGGGCCTGGCCCTCCGACGAGGATGCCCTTCATGCCCTTGTCCTCCAGGAACGAATCGTTGACTATCTCGGCTACCTTCTTGTAGTACTCGTGGGCAGCGACCTCTATGACCCTCTCGAACCTGCGGGCGGATTGGCCACCGCGGCCGTGCTTGCTGGGCACTAGTGACTGGAGGTTCTTGACCGGGACTATTCTCTTGCCGTTCAGCAAACCGACGGTCGCCTCACTCCTGTCTATGACTATCAATCCGTACCGATCCTTCTTCTCCAGCATGTCATGCAGAGGCTCGAGGTAGAACGACGAATCGCAGCGGTACATGAATGTCTGCACGGAGTCGGGCGGCTCCAGCACGAACTGCACCATGCTCGTCTGGTCGGCGCCGACCGACCGGTGACCGACGAAGAATACAAGGCCGTTCTCCGGCGATTGCTTGAATCCCTTCAGACGGGAGAGTATCGACGATATAGCGGCTTGGACGTTCTTGCGTGTGCTAGCCGACTTGATGTTGGACGATTGCGAGTACTCGTTCCTGAGGTAGGCCGCAACATCCGATATCTGTCTCGTCGGTGGTATGTAGAGCGATATGAGTTCCGTGCCCCTTCCGGAGAGTTCGCTTACCTCTTCGAGGCTTCTTCGGAACTCGTACTTCTGCAGGTCTGTCAGCTCGGTCATCTCAGAACCAGTCCGAAGCCTTTTGTAGTGGTTAGAGCGTTCGCCATTATAAAGGTTGACCACGATGGAACCAGTAGTCCTATCGCTGGGTGGCTCCGTTCTGATTACCGACGATGACGATGTCGCCTACATCAAGGAACTCGCGAGCGTGCTTGTGCAAGTCTCTTCGAAGCGAAAGCTACTAATCGTCACCGGCGGCGGCAGGATTGCCCGCCACTACATCCGCTCCGCAAGAGCGCTGGGCGCGCCGGAGAGCCTGTTGGATGAGATGGGCATAGCCGTCACCCGCTTGAATGCACGTCTTCTGAGCGTTGCGTTGGGAGAGCGATCGGCCAATGTGCCCCCTAACGATTACGATGAGGCGTTAGCCGCCTCGCAATCGCACGACATCGTGGTAATGGGAGGCGTGAGCCCGGGCATAACGACGGACGCCGTCTCCGCTATGTTGGCCGAGCGGGCGCACGCGCCCCTGCTGGTCAACGCAACCTCTGTCGACGGTGCCTACACGGCTGATCCGAAGATCGACCCGACTGCCAAGCGCATACCGAAGATGTCCTACGACGAACTCGTCTCGCTTGTGTCCGGGACTCCATCGGGCGCGGGTCCCAATATCGTTTTCGATCCCGTGGGTTCCGATGTTGTGCGCAGGGCGGGCATCATCCTGGCGATAGTCGATGGCAGGGACATTGCCAACCTGAGGTCGGCGCTTCTGAGCGAGGAGTTCAGAGGCACAGTGGTGAAATGAAGTCACAGCGGCTCGAAATCGTCGCTCCTGGCCTCATCGATGTCGAGAGAGGAGAATTGTTGCCGCAGCTCGCGATACTTGGCTTTGGGCATTCCCTTTCGATGGAAGTAGACGCGCTTGGCCTCGCCGCTCTTGTTCAGCATCTGGCCAATCATGGCATCGTCTAGCGAGTCGAGCGCGTAGTTGGCGGCCATGTGACCGACCGCTATCTTCGTCGAGAGCGCTAGGTCCGTGAATCTCGGAGCATAATGCCCCCCTCCGACGCAGACCGTGACCGGATATTCTCTGTCTTCTACTTCCATGATTGTCTTCGCAATCGCCGTAGCCGCGTCTTCGCGCGTCCAAAGCTCCTCGTGGCTACCGATTTCGATATAGAACGCAGGCCCATCGGTCAATGGACCGTGATGGGTCGTCTCGAACGAGACCTTGAAGTCGAGACCGATCGCATTCTTGACGAGTCCTCTCAGCGCTTCAGTCATCAGATGCGGCGACGATGGCGAGAGCGTGCCCTCTACTCCCCCAAAGTCTGCCTTGGAGTAGTTGCCTACGGGGTGGACAGTGAGTGTGGGTATCCTTGACTCCGAGCTATGTCGGGAGGCGAATATCGTCGTCGACACTTCCTTCCCGAGCTCCGAAACCACCTTACCATCAATGTGGTCCTCATCGAGGTGTATGCGATCCACAAGCACCATCAGAAAATCATCGGTCGCGAGGACTGGATGGCCGGCGAAGAATCCATCCTCGCTCCAATCGCGCATCTCGAGGAGCCTCTGCCTTATGTTCATGGATGCCGGATCCTCGGAAGACGTGACTATCAGCTTCACGCAACCCTGACGGCCTTTTTCGCATAACACTCTTTCCAAGCCCTGCATGCGGACCGAAAAGGCTTAATTGGAGCTGTCCTCTCAATCGTTGACGCGAACATGACGTTGAAGACGACTACCATCGGGAGCCTGTATCGTTTCAGGGAGGACCTGCAGGGGTCTATCGAGGAAGCGATAGCCTTCCAGAAATCTTTCGGGTTGGACATCATATCAGACGGTGAACAGCGGGCGGACATGGTCTCGTATTTCGCAGACTCCTTGACCGGGCTGGCCGTGGAGTCTGGAATGCCAGTCATAACCGGCAAGATCGAGCTGAAAACCGACCCGGCCGAGTTCTCGAAGGTGAAGGACCTCAGGTTCATACGTGAGAGTCTTCCAAAGGCGCCTGTGAAGATCGCCATAACCGGACCGACGACGCTCGGGATGACCTGCGGCAGCAGGAAGATGGGATCGCATTACAAAGGCCTCTCTGACTTCTCTCTATACGAGGACATGGCATCTGCGCTAGCTCCAATCGCCGCTGAGATCGCAGCCCTCGGAGGCTATGTCCAGATCGACGAGCCGTTCCTGTCGCAGGGATACAAGGATCTCAAGGAGCGCGTGGCGCTCCTGGACAGCATTGCCGCCGATGTCCCAGCGGGGCGCGCGAGCGTACACGTGTGTGGCAATGTAACGCGGTTTGGGGTCCTCGGCCACCTGATGGACCTGGACAACGTCTCCACGCTGAGTTTCGCCTTCTCGGGGAAGCAGGAGAGGCCGAACATCGAACTGCTCAAGCAGGGAATATTCGCGGGATCGGACAAGAAGCTCGGAGTCGGCTGCATCGCAGTAACCCCTCTCTCCGAGGCCGAGGTGGATTCGCCAGAGGCCGTTAGGAAAACGCTCCAGAAAGTCGTGGACCGCATAGGTCTCGATTCAATCGCCTACGCTCACCCAGATTGTGGTTTGAGGGCAACTGGCAAATCACTGGTTCCTATCATTCTCAGGAACCTCCGCGCTGGAGTGAGTCTGCTCGGTTAACCCTCCGCTGAGGGAGGACGGCGACCATGACGTCGAATCTGCTGAGTGTCAGCGAAGCGAGGATGAATGTCAACTACCTCGCCGCATTGGACTTCATCATCAGCCTAGGGTTCGGCCTCATCTTCCCGCTGTTCCCCGTCTACGCCGAGAACCTGGGGGCAAGCGCCTTCGAGATCGGCATCATATTCGCGGCGTTCGTGCTGACGAGGGCGATATTCTCGCCCTCCTTCGGGAACCTCTCAGATCGGATAGGCAGGAAAAGACTGATACTCATAGGGAGCTCGCTCTACGTCGTCTTCGCCGTCTGGTTCACCGTTCCGGAGACATGGATCGGCCTGGTCATTGTAAGGGGTTTCCAGGGCGTCGCCAGCGCGATGGTGTGGCCAGTCAGCGAGGCATTGGTCATCGATTCCACACCTGCGGGCGAGCGAGGGGCCGCCATGGGCAAGATAGTGATGTCCTCCAACCTGGGATTCGTCATCGGCCCGTTCGCTGGGGGAGGGTTGGTCATGCTGGCCCAGAGCACCCTGGGATTCTCGGAGATGGACAGCTATCGATTCCCGTTCTATTTCACTGCCATCCTGGCGGCTATCGCCACGCTGCTGGTATGGCGGTACGTGACGGATGCCCGGACACCGGATCCCGTGAAACGTAGCCTCAGCATCAGGGGCATGCTGAAGCCCGAAGGCCTTGAATCAGGGAAGCTGCGTGATATCAGGGTGCTGTACGTGAATGCGGCCATGGAGGGGTTCTCGTTCTCCAGCATCGGACCGCTCATGGCCCTCTTCCTGATGTTCAGGTTCGACCTTGGCGCCGAATGGATATCCATACTGATCGGCATAGCGATGGGGTTGGGCGCGATCGTGGCGTTCCCGTCCGGCAGGCTCTCTGATCGGTTGGGCAGGAAGAAGCTCTTCGTTGCTGGCGGGCTCATTGCGTTCACGGCGACCTTGCTTATACCCACGACCTGGTCTCTGGTAGTTATCGTGGCCCTGTTGGGCGCCCGCAGCATGGCCTTCCAGGTCGCCAGCCCCGCCCTTAGGGCGTTGCAGGCGGACATCGTCCCCGAGAATATGAGGGGAAAGCTCATCGGCGTTCTCGAGTCCATGTCTGCGATTGGCGCCGTCGTTGGCGCTCCCTTGGGCGGACTCATATTCGATCATTTCTACGGCAAGAATATAGGGTTCCCACTCGGTCTGGACGGCACTCTTGTGCCCTTCGCCATCTCTGGCGCGTTGGGTATAATGGCGGTGACCATGGTGCAGATCTACGTTCGAGAGACCGTCGTTGATGGCACGCCACGGAAAGAGAGATTGGCCAAGAAACGCTGAGCTACTGGCCGCTGCATGTGACAGTTGTTTTTATATACGGAAATCCTCGTTCGTTCTGCTGCATGGGTGGTTCACTAACAGTCTCCGAACGGATACTGTATCATCTGCAATCCTTCACCAAATACGAGGACAAGTACGAGGTGCCATTTCATTTGACACAGGACGGGATATCTCAGTCCTGTACCATATCGAGGGCGCATGCGGCCATCGAACTGAAGAAGCTTAAGGCGTCAGGGATGGTGGAGGAGCGACTGTCGCATGTCAGGAGAGGGAAGACCAGGAGGAAGGTCTACCTCCTGACGCACGACGGCAAAGCCCGTGCTTCGGCTATCCATCAGTACGTCATGGACAACGAGATCGACGCAATGGTGGACGCGGCGAAGGTCTCCGCTGATGCTTCCCCCGTTAGGGGAAGGAAGGCATATCGGTCATCGCCCCTGCCTTCTCTGAAGTATTTCTTCGGCAGAGAGCGGGAGTTGGACATGCTCGGTCGGGCACTACATGATCCGAACCGCAGGCTGCTTGTCGTCAAAGGCATTTCCGGCATTGGAAAGACCACGCTTGTGGTGAAGATGCTGTCGGAATCCTCGGAGCTGAGGATCTTCTGGTACGCCGTCAAGCCTTGGGACATGCCGAGGAACATTGCAGATTCCCTGGGTGCGTTCTTCTCAGAGAATGGCAGCAAGCGCCTCGAGGCCTACTTGGCTTCGGGGGCTTTCGAGCTGGGCGAGATCAGCTACCTCCTCAGGGAAACCCTGACCGAGAACGGCTACATATTCGCGTTTGACGATGCCGACGCTTCAGAGGAGATACAGGAATTCCTGCGGATGTTCCGACACAGTGGCGGCGCAAGCAAGATGATCGTCACAATCGAAACCGGCGCAAGCCTTTACGACAAGTCGGAGGTCGTTGCGAAGGGCGAAGTGACCGAACTCGAGCTGAGCGGTCTCGACATGGTCTCCGCAACGGAACTCTTGAAGGCAAGAGGCATTAGCAATCGCATAGGGAGGAGTCTTGTGAACATGGTGAACGGCCATCCGCTGTCGTTGGAGATGGTCACGGAATCCACTCCGAGGGAAGCTCGGTATCAGCTGTCCCGGTTCTTCGAAGAACGGTTCTACGAAGGGCTCCCGACGGAGCAGAAGTCGCTGCTACAGCTCGCATCAGTATTCCAGATGCCTTTCGCGGCGGAAGCAATCCCTCGCGGCCTCAGAGGGGTCAGGCGCGGATCGATGCTCAGGGAGGTCGTTCCTGGGAAGTTTGAGATTCACGCCTCGATACGTGATTTCGTTTATGGCCATATGACTCCCGAGGAGCGGCGAAGATGGCATAGCATTGCAGCCGACTACTATCTTCGATCGGACAACCCTCATGAACGCCTGCTGCACCTGCTGAAGTCAAGCAGGGGCTTGGAGGCCGAGATGCTCATGGCTCGCCTCGGTGAGGATTTGTTGGACGGCTGCAACGTCCTGAGTCTATGGCAGCAGCTTGAGGACTACGAGCCGTCAAGGCCAAGATACAGGCCCGGCGTGATGCTCATCCAGTCGAGGCTCGCCAGCCTGCTCGGCGACTACGATGCCGCATGGCGGATACTCGAGATGGTATCCAAGGAGGACGCTGATGGCCTTCGAGCCGAAGCCCTAATCGGGATGGGCATGATACTGAGCGGTCGCGGCGAGCTGAAGGAGGCATCGAGGTTGTTGACGGACGCTTTGTCCCAGGTGGGGGATTCTCCGCAGCTGAGGGCGAAGGCACTCAGGGGCCTCGGCGTAATCGAGTTCAAGATGGGCGACCACGCAAAGGCCGAGGACCTGCTTAGTCGAAGCGCACAAGATTCCTTGTCGGCGATGGATCAGAAGGGCATGCTCAAGGCGCATCTTGAGCTGGGAGACGTCCTCATTGGGCGGGGAGAACACGAAAAGGCGATCGAGCACTTCTTGAAGTGCGCCGCAGGCTTCGGCCCAGTCGACCTCGCGAGCGCGTACGCGAAGATGGGCGACGCAAGCGTCCACCTGGAAAGGGTCGACGATGCGCGGTCTTATCTGGAGAATGCCGTCCGTCTGTCTATGGATACTGGACAGCCGCGAATGAGGGCGGACGTCCTGATGTCCTTGGCGGATGTGCTCGTCAAGTCGGGGAACAAATCGGATGCGAGGGAGAAGTGTTTCGAGGCTCTCGAGGTGTTCGCGGAACTCGAGGACTCGTTGGGCGTGTCGTCCGCCTACTCGAAGCTCGGAGCGATTGAGCGGTTGTCTGGAAACCTGGAGCAGAGTGAGGAGTATCACGCCGAGAGCATAAAGGCTCTCGAGGGCACAGGAGCTCAAAGGGCACTTGCCGAGAAGAAAGTGGAGTTTGGCGTATTCCTCACAGAGCGCGGGGAGCATGAGCGCGCGGCCGGTTTGCTTCGGGAGTCAATCGCCCTCTCTGAGTCGATATCCGCAGATGACATCGCCTCAAGGGCAGGCGCCGAGCTTCGAAAGGTCGCCAGATTGGACTGATAGAGGCGGCTCCTTCAGACCTGCGGCATCTTTTTCAGCCAATCGATGTCGGAGATATATATGTCCCTGATATCGTTGAGGCCCCAGACTGGCATCGCCAGCCGTTCCAGCCCGAAGCCCCAAGCCAGCACGGGCGCATGCACGCCAAGCGGCTCCGTGACCTCAGGCCTGAATATGCCCGCCCCACCAAGTTCCATCCATTGATCGTTGAAGAATATCTCCACGTCCAGAGACGGTTCCGTATATGGGTAGTACGATGGCCTGATCCGTATCTTGGGTATGTCCATCCGCCTGTAGAACTCCTTCAGGAGCGTGCAGAGCATGCCGAAGTTGGCGTCCTCTTCGCACACGATTCCCTCGATCTGGACGAATTCCGGAAGGTGCGTCGAATCCATGGCTTCGTTCCTGAAGACCCTGCCTATTGAGAAGACCTTGAACGGCAACTTGGGATCCTCCGCTATCCTGCGGATAGTGTTCACGGTGGTGTGCGTCCGCAGAAGTGTCCTCTGAGCCTCCTCAAGACTCCAGGCGTATCTCCAGCCCAACGAGCCGGTCTTCCAACCATTCTCGTGCACCTGCCTTACGATGTCCACTAACTCAGCATCGTTTGAAAGATCGACCTTGTCGGGGTTGGACAGATAGAATGTGTCCTGCAATTCCCTGGCGGGATGGTCTTGCGCTGTGAACAGGACGTCCATGTTCCAGAAGGCACTCTCGAAATAGTCGCCGGTGATCTCGGAAAATCCCATGTTGAGGAAGGCGTTCCTGATTTTCTCGATCAGAAGCGTAATCGGATGTCTCCTGCCTCCATAGATCACGGGGGCGAACGCCTTCACGTCGTACCTCCGAATCTCGACGTCCCGCCATCCGCCGGAGGCTATCAGCTCGGGGGTCAGCTGCCCTATTTCCTCCTTTATATCGATGTCGAGGGCGGCTATCTTGGAGCCGCTCTCGGTCAGGGCCAACCGTCTCTCCGTCACCAGCCTCTCCGAGAGGAAATCCTTTCTCTGCTTGAGCTGGCCGATTGCGTCCATATCGACATCTTCCTCCATGAGGTCGCCGTCTATGAGCTGCTTGATCAGTCGCTCGTCTTCGCCCTCGGTGTCGAGCGCGTCTCGCCCCTTCTGGGTCACAATGACGATGGTGTCGCTGCCCTCCTTAGAGAATTCCCCCCATCCCTTCTTTCGTATCCATCCAAGGGCTATCTGCAGCTCTGATGGTTTGAATGTGTCCGAGCCCTTCAGCTGCGATGTCGTCGCCTTGCCATTGAACACTGTAAGAATGGTTCGGGTCACCGTCTTCTCTGGGAGCTCCTTCCGGGCGTTCTCCGAGCTCTTGAGAGAGTACTTCCTGGTAATCTTCTCCTCTATCGTAATAAGCCCCTTTGCCTGCAGCCAAGAGGCAGCGTTCATGACCTCAACCAGCTGGTTCAGCCCCGCCTCGGTCAGTACCTCCTCGGGTGTGGGACAGTCCAGCTCACGAAGTGCGATGATCACCTTCTTCTCCAGGAAGCTCAGCCGATCTATGATATCGTGTTCGGTCATGCGCGGGCCTCATTGGACGTGCGGCTTATTTACTTTTTCCACTGGCGTGCGGTTCATCAGTAGTCTATCTCGTCGGCCGGTGGCTTAACATCGAAGACTGGTGAGCCGTCATACGCGTCCAACCCCTTGACCGTCACGATGTTGCCCTTAACGCTGATCAGCTCTACTCTAGTCAACCCTATTCTGTTCGGCCTCTTGGGCGACCGAGATGCGAACACCCCGACCAGAGGCTTCGTGGGGTCGTGCATCGGGTGAACTTTCATCGCCACCTTCCGCTTCCTGTGAAAACCGAATATGACCAAGACATGGTCGAATTTATTGAGCTTATAGAGCCCCTCGACATACTCCCTCTCGAAGACGAGTTTCGACTCCACACTCGACCAGTCGTCGACATCCTCCGTGACGTCGTTCGCGACAGTCGCGATACGTCTGATTATCAACGAACCTCCACCTCTCGTGATAGAGAGGGTCGAGCTCTTTAATGAGCGTTTGGCCTATCAGTCGCGGATCAAGAAGTCGTTTACCTTGTCCTTGGCTTTCTCACGCTCGAGCTGATGGTGCTCGAGGAACTTCCAGATCTTCTCGAACAGCCGTGCTTTGCACTCACCACAGAGAATCTTGCCGGACTTGCAGTCAGCATGCAGCTGTGCCAACTTCGTATCGTCCGGCTCGAAATGATATAGATTATACTGGTAGACCGCACAGATCTCGGGGTCCCCGCCTTCCTTCCTCTGCTCATCTACGGACACTCTGCCACCCGTGAAGGCGTTCATGACCTTTTTCTTGGCAGTCTTCTCATCATCGGTCATGAATATCGTGTCATTCATCTTAGTCGAAGTCGACATCTTCTCGGAGCCTCCGAGGGATGGCATCAACTTGGCGTGCACAAGCGCTGGCTTGTAGAATCCAAGCCCCTCGGCAATGTCCCTGGTCACCCTGAAGTGGGGATCTTGGTCTATCCCGCAGGGTATCAGACAAGGGACGTTCCTCCCTTGGGCGATTGATTCCAGGAAGCATGGCACCGTCTGTATACTCGTGAAGAATATGCTGCCTATGTTGTTTGAGTTGTCGAATCCGAACACCGCTCTGATGGTTGAGAAGTTGATCTTCTTGGCCGCCCTGACAGCAGTGGGATACATCGTTCCGATGTATTCGGTGTCCAAGAATATGTTCGTGAGGTCGGGGTCGAACCCGAGCGCGATTATGTCAAGGGCGTTGTCATAAGCCCACTTCTTTGCCTCCTCGAGAGAGAGGTGATCGTAAAACATGAATTTCTCGTCATCCGTAAGCTGGAACCATAGCTTGGCCTTGAAGGTGTCTTGGAGGTACTTGGCGAACATCCAAGGCATTGTGTGACCGATATGGACCGGTCCAGATGGCCCTCTGCCTGTGTAAAGAGTGAATCCTGTCCCCTTCTCATACTCGCTCAGAATCCAGTCTAAATCCCTGTGCGAGTAGAAGATGCCCCTTCGGAGCATCGGGTGAATCGGCCCGTGGCGTGCGAAGCGCTCCATCAGTGAATCGTCAATCTTCTTTGTTCCGAACCTCTCGACTAGTTCGTCGTAGTCGATGTCGCCCGAGACGCTGTAAGGCGTGACCTCGAATTCTTCGTTCATTGAGCCACTGTCCAGGGTTAAACGATTCCATACTATATTCTTTCTCTCGATTCGAGGGTTTCGGAAAGGTATAAAGGCGAAGAATCGTGTCTAGCGGAGCTGACGACTAAGCGGCTGGGCCATTATGAGACCTCGCTCCATCATCACAGCGGCAATGGCTGCCTTCCTGTTATGTGTGTGCGCTCACTCGAGCGCATTAGCTGAAGGGGACGAATGGTCAAGCCAGGAAAGATGGACCTTCACAATAGACACCGTAATCGAGGAGGTGCCCGTGTCGGGAACCATGACTTATGACCGGGTCGGCGAAGAGGCGTTGTCCGTGGGGGACACCAGCTACCAAGTGGATGTCTTCCGAATCACTGGTTCCTTTGATGGCGTCTCATTACCGCTGGGCGTGGGATCCTCAGCGTCAGGGGTGTACGATGGGTACATCTATCAGACGATAGGGACCCCAGCGGTCGTAATGAGGGAAATGACGACCATAGTCAACATCACCAGCTACTCGGGAACTCTGCAATTGGCCGAGCAAGTACAGATGATCGAGACAATCTGCTACCTGCCGCCGTTCATGTCGGGCTTCGCCCCTCTGTCGGTCGAGCAAGATGACAGATGGAACGAGACCGTCGAAGTCATTCAGGTCATATCGTTCCACAACGGAACCGCTTCCCTCGACGACGAGACGGTTGTTGCCACGCGAATGGAATTCTCGGTGGATTCCGTCGATGAGCCGGTTGAGACAGAAGCTGGTGTTTTTGAATGCATCCGGCTCTTCGTCTCTCAGGATTCCACCGCGGAGATAATCTGGTACTCGTCCGATGTTTGCATGTCGGTCAGAACAGAGCGATATGACAATAGTTCAGCTGAACCGGTATTCGTGGCGGAGCTGTCATCCTATCAGTCGTATGACGATTCGGATCACTCTATGCTTCTGTTGGTTGCAGTTGGCGTCGTTGTTTCCGCCACGGCTCTAGCGATTACGGGAATCATCGCGATGAAGCGTTCCAGCGAATCATCCGTTCGCTCGGAAAAGACCATAGATGAGTCTCCCCGTTCGGGCGAGGAGGGAGCCCGCCAAAACGATTCACCTAATAATGGTGGGCGACAATGAGGGACAGCGGTGAGTGATATGCCTCGGATCTCTAGGAAGGTCTCGGAATCAAAGACCGTCGTAGCAGGAGTGATGATGCCTCAAGATGCGAACCTTGCGGGAAACGTGTTCGGCGGCACTATACTGAAGATGGTAGACGAGATAGCCTATGTCGTCGCAACGAGACACACGAGGACGAACATCGTTACAGTTACACTAGATCGCATGACCTTCCATTCGCCAGTTCATATCGGCGACCTTCTGACGCTGAAAGCGAGTGTCAACGCCGTCTGGAGATCGTCGATGGAGATAGGAGTGAGGGTGGAAGCCGAGGACCCAAGAACGGGAGAAATCCGTCATACTGGGTCGTCATACCTGACGGTCGTTGCCCTCGACACCTTGGGAAAGCCTTGCGAGGCCCCCGAGCTAGTCCTCGAGACCTCGGATGATCATATAAGGAATCAGGAAGCTGGGAGAAGGCGCGCGCGGAGGCTCGAGGAGAAAGCAGTCGAGCGATCCATATCAGAAGAGAGGTGACCAATCATTGGTTGCCAAGGAGCTTATCAACCTTTCTTGGCAAGCATGACAGTGGTTTTATACGTGCACTAGGTTCACTGGTCCGCGGGAGGATAAGTTGGCAAAAGCCGTCTTCAACCCATTGACCAGTGAGCAAGAGAATGTCGTTCACGAGACCTCCATTCGGATTCTGGAGAAGGTCGGCATAAAAGTGACTAGCAAGCCGGTTCTGGGGATTCTGAAAGACCACGGTGCGGAAGTAGACGAGAGACGCGAGGTGGCGAGGATACCCGAATCGCTCGTCACGGAATCCTTGGCCAAAGCACCAAAGGAGTTCTTGATGTGCGGTCGAGAGAAGAGATATGACCTCCGACTTCCCGCTGATCATCCCCAAGGAGTCAATGACGGTCAGCCTACGTACATGTGGGACATTGACAAGCAGATCAAGCGGCCATCTACTGCAAGCGACCTGGTCGACATTGCAGTAGTCTGCGATGCTATGCCAGAGGTCGAGCTCTTCTGGCCAGAGGTTGTGGCGACAGATCTTCCACCGGAGGTTTCGAACTGCCACGAATTCGTCGCGTCGCTGTTCTTCACGGGAAAGCATGTGCAACACGGTGCCGGCAACCCGAAGGATACCAGGTTCCTGATAGACGCCGCTGCGGCGATCGTCGGCTCGGAGAAGGAGCTTGCGCGCAGAACGATCATTTCAATCACGCATACTCCGATGACTCCGCTTAGGTACGAAGCTGGCGATGTCGATGCGGTGATTGAATTCGCCAGAGCAGGTCTTCCGGTCGTTCATCTTTCCATGGCGATATCAGGGTCCGTCGCTCCTGTGTCACTCGTTGGTACAACTACCCTCGTAAACGCGGAGAATCTCGCGGGCGCGGTCATATCCGAGCTCGCTGCCCCTGGCGCCCCAATCCTCTACAGTTCGGAATCAGGGCCCATGGACATGAGGACCGGTGTGTTCCTTTCCGGGTCGACTGAAGGAGCTCTAATAAACGCCGCTGGATGCCAGATGGCACGCAGATACAGGCTGCCATCGCAAGTCGGAGGAATAGCCGCTTCAGGATGCCGACCTGGTTTCGAGGTCGGCTACCAGAAGGCGATAAGTGGGTTGATACCCGCTATGGCTGGTGCGGACCAGGTGGTCGGAATTGGAGGCTTCGAGCGCTCCGGATGCGAGTCACTCGAGCAGATCGTCATGGACTGTGAACTGTGGCGGAACACGATCAGGGCTTGGAGAGGCATCGACGTCAACGACGCAACGCTCGCTTATGATGCTATCGCAAGAGTCGGTCCCGGTGGTTACTTCATGAAGGATTCACACACGCTGAAGCACTTCAGGAGCGAGAACCTGCTGCCCAAGATAGCCATGTTGCCAGCTGAGCCGGGAAGCGTTGGCGAACCTATGAGAGTGGCCGCTAGTAAGGAGGCGAAGCGGTTGCTTAAGGAACACAGATGCGCTGAGCTGGAGGCTGATGTGAAGAAGGAAATCCTATCCTTGCTCGCGAAGTACGATGAGAGTCTCATTAAGAAGGCAGTGCCGACGGATTACCTGGACAGATAGAGGTGCAAACGGGCCAAAATCGAACATGACGAACGCGACAGACAGACGGGCGCCTCTCAAAACTTAAGTTCCAGGTCAGACCTTAACCCTCTATGTCCGATGTTCCTGGCTTTGGCAGCGGCAAGGCGTATCCTCGGTCGTTGGTCAGAGCTGCGAAAGCTGCGGTGGAAGATGTCCTCGCAGCGAAGCGTGGAGAACGGTTTCTGATTATCTCGAATCCAAACCCGGAGACGCGTGACATCGCAATGTCATTGTTCGACGCGGCTCTGCAAGCGAAAGCGGTCCCAGTGCTTGTGTTCCAGGGAGAGAAAGGACAGTTCGACTACACGGAGGAGGAGATTGTCAAGGCTCTATCCGCAGAGCCGCAAATAGTCCTCTCAATCAGCAAGGATAGGCTCGGGATGGACAGGTTCGGCCTAAAACACGGGTACAAGGGGAAGCGACGCTATGACAACCTCTTCGACATGCTTTATTCCGAGGGCAAGATGAGAGCATTCTGGTCACCGGGAATCACCATCGACACATTTTCCAGAACTGTGCCAATAGACTACTCCGTCCTGAGGAATGATTGCAGGCGCACGTTAAGGGCAATGAGCAAGGCTAAATCCATAAGAGTGACATCCCCCGCAGGGACGGACATTACAGTCGGCGTGAAAGGCCGTGTTCCCAAGTCAGACGATGGCGATTTCAGACACCCTGGAAGTGCGGGCAACGTACCTTCAGGAGAGGTCTACGTGTCGCCTGCGATTGGCTCCACGAACGGAGTTATAGCCTTCGACGGATCGATGGCATTGAACGAGGGAGAGGTCGTCATCCGCAGGCCGATTGTCGTAGAGGTGAAGGACGGTTTCATCAAGTCGGTTTCAGGAGCCTCGGAGGCGGATCAGTTGAAGAAATCAATCCGCTCCGGTGAGGTGAATGCTCGGAGCATGGGTAAAAAGGGAGAGATCAAGCCATCCGAGGCGGAGAATTATCGCAGGAACGCCAGGGCAATCGGGGAACTCGGCATTGGCCTCAACCGGAAGGCGAAGATTGTGGCGAACATGCTCGAGGACGAGAAGGTGTACGGAACCTGTCACTTCGCTATCGGCAGCAACTATGACGGAGACGCAGACGCTTTGATACACCTCGATGGCCTCGTGAAATCGCCCACCATCGCCATTTTTGACGGTGCAACGCGCAGAGAGAAGCAATTGATGGTCGACGGTAGACTCGTTTGGAATTGACTCAAGTTATTTGTGCGATATCGTCTCTTCCCTTGCCAATGGAGGAGATGATTAGACCATTCGATTTCGACGGAGACAGATTCGATAGGTCTCGCCGGATAGATTGGTTGGATGTGAATGCAATCAGCCAGACGAAGGTACTCATGGTCGGGGCCGGTGCTCTTGGCAACGAAGCCGGCAAGAATCTCGCTCTTTCGGGCTTTCGAAATATAACTGTTGTGGATATGGACACCGTGGCTGTGTCGAACCTTAGCAGGTGTCTGTTCTTCAGGGAGAGTGACGCCGCGGATGAGCGTTTCAAGGCGGAATTGGTCGCCGATGGAATCAACGGCCTCGCAGGGGGGCGTTCAGCCAGGGCGGTCACGGCTCCGATTGAGGAAGCAGCGTCAGACCTTTTCAGGGGCTCCGATGTCGTCCTCGGATGTCTCGACAATGTTCTTGCGCGAACCCACGTAAACGGGCAATCTTACCGCGCCGGAAAGCTTTACGTTGACGGTGGAATGGAGGGGCTGACCGGCAGGGTAATGGTGGTCAGGCCACCCGATGGCGCATGCCTCCAGTGTGGAATGAACAAGTCTCACGCTAAGGTTGCTAGCCTGAGATTCAGCTGTACTGGTGTTGAGACGGTCTTTCACGAGCCCAGGTTGGCAGCGGAGATAACGACCACCAGTGTTCTTGCCGCCATCATGGTTCGTGAGATTGCCAAGCACACGTCTGGAAGGGATGACCTTATGCTGTCGAATATGTTGTATTACGACGGGAAACAAAATCGTATGGAGGAGTTGGAAATTTCTCGAAACCCAGACTGCTTGGTGCATCACAATTGACCGGCTACAGGTATCCGAAATCGTTAAGGCTGCAACGGTTGTCACGATTCTGGTGGTTCCCCTGCCCTTCAGGATAAAGGTCAAGAACGCAGAGAGCGGCGCGACTGTGGAAATGGAACTCGAAAATGATAACACCATCGACGAGGTGATTGAGAGCGCGGCAACGTTCTGGAACAAGGAGATGGGGGCATACGTTGTCAGGAAAGGGAAGAAGGTGCTCAGGGGGACAATGGCTCTAGCTGATGCCGGAGTGAGAGAAGATGACATGCTTGAGCTGGTTCCAGACCCAGAGGGCGGATAGTTGACAACAATCCTGCCCGTCAACATACTGCGCATCCGTCTCAAGAACGAGATAGAAATATGTCGACGCGAACTCACCCATCACATTTCGATATCAGACTGCACGCTCACCTCCTTCCCAATCCTGATTCACGTCACCTTCATGCGAGTACCAGGGCCATCATGGGAAGATGGCAGATTCGTTCATAGACACGTTCACAGGATGGCTGTGTTGATTACAGATGAGTACCCAGCTGAGAAACCTATAGTCAAGTGGAGGACGCCGATCTTTCACCCGAACATAATGTCACCCGAAGACGGAGGCTACGTGTGCACCAGACTCCTCGAGTGCTGGGACTTCAACTCGACCCTATTGGAATTCTTCAAAGGCATAGAGTGGCTATTGGCAAACCCGAATCCGAGGAATCCGTTTGGCAGCGACACCTGCACTAGGGCGGCTGCCCATTTCAACAGAGTGGGATACACTCCGCCTCTGTCCTTGGACCGAGGCGAAGGCAGTATACGAATAATCGGTGAGGTCAATGGGGAGACCTAGGATTGTCGGTGAAATCAGAAAGCCCGTGCTAGAGCTCATGCCCCCTTCGGCAACAAGACCTCATGCATGGCTGTCGCCCGACGCTGCCAAGCGTTACAAGGCGACCTGTGCCACTCGTGAGACGTTCGACGTATACCTATCCTCATTAGCTGAAAACAAGATACTTGAGCAGTCCATGAACGCCGCCCCCAAAATGCTCGAGGTCATGGGGCTTCTACTCGGAGAGGTTCGGTCATGGAAAGGGGAGATCTATACGATTGTGAGAGATGTCGGCACGACTGATTTGAAGAACTCCCCTGCAAAGGTAAAGTTCGACCCCGAGGCTTTGCCGAGGCTCTTTGCAGACCTCGACAGGGCGGATTTCGACTATGTCGTGGTTGGATGGTATCACTCACATCCTGGCCACACATGCTTCCTATCGAGGACCGACATGCGAACTCAGAAGGCAATGTTCAGTCAATCGTTTCATTGTGCCATCGTAATAGACCCCTTGAACAGAGAGATTGAGGCATTCAAGTTGCGAGGGGACGGTTACATCGGGGTGCCATTCACCATCGTTGATGGTGGGTTCCCGCGTATGAGGCGGCTCAGGACGCTTGGAGGTGGCCAGGTCGGTCAAGCTCTCCAATGAGAGTCGCCCTATGCTGGAAAAGCTTATCCGACAGCCAGTACCATACATGAGTCGGGAGGAAGAGAGTGAGCGGTACCGTCCCGAAGAGACTCTTCGTGGCATTTGCGTGTCTGGCAATGACGACAACGGCCTTCTCTGAATTCGCAGCTAGCGGTTCCGAAGAGTACACGCTGTTTGTGAGCGTCGACGATGCGAAGGTCAGTATAGTATCTGGTAATTTCACCGTCAGGATAACGCGCGATTGGCCCCGGGTCATCTTCTGGCACGAAATCGATCCCTTCAGTCCCACATTTGAAGTCAGCTTCCCGCGGATACACGCGCACAATGATAGCGATGGAGATGGCTTGTTCGATGCGGAGGAGGCCGTTCTCACAGCGTTTTTGGACTCGAACCATGTGGAGTGGAACATGACCCCTATCGACCAAGGCTACAACAGCCAATCTGGCGAACATGCATCGTTCAGCATGCGGTCTGAGTTGAACGCCTATCTCGTCGCCGAGAACGAGACACTCGTGATGTCAAACTGGGCCCTTCTCTCATTTTGGTTCTCGATCACAGAGAATCCCGTTGAATACTCGAACTCGAAGGGGGTGTATGTGGTCGGCGGAGGCACCCAGCTCAGGATGAACTTCTCTCTCGTCGTCAACGAATGTATCGACGTCGAGAGTTTCGTTCTCGAGCAGTTCTTGCAGGGTGGTGCATCCACCAACATGTTCGAGCTGCTGGAATCAGATGGCAACAACGATACCGAAACGACGGTGATTTCCGGAACCATCGATGAGAGGAAGTTCGAGAATGGATATCCGCACGAGTTCAGAGCAACGCCAAACCCCGTGCAGGAGATACTGTTCGCTAAGGAGGATGGCGTGACCCAGGCGTTCTACCGCTGGGGTTCAGAGGTTCTCGTGGATCAGGGTGACAATAGCACGGCGGTTGACATCGATTCGTCCTACTTCACAACGGGCAACGGCATGATGCTACATTCGATCATCGCCATCGACAACTGCACGAATCAGATTGATTTCGAATCGAGCACTGGAATATTTGAGTCAGGATTCATTGGTGGCGTCCGCGATTGGATCCGAGAGTATTCCGAATTGGTGGTGTTGATTGGCGTGGTGACGGTGTCACTGGTGATTGTCGCTATGGTCATGAGGCGGAGGCGAAAGCGGTCGGGCGTGAGTGAGGCAGCACCGGTCGAAGAGCTAGATTGACGAGTTCTGCTACACCCAGATTGCGTGCCTCTTGCGCATAGACCCTTCGCTCCGCCCTAGCTTTTCCATCATCTGGGCGACTATGCTGTCGAGGTAGACCAGAGTGGCGTCCTCGAACAATGTGCCGAGTGGAGCCAGCCTCTTGCGCTCCTCATCCATCTTCGGCTTGATCCGAATCACGAGATTCGATGCCGCCGCAAGTTTCGAGTTATCATTCGACGTGATGCTCGCTACTCTGGCGCCAACCCTTCTCACGATGTTTGCCGTTTGGACACAAGACATCGTGTCCCCGGTGTGGGACACAATCACCACCAGGTGGCCTTCTTCGACAATCGGGGTGATGGTCTCACCCACGAAGTAGACCTCCAGTCCCATCTGGACGAGCCTTATCGCGAAAGCCTTGGCGATGAGGCCTGAACGTCCGACACCGTAGATGAAAATCCTAGGAGCCGAGATAATCATGTCTACGAATTCATCCGTTCCCGGCAGGTCGTTATCCAGGGTTCTTCGGATGTTCTCTATGATGTAGTCAGTGCTCTCCTTCATTTCGACCCAGCTTTGTTCTTCTTGGAGTTCCCTTTGATCTCCCTTGAGACCTTCTTTGCCAAAACACGTTCTAGTATCACTTTCATGTACATCGCGTCGTGTTCAAGCAAAGGTGAACTCGAGATAATCGTGATTGGCTGGTTCCTGTCAACCAAGGCCTCAGCGAGAGGTTCGAATCTCAGGTCGCCCTTCTTGATTGATGTGAATCGCTTCTCGTTTCCGCTCTCGTGTTCCACGCCGGAGAAATGCGCGTACATATCCCCGCTCGTACCGCTTTCCAATCCGTCTAGGAGCTTATCGAAATCCTTTGGCTCACGAAGGGAGCCACCTTCTCGCGAGTGATAGTGAGCGAAGTTTACGACTGGCACAAGCTCTTTGGTGTCCTTGCACAGCCTCGACACCTCGCTCTGCGACCCGAATACCTCCTGTCTGCCGCTGAGCTCCAGCCCTATCGGCGTCTTGATTCCGTTCTTCTTGTACCACTTTGCGAGCTCAGTCAGCCGTTCCTTTGCCCGCTTGAAGGCAGTCCGTGGGGTGACATCGCCGTAGAGTCCGATGTGCGTGACAACCATCTTCGCACCGAGCTCGTTCGCTATAATTCCGGCCCACCTGATTGAGTCCATGCTCTTGAAGCAAAGTTCCCCTTCACCAATTACATCCATGTAGTAGGGGGTGTGTATGGCGAGTTGCACATCCAACTCCTCCGCCATTCCCTTGAGGCTCCTGAGTTCGGAATAACTCCTCGAAATGCCGCTCGAAAGAACGACAAGTGTGTCGCCCGTTTTGACCGGTTCGTCGAGGTGGGATATCGTTTCTTCCTTGGCGCCCTTCCTCCGTATGATCTCAATGACCATGTCCGTTGTGAGTTCCCTTGGTGTCTGTCCGATCTCTTCTGGTTCGGCAGATCTCTCCTGGACATTCGCTCTGACGAGCTGTCCTTCCATCGCTGTAAGACCGAGATTGTGAACGTCTTCAATCCCATCCCTGAGAGTCCTGCCCTTACAGGATAGCGGTATACCGGCTGGTCCAAAACGAATCATATTCTCCAATAGCTCCCGGATGGTCTGGAGTCATCGAGTATTGCATAAGCCATATATATCTTCTGTTGACTTGGCCGCTTAGACTGGAGCGATCCTTGAATTTGAGCTAAACGATGAAGAACAAAGCGGTCCTCAACCGCGCGCCAGGCGAACTGGCCAGTCTGTTGGATTCATCCAAAGCTTTATAAACGGAACGCACATTAAGTCGCCTGCTCCATGATGTCGGAGGAGTCAGAAATGGGAAGAAGAAGCTATAAAACGAACCCCCACCTCTTGACCCTGATACAGCATCTGAAGGATGCTGGCAGGACGAACGAGGCATGTGTCTGGCGAGACATCGCGTTGAGGCTTGAAGGCCCTGCAAGCACCTGGGCCGAGGTCAACGTAAGCAAGCTGGACATGTATGCCAACGATAACGAAGTCATCGTCGTCCCAGGTACACTGTTGGGTGCGGGTGAGATCAAGAAGAAGGTGACCGTGGCCGCGTTTCGCGCATCGAGTCAGGCTAGGCAGAAGATTTCGAGCGCAGGAGGCCAGAGCATTTCGATTGAGGAGCTCATTGCTGAGAATCCAAAGGGCTCCAAAGTAAGGATTATGGGGTGATGATCTGGCAGTAATCGATGCACAGGAGCAGGTTCTGGGCAGATTGTGTACCCAGGTGGCTAAACGGTTGATTGAAGGTGAGGAGATCACCATCGTGAATGCGGAGAAGGTCAGGATTTCCGGGAACAGGTCCCAGATAATCGCCCACTACAAGCAGAGATGGGCCCGAGGTAAGAATTTCAGCGGGCCGAAGTATCCTCGCGCCGCAGATATGATATTCAAGCGCACAGTCAGGGGCATGCTCGAATACCGAAAACCGTCCGGGAAAGAGGCCTACCGGCGCCTGAAGGTGTATGTAGGTGTCCCACGAGAGCTGGAGAATCTCGAGGCAGAAGCCCCGAGCATTGCCAAGAAGGCACCTGCCAGGTCTATGTATCTCGGCGAGGTTTCGAAAGAGCTCGGCTCTGGGAGGTTGTAATCACATGAAGGTAGTTGTCGTCAGCGGCAAGAGAAAGAGCGCTGTCGCCCGTGCGACAGTCAGAAAAGGACGCGGTTTGATTCGCGTGAACAGCGTTCCGATCGAGATTTACGAGCCGTACCTGGCGCGAGTGAAGATAATGGAGCCCCTGACATTGGCGGGAGACAAGGCTTCTAAGGTCGACATTGACATCAATGTCAGCGGTGGAGGCTTTATGGGCCAAGCGTCCGCTACAAGGACCGCTATCGCCAAGGGGCTGGTGCAGTTCCTTGGTGACGAGAGACTCCAAGAGAAGTTCGTCAAGTACGACAGGGCACTCATGGTGTCCGACCCGAGGAGGAAGCTTCCTAAGAAGCCGCTCGGAAGAGGAGCCAGGAAGAAGCGTCAGAAATCGTACAGGTGATTGAATTGATCATACCAGTTCGATGCTTCACATGCGGCAAGGTCATAGGCAGCGCTTTCGAGGAATTCGTCCGGAAGACAGGCATGGGGGAATCCCCCAAGGAAGTGCTCGATGCCCTCCACGTCGAGAGATACTGCTGCAGGAGAATGATTCTGACGCATGCAGACCTGATTGACGAGGTAGCGCCCTACTAGCGGTGCCTCGCAAACCCATTCCTTTTCGGGCCCGTGGGGTAGCTTGGAATCCTTCCAGCTTGGGGTGCTGGTGACTCGCGTTCAAATCGCGACGGGCCCACCATTCTGCCATTGGTGGGTTCACAGTCCGCTGGATATGCGCCAGGCGACTCTCAGCGCTTGGACTGTCTCTGGCACGTCATGTGCTCGAACGATGTCCGCTCCGTTAGATGCCGCTACCATGGCCGCTGCAATCGAGCCTCCGAGTCTGTCCTCGACAGACCTTCCTGTGATGCTTCCGATGAATGATTTCCGAGAGACCCCAACCACGACGGGCTTCCCGAGAGACTTCATCTCCCCCAATCTGGCCAGTATTTCTATGTTGTGATCAACAGTCTTTCCGAAGCCTATCCCTGGGTCCACCATTATGCGCTTTGGGTCGATGCCGTCCTTCTCCGCATCCTCAATTCTTACCTTCAAGTGTTCGATTATGTCAACGACGACATCCTCATAAATCGGGGAGTCCTGCATCGTTCTGGGCTCTCCTAGCATATGCATGATGATGACTGATGCCCCGTGTTCAGCGACTATCGTCCTCATTTCGGAGCTCCTGAGGCCTGAGACATCGTTCACAATCGTCGCGCCGGCTCTCAAGGCGGCGTCTGCGACTGTGGGCTTCATCGTGTCAATGGAAACCTTTCCCGGGTGGATGGCCGAGAGTTTCGTAACTACTCCCAAGACTCTTGACAGCTCCTCACTCTCAGGAACAGGATCGGCATACGGTCTAGTCGACTCACCGCCGATATCTACGAATTCTGCGCCAGCCTCGAACATCTGGATGCCATTTCGGACTGCTGTCGCCTCGTCCTGATACAATCCGTCCCCAGAAAATGAGTCCGGGGTGACGTTGACTATCCCCATTACAGCCGTGGGTCTAATTCTATGCGGTCCGTGCTCAAGTGGTGTGGCCGAGTCCGTCAATATGGCTCATCCCCGTTTCAAGAGATGAGAAGGTCATCGATGAGCTCGGTTATGTCCTTTATCTCTATGTCTACATTGACAAGGTCGTTTCCAAAAACAAGTGTGCTCACGCAGAACGGGCAAGATGTGACGAGGATGTCCGCGATCTCTGACGCCGCTCTCACCCTCCTTGAGGCTATCCTCTGGGATGCGCCAGGGTCCGATGCCCTAACCCCGCCACCTCCACCGCAGCATCTTGACAATTCTCTGTTCTCATTCATTTCCACAAACTCGGCCTCGGGTATGCTGTTCAGAAGCGTCCTTGGCTCATCGTATATCTTCATGTGTCTGCCGATGTGGCATGGATCGTGATATGTGATCTTCTTCCGCAGAGGCTTTAGTTTCAGCTTCCGTCTGGATAGGAACTGGACTATGTGCTCGGCCTCGAAGTCGTAATCAAGATGTTTTACATATTCCTCTTTGAACATGTGCAGGCATCCCGCGCAGGTGAATAGTAGCCTCTTTATACCAAGCCGCTTCACAGCCTCAACGTTGGCTTTCATCAGTCCGACAATATCTTCCTTTCTGTGCCCTATCCTGTGGAGCGTGCTTCCGCAACATGACTCCTCAACTAGTGTGAAATCAAGGCCTAGCTTTCTAAGGATCGATATCGTGTGGGTCGCGATTTCAGTTGTTCGATACCTTGAGGTGCATCCGATGAAGTAGCCGATCTCTGCGTTCTTGATGGGCACACCAAAATCCGTCTTATCGGTCTCGCCGTAGGGGTTTCCGGTTCGTTCGACGTTGTCAATGATCTTCGAATGCGCAGGGAGAATGAATCCGCTCTCGACAAGATCTCGCCTAGCGGCTTTGACGATCTCGATGACTTTGATGTCCGATGGGCATCTTCTCTCGCAGTCCTTGCACGTTGTGCACTGAAAGATCCTCTTGACGACTGAATCGTCGGGTTCGATTTCGCCTCTCGTCAGTCCGTATGCGAGGATTACCTTCCCTCTCGCCACTGAAGGGTCCCATTGGTTGTCCTCGAAGTATGGGCAAACGCTCTTGCAGAAGCCGCAGAATGTGCATGTGAGCATCTCCTTTTCTAGCTTCTTCGTTCTGTCCATCTTCATAGTCCCCCTCCCTGACACAAATCTTCGTTTCTGAATCCATACTCTATCTTGGTCGGACTTTCGGGACGGTAATTACAGCGTCCATTATAAAGGTCACCTTGGCGTTTGCGCCCAACTCGGCCAACCCGGCGTCGATAGCCTCCTGGACTGTGGCCATGGGCATAAGATGGGCCTTCCTGGCAACCGAAGGCTCCAACCTGGTGACTGCAAACATCTTCATCTTCAACCCTATCTCGGCCATCTTGGCCGCTTTGTGGTACCCAAGCTTGTACTTCTGCGCAATCTTCTCCAGCGCCGCTTCGGGCGTTTCGGCACTTGCGAGCAGGTTGAGAAAGTTGTCCGGGCCGATGCCAGTTCGACAGGCGCTTACGAGTATGATTATCCCGCCGTCTTTCACCGCATACTTAGCGTTGTCCAGAGCCTTCTGAGATTGGTAGAGGTCGATGTCGTGGGGGAACGAAGTGACTGCCACGACGATCTCAGCCTTGCTCTTCATCTCCACAACGAAGACCTCATCGGCCTTCGGTACCGCGGCATCGAAGGCAGCGTCTATATTGCCAGCATAAGCCGAGCATATCTTGTGGTTCCTGTCCAAGACGACCATTATAGAGAATATCTTCTCCTCCTCAAGGTATGTCATAGCCTCTTTCATGTCCTCATGGACAGGGTTCCCTTCCAGACGGAGTGCCTGTGCCTCGATGCTCAGCGCCAGCTTGTGATTCTGTTCGATGGTTCCGTATGCCGAGACTCCTGGCAGGAAAGCCTTTCTCCCCCCAGTGTACCCAGCGAAGTAGTGAGGTTCCACACTTCCAATCACGATGATCTTGTCGGCTTCCATTACCATCTTGTTGAGTCTGACCTCTGTGCCCCTCTTCGTCGTCCCCAGGCGAACCGTCTCCCCGTTCTTGGAGTCGTGCGGGTGAACATGCGGCCTCAAGTCTTCGTGTCTTTCCCCGAAGATGAAACGGTACTCGTCTTCAGTCGGTGCTCTGTGCATGCCGGTAGCGATTACGACCTTGAAATCGTACTCCTTGAGTTGCGAGTTTATCTGGTTAAGAATCATTGCAGTGGGAGTGGGTCTGGTGGCGTCGTTCACTATGACTACCACATCCTTTGCCCCTTTGAGGAATTCCGACAATCCTCTCGAGCCTAGCGGGTTCGACAGAGCGTCCAGCAAGAGGGTTTCCTCATCCTTCATCTGAAGTTCGTTGGGAAAGACAATCTCGCCAATGGAATCTTCAGGGACGTCTACGGTTTCGACCCCTTCCCCAAAAGGCACCTGTATCTTCATGTCGGACTACCGGCCAAGAATACTGGTCCGTGTATTAGTACGTTAAGGTTTGTCACGGTATGCCGGGAACTCGCCCCATCGGCTGAAAAGGCTTAATTACGACATAGAGGTCTCTCTTAGCCGTGAAGACTCTCGGCACGCTGGGAGAGCGCGAAGCCATAAGGATAATCGATGGAATAGTCAGCAGCAAGGCGGACGTGGGAATCGGCGACGACTGCGCGGCGATCGATATCGGAGATCGGTATCTTCTTGTAACCACTGACATGATGGCGGCGAAGACCCACGTACCGAAAGGCATGAACCCTTACGATATCGGCTGGACCCTCGTAGCGGTAAACCTGAGTGACATCGCAGCCATGGGCGGAAGGCCTATTGGATTAGTGACCGCCATTGGTATCACGCGAGGCCATCCGATGGATTTTCTCGAGCAGCTAGTCGATGGAATGAACGACTGCGCTCAGCGTTTCGGCACATCCATAGTGGGCGGCGACACCAAGGAACATGAAGCGCTCACACTTTGTGGAACTGCTATCGGAGAGGTCCCTAAGAACGAGATCCTATTGAGGAAAGGGGCGAAGCCAGGGGACCTTGTGGTTGTCTCAGGAGAACTAGGCATGGCAGGCGCTGGGTTCTATTCGATGAAGCGAAATCTGGGCCTCAACGAGGCCGAGGGGGTGTTGAAAAGGCCTTGGCCGCGGCTCGCGGAAGCCAAGCTCCTTGCGTCGTCCGGCTCTGTCACTTCCTGCATGGATATTTCTGATGGGCTATCGTCGTCAATTTTCGAACTCACTAGAAACTCCGGCCTCACATACGAAATAGACTACTCTCGTATTCCGAAGGCGAAGGAGGTTGAAATGGCATTCCACGATCTCGAGAGGCAGAAATCACTGGTCCTCAACTTCGGTGACGACTATGAGCTATTGTTCACAGCCAGGCGCGAAGCGGAAGGCGAACTCGAAAGAATGGCAATCGAGGCCGATTGCCCGTTCACGGTCATCGGCAAGGTGACCAGTGGCGAAGAGAATATCCTTATCGATGACGGCAAGAGGGAGAAGCTGGAGAATCTGGGCTATGAGCACTTCAGATCGCGCCAGTCATGAGGCGAGCCATTATGAACCCGAGGGGGACAATGTCCGATGCCTTCTGTGCCCCCATCGTTGTTCGATATCCGACGGCATGCATGGGCTCTGCGGTGTACGCGAGAACCACGGTGGAATACTCTACTCGATGATTTACGGTCTCGCAT
>JAOTTD010000028.1 GCA_029864565.1 Thermoplasmata archaeon | reverse complement strand
CGGTAGATTCCGGGTCAATATCCGGGCCCTCGCACATTTTAATGTCGTATAATGTATTTATATTCAAACGGAACTTCAGATAGAGGGGCGCGAGGAGAGAAGGTGTAGGCAAGTCGATTGAGAAGCGGAGGGAGTGTTATGGAGGCAATGGTCATGCTTATGTATGATGTAGCTATAGTGGAAACGACGGCGAGTTGCTTTCTATTACAGTAGCAGGGAGGCTTGGAGGTAGTCTGCGTGGCTCGTGCCCAACTAAGATTCCTGTCGCGTGAAGAAGAAGATATGATTCATGGTCAATCTGTGAGATGTCTCCAGGACTTGGGTGTGCTCGTAAGGAGCCCTCGAGTGCTCAAAATGCTGGAGGGTGCTGGTGCCAATGTGGATTATGATCGGATGGTTGCACGTATCCCGGAGGATATGGTCAACGAGGCGGTGCGAACATCTCCGCAGGAATTCACCCTTGCCGCCCGGGATTCTAGGCACGACATGAAGGTGCCCGTTGATGGGGTGCCTTACGCGGGTACCACCGGCCTGGCCAATTACATGACGGACTTGGAGACGGAAGAGAGGAGGAATGCTACCAGAGCAGATCTTGCGAATTTCGCACGGCTGGCAGACGCAATCGATTCAGTCGATTTCTTCCTCACTCCTGTCATTCCCATGGACGTTCCTGACAGGTCTCATGCAGCGCATCAGCTATGGACATCTCTGCAGAACACAAGCAAACATGTGCAGCAGGTTGAGGTAATCGATGCCGGAGATGCCGAGGTCCAGATTGAGATCGCTGCCCTTGTTGCAGGAGGCAGGGAAGAGCTGAGAGGCAGGCCGCTGTTCTCGGTTGTGTGCTCTCCCATATCTCCCATGTCCTTCGAGAAAGGCGCTGCGGAAGCCCAGGTAGAGCTATCTAGAGCGGGCATACCTATCGTGAGCATTACGATGCCGATGTCGGGATTCACATCGCCAGTCACAGTCGCGGGCACCGCCACCGTCATCAACGTCGAGAATCTTGCTAGCCTCGTCATCTCGCAGACTGCGAGCACGGGGTCTCCATTCGTCTACAGTTCCGCCGGAACCCCAGGAGATATGAGGACGGGTTCGGTACCCTCAGGTCCCGCGGAAGCTCCTCTACTCACCGCGGGATTGGGGCAGCTCGCACGGCGTTACCGGCTGCCATTCATGGGCGGAGGTTGGGGGCTGTGCAACGACACCAAACCAGGCGTTTCTATGTCGATCTCCGAGATTCTCAGCTACGGCGCAGAGGTCTTCTCCGCAGTGGACCTCACGTCCGGATTCGGATTGTTGGATGGGGCAAAAGGCGCATCGCTTGAGCAGGTAGTCATCGACGCGTACACTTGGAGGAACTTCCGCCCGTCGCTTCGCAGGGTGGAAGTCAATGAGCAATCCATTGCATTCGATGTGCTGAAGGATGTGGGCCAAGGTGGCACATTCATCGCACATCTGCATACTCTTCATAACTTCAGAGAGTCCGTCTTCAATCGGGATGAGAGCATCCTGAAATGGGAGGCAACTCACTCGCGCACCATGGTGCCTGAGGCCAGAGCCATAGTCAGGAATCTCCTATCGGAGCATGTGGTAGCCGAACTGGACAGGTCATTGATCGAGAAAGGCGACTCGATCCTCAGCGATTACGAGAAAGGTTGAAGGTTCAGCCATGAAGGCAAACTCTGGTCATTCGATGCCATTGGTCGGCCTTCTGTTGGATGAGTCTCCAAGCCGTAGACATTCTG
This sequence comes from Thermoplasmata archaeon, assembly GCA_029864565.1. Taxonomy (GTDB): domain Archaea; phylum Thermoplasmatota; class Thermoplasmata; order UBA10834; family UBA10834; genus UBA10834. The sequence continues at coordinate 21,774 of JAOTTD010000028.1, read as the reverse complement.
CGGCGTGAGAACGAAATGGCATAAAAGTGGTACTGCCCACACCCCCTGGGAAGACGGCCAAGCGATGGCCACCCTGGGGTTCCTGTACATCGCCTCATCCCGCCTCGAGCAATGCTCGAATGGATGAACCGCTCGACACACAAGTCACTCGATGCAATCAGCACTATGAGAAGCGATGCTCATGGGCGCAGCTGGTTCGCCCGAAAGGCGCGTGTACACGCCTCTAAGCGCCGTTATGCATCTGGCACAAGGGTGGTCAATCGCCTTCGGCTGGTCTTCGTACTGTTGCCTTGACCTCATCACCTGCATCGTCTGTCGTCAGATCGGGCGCCGTTGAGATCGCCTGCGAGCATGAATCAGGTTCATCTACGACGGTATCGTCCCGGTCGTCCAACTCGGCGGCCTGCAGTCCCCCAATGTCTGCCTTGAACTCGATCATGGGAACACCCCATGGCATCAATCCTCCGAGTCTGTCCCATTCGTCGGACAGGTTCTGGTGCGTCGTCTGATCCCTGGACCATGCCCACATGTCAAATGGCCCGGTATACACGATTTGCCTCGCGTCCTGGTCTATCGTCATCTGGCTCGGCATCTCTGAAGGCAGCGGTTCTGTGTACACCACAGTCATCGGAGCCATGAGCTCGTCGGTGTTCAGCACAAACCCGTCTGTGTTGCCCGGGTCGTGATCGAAGAACAACTGGTCGCCAGCAGGCCACTCGAACACGAGCGTCTCCCCATCACTGAGGTTCCATGCCCCAGGTGTGTACGCGTATTCCGTGAGCTCTCCGAAATACTCGTTGCCTGGTCCCCAGACGACGTACTCCTTTCCATCATACGGGTCGAACAATGATTCGGGATGTTCCGAGTCCGAAGGGAAGTAGTCCTGCATCAGTCCCTCCCATCCCCAAACTAGGGCTCCATCATCCTCCTGCGACACCTCTGCGTATACGGCGAACTGGATGGCGGTATCGACATCCAGATCTGTCATCTCAGGGCCTATTGAGGCAACAAGACTGAAGTCGTCGAAGTACCACTCTGTCGGCATGAAGGCCTCGCGCATCCAGCGCGTCATCAATGCCTCCATCCCCCAACTGATTGTGTCGAGGGTGACGACGATGTGCTCTCCTACCTTCTCGGCGTCAATATCGAAATACACGAACTCGAGGTTGTAGAGGTACATCGGAAAAATGTCAAGTCTCCCAGGCCCAGCTTCATCCGTCAACCATTCCTGCCAATCTGTAGATGTCTGGCCTGAGTTCGATGTCCACCATGTACTGAAATCATTGAACTGCGTCGTTGTAATCCCTAGGACGCTCTTGGCCGCCTGCTCATCCAATGTGATTGTTCCGGACCATCCGATGTAATATCCATCGTACCACTTGTAGGCGTTCTGGCTGAGTTTCGCATCAGCCTCCTCCCTGGTTATGTACTGGAGATCCCAATCCAGTTCGGCGACTCCTCCAGCCGTATCTCCGAACTGAGGGAGGAACTCTGGATTGTCGTTCATGTTAAGCTCGGGCATGTTTCTCCCAGTGATGTTCATGCGCATCATACCGTAGATCCATATGTCCCCATCGAGGCTATGCGGGTCACCGCACCAGAGATAGAGGTACGGATAGCTATCAGTAAGAGCATACTCTTGGCCGTATGAGTTCCACCTGTCTTCGTACCACGGTCCGAGTTCTGGTTCGAACATGCCATACCACAGGTAGTCGACAGTTCTGATATCCGTCGGCTCAGATGTCACGATGATGGCCGCAGACCCTGAGACAATATCCTCGCCTCTTGTAGCAGTAGCGTTGAGGCTAACATCTGCCTCCACCGACGCTGAGAAGGAGACTGCTGATCCAGTTGTTGTGTTCAGCACGTAATCCCCGACGTCTATCCCGGCTACAGTCCATTCAATCATCGCGTCCGTTATCACCTCTCCAATCGTATCTATGACCGTCGCGGTGAAGTTCCATTCCTGATCGACCAAGAGAGTCTTCGTAGAAGGCGTGACGCTCACCGAGTCAAGGAAAGGCGATTCCACCACTACCGTAGAGTTCACAATCGCCGTCTCTCCTTCGTATGTGACTTCACATTCTACGACGCCCTCACCGGCTTCGACTCCGGCGGTGAAAGTCGTATTGGCCTGTGCGAAGAAGTCCAGTGATCCCAGTGAAATCGGAGCCACGGACCATGAGTACTGCACCCCGTTGGTCTTGTCGACAGGCACTCCATTTGCGAGAACCGTGACAGACAGCGATCGGTATGTCCCAGCTGGCACGTTCGGAATCGGGTCCGGCGACATGGTGACAATCAGCTCGATGTCTCCCGCGCCGTCGTCCTCATCAATAGTCGTCATCACGTACGCTACGCTTCCAATCAGGGCCGCGACAATGACGATAGTGATGACAATGACCCATGGCTTCTTCTTGCCCTCCTCCTTCCTTGGCGATGGCTGCTCTGTTGGCTCCCCAGTCCCAGCAGACGTCGCGACCACCATATCTTGCCCACTAGCTGTATCTCGTTCCGACATCTCAATTTCCTCCTCGCGTCAAGTCGGGGCTTATGCTCTCTGCTGTCATTCGGAGCACCCCTTCACGATCATGTCTATCTCCTTCTTCTGTTCATCTTCAAGCGGTTTTGCAGAGTGCTCATCAAGGATATTTCTCGCCCTCTCTCGAGCTATAGACCTCATGTCTGGCCTGCCAATTCTTTCCCAATTTTCGTACACATTTCTGTCGATCAATCTCGGTACCCAGACATCGCTCTTGAAGTAATCCAATGTCTGTCTCATTCCAAGGAAGCCTCCTCCCGGACCTGCCTTGTTGATCGCATCAAGAGCGACCGTCTCAGAGTCTATCTTCGTCCCTTTCCTGACTCTGTCGAGAGCGCCGGCAACCTCGTTGTCAATGACCAGTTGCTCAGGACTATAGACCACCGCCGAGCTCAACAGTGCAGCGCCAAACAGAATATCTGCGCCAGCGAGAAGGGGGGGGAGACCCGTCATGACCTTCTCCATCATGGTTTGCTCTCCAGGTTTCTTCCCGTCCGTGCTCATCCCGCCCACCCAGACAGGCATCTCGTAACTGTGCGCGACCTCGACCACCGCTGTGTTGATAACCGGGCGTTCCGGCGCGCCAAGAGCCATCACGCCTGTCCGCATGTCCATTATGGACGATACGGATCCGTATATCACAGGTGTTCCGGGATTGAGAAGCTGACAGATTGTCGCTCCTGCAAGGACCTCTGCGTTTATCACGGACAAGGTGCCTGCGAGCGGCATAGGGGATGACGCGCCAGCCATCGCCATGCTAAGGACAGTGTACGGCATGCTCGCCTTGGCGCACTCGACCATCGATTCAGTGTTCGCACGGTCGAACTGCAATGGGCTGACGGGACATCCGAAGCTTGATGCCGCTGGCCGTCTGGCGAGCGCCTCCGACCCGCCTGAGGCCACCTCTGCAATCTTCACGAAGCCCTTCGTCATCCTAGTCCCGTGACAGCCGTGTATGATATGTTTGCCGGTATTCTCCACTGCAGTCGCGAGCTCCTTCACGTAGTGCAGTTCGCCAGGAATGTCATGCGCTACGACGGTGACTCCAAATATGTCAATCTTGTCGAGATAGTCCACAAGTCTGGCGAACATCGCGACATCCTGCAACATAGAAGGACGCGTCATCCCTGTATCGATGTCTAGAACTCGGATGCCCTGAAGGGAGTTCATGAAATGTGATTCGCCAGCTCCAAGCGTCACGGATCTCGCTTCGTCTCTTCCTGCAAGGGTCACCTTCTTCGGCAGGCGTTCGAGTGACTCCCTTACGAGCTTCTCTGGTATCTTGACCCTCGAAGTGCTCCTTTCGACACACGCTCCGCCGCCCTCCAGGACGTCAAGGCTCTCCTTCTCGTATACCGCAACTCCTGTGTCCTCCAATATGCTGATCGAGGCACGGTCTATCTGTTCGATATCCTCTTCTGTCAACATCGATAGATGCATCAATTCATCCCTCCCAGTTCCTTCATCACGCCTTCTATCTCTCCCCTCTGCTCCGCGTCCAGTGGTTGCGGCGCGTGAACGTTCAGAATGTTCCTCACCGCTTCCTTGGCGGCGTCCTTGAGATCACGTTCGCCGCCTTTCTGCCAGTTCTCGAAGATGTTCCTGTCTGCGAGCGCGGGCATCCAGATATCACTACGGAAATGCTCGAGAGTCTGCCTCATGCCAAGATAGGCACCGCCGGGGCCGGCTTGTTGGATGGACTCCAGTGCGATAGTTCTCGAGTTCACTATCATGCCCTTCTTGACTCTCCGCAAGGCTCCCACGACTTCGTTGTCTATCACCAACTGTTCGGGGCTGTACATCATGGCAGAGCTGAGCATGGCAGGGCCGATGATGATGTCTGAGTTGGCAAGCAGAAGCGGGAAGCATGTCATCACCTTCTCCATCATCGCCTGATCACCTGGCATCTTCGCGTCGGTTGTCAGCCCGCTGGACCATGAAGGCATGCCGTAGTGATGGGCGAGTTCGATGGCGCTCGTGTTGATAATCGCTCGTTCCGGCGCGCCAAGAGCCATCACACCAGTCCGCATGTCCATTATGGACGATGCTGACCCGTAAATCACAGGCGTCCCAGGGTTGAAGAGCTGGCATATCACTGTCGACGCGAGTATCTCCGCGTTGAGGAGCGCGAGCGTGCCAGCTAGAGGCATCGGCGATGATGCACCTGCCATCGCTGCGCTCAGCGCCGTGAAAGGCATCCCAGCCTTGGCGCATTCAACCATGGCTTCAGTGTTCGGCCGATCCAGTTGTAGGGGGCTGACAGGGCATCCATAGAAGGACACTACCGGTCGTTTAGCCAGCGCATCAGAACCACCTGAGGCGAGTTCCGCAATCCTGACGAATCCCTTCGTCATCATTCCGCCGCGACAACTGTGGATTACATGCTTGTCGGTATTCTCGACCGCTGTCGCGAGTTCCTTGAGGTAATGAACTTCGCCAGGGACATCGTGCGCTACGACTGTGACTCCGTAGATATCGACGTTTTCAAGGTAATCGACGATTCTTGCGAACATAGCGATATCGGAGAGTACTGAAGGGCGGATCTCATCCGTCTCATGGTCAAGTACCTCGACTCCTTGAAGTGAGCTGAGAAACATCGATTCGCCGGAACCAAGCGTCAAGGACTTGGAGTCGTCTCTTCCAGCAAGGATGATCTTCCCAGGGAGTCTGTCCATACACTCTCTCACGAGCCTCTCCGGCATACGGACCCTAGACGTCCTTCGGTCTATCTTCGCGCCGTTCTCTTCAAGGATGTCAAGGCTCTGACGTTCATACACGGCGACGCCCGTGTTCTCGAGTATCTGGATTGAGGCGCCATCTATCGTCTCTATGTCTTCGTCTGTCAACATCGATAGATGCATTCTTTCACCTACTCCTCAGTTTGGGGTTGTAGATCTCGTCTAGAGCGTATCCGACCATCGCGAACGACAGGACGCAGAGGCTTATTGCGATCGAGGGCGGCGTGACCCACCACCAAGCGTTTGTGTCGAAAGCTCCGAAGTAGTACGCGTTCTCGAGTATAGTCCCCCAGCTGACCATATCCGGGTCACCTAGTCCGAAGAAGGCTATGAACGCCTCAGTGAATATCGCGATCGATATGAGGAGGACGGTGTTCGCGAAGACGAGTGGTAGGACATTCGGGAACACATGTACGCGAATGGTATGGGCATCTCCGGCGCCAATGGCCCTAGCCCTCTCTATGAACGCTCTCTCCTTAACCGTCAGGACCTGTGACCGGACTATCCTGGCAGTGGATGGCCAGCTCGTGATGCCTATGACGATTATCACGTTCGTGAAGGTCTGTCCGAGGACCGTCATGAGTATTATCATCAAAGGGAACCACGGCAAGACAAGGAAGTAATCCGTGAACCTCATCAGAATCTCGTCAGAGTACCTCCCAAAGTATCCTGCCAGCAGGCCCACGGTCACACCGACAGTGACCGATATCAGAGTGGCGAAAAGGCCTACAGCCATGGATGCCCTGGCTCCGAATAGGGTCATGCTGAAGACGTCCCTTCCGATGTTGTCGGTGCCAAACGGATGGACAAATCCCGTGTACGGTGAAGGCGCAAGTGTAGGTGAGTGTGGGTTGTCCCAATCGGCATGCTCAGGCTCCTGATTCGAGGTCTCCATAGGGTCTCCCACAGTCGCTATCCACGGAGCGAACAGCGCCATTATGATGTACGCGATAAGGATAACGAAGCCGGAGAAACCGAGCTTGTTGCCTCTGAACATGTCCCATGAGGCTCTCCACTCAGTAAGCTTCAGCATCAGTCTCTCTTTCTCAGTCGGCGTCAGGATTACCTTGTCACGGTGCCATTTCCTGATCATCCAGACCGATACGACAGCCGTAGCAATCAACAGTGCCGAGAGCGCGAGCCAGTTCATTGCAGCCCTCCATCGGGATGGCGAATCAAAGGCTCACCCTCGGATCGATGTAGACGTAGACGATGTCTGAGATCATGTTGGCTATGAGAACACCTACCGCAAGTATCAGGAACAGAGCCTGAAGCAACGGGTAGTCGCGTGCCTCGACCGCAGCCCAGGTAAGCTGGCCGATACCTTCGTAGGAGAAGATTATCTCGACCATTATCTCGCCTCCTACGACCCAGCCCATTGCCAGGGCAATCACCGTAACGACAGGGAGCATGGCGTTCTTCATGGCATGGTCGTTCATCACCTGCCGATGCGACAACCCCTTGGCCTTGGCAGTGACGATGTAATCCTCGGTCAGAACGTCGGTGAGGGAATTCCTCATGATGAGCATAAAGTCCGCCATCATCTGCAGACTGAAGGCGAGCACGGGCATGGCGATGTGGTAGCTCCTGCTCACGATTTTCTCCAGCAGACTCATATCCGAGTATCGAGGAGGATTGCTGACGAATGGCAGCTCGCCATAGGCTCCCTGAAGCGGGAACCAGTCAAGGTTGCCGCAGAAGAATATCAGAAGAGCGAGCGCGAGTATGAATGTGGGCATCGTGTAGAATAGAAGCGTGAAAGTCATCGCAAAAGTGTCGGCGGCCTCGCCCCTTCTCCATGCCGCGAATCTTCCGAGCCACACACCGGCCATTATCGCGATGATGAGGCCGACTCCGATGAGCAATAAGGTGTTGAACATTCTTGGCATCACGATGTCGACGACCTCAGTGCCAGCTGGAGGGTATACGGTGGTGACGCTGAAGTCCAGCTTGATCGTATCGATGATGTAGTGATAGAACTGGACGCTCAGAGGATCGTTGAGGTGCATATCCTCTCTGACCATATCGATGACTTCTTCAGAAGCCCCTTTTGGAAGAAAGGCCAACGCTGGATCTCCAGGCATCACGCGGAAGAGGATGAAGTTCGTAGTGAGGATGGCAAACAATGTGATTGCCAGGAAGACCATCTTCTTCGCCAGGAACTTCCTCTTGTTCATACTCTCTCCTTGACCATTTGCATTAGGTCTGTGTCAACGCGTCCCAGTCATATGGACAGTTACTCCCCGATTCTGCTGCTCCTGTCACCTCGTTTCCTCTTCCTCAGCATCAACACCGCGACAGCTGCGATAACAGCTACCAATACCCCTACGACCACAGCAGCTGATTGCGCATCAAATGTGCTGGTGTCGTCCCCGAGAGGTTCGAGTCTGAAGAAGAGTTCGTTTCCAGTCCAGAAGTTCTCCAACGACAGCCCGGGCTCCTCCGCCCAGTCACCCCATCCTGTGAACGTATCAGTTCTCCATGCGTAGGTCTGGTTCAGATAGACGAATTCAAGGTTGGCGACATCCCGGTAGTGGATTCGTTGGCAGTTGTCGACGTACACTTCTCTCTCTTCTGGGTCGATTGTGTGTGCTTGGAGAGAGAAATTCTCGTCATAGTCGGGATTTGCGTACTTGTTGTCGGTCCACCCTCCCCATGCATACTTGGACTGGCAATACAGCTGGTAATTGGGATCGATGCATCCCGCCCAATACCACATCAAGGTGTCAAACGTGAAACCATAGCATATGGTCGCCAGGTATGTCTCATCGACGACATCGTAGTGCGTCTTCACTCCAACGAGTTTCCACATATCCTGAAGATAGCTCGCGACCAACTTCTCCTCAGGAAACTCCCGCCTCACCAGCATCCAGTAATCCAACTCCGTCCCCTCGTCCACCCATCCTTCCTTGACTGCCAGGCTGTCCGCCGTGCAGACACGATACTCTGCAGATGATGAAGGGTAGAGGTATCCCGAATCTTCTAGAAGCTGATTGGCCGCATCAAGGTCGAAATCCAACCTCTCCTCTGGTGTCGGTTCGTAATGCCATTTGTTTATCGGAGCTATAGAGGTCGTCGCAGGTTCCGCATAGCCGTTGTAGAAGTTAGCGACAATGTACGATTTGTTGGTGGCCATGGCGAGGGCCTGTCTTATGGCAGGGTCGAGCCTCGAAGGGTTCGGGCCGTCTTCTATCATGTTGAATGCGAGTTGTGTCCAGACTTGCTGTATCTTCGTCCCGCTGTAAGTGTCGATGTTCTTGATGTCTCCGGATTCGACGCCATCCTCTATTGCCTTGAACGTCTCGGTCGGGAATTCGGCAATGTCTATGTCCCCTGACATGAGTGCCAGCCTCATAGCCGTTGCGTCGTCGTAGAACTTGAAGATGACCTTGTCGAACTGGACTTCCATGCCGCGTTCCGCGTTCCAGAAGTAGTCTGGGTTTCTGACAAGCGTCATCTCATTTCCATTTTTCCAGTCTTCCAGTATAGTCGGCGTGGCCATGAACGGTCCAGTGCCCACTATAGGGGGATCGTTGCCTTCAAACACACCATTCCATTCGAAGCTCAGATAAGTCGGTCCCATGTCCTCCAAGAGTTGCTTGGGGAGGAGGTGGATCCAGCACCAGTCTCCAATCGCAGAAGGGGCAGGCTCTCCAGTATCTCTGTCAAAGAAGTACACCCTGACAGTGTCCTCGTCCACGGCCTCCGCTCTCTCTGTCGTGAACATGTACGGTTGGGGAGACCACATCTCCTTGAAATTGTCGCAGCGGACATTGATGTTCCAGACGACATCCTGAATAGTTACCGGTTCGCCGTTGTGCCATTTGGCATTCCTTGTGATGTCATATTCCCACACCGATCCGTAAGGAAGCCCTTCGGCTATCATCTCCGGGTCATCGAGCGACACCATTCGGGCGTCCGTGGCAAGAAGGTTACTCTTGTTCAGTTCCATATCTGGCGCAAACAGTGTATCATACAGAAACCCATAGAACAGGAACGAATTCGAGTTCGCACCAAGCAACGGGTTGAGGCTGTCTATTGGCCACATCGAGCCAATCTTGAGAGATGTCTTTGGCCTTTCGTCCGCATCACCATTCTCTGCCACTGCCATGCCCAATATGCCTGGCGATGTCAGAAGAAGCGTTGCAGTCATAGCGACAGACAACGATGCCTTCAGACTCCTGATTCCACTGACAGACGTCATACCTATCCCCCCACTCCTCGAGTTGTCTGTTTCCGGCCTGAGAATCGACATGCTTTCGATTCCAGACCCCTCTGGCCCAGACAGTCCCCACGACCGATGAGCAACAACCGATGGCTACGCTGATACTTTGATTTTTTGTTGATATGGCGGGAAACTCCAGTCTTCATAACACTGCGTTGGCCATTGACCCAATTCGTAAGAGCCATCGCAGTCTGTCCGCGCCTCATCTATCTCCCCCTTTCTTGATGGCTAGGGAGATGAGCTTGCGCATCTCCTCATTAGCATTCTCCAGCCCATCCAGCATCGTTTCAATGCTTCTGCGCAGATTCGGCGATGCGGAATTGACGAGCTTGTCTGAGAGACTGGATGATATCTCGTCCATGTCTGTATCGGACAACGTACCTGATTCCTTGATATCGCAAAGGCGCTTGTGCTCTTGCCATACATCAACTGCTGGCAATAGATGTGATGCCGTTCCCCACGAAGCCATGCCGCTGCCACAGACGAGCTCGTACGCTTCTCTGTATGTTTCCTCGGAGACGTACGAGAACATCCCCGCCAGGCCAACATGGGAGAGCGATTCAATAACCCGCTCCAGTCTGTCGGGTTCGACGTCGTCCGCTCGCAACGCTTCGATAGCATTGTCCAGCTGGACGATATCGAGCACGCTTTGCTCGTGGGGAAATCCGCTCTCGCCGGACGCTTTCATCGCCACCAGAGCGCTCCCTAGAGATGCCTGAATCTCAATGAGCGTGCGGCTGATCTGGCGCAGAAGCATATCATCTCTGGGTTCAGCGTCTAGTGTCTTCTTCAGTGTGGCCGAGCGTTCCAGGAAAACTTCGCATGAAGAATTGAGTCTATCGAGCGAAGAGGCTATATCGCAATTCCTCTTGATGTCGATCGATCTGAGATGGGCCAAGCTATTGCCGCCTTCTCCTTTCAATGAGGCGTTCATCCTCTTTGCAGTCTCCTCGAAGTCGAGGGGCGGGACCGTCGAATTCGCCAGACGGAAAGCCATATCTGCGAGCACGGAGAATGCTGCTAGAAGACACTCCTTGTCGACAACCTCAAGGTCATCGTATTGACTATGGTAGTAATTAGCGAGGTAGTCCTCGCTCCAGTCCGTTAACGTGACACATGAAATCCCCGAGATAGCATATGGCCAAAGATCCGTGAGGGTGCAAGGTTTGCGCAGATCATAGCCGTGAGGGAGCCTGCGGGAGTGCCTTCTGAGCACATCGTTCGTGAATCTCGCCAATTCGTGCGTCATCTCCAGCGACAGTGGATGACCTCTGAATCCCACTATGTCAACGAACAGGCCTGCGACGGCCCGGCCAACCCAATCCTGGTGGTGGTTTGCGATGGCATACCAGGCCCCCCATAGCCACGTGTAGTATGTGTCTAACGCCCCGGACTCCTCAGCTTCGTGGGCGATGAAGACCATGGTCCTTCGCGGACGGGACCCTACTTCTTCGTAATAGCGCTTGAATGCGTCCGCAAGCACCAAGACGGCGGCAACGCCCGTATTGTTGTCGCATGCACCGAAAAACCATGCGTCCGTATGGTCTCCGATTATCAGGAGTTCGTCGTCTTCAGAACCCCATCGTTCGCCAGGCAGATATCCCACGACGTTCATCCCTGAACCACCATCCTCTCTTGAAGTCTGAAGTATGTCGCTTTGAACAGTGGCTCTGACGTCCGTCGTGCAACGCTTCAGATGGTGGGCAATCGCAAGTCCGTCTCTTCCTGATATCGACAGGACGGGAGGATATGTGGATTTGAAGATTCCATCATGACATTGGAGTGCGCCCTCAGCCTTTCCGTAGAGGCTATCGTACGTGGTCAACACAACCGCGGCTGCGCCCTGCACCCCGGCCTCCATCACTATGCAGCCCACATCGTGATTCGTATGCCAGTTCACCAGGACTATCTTGCCCTCGACGTCCTTGCCATGGTAGTCCGCTTTCCGACCGTTGCCTAGGTCGACGATCTCGGCAGTGATCTCTCCATCGGTGCTTCGAGATCCGGAGAATGATGCTGCCTGCATCCTTCCCAGGCCAGGCACATCAATCCAGGCGCCCTTGAACTCCCAACTGTCGACCGGGAATTCTTCGACCGACACATCTTCGAGACCGATCCGTGTCATCTCGTCCCTGACGAATAGCGAGGCCTCCTTCGCAGATCTGCTGCCCGCTCCTCGGAAGCCAAAGTATCTTCCTTGCATGTCCTTTGCAGTTCCGATGTTACGAAGGGAGGACACTACGCCCATAGCATAATCCATGTCTAAGTAGCGGAGTACATCGTCGTCCATGACTGTACTTCTCCCCCTGTCCTATCTGTCCTTGGGTTTTGACTCACGTCAATTGCCCGGCCACTTCACCGGAAGTCTTCACTCAAGAGCGCACAACTCCCCTAAGTCCGCGCTTCAATCCCGCTTCCAGATTGACGAGGCGACATGAAAGGGGTTTCGAATCTGACCAAATCTCTGAGAAGAATTGCCGCGCCACCAAACGGGCAGGATTCCCAAACCTTTTCCGACTGCACGACAGCCCGCGGCATGTTTTCCGGCAAAGCGTAGGCAAGTGCCAGCATGAATGTGCCATTCCAATCCGTTGGAAACCGAGCGGCGGAAGCCTGTCTGAAGGTGGGTTTATTATCATATATGTGGTTTCGTGAAGGCTGGAGTCCAAGCGGTATGATTCAGGATGCTTTGACTAAGCATGAGAAATTAGTGCTGTTCGCTCTGACGGAAGATGCGACGAGAACCGACGCTGCGGTAGCCGAGAGGGTTGGCATGAGAGAGTCAACTGCTGGTGAGAACAGGAGGAAGCTGCTGAGCCGAGGGTATCTGGTCTTTTCCAACGTTCCGGCGTACCACAAGCTCGGTTTCGAATTTGCCGCTGATATTCACATGTACTCCAACCCTTCGTTGAAGAAGCAAGTCCCCGTCTCGGCGTATGGGGCGTTCTTCGCCAATTACCCTCGGATATTCGACGCCTTCACTGGCGATGGTTATCTTGGCTGTTTAGGGATATTCGAGAGCTACACGGTGCTGTCGAAGTTCCTAGACGATTTGAGCCTGTTTCTGACAAGGAACGATGTTCGCCCGGTGAATCTGAGCCACTCGGTGTTTCCGTTCGAGACGACCAGATGCACGCTCGAATACAACTACGCCCCAAGTCTCAATAGGATCTGGACGCTGGACCAATCAGAAGTCGCGCCCGCTTCTTTCGGAATCCGGAAACCGGAAAAAGTGGAACTCACACCGAGGGAGGCACGGTTGTTCTCGGAGCTCATATCGTTTCCGACGAAGTCCGACAGGGACATGGCTGCGACCTTCAAACGTTCAAGGGCTAGCATAACCGAGATGAGAAACAGACTTATGAAAAAAGGGCTCTACACAAGATTGGCGATGCCGTCGATAAACTCGCTTGCTTTCGACCGGCTCATGCAAGTGTATTTGAGGTTCGACCGCCCCGTTTCCTTCAAGGAGAAAGCCTCTATCGCAGGCCCTGACTGGTGGCATCAGGCAATCGCCATCCTCGAGAAGAGTTACGAGATCATCGCTTCTTATCCGCTCAAGGACCTTCAGGACTCTCACTACATTCTCTCGAACTACATTCAGCCGTTCTACAGCGCGGGAGTACTTACGGAGGAGCCGAAGATATACGTGCACAGGTGCGGCACGACCGTAGATTTCACCGAGACACACCATTCGGCGATAATAGATGAGACGCGCAAGCTGTGGATCTCCCACGCTAGACCAGTCAAGAAATCCACGTGATGGGAATCGAAAGTCGCTGCGATTCGCGCAATGCAAACGCACAGGATTCGATTGGTTGCTGCGGCAGTCGTTCAGCCCACGAGAACATTGCGAATGAGGATATCCAAGACGTGTCCGACCTCTTCTCAAGAGTTTGGACGCAATCTGCGGCGCCGCCTTAGTTTGTCCGTGAATCTAATCCTATTGGCGGATGAGCGGCCACAAGTGAAGGAGAATGACAGCGCATTCATCCAGTGGTTCTTCGGACGATGTCTCAGGGGACACTCGGCACATGTCAAGATTACGAAGTGATGCCCCTGGCTCAATTCATACTGTCAAAGAATTCCACCTTGAATCTTCAAGCTCCGACCTTTAAACACCGGCAGATTCCGGGTCAATATCCGGCCCCTCGCACATTCTTAAAGGCAAGTATTATACGGGTCAGATTATTAGGCTCGTTGCGCACAGAGGGGGGAGAGACTTGAGAGTTGGTGTCGAAGGCGGGCAGCTCAAGATATTGTCTTCGGAGGATTTGGACAGACTGTATCTGGCGATACTGAGTGTTCTCAAAACACACGGGGTGAAGATCGACCACGAAGGCGCGCTAAGGCTTCTGAAGGATATCGGAGCGACGGTAGACTTCAAGGCTGGCATAGCTTGCCTTCCTGAGTACATCGTGGAAGAGTCGTTGAGGAGGGCGCCAAAGAGAATCAGGCTGTGCGGAAGAGACAAGCGACAGGATTTTCTCATAGAGGGGAAGAAGGCTTACTTCGGCAGCGTTGGCGGAGCGACAGTACTGGTTGATAGGGACACTGGTGAGAGAAGGAACAGCAGAACATCCGACATGGCCGAGACCGCCAGGATCTGCGATGCTATGGAGAACATCGACTACTCGATGGGTCTCTACACGCCTCTTGATGCTCCGCGCAAGGTCCAGGGCTTGTACGAACAGGATGCCGTAATGTCGAATACTGTCAAGCATTCAATCATATTCGCGTACCACGGCTCTGGAGTGACTAGAAAGCAGATAGAGATCGCCCAGCTGATTGCTGGCGGGGAGGATGAACTTAGGAAGAGGCCAATAGTGTCGATGTACGACGAATCGACCTCTCCTTTTACATTCGGCGAGAATTATGTTGACGCACTCATTGAATGGGTGAAGGAGGGACTTCCCCTGATAGCCGCCCCTGCTCCGATTTGTGGCGCGACCGGGCCCATAACTCTTGCTGGGGAGATTGTGGCCGGTATGGCCGAATCGATTGCTGGCAATGTCATAGCTCAGTTCACGCGGCCTGGAACACCGTTTGTGTTCGGCTTCGTGCCACTGACGATGAACATGAGAACTACCCTCTGCCAATATGGCACAGCCGAGACCATGATGCTTGGCATCGCCCAAGCCCAATTGGCGCATCACCTGGAGATGCCCATATGGGGCACGGGAGGATGTACTGATTCAAAGACCTTAGATGCTCAGGCCTTCGTGGAGGCGTCGATGAACCTGTCTACCGCTGCTATGAGCGGCCAGAACCTCATACATGACGTCGGTCTCACCGAATCCGGGAAGAGCGGAAGTCAGGAGCTTATCGTGGTATGCGATGAGATTATTGGTATGCTCAAGAGGATCATGCGAGGCATTCGCGTCGACGATGAAACTCTTGCTGTGGAAGAGATAAAGAACGCGAAGCATGGAGGATCATTCTTGGGCCTGAAGCACTCACTGAAATTCTTCGAGAGCGAGCATCGTATAAACTCTATCATGGACCGGACATTCTCATACGACTCATGGAAGAAGACCGGAGGAAAGACTCTGGTCGAGAATGTCAGAGAGGAGATCAGGAAGATTCTGAAGGATCATCAGGTGGAACCGATACCTTCGGATGTTCGAGCTCGGATAGAGTCAATCAAGAAGGACAGTATGAAACACTAGGAAGGTGGGGATATTGACGAAGGAATCAATGTATCATGAACTGGCGAACTCTGTCTTGAGTTTCGATGCAGACGTCGTCGTCCAGGCCTCCAGGAAAGGCTTGGAGATGGGACTTGGTCCAACAGAGATAATCGCCGACGGACTGGGTAAGGGGCTTGAGACAATCGGAAAGAAGTTCGAAGAGGGCGAGTTCTTCCTGATGCACCTCATGGCCGCGGCTGATGCCGTGAAGACCGCAATGTCTGAAGTGTTGGAGCCTGAGATGGCCAAGACCAACGCTGAGACGAAACCGTTTGGGAGGGTAGTGATAGGTACTGTAGCTGGCGACATACACGATATCGGCAAGAACATAGTCGCTGCAATGGCCATTGCCGGAGGCTTAGAGGTGCACGATCTTGGCAAGGACGTTCCTGTCGCTGAGTTCCTCAGGAAGGCGAAGGAAGTGCGTGCAGACATAGTGGGTGCATCTGCGCTTCTGAGCACGACGCTCCCAATCCAGCACGACATCGTTAGGGCTTTCGATTCTGAGAAACTGCGGGACAATGTGAAGATCATGGTGGGTGGAGCGCCTGTTACCGAGGAATGGGTTCGTGAGATAGGAGCAGACAGCTTTGCGGAGAACGCCAGCGAAGCTGTCAAAGTCGCCAAGCAGCTTCTGAATACAAAGAGCTAGGTGATTTCCTTGGTGAAGAGAGGTCTCGAAGGCGGACAGCTTCGCCTCCTCACGACGGAAGATGCCAGAACACACACATATTGTCTTTGTAGGTCCTTGAGGGGGTTCAGATGGCAGTCCTTCATAATGGGATACGACCCGTCGGAACGTCATCGGTCTGATTCTGTTCTTCGTGATGAAGATGAGGACGGGCTTAGAAGCTCCGACCAGCATAGAAGAAGCGCCGGGAGGCGGACCCGAGGTTCGCAATTAGAGTCTCCACTCACCGTGGACAGACTCCAGTACCTGGCCAAATCTCTACCAGCAAAGAATTCCACCTTTACTCTTCAAGCCCCGACCTTTAAACACCGGTAAATTCCGGGTCAATATCCGGGCCCTCGCACATTTTAATCTTGCACTGAAATGTATCTTTCATCGTCGCTCAAATTAGCACACACGATTGCGGAGCCGTGGGCGAGGACGGGTCTGACTCTGAATCATCTGCAATGCTCTTCTTGGATTGAAGATAGTGGTGAATCATTCCTGGCAAGTTCGCAAAATCGTGGTATCACCACGTGGAGGTCTAACTGAGTGCATTTGCAGAAGTCGAGAGTTAATGTGTGTTGTAGCGGACGGTTGGAATGGGTATTCGCTGTATCAAAGCTCATACTTGCGACCTGTCTCTGCAGCATTTCGCGGAACAGGCGACGGCAATCATCAAATCTGGATTTCGGCAAGTCGATTTGACGCTTCTGTCCACGCCCACTCGAGAGTAAGCATGTCTTCTTCTAACCACGGAATCAGCAGGTCGTCTCTCATGTCTTCGAGAACGCTTCGTGCCTCGCTGTTGGAGAGGGTTCCACTCAGGAGCCCAAGATAGGCCCAATAGACGTTCAAGTATGCCTGTTGCTGATCGAAATCGTCAGCCCAGTACATCTCGTCGTTTATCATCCAGCTCATCAGTAGTTCATACGTCTCAAGGCTGCACAACGGCGCCCACTCCATGGTGTAAATACTCTGTAGCGCGCTGATGGCGTTGTTCGTGGAGCCGTTCGAAAGATCGGTGATCGCATCGTTCAAGCCGATGTAGTCGTGAACATGCTGAGCCGTGCGAACGAAGACATCCCACGACCCCATCGAACCGCCCTGACCTATCGACCATGTGTTGATGATTCGACGGGCATCAATTAGCGCATCGTTGAGAACCGCGGCCTCCGCGGCAATCAATGCGCGCTCTTCTTCGGTACTGGCATCGTCGTAGGCATCGCGCAGATCCTTCGCATAGCCGTTGACCAGGATAGCCTGATCGCGGAGGCTTCCCAAGGCTTCGCACACCCTGTCGAACAGGTCAGCCTCAGACGGCACGGAAGGAATCTGGGACATCAGACCGCTGACAATCCAGTTTAGAGTGGGAATGAAATCAATTGGGAGCACCAGTGTCCTGTCAGATCTCGTGGCCATCAGTCCGAAGAGATTGAGCATGTCGCTCATTGACTCCGGGCTCGATTGCGTGATGTCATCCAGCTGAGTATGGTAGTACGGTTCGCTATCCGCAACCCATGCCGCCCAAACGGTCGAGCCTCCCCCGATGGCGGTAAACGACCACGAATCGGTGTACGGGTATACTGGATAACACCAGGTGGCATCGACCTTGGAATCGGCAATCGCCGCCTTCACGAAGTCATTGATTTCAGGGGAATTCTCAAGCCAATATGGCTGGTTCGTCCTGTCTGATCCTATCATGTCTGCATTCAGGTGCAGTACGAGACCATCGAGGATTTCAGGATGAGAACACACGAATTCATATGACCCGACGATCCAATCATACCACTCGGAAGGTCCGCCGAACTCCTCAGCGCCGAAGGAGCAGAACACAAGGGTCCTCTCGTTCTGATAGGACCCAAGCGCCCTCGCCTCTGAGAACAGCCTCGCAAACTCGAGCACCGCCGCCACTCCTGAACAGTCATCGTTGGTTCCCGACCACCACGTATCGACGTGGGCAGAGAACACTATGTATTCGTCGGCGTGGGCTGAGCCGTAGAGGTAGCCTGCGACGTTGGTGGATTGCGCATTCTCGACTGAGAACAGGTCTGCAGACCCGTCTATCTGGATTGTGACGGGATCGTGCTTCAGGAGGTCCTGGATGCGCTGAGCCGAATTCTTGGATATCGAGAAGGCAGGCAGAGAGCCCCCGACACTGTCCTGCTTGATGCCGTCCGGTGCTGGATACTGGTCGTAGTACCCGTAGAATATCGCGGCTGACGCCCCATGAAACGCGACCTCCTCTATGGTGACTCTTGGATAAGGAATTTCGTTGTCATCCCTGAATACGAGCGCGATTGCGCCACCGAGGTCGCCTATCGCTTCGAGCTCGGCCAGGGTTGCTCGGCCGACATCCATGACTTCGGCAATCAGGCTCTTTCCCCCGTTGGAGTTCCCGAAGTAATAGGGCTCGCAATCCTCTGTCCCCCAGATCGAATAGCAGCCGCCGTAGGTAGTCGTCTGGATGTCCTCGACCTCGGGCGATGTTATCCTCATCGCGGTTCCTTGCTGCTTCCAGCTTTTCGTGGGGAACGACACCATCTCTAGGCGGTCGAGATCCATGTTCATCATGCAGTCGTATACATATTCCTGAGCGGATAATTCCAGAGGGCTACCCGCAGCCTTCTCCCCCAGGCTCCCTAGGTACTCTAGATGAGTCCAGGCATAGTCGATATCAATCTCGCTCAGCAACGACTCTTCTTCGGGTGTCATCCCTGCAGATGTGTTCGTGTGCGTAGACTTGTCCCGGGAGGCAATCGACTCGGCTGGTACGGTAACGAAGGACATTCCGATCAGCAGCGAGAACAGCACCAGAGTGAGCACACTTCTCCTCAGAATCATCTCCACCATCCACAGTCGTTATCCGGCGAATATCTCTTTTCGAGAAGGTTCATCGCGATGAAAAGGTTATCTCTGCCGAGGCCCAACATATCGGGGTGATCTCGTAAGCCAGTGAACAGATTTGACCATTTGTTGAGTAGGATTCTCGAAGCCTGTAACCGCTTCGGCCTGAGTGGAGTTAATCATGGTTGATGCCGATCTTGTGATGCAAGACCATCCTCGTCTGATATGCGGTAGATTGTTCTTCCCATTTCTCTACCGCGTTCCTTGATGTACTCGCCGAGGCTTCTTGGTAGACTCCATCCATTCTTCTTTCCGAATTCGGATACCTGAGACTTGCTCGTAAATCAGATCTTCCCTTTTCGTTCTGACCATATTTTGACCTTATGATAATGCTCTCGATGTAGTCCTGGAATTTCCTGCTCATGTTGAGAGGCATCTTGCCGATTTTTGGGCATATCCATGACTTGACGGTTCTCTCACCCTTCTGGCCGCTTCTGACCTTGTAGGATATCACCTCATCAATTCCCTCGCAATAGGGGCATCCGAGTTTCTCACCGGTAGATTCTGGCGTTTGACACCTTCTCCCCGGTCGGGACTTTCGGGCAATCTGGAATTTCCTCCCATCTGAAGTCGTGTGTTGTTCAACTCTCACGACCTTGTCTTCGTCCTTCGACATGGCAATCAGCCCTCTTATGGCGTTCATAATATATATGTATAATTATATATTAATAAGCGCATGCACTGTATTTTGGCCTGATTTCCGCTGCAGCTTATATAGGGCATATAAAGTCGAGAGAATCGCACATGAGATTCAAGAGCAGTGTCCAAACAGGAATTCACAGTATCGGGAAAGGCCATAAAGACGGAGTCGTCCACGCTCCGAAGACATGGCACTCCAGGACAATCTTATAATAGATAGTAGGGCAGTCCCAAGAATGGGTTCGGGGCGGTGGGGACGTGGAGAGATTCACTTGGTATATTCTGAGACGCTTTCTGATTCTTGGCATCGGTGTTCTCGTAATCCTAACGGCTGAATTCTACTTGTTCCGAGTACTTCCTGATGATCCAATCCGGTGGGCGCTTCCCACCTTTCCGGGCCCTTTCTTCGATTCTAGCGTGGCGTCCGATTGGTATAGGGATTGGAGTGAACAGGTAATCGATATGTTTGAGCAGCCGTGGTACGTGCAGTACTTCGAGTTCATTGGCGATATGTTAACGGGCGATTTCGGCTCCAGCCCATGGTCTCAATCCGATGTAGGTGACCGCACTTACTCAGCGATGTGGAAGACGCTAGTCCTATTCGGAGTGTCGTTGTCGCTATGTATAGTCATTGGATCTCTGGCTGGCCGTGCCATGTCGAGGGTTAGGTCGTATATCACCAGACAGGCTCTGTCTATTGCACCTCTGGCATTGTTCTCGTTGCCCGTCCTTGCTTGGCAATGGCTGTTCTCGAGGTACCTCGCCATGGAGTGGAGGCTGCTTCCGCTTAGAGGGTCCGCACCAATCGGGTCCTCCGGAGTCGACCTCGAGCACTTGATCATGCCTTTGGCCTCAATCTTCCTTGCCTCTATCGGAGCATTCATCCTATGCATCAAGGACGGACAGACTAAGGCATCAGCTGCACTGTCCTCGAACCACTTGACGCTGAGGGAGGGCCTGTTCGCAGCCCTGCCGAACATGCAGTTTATGGTCGCCGCTTCCTTGCTCTTTGTCGTATCTGCCGAATGGTGGTTTCAATTTCCCGGTCTTGGATGGTATTTCATGGAATCTCTCTACAGAATGGACTACTTCCAGTTGCAGGCGTCCTTCTTCCTGCTGGCAATGATGGTTTTCACGGCGAACTTTGCGATGGAAACGGTAGTGACGCTGATAAGGCCGAGGCGCAAACTGGATCTCTGCCTTCGCGAAGACGAAAACCGGCAAAGTGCCGCATCTGAGACATGCGTGCGAGTTAATCAACTTCCATTCTCGTTCAGCAGAATCGGAGGAATACTGATTCGACTGGCCAGGGATTATCTCAGAAGTCCTGTCGGCGTGGTGTCCCTCGCGGTGTTCATCGCCATCATCGTGCTAGCAGTTGTGGGGCCGTGGTTCTCGTCCGACGAGGCCGCTCCGATTGGGCTGGGACCATGGGCAGAACCATCGACAGACCTCTTCCTTGACGGCGCGACCGCACTGGTCGCGATCTCCATTCCGGCTGGCATCTTGGCTATCATCGCCGGGATGGCGTTAGGTACTGCCGCAGGATATTCAAGGCCGTATGCTGACGGTATCGTGATGGCAATAATGCAGGGGCTCATCTCAATCCCAATCATCGGCCTTGTTGTCTTCCGTTGGGCGATTCTCCCGCATGGCTTCGGGTATCTCGAAGCGGCCCTTGTCTTCTCAATACCGGTCACAGCCTTGGTCACACTTCTATCGCTACACGGATTCGTTGCTGCCAGGAATCGCGTGGCCGTCGCATCCAAAGGGGCTTCGAAGGGCGCCAAGCTCATGTACTCCCTCCCTGCAACCGCATCGTGGACGCTCAGCGGCCTCAAGTACGGAATGCCCCTCACAGTTGTCACTGTGTTCGTGTGCGACTTCCATCGCCTGACGAGCTTCAGTAGCTGGGGGTACGCTTTCTACATAGCGGTGAGCTCTAGCTTCTCCGAACCGATTGAATGGGGGTGCATACTCCCGCCGCTCATTGGACTGGCCTTGCTCATCGGCAGCATCTTCCTGATACTGGACACGATTGAGAGAGTTATTCGCACGCGGTTCTCTGGACTCGTGTGACACTCTCCATCCGTTCTTCCGAGGATTGAGGAATCAGGTAATGGACCATGACAGGGTAATTGACTGGCCTTGTGCGTGCTGAACCATTTCTTTACCGTCAAAGAATTCCACCTATACTCTTCAAGCTCCGACGTTTAAACACCGGCAGATTCCAGGCTAATATCCGGGCCCTCGCACATTTTAATCTAAGACAAAGTATTTATGTTCTAACAGGAACTCTCGGAGAAAAGGCCGTAGGGGCGGAGCGAAGAAGAGGTTTGGTGCGCTCAATCCGGGCCTTCGAG
>JAOTTD010000069.1 GCA_029864565.1 Thermoplasmata archaeon | reverse complement strand
ACCCTCACAGTCGGACCAGTCGTTCCGAAGTTGACCTCGGACCAGTCGTCCGTGGAGTTCGAGTGGCGAGTGCATATCGCGACGATGGAGGACTCCGCGAGCGTCACCGCGCTGGCGATCTCCATCTTGCCGCCTCTGTAGGCGAGCTCGACATTGCCAGAGAACTTGAATCCGGCGTAATCGTCGCGGCTGATGCGTTGGTCGAACGAGTACAGTTCCTGCGTCATGACTGTCTCGTTCCAGCCGACAAGGACGATCATCGCATCGGCGCCAAGGCCTCGGACGGCGTATCCCGAGGACGCGTCCCCGTCGACATCGACGAACACGTAGAAGCCGTCGGCCCCACCTTCGGCTCCTCTGAACAGCTGTCCATCTGTCATAAGATAGAAGTACGACGAACTGGAGTCCAGCTTGACTGCGTACTCCGCTATGGACACATCCGGGTAGCCGGCATCGGGTGTGTCGGTGTACACCTGAGCGTCCAGCCAGTCGAGGAAGTAGCCGTCGATGACCACGTCGTCCGGCGGAAACGTGTAGACGAGGACATAGGGGATCGCGAGTATGAACGCGCACAGCAGCGCGACGGTGAGGAGCCTGCCACGGAGGGCGATGACCGCTCCCCCGAGCCGCCTGCGGGGATACGACACGCGCAGGCCGTTGGCGGCGCCCGAACCGTTCGTGAGGCCGTTTGTGAGGCCATTAGTCAATCCGTTCGTGAGGCCGTTCGTCAGACCGTTTGTAAGGCCGTTTGTAAGGCCGTTGACGCGGCCGAGAAACCTTCCGTTAACCCGGCCTATGCCGGACCGTTTGGACTCGCTCACAGCATTAGTGAGCCCTCTCGAGTCGTTCGGAGGGGTGGAGCCTTGACTGACATCTTCGAGTTCTTTCTTCAAGGCGGATCTCTCTCAATGCGCGGCTGCGTAAGATGACGCGCTGTAACGATCGTCCACTTCTGCGGCAATGGCGTGCGAAACGCCTGCCCTCACAAGGTGGCACCCCTCGGGTGATGCTTCTTCAGACCAGACCTGAATATTAACGAAGCTATGGCTATATCCTTTTCCCGCATGCGTGCCTGCCAGGGAGCGACCTGCACCACAACGATTTAGTACTAGAACTGCTCCCATCCGACGGTCCACCTCTTCCCACCTAAGAAGAGAGGCACAAAAAGGATTTGGGCTCCTATCAAAGTATGTCAATCAGAGCGTATCAGCCACGATCCACTCGCCGAATGCCAACGTACCACCCGCGTCGGCTATCGTGGTCTCCAGTGTGATTACATCTCCGATGTCGTACGTCGCAAATAGGTTCGTCGCTGAAGACACCCGTATGGAGAACAATCCGTGGATCACTTCCTTCCAGTCGATTTCGTCCTCATCGGCGATCGGTATACTGAACCGGTTCCCTTCATCAGGGTCGTTCCACTTGTCCCCGATGTAGACGAAGTACAGGGTCGTGACGTAAACCGTCGTCTGTTCGACCGTCTCCTTGTCGTAGAACATGTCGACGATCGTGTCACTGACGGTCTTGACGTCGCCCTCGTCCCAGCTGTCGGGTATCTCCAGGGGTTGGCGGAACGTCAAATCCCCAGAGTACTCAAGGTCATCGAACAGCCCTGTGAAACCGCCCGTCTTCTTTATTCCCACAGCGGCGACCATGACGATTCCGATTACGACGATGGCTACGACGACCAGCGTCAGCATGATCACGATAATCTTCCTTTCCATGCGCGCCTCACTCTCCTCGTTCATTTCTGGTGCTCACGCTGAAGAGATAGATTCGCTGCTGAAACGCGTATCCAGCATCTGCTGGTCCATCCCTTCTGCGCCAATGCAATTAATCGGGTTATTAGTATATAATTATTCCGTCACTGGCCGTTGATTCGGCCGAGATGGCGCACACGGCGTCGTTCGTGGATGCCATGTCTGATGAGCACACAGGAAGTGGACCACACGCTCCAGAAAGCCTTCTCTGAAAACCCACCACACCGAACAAAGCACACGTCTCAGGTACGCGTTCGATTAGGTTCGGAAACGGCTGCTCCGTATTTCAAAGTTGCCGGGGGCAAGAAAGCACCTCGAAGGCCCGCACTGCGCCAAGAGCCAGCATGGCGGAAAACCTGCGGTCGAGTCGTCGGTTCCACTGGAATCCGGTACGAAAAACGACAGGGCGGAAAAGGGATGTGCGAAAGAGGTTTCCGGGCTTCCGAAGCGCTCCTGCCGGTCATGCAGTCGAGCACTTCTCGGACGTCGTGCGCATGCCCCAGTACACGAGGAACACGCCGAAGAGCAACACCGCGAAGAAGCCGCCTGCGACTCCCGCTGGGCTGCTTTCCAACGCCGAGTTGATCGGGTTCCACATCAGGATCACGATCAGCGCGATTATTCCGAACAGGAACAACGCGAGGGACACGCCTGGGGCGCCGTCCGGGACACTCTTGCCGTCGGAGGCGAGCTTCTTGACGAGCATGAATATCAGCAGGCCCACGATGAGCACGACGACTGGGAGCATGACGAACAGCGCGACGTTGTCCTCGATCGGTGGCACCCAAGTCCAGTACCAGTCGATGAGAGCTGCGGTCTGCGCGCCGAACAGGCCGAGCAGTATGAGAGCGATACCGATAACGCGGAGGTCCATCAGGCTCGTCG
>JAOTTD010000007.1 GCA_029864565.1 Thermoplasmata archaeon | reverse complement strand
CTATTGAGATTGCAGGGTGGAATATCTCTATCTCCCATGTGGACTCGTCGTACACGTAGTGGTCCTGATGATCCCATGCATCGACATATGCAGTGTTGATGACCCACTCGGTGTCTTCAGGAATGACGTACCGGTAAGGTCCGAGAGTTGCATCGTCTCCGGGTTTGAGATATCCGGTCCAAAGAGGTGCTCCAACCAAGAGCATCGAGTCATAGACCTCAACGTCCATCGTTGCGTCCCAGCTCGGGTTCGATACTTCGATCCAATACTCGACCGTCTCGCCTTCCTCGGCGCATTCCCACTCAGACCACTTGCGGATCTCGATATCCGGGTGGAAGATCTCTATCTCCCACGAATCCTCGGCGTATTCGTCGTGGAGCTGATGGTCGTACGCCCAGACATAGGCCGTGTTCTCCACCAATTCGGTCTGCGATGGGACGACATACGGCAGCGGGCCGATCTGATGTGATGCGCCTGGTGTGAGGTCGCCTGACCACAGTGGGTCAACAGACAGGAGCTTGTCGTAGACCGTCGCTGTCATCGTCGCGTCGTAGCTCGGGTTCCAGACGTCGATGAAATACTCGACCGTCTCGCCCTCTTCGGCGCATTCCCAATCGGACCACTTGTCTATCGCGATGGCCGGATGGAATACCTCGACCGTCCAGATGGCCCAGTCGTGGACGTAGTGTCTCTGGACATCCCATGCATCTACCACGACTATGTTGTAGACTTCTTCGACGTCTTGAGGCACCACATAGTCGAACGGCCCAAGGTAAACGGTAGCGCCCGAAGCTATGGGTCCGGAATAGATCGGATCGTAGGGTACGGAATTGACCGAATCATAGTCGTCGAACATGGGGTCCGATACGATGACTTCAACCAAGTCGGTGTCCCAGCTGGGGTTCGTCACGTTTATCCAGTAGGTGACGGTCTCCCCAGGCTCAGCGCATTCGAGGTTTGCCTCCTTGGTGACCTCCACCATCGGGTGGTAGATCTCCACCACGGCTTGGTCATCGTCAGAGACTTCGAGACCAAGAATGTCCTCTCCGACTGCGGTGACGGTGTTTATCAGCGGGTCAGTGTGTGTATCGTTGATCAAAAGCGATTCTTCGATGGTCTCGGTCTGCCCGGGCAACAGTGTGCCCACGGACCATGTTCCCAGAATCGGGTCGTCGACCTCCACGTAGTAGAGGGTGGTGTTTTTGGTCGGGTTGGTTACGGTAATCGTGTAGTCGACCTCTTCACCGATCTCGGCACACTCTGGGTCAACAACCTTATTTACGATTATATCTGGATGGAGTATGTCTATCTCCCAGGAATCGCTGTCTGTGGCAGTCCTGCCATAGGAGTCCTCGCCCGTTACATCGACTTCGTTCACAAGATGATCTGGGTCGCCAGCCTGGATCTCGTACTCGAGGGTGTAGCTCTTGGACTCGCCCACTGCGAGGGTGTCGTCTTCGACCACTACACCTGCAACATCATCGTAGGCGTCCACATCGACGAGCGCTAGGGGGCCTGTGTTCGTTATCGTGTATTCGTACGTTACAGTATCTCCTACATGAGCGTACATCGGGCCGCTCTTCTCCACATCGATTTCAGGCTCTCCGATTATGCAGAATGTGCAGCACGCGATCTCAGGCGGATAGTATCCTTCATGGTCGTCTGTGTAGGTCAATGTCGCGCAGTTATCGTAGCAGCCGTTCTCGTTCGTGTTAACGGTCGCCGTGAATTCCAGGTATCCCTCTAGGGGCAATAGGGCGCTGTCTGTGCCAGTGCCCCGCCAGAAGGCTACGGTGTATTCGAAATGCCTGTCATCTATCAAGGGGCTGACCGGCATCTTCACTGGGTTCTCAGAGGTCCAGTAGAGGAATGAGGAAGCATCAAGATCGACGACCCACGGAAGGTCGTCGCTCAGCACCACGCAAGTAGCCGCTGCTTGGCCCGTGTTGTTCCAGTGAAGGGTGAAAGTTATCTCGTCGCCCATCGCGACCATGGTCGGGTCGCACCACTTCTCGAGGTTCATCTTGGGCGGAATTAGCACACTGCTGATCATGATCGGGACGTCTCGGTTGCCTTCGTCAGCGCTCGGCCACATGTCTATCATGCGTACATGTGCCGAAGAGCCTGGGTAATAGGATGCCCCAAGGAATTCCGGGTCCTGAGAGAGGTCCGTAACTGCGAGGTGCGCACCGAACTTCACAATGGCATTGGTCGCGCTAGTAGCGAAGTCCATGTCGAACCGCCAGACCTGCAGTATCTGGAAGGGACCCTCGTCGCTCACGTGATTCGGGAGCCGTTCCTGATTCGTTATCGTTCCTTCGGTCGGATCGACCCAGAATGGCATCGTGGAATTCGGATGGTTGTTGTATGGAGCAGAGGGGGGCTCGTCCTCATATCCATCCGTAAGATAGTCTATCGCGTATGTTGGTTCGGTCGGTGAATTGAGGTCGAAGAAATCGACTCCAATAATAATCGTTACATTTCCAACACCCCCAAGCTGCTGTCGGTTCAAAACGACGCTCATGGGTATGCTGTCGCCTTCGTTGTATCCCTTTATGTCACCGGTAGTCCAGCGATGGTTTGGCTTGAGAGTGTATCCCTCGATGAATGCGGCTGGATCCCAGAACTGTGTCGTTGCGACGAGATCGCCGTCTTCGAGGTGTTGAGTGGCCGTGACAATGACAGGGGTGTCTTGAGAGACAACCCACTCGGCCACATAATCATCACATGAAAATCTTCCTTCCAAGTCTGGTTTTTCAACAAAAGTCGTAGTCCCAAGATCGGGATGGTACAACTCGATCTCAACATCGATCCACCTGAAGAATCCGTCGCCGAAAATGTATACGGTCTCGCCAGGTGCGTATTCGTCCCTGTTCGTCCAGATCTCTGGGTCCTCATCCCCGCTTGCGAGAATTGCCACGAACGAGGTCGTCACCATCATGAAGACGACCAGGAACGCGGCCATGCTCACTGTCACTTTCCCTGCAGAATAACTCCTTTTATGATTGCTCTCGCTATCGACCATCTTCTCTACCTCCCCCTCTCTGAAGGTGGTGTGCTCCGCATCCTCCAGGTTGCGGACGCCTCTGAAGATGTATTACCACACAGTGTATATATTTTTCCACTGACATATCCACTGACCGGTAAGTCCTAGAGATGTAGTCTTAACGGCTTTCCAAACGTTACATGTCCTCCGCCTCAGAAGTCGACCATTGCCGTATCTGCGACAGATTTGAGAACGGCCCCGGCGGAAAATCGTTGAGAGCGATTGTAAATGATTCTTATCTCATCACCATCTACAAATGGAGGTTAGACACTAACGGGCCCGGGATGACGATGAGGGTGAGGTTCCTCGGCAGGGAAACGGAGATGCCGATGTGGCGAGCTGCGACCTTGGCTCTCATCTTCGTTGGATTGGTGTTCGCGGCTCTCGCGCTGAACGTGCAGAACAGCATTGACGAGATAGGCGATACGAACGACGAGGTTCTTCAGAACAGGATCCTGAGCCTCCAGAAGGAGAGGGACGCTTACATCGTCAGCGCCGTGGGCTTCACCTTCCTCGGACTCTTCGGCTTCTTCACACTCGTCGAGCACGGCTATCCGAGGAAGCTCGCTGAGGATCAGATGATATCTAGCGCAAGGACCGCCCATGGTGTGACCCGCGGGCTGTCGCTGTTCGGCAATGCATACTATCTCCCAGCATCGCATGGACTGACGAAGGAGAAGTTGTTCGTGCAGGCAGCTGAGAGCGATGCCGATCTACCGCGCGCGCTCTCCGACGACATGGTCGTTGCGCCGGGCAGGGACGGGTCATCGCCCGGTATGCTGATAGACCCGCCCGGGCTGAAGCTGTTGGAGACGATCGAAGAGGATTACGATGCGGTCTTCTCAGGCACGGACATCGAGAGCGCCGAGGGAAACCTCCAGGTACTGAAGCACAGCCTCAGCTTGCTCGAGGACTTCCATTTCAAGAAGCGCGACGGGAAGACGATTCTCAGAGTTGAGTATGGCAACATGCTCTCCGCCTGCAGGATCATCAGGCGCGATTTGCCCGATACCTGCAGACAGGTCGCCTGCATAGGCTGCTCGTGCCTTCTCCTGGCAGCAGCGAGGGCGACTAACAAGGTCGTGAAGGTGGAGAAGGTCGACAACTCCGACGACAATGTGATCTTCACACTCCAGCTGAGAGATTGGTGACCGACGCGGAACGGGTCTTTTGGCGCCTGCTTGAACGGCACGTTTATTATCACCATCGAGCGTTCGACAAGCGAGATGAGCACCCCCCGCGTGAGATCGCCTTCTCAGCTTCTGCGCGTATCCGTGGCCGCGCTAGTGATAGCATTCATAGTGCCTTTCGTCTCGTCAGATTCTGCGGCTGAGATACCTCACGAGAACTACGATCTCATAGACTCGGATATCGCCCTCGTCATCGCGATGTTGAACGCCTCGATCCGCGCCTCTGAGGATGCGCTGCGTTCTTTCCACGATCAGAACCCCGAGCAGGCGCAAGGATATCTCGACATGGCCACGAGTATGGTGGATCCCGCGACAGCTATACTGGACGATATCGAAGAGGTCGCTGCCAGTTACGAGAAGCTGAGCGTCCTCATACCGCCATTCTCAGCTCTATACGGGGAGATGCAGGTCTTCTTGGAGCTCGAAGACATCATGGTGGGCATAAAAGAGGAGATAGCCGCCGTCGCTGCGGAACTCAACATCTCCGACTCGGAAGCGATTGCGGTTGTCGAATCCATACAGCAGATAAACGACGTGCTCTCTGGAATGAACGACACGATCGAAGTCATGCTTGTATACGCTGTGGAGATAAATTCGCTTGCCATAGATGACTGGTACCCATTCGTGCCGAACGACCTCGTCGAATTGATAGAGAGTCTCCGGGAGCTGACTCGTTCCATTCACGAGGAGATAACTGAGCTGATTGAGGAGAGCATCCCATGGCAGGACGACCGGCCGTTCCTGCTGCTATGGATCGTCGACTCTGAAATCTACCTGGGCGAGACGCTCGATGGCGGTGGCTATCTGCTCAGCAATGGTAGTTTCGTAGCGTTCAACATCGTCGATATCTCCGTCGACGGATCGACAGTCTCGACCGTTCGTACCGACTCTGAAGGAGCATTCTCGCTCAGCTTCGCGATACCGATCAATGCATCCTGGGTCGGAGCCCACCATGTCATGGCGACCGCCCAAGTGTCAGGGGAGACGGTCACTTCCGACTCACTGGCCTTCACGGTGTCTCTCGTGCCGACGACGATTGTGCTGCGCCTGAGCAATGCCACGATCTCGCCTCAGGAGGTGTTGATGGTAGAGGCGACTATCACACAAGAGCGTAACCAGTCATTGATCGGTGTCTCGTGCACGCTATCCATCGATGGAGTTACCGAGGAGTTCGTCACTGACGAAAACGGCAAGGGTGAGTGGGTTTGGACCGGGGCGGAGCTCGGCTTGGGGCCGCATGTCTTCTCCGCGAGCTTCCCGGGTTTGCTGCCGTACGCCTCGTGCGAATCAGACGAGGTCACAATGGTCGTCGATGTTCCGACCGCCCTCACTCTCAACCTGTTCTCGGACAGGCTGAGGATCGGATACTATCTCAATGGAGACGGCATGCTGATCGCCAATGCTTCGTCCCCGCTCAGCGACAAGAATATATCGCTCTCCTTAGACGGCGTCGTGGTAACGAATGTCCTGACGGATGCGACCGGCAAGTTCGCCTTCTCGATCGACACCGTCGACCTCCAGGCAGGAACGCACATACTATCGGCACAATTCGTTGACCACGACCCATATTGGCGTAGCTCCGAGGACCACGCAATATTCTTCATAATCAGCAGCTCATATTCCAAATACCCCTTCTTCCCGTGGATACCTGGATGGGACGTCGGCGGAGGCATGAGCGAACAGATTCCCTACCTGTTCTTCGGAGAATACGCGTACCTGACTTGGCTGTTCATCGTCCTCGTCTTAGGCGTCATGATCAAGGCGTTGCAAGCGAGGAAGAGGAAATCCATTTCTGAAGCGGCCTCCGAGAGCGTCTTCGCGGAAGGCGAAGCGCCAGCCTTCCTCATTTCGCGTGAGATGCCGTTCGCATCCCGAGAACATATGCCAGAATGGCTGGTGAGCCCAAACGAGAAAATTATCTGGCGCTACCACAACCTGCTCGCATTCCTCACGATCAGGGGCAGGATAGGCATCACTGACAATATGACCCACTGGGAGGTGGCGCGCCTCCTGGGGTCGCTCGGGTACCCACAGAGCGAGGCGAGCAGAATCGCACTCCTCTACGAGAGGGCGCAGTACTCGGGCTACGACTCGTCGGAGGACGATGTCCTTGAGATGGATTCCTCGAGCGGAAGGCTCAGGCGCTCAGGGGGTGTTAGACCTGCGATCTAAGGTGCGAAGGGGTTACATCGCGGCGACGGGCGTCTGCGCGGCCTTAGGGCTTGCCCTGCTCAGCATGGTCACGCCAGTGTTGTCGTCATCCGCTGATTTCTCGATATTCAACACTGGATGGAACGGCACGAGCGACCTAGCGGTGTCCACGTACAGGGCCGGGAAGTTCTCCCCTTCCTTCGAGCTGCGCTCCACCGGAGGCGATGTGGAGTTCGTCCGAATCGGCTTGGAAGACATCGAGCTCGACCCCGCCTCGGAGGCAATTGCGATAATCGGCCCAACCAAGGGCTTCTCAGAATCCGAAGGAGTCCTCATGGGTGATTTCGTTCGCGCTGGTGGCAACCTGCTCCTCGCAGACGATTTCGGATCCGGCAACAGCCTACTCGAGGCCATGGACGCGAGCTGCAGGTTCTCAGGCAAGCTCGTTATCGACCTATCGTTCGAGAAGTCGCCGGAGTTCCCCGTGTGTTTCGATATCGTCTCAGACGCGCTCACTGCGAACGTCACATCGCTCCAGCTGAACTATGCGGCGTCGATAGTCCTGGGCGGATCCTCCGAACCGCTTGCGCACACTAGCGTCGCCAGCTGGTTGGATTCGAATGGCGACAGGATGCAGAACTTCGGTGAGCCGGTGGGCCCCTTTGCGATTCTCGCGAGGGAGAATCTCGGCGAAGGCGAGATAGTCCTGCTCTCCGACCCAAGCATCCTCATCAACGGGATGCGCGCTCATCTCGATAACGAGATCCTGTCGTCCAACCTCGTCTCGATTGTCAGCGAGGGCAGATCTGGACTGTACTTCGATGAGAGCCACAGGGATTACTTCGACCCCGTCACGATAAGCACAGAGTTCACAGGGGCGATACCAGGGAATGTCAAGGCGGCGTTGTTCGCGGCTACGTTCATCCTTGCACTGTGGATAGTGACGGACGTCGTAGACCGAGCCTGGTCTTGGACAAGGAAAGGCGTGGCGAACGCTTCGCGCTTCGTAATGAGGAAAGTCCTCAGGCGGGGGGCCAAGGAGCCGGAGCAGGCCGGGCGTTCCGTCGACGATATCGTTCGCGAGCTCGCCGAGTCACATCCAGAATGGCGCGCAGATCTCGTGCGGTTCGTCATCAAGGAGAAGCAGCGACACGACGCTCATGTCGAGAGACATGGCTGAGCATCCTCACGATAGAATGAGCCATACCCTTCTCAGGACCACGACGACGAAGAGCAGCAGCCCCGTGTAGATGAAGTACTCCATCCTGCCCCTGAGCTCCCTGCTGAGCAGCCCGCTGGTCAGCTCCACCGCGATGAGCAGGCCTATCAGTTCCAGCGTGAGAAGCACTTCCAGTCCTGCAGAGATGGAGACGAGCACGGAGAATACCGTCCACACAGCGAGCCCGACAAAAACTTTCTGCGAAAGGAGCAAACGCCCTCACCCTTTATGCCATTCCTACTTGGGCAGCTCTTTCAGCCCCTTAGCGACCTTGACTATGAGCTCGCCCTTCTTCATCTTCGGCTCCACCAGCACCCTGCCCTCCTTCCTGTGCCAGTAGCGCGGATACGCCTTCTCAAGCTCGAGGATGCAATCGAGGTCCAGCGATCTCACCGAGTCGTAGATCATTCTTGCGGTGGGAGCTTCGACGGCGTGCTTCTTCGGCACACGCCTGCCCGAGTCCCTGGTCACCCTGGAATCGAAGTACGACGGATAGAGCACTATCGCCTTCTCGGGATCGACTGCCATTGGCCTCAGCCTTGCCAATGCCCCTCCTCTATCTAATACTAACGGTACAGTGGGCACATGGGAAGGCGTCCGTTTGGAACATTTATCTATGCTGTCTGTGATGTGCGAACGAGGGCAAGAGAACATGATCGACGAGGATATAGCGGAGCACACGCTCGACAGAGCCGCCGCCCAGGACGTCCCTGTCCTGATGGAGGTCAAGCTCGAGAGTTCGCGGAAGAGCGCGCTCTCCATCAAGTCTGGGCTGGTCCACAGCGTCAGCTCGTTCACAGACGAGGGCATGTACGTTCGCGTGGTTATGGACGAGGGGATCGGATTCGCAAGCGCGAACAGGATATCGAAGCAGACCGGGGCGGACCTCGCGAGGCGTGCGACGAGGTTGGCCAAGTCGGGAAAGAGGAGGGAGCGCGTCAAGCTGTCATCTGAGAAGGCGGCCACCGCGAAGTGGTCGGTTGCACAGCGCCAGAAGCTCGCGGATGTGTCGAACGACGACAGGCTCCGCTATCTCAAGAGCCTCGATTCGGAGATGATGTCCGCTCGTGTCAAGGTCCAAGGAAGGTATTTCGAGACCGTGGATTCAGAGACTCATGGCTACTTCGCCAGCTCGGACGGCGCTCGGGTGCGGTCGATGGTGCCTCGGCTGATGATGTCCTGCCTGAACACTGTCTCATCCAAGGGCGAGACGGAACAGAGCATCAGGGAATGGGGCGCCACGGGCGGCTGGGAGAAGACCGTAGAATGGGCCGCCGGTGCTGCGCTCGCGGAGGAGGTGCGCGTGCTGAAGGAACTCATAGATAAGGGCAAACCCGTCAAGTCCGGCGAGTACGACCTCATATGCGGCCCTGAGGTTGCGGGCATCGCCGCGCACGAATCTTGCGGCCACCCTATGGAAGCCGACAGGATACTGGGAAGGGAGATGTCGCAGGCGGGCAAGTCGTTCGTGAGCCCGAAGATGCTCGGCGACAGAATCGGCTCCAAGCAGGCGACGGTCATAGACGACCCGACGGTGCCTGGGTCATATGGTTACTACGAATACGACGACGAGGGGGTCAAGGCCAGGCCGCGCTTCCTGTACAAGAAGGGAATCATCAACGAATTCCTGCACAACCGAGAGACGGCTGGCAAGCTCCGCCTAAAGAGCAACGCCTCGTCGAGATCATCCGTTTACGGCAAGGAACCGATCGTGCGTATGGCGAACACGTTCGTGGCTCCGGGAGACCTGGGGGAGGACGAGATGGTCCGCTCCGTCAAGAACGGTGTCTTAATGAAGTCTTTCACCGAATGGAACATCGACGACAAGAGGTACAACCAGAAATATACCTCGAGAGAGGCGTACTTCATCAGGGACGGCGAACTGGCCGGACCTGCAAGGGGCTGCGTGCTAGAGATCACGACCCCGCGTTTCTGGGGATCCATGGACGGCGTCTCAAGGAAGGTCGAGCTCACCGCCGCAGAGTGCGGGAAGGGCGACCCCATGCAGGGGATAGCCGTGCACACCGGCGGACCCATGCTCCGCCTCAGGGGGGTGCACTTGAAATGAGCCGCCTGAAGGAGGCCGCCTCGGAGCTCGTGGACGTTGCGCTCGAGGAAGGA
Organism: Thermoplasmata archaeon; assembly: GCA_029864565.1. Classification (GTDB taxonomy): domain Archaea; phylum Thermoplasmatota; class Thermoplasmata; order UBA10834; family UBA10834; genus UBA10834. Next base: position 64,042 of record JAOTTD010000007.1, on the reverse strand, counting down.
GCGAAGGACGCTGTCGCGGAGGTCTTCGACAGCTCGGTAGACCAGATTCGATACTCCAATTCCATGGTAGACATCTCCAACCATTCGCGTGCGGTCCACGCGCACGTGCTCGTCGCGGTGGGAGGCCGGACGATGGCCTCCGATGTGAGAGACCTCCGAAAAGGAGCCGAGACCGTGAGGCTGATCGTCAAGCATGCACGCGCGTCGCCCGTGAACGAGGACTACGGCGGGATAGCCTCTGGCAAGTTCAAGTACAGGCGCAGCCAGTTGGACAAGCGCATCCTGTCTCTCAGGAACCCTGCGAATTACGTGCTCGATGCGATCGACGGCGCCGTGTCGACCGGGGCGCCCGATGTCGGCGGGACGTTCTTCGTCCGAGACTCCAAGTGGGGGATAGCGTCCTCCAAGGGCGCGCTGGCTGAGGACGCGAACGCCTCGATGGACCTTTCAGTCAGAGCATTCACCCAGCCGGAGGCGTCGGGCCATGCCGTGCTCGTCGCCACGAACCTGGACAAGATGCGAGCGCGCGAGACCGGCGCTCGAGCGGCGGAACTGGCCATCGCGGCGAAGAATCCAGTCTCCGGCGAGGAGGGTCGGTTCGACCTCGTGATGGAGCCGTTCTTCCTGGGTGGCATCGTGGGCGCGACCGGGGGTATGGCCAGCGGCCTGGCGGTTGAGCTGGGCATGTCTATGTTCGCCAAGAGGATAGGCAAGCGCGTCGCGTCGGATGCAGTCACGCTGGTCGATGATCCGATGAGGAGATCGATGTCGAGGAGGATGTTCGACCACGAGGGCAAACCAGCCAAGAGGAACGTCGTCATCAGCAACGGTGTGCTGAAGACATATCTGCACAACACATCGACCGCCAAGCGGATGAAGGCGAAATCGACCGCCAGCACAGGCCCGTTGGTGGCGAGCCAATTCAGCATGCCCAGTGAGCCCATGATGTTCCATCCGGTGCTCGAGGCCGGCGACCTGAAGGTCGAAGAGCTCGTGGAGGATGTCCGGGACGGGCTGTACATCAACAACACGTGGTACACTAGGTTTCAGAATTACTCGACGGGAGACTTCTCGACCATTCCGCGCGACGCCGTTCTGAGGATACGCAACGGCGAGATCGTAGGAGCGGTCAAGAACGTGCGCGTGAGTGATAACCTGATGCGGTTCTGGAAAGGCATCGACGCCATGTCAAAGTCGAGCGAGGAGATATACTGGTGGGACGAAGCCGCTCCTCCGGCGCACCTGCCGGCCGCAAGGGCGAGGAAGATGAAAGTCACGCGTTCGTCATGATGTCCCGCTTGACGCAAAAGCGGGCGCATCCACTCGGACATCGACAGATACAGAAGGATAACGGGCTACTGTTCAGGTTGCAGGAGCCGGGCGTTGGCCACGCCGTCTTGGCCGCATCTCGAGGTGATGACAGCCTCGCCGAACTCCGTCATGACCGTCGCGCCCTTCGTCATTATGTTGCGCTGCACGAAGTTGGGATTGGACGGGTTCGTCTTCACCGTGAGGATCTTGGTTCTCTTGACAGTGTTCGTCTTCGGGTCGACCACGTTTATGGCGTCCACGAGAAGGAGCCGGGCCTTGCTGTTCGCGCCCTTCGTCCTGTACATCTTGACCTTGCGCGCTCCGAGACGGGTGAACTGCTTCTCCCTTCCAATCTCGAACTTGCGCTTCTTCCTGGCCAAGCGCAACCTTCCGCCTGAAGACTTCCTCTTGGGTCTACCCTGCCAAATGGCCATCTACTGCCTCGGAAGATGTGAAAGAGGGAGGGGTATTAAAACGTTGTTGCCCATGGGAGCGGCTCGTTCATATGCTGCATAGGACCGCCCTGACGGTCTTGCCTACCCTCACCTTGGCGTAGTAGCCCTCCTTCGCCGGCCCGGGGTTGACGAACATCGTCCCCTTCGACACCTCCGATCCTCTGGATTCGTGTATGTGTCCGGACAGGGCAACGCGAGGGCGGAACTCCTGGACAACCTCCAGTATCGCCGACGAACCCATGTGATGTCCTGACGAGGACATGTCGTTGAAGCCGTAGGCGGGTGTATGGGTCACCATCACGCCTCCCCGCACGGCCGATGCCCGCAGCTTGTCCGCGATCATCTTCTCGTCGACCTCGAAGGGCATTCTGTACGGCGACGGTGGCGCGCCGCCGAAGCCGTAGAACCTCACGCCCTTCAGCTCGACCCGTTTTGAGTGAACGCTCCTATCATGCTCCTCGAGGAGCCAGACGACGGCCTCGGAGTCACAGTTCCCGGGAACGGCAAGCAGGGGAAGGCTGACTGTTTCCAACACCTCTCTCACGTACTTTGTCGTGCCATCGGTGGTGAAATCGCCGCAAATGATGACGGCATCGAACGGGTCGTCCTCGAGGGCATTCCCGATGAGCTCTTTCGCCTTGTTGGAGCCGTGCAGATCGGAGCACACCAGCAGATTGACGTCGTTCATCATACTCATCACCAAGGAGCGACTATCCCCATCGAGAGGTCGCCGAACACAAGCAGATACGATATGAAATACCCGGCGATGGCTCCGCCGTTGAGTAGCGGCAGGCCCGCCTGCGGGTTGCCCTTGAGGACGAAAGTCATCAGGATGGAGAAGCCGACGAGTGCGCCGACCAGCGTTCCGAGGGACACCAGCAGGTTCCCTCCGATGCCCAAGATCTCGTCCTGTGCAAGGCAGTAGAACGCGGACGAAATCAGTACTCCGGGTATTATCACGTCACCCAGTCCCATGAACATCGCCTCGCGTTCGCCTCCCTCCTCGATCTGCTTCCTGAGGGGCTTCTGGTCCAGGTACGAGTAGCTGAGCTTCTTGGGGACGACGAGCAGTATCGGCAGCTTCATCTGGGTCACGCCGTCCGCCAGCGCGACCATATGCTTCGTGCCGTACACGGACACCGCGTCGTAGACGGCGAGCGCCACCAGCAGCACTAGGACCGGCAGTATCTGCAGGGATATCCCGAGTATGCCAATCACCCCTATGGCCACAATGGTCCCTGTGACGTCTATGACATGCCATTCCGGCTTCTTGACCAACATGTAGGTGAGGGCCGCGGTCGCAAGCAGCGACAGAAGCAGCGACGCCACACCGAGTCCGAGCGATGAGGTTGTCGCCCACAGCACTATGAACATCGTGTACGCCACCGCCCCGAGGAAGATCATCCGGACGATGTTCTCCTTGCCCTTCTTTATGATGTACAGCACGAGGAGCGTGAAGAACAGTATCGCGATCAGGTAGTAAACGGGTATCAGCGGATCGTTGGGATCCTCGAACGCCTGGTACTCCTCGCCAAGTACGGAGGCCACCATCACCAATGCCCCGATCTGGGCTACCGTGAACAGTGCCGCCATCATGATGACGGCTTTGGTGCTCTGCTGCATCTGTCCCGCTATTCCGAAGTGCTTTAGAAATAGTTTGCGCAACGAATGCCAGAAAGGACAAAACTCCATATACCAATAACTGGGTCCGAGTCTCGTGCTCGAGCTGGAGGCCCTGAAAGTAGACGTATTCACAGACGAGCCGTTGGCGGGCAATCCTGCCGCGGTCGTCCTTGGAGCGGATCAGCTTGACGAGATGCAGATGCACCGGATAGCTACGGAGATGGCCCTGAAATCCACCGCCTTCATCATACGGTCCAGGAAGGCGGACGCGAAGATAAGGTACTTCACACCGCTCTCAGAGGAGCCTATCTGCGGCCACTCGACGATCGGGTCGTTGTGGGTGTTGGCGGAGCAGGAAGCCTTCGGAAGTTCGCCCGGTGGCAGGCGCAGGCTCGAGACCATGCTCGGCATACTGCCGTTCCAGGTGGAATTGCGGCCCGATGGACGAAGAGTCATATGGATGACTCAGAAGAGACCGTTGTTCTCACGCGTGGACGAGGTAAAGGAGGTCGCGAGCGCGCTGGGCATCGGCGCCGACAAGATGTTTCACGAGGAATTTCCTCTGTGCAGAGCATCCACGGGCATACCCTGTCTGTTGGTGCCCGTGCGCACTTTGCAGACCATCGAGGACCTGGAGCCGAGGCAGAGCGAGGTCATGGCTCTCGCGCACGAGCTCGAGGTCAATGCCATCTACACCTATTCCTGGAACGTCATCGACAGCGATTCGACTGTCCATGCAAGGTGCATCGCCGTGACTCCCGATTACCATGAGGACCCTGCGTCGGCCATGCCCGCGGGGGCTCTGTGCTCGTACCTTGTAGAGAACGAGTTCGTGTCGCGGGAGAATGCGGAGAGCATGGTGGTGGAGCAGGGCACATGGGTAGGCAGGCACTCGAAGATTATGGCCAGGATTGAGAAGCGTGGCTCGGTGATAAGAAAAGTGGATGTCGGCGGCTCGGCTTGCGTGTCACTTCGAGGCAAGATCTACGTCGTGTAGGAGTCCTCAGGCGACCCTCGTGCCGAACGCCATGCTTCCAGAAACCTTGTCTATCTTGACCTTTACCTGTGTACCCTTGGCGCTGCCCGGGATGTAGATGATGTACTTGCCCTTGCGTGCTATTCCATCACCCTTCTTGCCTATGTCCTCGATCATGAGGTCATAGGTCTTCCCGGCCTCGATGTCCTTGCCCTCCTCCTGTTTCACCTGCTTGCGGACATGCACGGGCCTATGGGCGCCGCAGGTCTCGCACGTGAGTATGAGCACCCTGCCATCCTTGACGATCTTCGTGTCGGGCCTGTCGCACTCGGAGCAGAGGACATACTCATCGACATAACTCTTGATCCTATCCACGATCTGCGCGGTCGCGACCTTGCCCTTGAACACGACTCGCTGTCCGTCTAGGTTGCCGGCCGTTCCGAGTTCCCTGAGGAGATATCCGTACAGGTGATCGGGCTCGCGCCTGAGGCTCTCGGCAATCGCTCCGAAGTTGCGTATGACGGTCGTCTTGCCCTCGATCATCACGTCTGGCTCTGGAACCTGGAATCTGTCATGCGCTTCAAGCGTCTGAGGCAGGTCCTTCTTTGCGCGATCGAGCAGCGCTTCGTAATCGAGCGATTCGTCCGTGGCCATCGTGGCACCATAAAGGATTCCGTAATTAAAACTATTGTAGTGATTGACGGCGTGTGAGAACTAGTCGGATATGTCGGCATAGCACGCGCAGCGCTATGCCCAGCAACAACGCCTGGCACGAAACGTTTAAGGCCAACGCCCACCAATCGGGCGGTATAGGACTTCTGCCCAAGAGGGTGTCACCCACGAGCCATCTACCGCTCCCAGATGAGCCGCTGTCCGGCAGCATGTTCAGGTCGCTCGAGGCGAGGTTTTCAGTCCTGGACGTCATGCCGGACGAGGTATGCATCGTCAGGGACGACAGAGTCATCGTCTTCATGAACCGCCGGATGAGGGAAAAGTTCGGCGATGTCACTGGAAAGAAGTGCTACGAATCACCGTTCGCCTCGCCCGACGTATGCAACGAATGTCCCTTCGGATCCGACATCGGAGACATCGATTATCCCCACAAGCGGATGGTGAACACGCATCGGGGCAATGTCTTTGAGATCACTGCGAATAGGTTCGACGAGATAGACAACGGAAGCTCGTATCTCGTCTCTGTCGTGCGGGACATCACGGAACACAGCGACGCCGAGGTCCAGGTCAGCAGGCTGGCCTCATCGATCGACCAGCTGAGCGAGGCGGTGGCATTGTTCGACAACGACGGCAGGTCGGTCTACGCCAACGAGGCGTTCATCTCCCTCATGGGGATGTCTCCCCAGGAGGTGTTCGGCTGCTCACTGGAAGAGATATCGGCCTCTGCTGCCCTCGATATTCCCGTGAAAGAGGTGCTCAGGGTTGCGAGAGATACAGGTTGGTGTGGGGAGGTCTCCGGGCCCCGGAAGGACGGCTCGCGTTTCTTCGTTCACATCGATGCAAAACCTGTCCGTGACCAAGGCAGCAGGGTGCTCGGCATGGTGGCGACCTTCAGGGATGTCACGCGGGAGCGGCTTGAGAAGGCGGACATGGAGAGACACCGCTCCCAGCTCGAACAACGCATGGAGGAAAGGACCTCCGAGCTGGCACACAGGGTGAACCAGCTTACAATCATCAACAAGATCAGTCGTGCGGTCACTTCGATCCTCGATCCTGAAAACCTCATGGAGGAGTTCTCCCGGGCGATTGCGGACGGGTTCAGCTACCCAATCGTCATGGTTCTGCTCTGGAACGGGGACAACGGTGACATCGTCTTCAAGGCGGGGTACGGGAAGGATATCGGAAGCGTATCCGAGGACCTGCGGCCAAAGCTGAAGGAGGGCATAATCGGCCATTCCGCGTACTTCCTGGAGACGCTGGTTACGGGCGACGTTGATGCTGACCCGAGATACATCAGGGGCAGCGTCACCTCGACGAAATCGGAGATCGCGGTGCCGCTGACGTATCGAGGAGAGCTGCTGGGGATTCTCGATATCCAGAGCGAAAAGAGGAACGCGTTCACCCAGAACGATGTCACGGTACTCGAGATGCTGGGGGACATACTCTCGACGGCCCTTATCAACGCGAGAACCTTCAGCGAGCTCAAGGAGCGGGAGAACGCCCTCTCCGCGCTGGACAGGATTAGCAAGCAGATATCCATGCGCTTGGAGCCCAAGGTCGTCCTCGACCAAGTGGCTAGGGACGCCGCGACTCTTCTCAACGCCGAGAAAGCTCTCGTCGGCATCATCAACCCCGACAACGGGATCATGGAGTGGGTCTCGCTCTACAACGTGGATATTGGAACACTCGAGAAGCTGCGCGAGACGGTCGAGGTGGGAGTGACGGGCAGGGTGCTCAAGCGGATGACGACCGAGATAGTGAACGATTATCCATCAGACCCCGACGCTGTCACGCGGGACGCGAGCGCCATGGGCATACAGTCGATGATGTCCGCGCCGCTCATAAGCGAGGGCCGCGCGACAGGGGTTGTGAGCGTTTACAACCGCCTCGACGACAGGCGTTTCAGCAAGAGCGACGCCATACTGTTGTCGTCCTTGGCGGATCATGCGGCGATCGCGCTCGAGAACGCCGATCTGCTGTTCGACCTCAACCGGAGGGTGCATTCTCAACTGATCCTGCTGGACACAGCTGTGTCCTTGCAGCGAGAGATCGATTCCAGCAGCATGTACCAGCTGGTCGCTGAGAAGCTCGACCAGGTCGTAGGTTATGATTCCATAACGATATACATGGTGGACCACGAGAACGACCTCATGGTGCCCGTGGTGGCAAGCGGCAGGAACGCTGACAAGGCGTTGCAGGAGCGGTTCCCGACGGGTGAGGGTGTAAGCGGCCACGTGGCTCGAACGGGCATCCCGGAGATAGTCAACAACACAGCGGTCGACGAACGAGCGGTGTATGTTGCCGGTACCGAGAACGATCCCGAAGACGAGGCACTCATGGCCGTGCCGCTGAACGGACGGAAACGAGTCCTAGGCGTTCTGACAATGTATCGCGAGGCGAGCAAGAGGTTCACGGGGGTCGAGCGCGACATCGCCCAGCTGTTCGCGAACCAGGCAGCCGTCGCCGTCGAGAACTCCGAGCTCTACGCGACAAGAGAGCATCTGCTGGAGGACACTCAGAGGAAGATATCTCAGATGGCGAAGGTGCTCGATGTCACCACGTCCGTGATGTACATGGATGCATTGGGAGCGGTCCTTCAGAGAGTGACGGATTCTGTGGTGGAGTCATTCGGCTTCAAGAGGGCGACGATCTCGTTGCTCGACAACACGGACAGGGGCGAGTTCGTGCTATTTGCGACCACCGGTTACCCTCATTGGGTGCAGAAGGGGATGGTGTTCGAAGCCGACTTTATACTCGAGGGCTTCGAGGAGGAGTTCAGGGCCAGCAAGACGGCACACTACCTCCCGTTCGAGCGGCAGAAGTACGGGGTCGAAAGGTTCTACTTCCTTGCCCATCCGGAGCGGGCGAACATCCCTCGCGAATCACCAGACGCGTGGCACGAAAGGGACCTGCTCATGTTCGCCCTCAGGGACCGATCGGACCGTCTGGTCGGTTACATGATCGTCGACGAGCCTTTCGACAACAAGGTGCCCAAGAAGGATCAGCTCGAGGTGCTGGAGATATTGGCGGGGATGGCATCCATCGCGATTGTGAACTCCAAGCTGTATGATAATCAGGTGGAAGCGGTCAACGAGATCGCTCTGCTGAACGACCTCATGACACACGACATCAACAACTTCAATCAGGGGATCATGGGCTATTTGGAGCTCTTGCTGCAGGACAAACGCCTTCACGAGAACCAGAGGAAGTACGCGGAGAGCGCGCTGGTTCAGGTCAGGAACAACGCCAGGCTCATAGACAACATGAGGACGCTCGCCAAGGTCAGGTCGATGTCGGACAATCGCTTCACTCACCAGGACATCGGCAAGGCGGTTGACGAGGCGATCTCCGTCGTGACGAAAATCAACTCCGACAGGGATGTGGTCGTCAAGTCCTCCGTCCAAAGCGGGAAGCATTTCATGATGGCAAACGACTCGATCAGGGACATGTTTGCGAACATCATCTCGAACGCGGTCAAGTTCGACTCGTCGAAGAGGGTCAAAGTCGAAGTGTCGATCACGGGCATGCGCGCATCGGAGAACGAGTATTGGCTGATGAAGGTCACAGACCGCGGCAGAGGCATACCCGACGACAGGAAGAAGACGGTCTTCGAGCGCTTCGCGACAGGCATGACCGGCATAAAGGGGTTCGGGCTGGGCCTATCCATTGTCAGAACCCTTGTAGACAAGTTCGGCGGGAAGATTTGGGTCGAGGACCGCGTGAAAGGCGACTTCACGAAAGGGTCGGTCTTCAAGATAATGTTGCCAAGGGTGGAGCCGCCTGAGTGAGAACGGGCGCAAGCATGAGCCCCTGCGTGCGCTCATATCATCATGTTTCGATCACGGCTATTGGCCGCAGCCGCGAAGGTCGAGAAGCTTCGCTTCAACCCTTCTTGCTCTTTGCCCGCTCCAATGCGGCCTTCACAAGACCGTAGTGCAGCGGGGCTGGCTTCTGTGGTCTGGACTTGAACTCTGGGTGGAACTGCGAACCGACGAAATACGGATGCCCCTCCAATTCAGCGATCTCCATCTTCTTGCCGTCTGGGGACCTGCCGGTGAACTTCAGCCCCTTATCCTGTATAGTGTCGATGTAATGGGGGTTGACCTCGAACCTGTGACGATGCCTCTCGCTTATCGTGGTGGAGCCATAGAGCTTGTGCGCGGCCGACCCCTTCTTCACGAGTACCTCCTGCGCTCCGAGTCGCATGGTCGCGCCCTTCTTGGTCACGTCCTTCTGCTCGGGCAAGAGGTCTATGACAGGGTGCGATGTGTGCGGGTCGAACTCCGTGCTGTTGGCGTCGTGGAAGTTCAGGGTGTTCCTCGCGAACTCGACGACGGCAAGTTGGAACCCGAGGCAGACTCCAAGGAACGGGACACCATTCTCGCGCGCGTATCTTATCGCCTCCATCTTCCCGTCGGTCCCGCGCGAGCCGAATCCTCCAGGTATCAGTATGCCGTCCGCCTCGCCAAGGAGGCTCCTGCTGTCCTCATTGCCTATGTCCTCCGCCTCCATCCTGAGATACTTCACCCTGGCGTTCAACTCCGCGCCTGCGTGTGTCAACGCCTCGTAGTGGCTCATGTATGAATCGTATTGGTCCATGTACTTCCCGACCAGGAGTATCTTGACCTCCTTCTTCGGGTCCATCACTTTCTTCAGGAACTTGTTCCAATTGACGAGGCCGTCATCGGGCACCTCGAGGGCCATCCTCTTGAGCAGATAGTCCGTCAACCCCTGCTCCTCGACGAATATTGGCACCTGGTATATCGACTTCGCGTCCGGGGCGCTTACGACTGCTTCGAGGGGAACGTCGCAGAACAGGGCGATCTTCCTGCGGGCGCCGTCGTCGAGCGGCCTCTCGGAGCGGGCGACGATGACATCGGGCTGTATGCCGATCGCCCTCAGCTCCTTCACAGAGTGCTGGGTCGGTTTGGTCTTCTGCTCCTTAAGCGTGCCCAAGCTGGGCACAAGAGTGGTGTGGACGAAGATGAAGTTCTCATGCCCCATCTCGGAGTGCATCTGTCTCATGGCCTCCAGGAACGGTGCGGATTCGATGTCCCCCACCGTGCCTCCAAGCTCAACGATTACGACGTCCGCTCCGGACTTCATGCCGACATTGGACATCATCGACTTGATCTCGTTCGTGATGTGCGGGATGATCTGGACGGTCTTCCCGAGGAAGTTGCCCTCACGCTCCTTCTCTATGACGCTCCCATAAACCTTCCCCGTGGTCATCACATGGTCGCGCGTAAGGCTCGCATCGAGGAACCGCTCGTAATTGCCGAGGTCGAGGTCCGCCTCGCTGCCGTCGTCGAGGACGAAGACCTCTCCGTGCTCGAACGGGTTCAAGGTGCCCGCATCGAAGTTGAGATAGGGGTCAATCTTCATCGCCGTGACCTTCAAGCCCCTAGCTTTCAGGACGCAGCCTATCGAGGAAGAAGTAATCCCCTTGCCGAGGCCTGATAAAACACCCCCCGTGACCACTATGAACTTCATCCTATTCTCACGGGAGCGTCACAATGTGCTACCTGAACATAAAGATTTGCAGGGGCGACTGGCGTCTTCTGGCGAAACGGCCGCTCTATGGTGCACTGCGTTCCATGAGGCCGGACATGACCTTCACCACGGAATCGACCGCCGTCCTTACAGGGGCCGTCATCTCCGCTTGGAACTCGATGCTGCCGGGTTGGATGCACAATACCGCTGAGTGCTTGCCACTTCTACCAAGGAGCGCAGCGAGGAGTGCCACGGTCACCCTGTGTGTTGTGATCTCAGTCGCCCGTATCTCCTCCATCTCGACGAGTCTAGTCGTTCCGGGCTTCTCCCTTAGATCGGCGGCGTCGACGAACACTACGAAGGCGTCCTCGTCCCTCTCCGACAGATCGAGAACGATGCCTTCAAGGCCGTCGTGCTCCGAATGAGAATAAGATGGAAATGTCTTCTGGAGCTCTTCCGCGACTGCGATGCCCGCGCCGTCGTCCCCGCGGTCCTTGTTGCCTATCCCAAGGACGTACACCTTCCGGTGGCCGGCGAGCCTCGCCAGCTCAGCGCTCAGACTCTCTTCAGATTCACAAGGTGAGTCGCACAGCTTATGCATGGGTCGTACGCCCTCGCGATCATCTCAAGCGGAAGCAGCAGCTCCTCGTCCTTCTTGCCTTCCGCGAGCATTCTCTCAGCGCACGCCTTCAAGTGCACCTCGATGTCATCCAGGTTCTGCGCAGTCGGCGTTATGATGTCCGCGACCTCGATGAGCCCTTCCTTGACCTCGTAATGGTGGTACAGGATGCCTCTCGGAGCCTCGACCGCGCCGGTTCCAGAGCCTGTTGTCCTCGTCGCCTCCGCCCTCGCCGGGTCATCCAGGGCGGCTATCTTCTCCGTCGTCTCAGGCATGTGCTCGAGAGCCCACACAATCTCTATGGTCTGCGCGAGGTTGTTCAACAGCGGGTTTCTAAGCCATCGGTCGCTGTAGTTCTCCTTGAACAGGTCGGCCGCCTGGCCGTCCAGGCGCTTGCCCATGTTGATCATCCTCGCGTTGGCGCCTACCGTGAAAGGTCTCTCATTGAATTTCGATCGCTTCGCGAACGAGTGGGGGACGACCCTCTCGGATGTGAGCTTCTTGTAGTCGTCGGCGGAAGTCTCATTTCCGTTCGATATGAGTATCGAGTCGCCCGCGAGTCCGAACTGCTCATTCGGGGCGTTCACGGACATGAAAGTCGTGTCGACCTCTGAGTACTCCGAATACTCAATCGACGAGAACAGCTCGACCGCGCGGACCGCGTCTGGCAAGAGCTCCTTCGACCGGAGCGATATATCGCTCAGCTGCTTCTTCGAAGGATACTTGCCGAAGCCGCCAAGGCCTGGGTTCTCTCCATGGACAATCCTGCCGCTGGTGACCTCCATCACGTAGTTGCCGAACTTCTTCAACCTCAGTGCGCGCTTCACATCGTCGCCGTAGTCGTTCAGCATGGCTATCGCGGATGGGTATCCGAGGAAGTCGGGCAACGCGAGCAGGAACGTGTGCAGCGAGTTGCTCTCCACGTTCTCGCCGAGCATCATCAGGTCGCGCATCAGCTGCGCCTTCTCCGGCGGGTCTATTGCGAGCGCCTTCTCCAAACCCCTTATGGCCGCGTACTTGTGCGAGAGAGTGCATATCGCGCAGATCCTTGGGACGACGTTGATGTCGTCCTCCGGTGTCATGCCCTTTACGAGCTGCTCTATGAGCCTCGGTCCCTCGTGTACGTCCAATGTGACGCTCTTGACCTTCTTGCCGTCGAGCGTGACCGTGATGCCGCCGTCCCCTTCCACTCTGGCGAGCGGGACTACTTCCAGCGTCTTCATTTCTTGGCCTCCATATCCTTGAGTTCGAGGCCCTTCATCAGCTTGGCGACCTCCGCCCCGCTGAACTTGGTAATCTTGCGCGTCACTTCCTCAGGGCTGTACCCCTTCTCGATCAGCAACTTGTACTCGGCACCGACGTTCAGGTCGTCCGTCGGTCCCCAGCAGCCAACGCATGGGATGTTGTGGGACGGGCAGACCGCGCCACAGCCAGCCTTGGTCAGCGGGCCAGCGCAGAACTTGCCCTCCAGCAGTATGCAGAGATTCTCCTTCCACTTGCACTCCGTGCACACGGGGAACTTGTAGAAGTAAGGGTGTCTCCCAGCGACGATCTTCGAGACGGCGCTGAGGAACTCGGTCTTGTCTATCGGGCATCCCGGTATCTTCAATTCGACCTTCACGAAAGCATCGACGGGCTGTGCCTCGAGCGCCTTGGACACCGCTATCTTCGCGTCGCCGTAGACGCCCTTGTACCGCTTCTCGAAGCCGCCCTCCTCGAGCTTCATCGCCTGGGGGCCTCCCCAGCAGGCACAGGTTCCTATCGCAACGAGCACCTTCGCACGCGACCGGATGTTCTTCAGATGCTCGAGCTGCTCCTCCGTGGATATCGAACCTTCGACGAACGCGACATCGAGCTCCTCGTCCTTGTTGTCGCTCTTGGCCATGGCGAACGAAAGTATGTCGACTGCACCGAAGAGGTCTATGAGTCGATCCTCGCAGTTAAGGATCATGAGCTGGTCCCCAGCACATCCTGTGAATCCGTAGATGCCCACCCTAGGCGATGACATTGTCGCTCACCCCCTTCCCGATGAGCTCCTTCATGTGCAGCACGTCCCAGTAGGTGAAGACGGGCCCGTCCATGCATGTGTATAGGTACTCAATGGCGCAGTGACCACATTTGCCAATGCCACACTTCATCCGTCGCTCGAGGGTCATCAGTATCTGGTGCTTGGGGATGTTCAGTTTGACGAGGTGCTGTATAACGAACTTGTATATGACAGGCGGCCCGCATACAGCAGCGTAGGTGTTCGCGGCATCGATCGGCCCCATCTCGTCGAAGAGGCTCGTGACGACGCCAGTCCTCTCGGTCCAGCTTCCGGTGTCGTCCTTGTCGACAGTGAGAAGACATTCGAGGTCCTCCCGCTCCTTCAACTGCATGAACTCCTCTCTGAACAGCATATCGCCAGGGGTTCTTGCGCCATGGAGATACACGAGCTTCCCGAACTTGTCCCTGTTGTCGAGGACATACAGCAGTAGGGATCTCAAGGGAGCGGCGCCGAGCCCTCCCGCGATGATCAGCACGTCCTTGCCCTCCATCTTGTCTATCGGGAAACCGTTTCCGTACGGACCTCGGATGCCGATCGTCTGGTTCTCTTTGAGCGAGAACAAAGTCTCTGTGAGTGTCCCCATCTTGCGTACGCAGAGCTCCAACAGACCAGGCCTCGATGGGGTCGAGGAGATCGAGAACGGCGCTTCCCCTTCTCCGAGCACCGAACCCATCACGAACTGTCCTGGCAAGTAGTCCATCGTAAGCGTCTTGTCGACATCGACCGCTCTTGCCTGGTAGAAGTTAACATCGCTCGTGAGCGGGTACCTGCGCACGATTCGCCACAGGTCTGGCTGGTATGGGTTCTCGTCGACCTCGCGGTCGTCCAGAATCACGTGCAGCCTCTTCATTTGCCGACCTCCTGCTCCCTGAGCGCTTTGGTGACCGTGACGACGTTGATATCCACGGGACAGGTTGCAACGCATCTTCCGCAGCCCACGCAGGAAGGCTCGCCGAACTCGCTTATGTAAGCCTGCAGCTTGTGCGTGTACCACAGCTTCAGCCTTTCGACGCGCTTGTCCCTGAAGTTGTGGCCTCCGGCGACCAGCGAGTACTCGCGGAACATGCAGCTGTCCCAGAACCTGTCCCTGGTTCCCTCGACGGTTCCCAGCTCGACCTCGTCAACGACGTTGAAGCAGTTGCACGTGGGGCAGACCATCGTACACTGTCCGCACGAGAGACACTTCTCGGCCAGCTCGTCCCAGATGGGGCTGTTGTAGCCCAGCTCGAAAATGTCTGGCATGCCCGTGAAGTCCGCCCCGGACTGGACCTGGGCCTTCTTCCACTTCCTGTATTCGTTGTAGTTTAGGATGTCATCTCTTCCTATGTTCCTATTGAACAGCTCCGGCCTCATCCGCACGAGGTCATGCCCCCTGCTCGATCCCACCCAGACGAGGTAGAACATCTTGAGATCAGTGAAGAATAGATCGAAGCCCTCGGCTATGAACTCCGTGTCCCTTGCGGAGCACATGCACTTGTCATCTGGTATGCAGCTGTGGCCGAGGAGCAGGGTCTTCTCCCTCCTTTCGGCGTAATAGGGATCCCTGTACTCCTCTAGGAACAACTCGTCCATGACCTGTATGCCATGTATGTCACAAGGGTGGATGCCGAACAGGATCCGGTTCGGAACGTGTTCGGTCCGCTCGACATATCCCTTGTCGTCGAAATCGAACATCGTGAATCTCTGAGGATAGAGGAACTTCTTAGGCGGGATTATTGTCCTCGTCGCCTTCAGGTCCATCTGAGAGAGCCCATCGACCCTCTGAAAAACGACCCTTTCGCCTTTTCTAGCAGGACCCCACAATTCACCCCACTCCTTGACCGTTTCAAGGAACACGGAGAGGTCCTCCTTCTTCATCTTAAGAATCATCATGTTGTCTCATCCTTTCCTTCCGGCATCACTCGTCTCTTGCGGGCTCATGACAGAATGTCGCCAGACCCTTCTTTCAGCTCCGTATGTGTGGGTATCGAGCGGTGATATAAAAAGATTAGGAGTACCAACTGAAAGAGTGGTGGCGGTTTGCATAGGGCCCGCTCGTTGTCCGGTAGGCAAACATGTCGATTTGCCGATTTGGAGCCAGTCGACAACAAGATGGACGGCGCAATCGGCCTCGCCATAATCGGGCTGCTGATCGTCGTGATACTGCTCATGGTCGTCATGATGGTCATGGGCAGGAAGCCGAAGTCGCCGGAGCCACAGCCTCCACCAGAGCCGCCGCTCGGGTGAGCCACGACCGACGGGGAGACGAGAAACACACAAACCCTTTTTCGTTTCATTATTTCTGCTACGGTCATAAGATTGCATGTTTCGAGTTCAAGTCCGCGCAGCGCATACGCTGGAACTCGGAACGATAAAAAATGATGGTCGTTCGATGGCAGATCGCAATGTGTGGAGGGGTAGTGCCCCTCCGGTTTTGCGTAGGAGGTGATCCATCTGCAGGTTCCCCTACAGATACCTTGTTACGACTTAACCCCCCTTGCTGAACCCAAGTTCTAACGCCACATGGTGAGGCATCATCACTTGGACCCAACTCGGATGGTTTGACGGGCGGTGTGTGCAAAGAGCAGGGGCATATTCACCGCGTGATGTTGACACGCGATTACTACGGAATCCAGCTTCATGAGGGCGAGTTACAGCCCTCAATCCGAACTACGGACAGGTTTCGGGATTGCCCTTGCCTTTCGGCATCGGAGCCCATTGTCCTGGCCTTTGTAGCGCGCGTGTAGCCCAGGGGATTCGGGGCATACTGACCTACCGTTGACCTCCCCTTCCTCCAGCTTAGCGCTGGCGGTCCCGATAATGTGCACCGCTCCTCACGGAACGGCTAGCAATTAGCAGCGAGGGTCTCGTTCGTTATCTCACTTAAGAGAACGCCCTACGGTACGAACTGACGACGGCCATGCACCACCTCTCGGAAAATCAGGCAAGGTCGTCAACCTGGCCTTCATGTAACCGTCGCCCCTGGTGAGTTGTACGGCGTTGAATCCAATTGAACCGCACGCTCCTCCCGTTGCGGTGCTCTCCCGCCAATTCCTTTAAGTTTCAGTCTTGCGACCGTACTCCCCAAGCGGCAGGCTTAACAATTTCTCTCCGGCACCGGACGTCCTCGTAGGGCCTCCGACACCAAGCCCGCAGCGTTTACACCCTGGACTACCGGGGTATCTAATCCCGTTTGCGCCCCAGGGCTTCGTCCCTCACCGTCGGATCCGTTCTAGTTCGACGCCTTCGCCACTGGTGGTCCTCTCAGGATTACAGGATTTTACCCCTACCCCGAGAGTACCTCGAACCTCTCCCGGTCCCGAGCCCTGCAGTCTCCTCGGAATTCGAACAGTTGAGCTGTCCGATTTACCCAAGGATTTACAGGGCCGGCTACGAACGCTTTAAGCTCAATAATAATGAGCACCACTCGGGCCGCGGGTATTACCGCGGCGGCTGGCACCCGTCTTACCCGGCCCTTACTTCTCTCGCTTTTTAGGCGGGAGAACAGCCAACACAAAAGTGATGGCACTCGGAATGCCCGTCTCGTGGTTTCCCACATTGGACAGTTTTCGTAGCTGCTGCGCCCCGTAGGGCCTGGATTCGTGTCTCAGAATCCATCTGGGGGCTCCGTCTCTCAACGCCCCTACCCGTCGTAGGTTAGTGGGTCCGTTACACCCACTACAGCCTGATAGGCCGCAGACTCATCCTGGAGCACCGGAGTTTTGAGCGTGGAAGCATTCCAGCAAACCACACCTATGGGGTATTATCCTCAGTTTCCCGAGATTATCCCCCTCTCCAGGGCAGATTATCCGCGTGTTACTCAGCCGTCCGCCGAGGTCTTTCACCTCTCGACTCGCATGCCTTAATCGCATTCCGATAGCGGTGCCCGCCGGCAGGATCAACCGGAATTGATCTTGTCGTCTCAAATCTCATTACTATTAGCGGTCGCTTGATCGTGTACTTAAGTCACTGGCAGGTCCAAATCTCACCGATTATGTTCCCTGCGTTCGCGGCATTCGGAAATGCCGCGGTGTTTGCACGATACTCTTCTACCATCGAACGTCAGAATCAAGAGATCACGACGACAGCCGGGGATCTTGATCCTCCATCATGTCTGCGACAGATGGATTAAAGGTCGATCATCAGATCTGGCGAGTTAACGCCTCCCTCCCAACCATCGCCGACTGTCGCAGCCAAATTGGTTTGGGTAGTTCCGCTAAGCTCGATGCCGTATATATGCGTTTCGAACTCTATCCGCTCTCGCTCAACCGAGCGCTTAGCCCGGAACTACGTCTTATTACGTTAGCGTCCGGCGTATTTGAGAGTTTCGTGTCCGGAGCGTCTTCTCGCGTTGTTGAGTTAACGCGCCACTCAATTTCCTCTTTGATCGCAGTAGTCTGCCAGCGCCCGCTAGCAAGGCCCATATCTACGCATCGAACCAATCCCTCAAAACGTCGTCAGCAAGCATCGTTGTTACTGCGAGGAATACTGATGGCGGACCCTCGACAAACCTTTAAGAAAGCACTCAGCCTTATGCGCAATCGATGCGGGGATGGCCCAGCCCGGCAAGGCGCTGGATTGCTATCTCCTTCCGAGCTTCAGAAGGGGCAAACATCCAGTGCTCGCAAGAGCTCGGGGGTTCAAATCCCCCTCCCCGCGCACCCCCCCCTACAATTCGATTTCCGTGATGTGAATTTGCAAAACCCGGATGCAGGCGTAGGTCGTTTGGTTATCTTTTTATAGAGTAATAGCATTGGCGCAGGCAAGCATCCATCTGGCAATGCTGGGTGCGATGGCCAGAACGTTGAAAAACACTTCCTTGAGGGGGGAAGAGTACAGTGCAGGTCCGTCGCGGTCGGGGTCATCGACGTAGGTCTCCTGAAAACCTTCTCGGACTCTTCCAGGGCAGTCGCGCCGTGCCTCTGTTCTGTCTCCTGATTCTAATTGTGTCGTCGTTTGCCTCTGTTGTATTCCAATCTCTGCAGACCGACGAAGCGGACGAAAAGGACCACCCGATTCCTGCGGAATCATGTGCTATAAGCGGCGTGGAGTTCAAAGTGCTCCCCTCGTGGGTCCACGTCGGAGAGCCCGTGAAGTTCTACGCGAATGCTACAACCGACGTAGGGTCGTCGCTGAATTTCACCATCAAGTACGACAGCGAACTGCCAGATGGCTCACCGAATCCTAACAGCCCTGTATCGGTCAACGTGACCGCAAGTGTTGGCAAAGTCGTGACTACCTGGACGTACGACCATGAGGGGAATCTGACTGATCCGCTCGTTGAGGATCCGTTCTTCAAAGTCACATTGACGATTTTCGATGGCTTCACCACCAAGACTCAGACTAGGCTGGTCTATGTTGTGCCGGAAAACGTCGCCCCGAAATTCGTCCTATCTCTTGGTTCTCATTACGAACCGACCGTTATGGAGTGTGTGTATTCAATCAAACTCATCGACCAAGACGGCGATCCGCTCAACGTCACATGGGACTTCGGTGACGGGACACCTCTTGTCTACAATGAGACGGGCCCAGCTGGGACCGAGGTCACTGTGAATCAGACTCATGTTTGGGACCCTATCGAGCCGGGGGCCGAATTCTACGAAGTCCTTTACTACCTCAATGTGACAGTCAACGATGGCCAGGGCAATGTGATAGAGAGCACGTCAGAGGTCCTGTTCAAGATAGGCCTCAACCTTGGCCCGGAAGGCATGTTCTCTGCGTCAGCGAAGTGGGTCGATCCCACCGTTGAGGTCTGGTTCTATGCGAACGCATCCGATCGTGAAGGCGAGGCTATCACCTGGACATTCGTCTTCGAGAGGGAGGCGGAGGAATACCACACCGAGGTTCACAGGACGAATGTGACGGAACCGAATGCGGTCGTGTGGATGAACGTCTCCCATGTCTTCTCGATGGAGGGCAACTACTCCGTGACCCTCTACATCACTGACGCAGCTCTCCCTGAGCTCCAGGTCGATCGCCACAATCAGACGCTCGGCCCCATCAACATCACCTCCGAGATCAACGTGGTGCCGTACGTAATGAATGCCATCCTTGTGACGTTCTCGGCGCCGGAGATCAATTCAACCAACCCAACGGTCACCGCAACCCTCTATACTGAGGTGGCCGACTGGGACGGTGATGTGCTTACTGCCACGTGGGATTTTGGTGATGGTTCGGACTCCTCAGAGAACACGACTTCCGGTGGGAAGAAGATCCATGGGATATCCCAGGAGCATGAATTCAGTGCTGCCGGTTACTTCAACGTCACCTTGAAGGTCACCGATGGCTGGTACAATCACACCGTGACCAGGTGGGAAGTGATTACCATCCGATCCGACAACAAAGCGCCTACGATTGTTGGTATCGACGTGTTGCATACGAACGGCAGCTACAGCCTTCCGGGAAGCATCGTCGGTTTCATCATCAAATTTTTCGACGAAGAGAATGATCCCATTGAGATCACGTGGGACTTCGGGGATAATTCGACAGTGCTGCGACTCAATCTGACAGATTACGACGAAAAGGGCGTCGTCATTTGCGAGGTCAACCACACTTACGAACTGAGAGGGGAGTACAAAGCGCTGGTCACTTTCACAGACCGCATGTTCGACACGAAATACCATAATGGCTCTGTGAACATCACCGTCCGCATTCGATACTATGGAATTGCCGAGATCGAGGAATGGAATATCTGGGATTACGTGGGTCTAGGGATACTGTTCGCCCTAATCGGTTCGGTGGTCGCTTGGGTGATGTTCGCCGACGCGAGGCGCAAGAAGATCGATCAGTGGGGGCTGACCTGGGACGAGTACAGGATTAGAAAGAAGGAGGTCAAGTTAGGCGATCTCAGGAGCGATGGCAAATTCGGCCCAGGAGGGGGGGGCACGTGACCTCTGCCGGGAGGCGTTCGTTGAGGAGAATGCTGGTGAAGCGCTCCGTCAATGTCGCTATTACGATTTTCGGCATAATGACTCTGAACTTCGCGCTGATCCACTTCATGCCGGGCGACCCGATACTGAACATGGTTCCGAGAGATCCCAAGTTGGATCCGGCGATAAAGGAATCGCTCATTGACAAATTCAACCTCGACGCCGGCCTCTTCGAAAGATATGTAACGTATCTCTGGAAGACGGTCACCCTCGACTGGGGCACGTCGTACATGATGAGCTCTCGGTCCGTCTGGGATATCATATCGTACGACATGCGTTGGACCATATTGTTGATTGGGACCTCCACATTCTTCACGCTGATAATCGGCATGGCTGTAGGAGCCATGGCGGCTTATCGACGCGGAGGCGCATTCGATCTCACATCGACTGCGACGGGCCTGTTCTTCTACGGTATGCCGATCTTCTGGTTCGCCATGCTCCTTCAGGAAGCCTTCAGCACACAGTTGTTCGGGATGAACTGGTGGCCGCAGCTCCCAGGCAGCAGCTATTATGACATCGTGGAGTATGGCCCGGTCTTCAAATGGGAACTCCCAATCATTCTCAGCGTTCTCGAGCATCTAATACTCCCGTCGCTCACGCTGGCCATCGCATCCTTCGCTGGTGTGGCGTTGGTGATGAGGAGCTCTCTGGTCGATGTGATGAACGATGACTACATACTCACAGCCAAGGCAAAAGGCCTGACGGACTACATGATACTAAGACGTCACGCGCTTCCGAACGGATTGCCACCGATGGTCGCGTTGATAGCCATGAGTGTTGCCTTCATCATCGGTGGCGCTTATCAGATCGAGATTGTTTTCAACTACCCCGGAATTGGGTACAGGACGATCACAGCGATATGGGAACTGGACTTCCCGATTCTCCAGTTTGTCGTGGTCGTGGGCGGCGTAGCCGTCGTCATTGCGAATTTCATTGCAGATCTCGTATTGATTTACATCGATCCGAGGATCAAGCTGGTTTGAGGAAGAGGAAGGAATGATGCAATCGAGCAACAGGAAGGCCAAGGAGGCTTCGAGGATCCGCGCGGAGGTCAGGCGCGAGAAGCTCCGGCTCTTGATCTTCCGGTCGAAGCGCGTCACAAGGGCCCTCCTGAAGAACCCGATGGGGTTGGCCGGAACAATCATCCTGATATTCTTCAGCGTGATTGCGGCGTTCGGGCCGTACCTCGCTCCTTACGAGGTCGATGCGACCAGATCGGGGCTGTTCGAACCGTACTTGCCGTCGTCTAGCGAACACTGGATGGGCACCGATGTTTTCGGCTACGACATATTCAGCATGCTGCTATATGGCGCTCGGACCTCGATATTGGTCGGAATGTTCGCAGCGGTGATCGCCTCAGTCGTAGGAGCGGCGGTTGGGTTATACTCCGGATACGCAGGTGGATGGAAGGACGAGGTGTTGATGAGGATCAACGATGTGATGCTCTCCATTCCATGGCTCGTGCTCATGATTCTCGTTGCGGGATTGATCGGCACGATTAGCCTCACTGTGATTATACTCATCATCGGCCTGACGGGTTGGTCAGCAACCGCCCGTCTGGTGCGGGCACAAGTGCTGTCCCTAAGGGAGCGGCAGTACATCGAACGGGCGAGGGCGATAGGCTCAGGCGACCTGCATATCATCAAGACGCATATTCTGCCCAATTCCTTCCCGCTCGTGTTTGCCAACACTATACTCACGGTGGCGATATCGATTCTCTCCGAGGCAACCTTGAGCTTCCTACACATGCGTCCCTATGGTACGGTCACTTGGGGCACGATGCTCTCTTACGCGTACGACAACAGCGCCTTCCAACTCGGCCTGCATTACTGGATTGTCATGCCCGGATTGTGCATAGTCTTCCTCGTGCTCGGATTCACTCTGCTGGGATTCGCGCTTGATGAGATACTGAACCCGAGGCTGAGGAAGAGATAATCATGAACGAAGATCTTCCCGTTGATGAAGTCGCACCTGCTTTGTTGCTGGCCATGCCCGCATCGAGGGAGTTCACCAATGTACATAATAGTCATGGTGGGAATCGAAAGAGGTTTATAGCATTCATGGGTTACGAAATCAGTTCTTCTACGGGGGCGTGGAGGTAACGACAGGCAATGCTGCTGGTGTCGGAGGAGCGCACGAACATATGGCTTCAGCGTTTGCCTTGAGCCGCCATTTTCCCGGATAGGAGCGGATGAAGTAGGAATCGTAGCCTGTGATAATACACAGGAGATTCGGACAGTTGAATTCGGGGGTTGGAATATGGAGTATGTAGAAATGGTAGTGACTAGAAAAACTGCTTTCGCAGCGCTGTTTTTCGCAGCGCTAATGCTTGGAGTGCCTTCGTTCTTCATGGGATATTCAGGCTCGGGATTGGTGTTCAATGCCGAGGCCCAGGGCTTGGACGTTGACCGTGATTTCGTATTGGCCATAACAGAGCTTACGGTCGATACTCTGAATCCGAACACATATACCATGGCTAGTGAAGGCTACGTCATCTTCTCCGCATACAGCACATTGCTGCAGTATGACGAGAACACAGAAGTGATCGGCGACCTCGCAAGGTACTGGGAGGTTTCTCCCGATGGCTTGGATTGGTACTTCAAGCTTGTCGACAACGCACATTTCGTTGACCCAAGGAATCCCGATGACCTGAGTCATAATGTGACGGCCGAGGACGTCGCCTGGAGCTTCCTTGCCCTTCAGGATAACCCCGAGAGCAGATTGCACTTCTACTTCCCCAATGAACTCACTGAAGAGAAGATACCGATTATTGAGACAATAGCCTATCCGACTGATACGGATCTGTATATTAACCTGACGACACCGTTCGCGCCAGTGTTCGATTCATGGACCGGAGCGCCCGTTCTTCCTAAGTATTACTGGGAAGGCGAGGATTTCATCGACTTCGAGAATGACCCCGTGATTGGCTCTGGTCCTTTCTATGTTGAATACGTCGAGGAAACGGCAGCCAAACTTGCAAGGAACCCACATTGGTATCAGACTGAGAACTACGGCTGGCAAATCCACTTCGACCATGTGATAATTCTCGAGGAACTGAATGATGATGAAGCTATGAAAAAGCTTGGGACTGGAGAGATTGATTGTCAGGTGAGAATACCACCGAAGAAGTACCTGGTTAATCTCCCCAACGTGTCGAACACAGTTGGATTCTCTACAAGTGCCGGCTTCGTCTACGAGTTCAACCTGAATCAGATGACGGACGAAAAGCGGAGTGAACTCGGAGGAACAATGACGTCAGGCAGGAACAACCAGTTGCTTCTGAACGAGACCGTCAAGCTCGCAATAACCACGTGCATAAACAAGACGGCGTTCGTTGATATAATCTGCCAGGGACTTGGATCGGTCTCTCATTCGCTTGTTCCGGAATCGAGTCCTTGGCTCTACGAGATTCCTGACCCGATAAAGCCCGATACCGCCGCGGCAAGAAAGATACTCAACGAAGACGGGTGGATCTACGATAGCAGCGGGGCGGAGAACCCAAGTGCCACACCGCTCTGGAGGAAGGTGGACGGTGTATTGGTGGATGAGCTTCGGTTTGACTTTATTACGTTGGATACTCAGGCCGAGTGGGAGAGTGCAGCGAAGGAAATTCTCGGCTGGACTGATCTGGCCGGTGTCGCGCTGGACCTTTCGCTCAAGACCGTTAGCCAGATGAATACCGCATGGTATGCTGCCGACTACGACATCTGGCTCTGGGACTGGATCTTCGGCGTGCTCCAGGAAGCCTCAGGCGTTCTTGAAGTGCTTACGACCATGTCAATTGGGCAGAGTAGTGATGTGTACTGGTCCAATAAGACCTTCGATGATCTCTACAATCTGACACTCATCGAGATGGACCCCGTCAAAAGGGGGGAGCTGTACGACGAAATGCAGCTGATGGCATACAAAAACATGGGCTGTCAGCCAGTGGCCTATTCCAATGACAACTATGGCGTCAGCATAGTGAATTGGGAACGAGGCAGCCTTGGTGACTGGAACAGTACTTACATGCTATTGCCAGACGTGTCCTATCAGTGGCTGGGGATGAGGGCATTCCCAAATCAGAACCACGCTCCTCAATTCGTCGGTGACCCAGTCGTCCCCGA
This sequence comes from Thermoplasmata archaeon, assembly GCA_029864565.1. Lineage (GTDB taxonomy): Archaea > Thermoplasmatota > Thermoplasmata > UBA10834 > UBA10834 > UBA10834. The sequence continues at coordinate 39,832 of JAOTTD010000007.1, read as the reverse complement.
CGTGGAAATCGAGGTCGATGAGGAGTGGCTCTTCAGCGCCTCAGCTGATGATGATGACGTCACGACTCCGTTGTCGTTCAGATGGTTCTGGGGTGACGGCACAAAGTCTGACTGGCGTCCGGGTGGTACCGGCGAGACCGCCTCCGATGAGATTTATCACTCATATGATGAAGATGGTATCTACACAGCGTGGGTTGCGGTCAGGGAAACTGGAGCCTCTCAGAACCCGGATTCTGGCGAAGAGGATTACGACGACAACTTCACGACAGTCGCACGCTTCAAGGTGACCGTGAGGGATATGTCGAATGGACCGCCGGAAGATGTTGACTTTACATGGCTGCCGGCTGACCCCGACGCTGGCGACTTTGTGACCTTCACTGGTTCTGCGACAGACCCCGAGGGCGATGATCTGTATTACACGTGGGACTTCGGAGGAGGCCACGTGTTGAGCGGAGAAGTGGTAGAGTACCAGTTTGGAGCTGAAGGCTACTACGATGCCACTCTTTATGTGGACGACAAGCGCTTGGGCGCTGTTGACCGGCCGATACTAACGACCAAGTCGGTTACCGTCGCGCGCAACAACGCGCCTGTTGTCGACACACCGAAGTACAAGAATGTGGAGCGTAACTTGGCAACTGTGTTTGACATCACGGCCTATGATGACGAAGACGACATCAGAGTGACTTGGATCTGGGGCGACGGAGAGATAGACGTGACCACGAGCGCGAGCAATAGCCATACCTACTCAAATCTGGGCTATTACACTCTGACAGTGTGGGTCGATGATCTGACGGGTCTGCCGAATCATAACGTGTCGGACATCTGTGAGGTCTACGTGTACAACCCGGCTCAGAATGTGCCTGCTGAGATCGTCGAGTTCACCGTAACCAATGCGCACCCGTATACGGGCGAGGAGATAGAGTTCACCGCCAAGGCATTGGACGCGGACGGCGACGCTCTGCAATTCACCATAGATTACGGTGACGAGACCTCAGAGGTTCAGACATTCAGCTCCAGCGATCCGAATACGATCAGGACCTATATCTTCCATAAGGAATACTCGAGTGGCGCATATCCAACCGCATACCTGTATGTCGATGATGGTACAGCGAACACCATCTCGGACGGCATTGAGATAGAGGTCATAGCCAACTTCGCACCCACCCTCGATCCGCTGGTGGACGTCTACGGCGACACTGGCGAGTCTACAGACTTCGAGGCTGCCGCCAACGACTTGGATGATGACGAGCTGACCTACTACTGGGAATGGGACGACGGCGAGACCACCGCGATTCTCGACGATGGCCTTGCATCTCATGTCTATGAAGACTCTGGAGAGTATGAGTACAGGGTCTGGGTCGATGACGGCAAGGGTCATAACGTGACCGACTCAGCGACTGCGTATATCAACTCGATACCGGTCCTGGATCCTCTCACACCATTCCCGATTGATTCGGGCGTGGAGATGACCTTCACCGCGACAGCCACAGATGACGATGGTGACGAGCTCACGTACACGTGGTGGTTCGAGGAGACGGACGAGTATGTTGTGGGCAATGACATCGTCCATTCCTTCACGACCGAGGGTGACTGGGATTACACGGTATGGGTGGATGACGAATTCCCGCTGTCGTCGCACAACGTTTCCAGCACTAGCGTGGTAACGGTGCAGCCCGCTGGAGTCAACGACCCACCATGGATAACGCCAATTGCTGACATGGAAGTGACTGTGAACGAGGAAGCCACGTTCATCGTTAAGTTCGGCGACCCGGACGGTGACCCGCTGACCATTACTTGGGATTTCGGCGATGGTGAATTCGCATACGAAGCCGCAGCGACGGTAACTCATGCATACGCCTCTGTGAACGTATTCCACGCCGTCGTGTGGGTTGACGATTGCCTGTTCAACACAAGCGAGCCCTTCGATGTGACGGTCGTGGACGACATGCCTCCGACCGCTGTGGCAGACATCCCCCTATCTGCGGCTGAAGACACGGATGTGACGTTCGACGGCAGCGATTCGACCGATGACATCCTGCCGCTTGCTGAATGGGAATGGTATATTGTCGAGCTGGACGTGACCGTCACAGGCGAGGTAACGGAGTACAGCTTCGCGGATCCAGGTGTGTACACTGTGGAGCTTACAGTAACGGACTCGATAGGTCAAACGGACACCGACACTGCGACGATTACCATCACGGACACAACGGACCCCATTGCAGTTGCGGATGCAGACCCTCTTGAAGTGGACATGGGAGATACAGTGACCCTGATAGGGACGGGTTCCTCGGATAACTCGGGATCGATCGCGAGCTACGAGTGGGAGTTCTTCGACGGTGTCGAACTGCAGACCCTGACAGGTGAGACGGTCGAGCACACATTCGAAGTTGCTGGATCGTATCCGGTCACCCTCACAGTTGAGGACCCCTCCGGAAATTCCGCTTCGGACGACAGCTTGACAATCGTTGTGCGCGACACCGAGCCGCCAGTGGCCGAAGCAGGAGATGACCAGGAGGTCAGCGAGGGCGACGAGGTCACGTTCGATTCGATAGGATCGGAGGACAACGTGGACATCGTGCTGTATACGTGGGAGTTCGATTATGATGGCGAAGCGCAGGAGCTGGATGGCGCGATTGCGACGTTCACCTTCGACATCGCCGGCGTGTATGAGGTCACGCTCAATGTTTCGGATGCCGCGGAGAACTACGCCACGGACACGGTCACGATCACGGTTCTCGAGGTCGTGGTGAACGAGCCCCCGGTCGCCGACGCGGGAGCGGACCAGACCGTGACTGTAGGTGATGAGGTAACTTTCGACGGATCCGCCTCGAGCGACGACAACGACTTGATCGAGAACTACACCTGGACCTTCACGTACGACGACCTGGAGAAGGAGCGGTATGATGTCAGCCCGACGTTCACCTTCGACATCGTAGGCGTGTACAACGTCACGCTGACGGTCATGGACGACGATTCGCAGACAGACTCGGATTGGATGTCCGTAACCGTGCAAGACGCGGTCCCGACGAATGACCCGCCTATCGCCAATGCGGGAACAGACCAAACCGTAACGGTAGGCGATGAGGTGACCTTCGACGGTTCCGGCTCCAGCGACGACAGCGGCGTGATCGAGAACTACACGTGGTCCTTCACATACGACGGTGAGGCAAAGGAGCTGTACGAAGTCAGCCCGACGTTCACCTTCGACATCGCGGGAACATACACAGTCACGCTGACCGTCGAGGATGCCGAAGGCGAGACGAGCACGGACTCTGTGACCATAACCGTCGAGGAAGAGGAGGATGAGGAGGAAGAAGAGGACGACAAGAAGAGCTTCATCGAATCCTACGGACTCGCCCTCGCAATCATCCTCGCGCTGATCATCGTCGCGCTTGTCCTGTTCTTCGTCATGAAGGGTCGAAAGGGCGGAAAGGCACCGACAAGCATGGATGACATGTCAGCGGGCGAACCCGAAGCGCCTTCTGAGGGCTCGACCGAACAGGGATAGGTTCTGTCGCCTGCTTCCAGGCAGAGAAACCCTTTCCACAAACCTCTTGCTTTTCGTTATTCTCAGTCGGTTGCCGGTGACGGCTCGGGCATCTCGCCCGTGCCTCGGAGCGACTGGACGGCTCTGTCTCTGGCAAAATTATGCTCGCGCTTTTCGGGCTTGATGTCCTCGGCAACCATCCTTATCATGTCCAGCTGGAGGCTGGTGTGCAGGTAGTCCAAATTCCTGTCGACATGCTTGGTGAAGCGCCTTTCTGGCGACTGCGCCATCAGTTTGCACAATAGGTCGTCTATCGAACTCCACGAGCTGTGCTTCTCCTCCTTAAGAAAGCCTCCGCTGAGATTGAAGAATGACGAAGTCATCAGTTCTCTCTGAAGCCTCTCTCTCTTGATGCGGTCCGCTTGGTCGACACTCGCATCCACAGACTCATTGCCAACGTTGTATACGCTCAATTCCCATCCCTCTGAAGAGCTGCCCTATGTATATTCAGATACGCCTATATAAGTTTCCCTGAGGCTCGTCGCGCGCCTCCATGCATGCGCGAGAAGCCGCCGTGGAGGGCCATATGGCGCAATCAATCCGCGAGCGGACTCTCGTCTACCGACAACGTCGGTGAGGATGCATCCATAGATGCCTTCACTCCCTCTGGCATAACTAGTTTCATCGCTCCGTGCCCGCAGCAGAGGCCGGTGAACGAAGGTATGTCTTGCATGCCTCCGAGCCTGTCGCGAAGGACCTCCTCTAAGGTCGGCTGCGATTCGTCACGCTTCGGGAAGGTGGAGAACTGGCCGATCACGATTCCAGCCACGCCATCGAATTTGTGTGCGAGGTGCATGTGTGTCAACAGCCGCTCTATGTCGTATTCGGAGACGTAGACGTCCTCGAAGAAGAGTATCCTCCCTTCGGTCTGAATCGGATCATCCGTGCCAAGTGTGTGAGTGATCATCGACAGGTTCCCTCCGAACAGAGTGCCTTTCGCGCTTCCAGGGACCAATGTCCTCAGCAGCATGCCCGTAGGTGGATTCTCGATCTTCCCCCACGGTTCCGCTCGATGCAGAAGGTCCAACGCTCGATCTATGTTCGGCTTGCCCGTTGGAGGATCCTTCTCAGGGTTGTCCCCTGCGTAGCCCTCTATCGAGGGTCCGTGGAATGTCACCAGACCTGTCCTCTGATGGATCGTCACATGCAGTGTGGTTATGTCGCTGTATCCCATGAAGATCTTTGGATTGTCCTTGATCACGCCGAAGTCGAGATGCGGAAGAACGCGCATGGCACCGTACCCTCCCCGCGAGGCGAATATCGCATCGACGTCCTTGTTCGCGAACATGTCCATGAGCTCTCTGGCTCTAGCCTCGTCCTCCCCTGCCATGAATCCCGAGCGGGTGAGGTTCTTCGTGCACTCTCCCAGCACGACCTTGTATCCGCGCTCGCGAAGATAGTTTACGCCCTGTCCCAGTCCAAAAGGCTCGGAAAAGCTGGATGGCGATACTATGCCGATGGTGGCTCCCTTGGTTAGCTTCGCGGGTTTGATGACGTTCAATAAGTGACCCCCTGAATCTTCGAGAGGTGAGCGGTGATTATGCACTTAAATGGTTCGCAGTGTTCGCTCGGGATAGCATTCCTAATGCTGTACGCCATCAATGAAAGAACGTGCGGAGATAAACAGGATAAGTGGTTTGGCTCGAGCCGCCCTGAAGGCGACGAGTCGGCGCTCAAGCAAGCGCTTCCGCGAGTATCTCCTCCGAACTAGGTATCTCCTCGAGTCCTCCGGCGATCTCTACGAGGCCGAGCTCGATGTTCGCTCTGAGGAGGTCGATCTCGTCGACGATATCGGAGCACTCCACGTCCGAGCACTGCCAGACCTCTCCCTCCAGTCTCTCTATCCTCGTCCGGTTCTCGGCGAGTCTGGTTAGAATTGCGCCGGTCTCTATGTCTGCCACCGATATCCTGAGCTTCCTTTTCTTGTGGCCCCTTGCCGGCACATTGCGATTCATGCTCTCTATAGCCAGGGGAACAGCTGATCTCCTCTTCAATTTGGCACCCCATCCCGTCGTATGACGATTGTCTGACAATATCTGTATCAATGTATATATATGTTCGCACCAGAGGTGGGTGGACACCTACTTCCTCGCGCCGACCATCGCACCCGCCCGACGTTCAAGCTCTGCGATCTTCCGTTGGAGCTTTCTGATCTTACCGTCGTGTTTGGCGACCTTCTCCCTGAGTCTGGCAGCCTTGGCGCGGAGTTTGGCGGCCCTAGCCTGCTTCTTTGTCGAGTGCTCGTAGCCAACAGCCTGATTGGAATACTTCTTCGCGTCCTTTATGGATGACATGCTATCATGCGAGAACCGGCTTGCGGAAATATGAAGGTTCTCCTAGTTGCCGCTGCATAGACGCCAGGCCGCGGTCGTCTGGAAAACAGTTATACGTGTTCGTATTGATAGTGAACCGCATGCGGGCATACGTGGAATCATACGGATGTACGCTCAACCACGGCGAGGCAGCCGAGATGGAAGCACTGCTTCGGTCCCGTGGGTGGGAAATAGCCAAGGAGCCCGAGGGCGCGGACCTCGCCTTGCTCGTGGCATGTGTGGTCATTGAGTCTACTGAGAGGAGAATGCTCAAGCGAGCGAAGGCGCTGTCGTCAGTCCCCCGTCTCATCGTCACGGGCTGCCTCGCGACAGCCAGAAAGGAGGCAGCTGAGGAGGAGGTCCCTAACGCTGAGTTCGTACCGCCAGGCGACATTGATTCACTGTCCGCGCTCATCGACTCCGTTGGCCCGCGAGTGCGCGACTGTGCATCGAAGTGTGGCTACGCAATCGTGCCAATAGCCTCCGGGTGCATGGGCAACTGCTCCTACTGCATAACGCGATTGGCCCGGGGGACTGTGAGAAGCAGACCACCCGAGACCATTGTGAAAAGGATATCCGATCTCGCCAAGGGCGGCCCTATAGAGGTTCGGCTCACATCCCAGGACGCCGCAGTGTACGGGCTCGACATAGGCACCGATCTAATCAACCTCATGGAGAGGATATGCAGCAAAGGATCGGATTTCAGGTTGAGAGTCGGAATGATGAATCCAAGGAACGCACTGCCGATTGCTGACAGGCTGGCAGAAGTGTTCCGCGACCCCAAGGTGTTCAAGTTCCTTCACCTGCCGCTGCAAAGCGGAAGCGACCGATTGCTGGCGAAGATGGGCCGTGGCCACGGGTCTGCCGAATTCGAGGAGATAGTACATCGGATGCGATCGAAAGTGCCTGAGCTAACCCTCTCGACAGACATCATCGTCGGCTATCCAGGCGAGGAGGATTCTGACCACGAGGCGAGCGTGTCGATGATACGCAGGCTAAGGCCGGATATAGTAAACGTGACCCGTTTCTCTCCGAGGCCAGGCACAGAAGCGGCAACGCAGGGTCCCGTCGTCGGGGGCCGGGTGGCAAAGGCGCGGTCGAGGGAGCTGACGAAGTTGAGGTTCGAGACAGCCCTCGAGAACAACCGAGCCATTGTCGGCGAAACGATGACAGCGCTCTCAACAGAGAGGGGCCGTGGATCCTCAACTCTGCTCAGGAACGGTGCTTACAGGCAGATAGTCATCCCCGAGCCGGTCGCCCTCAGGGAGTTCTACGAGGTCTCGATCCTTGATGCGACACCCACGCACCTGGTCGGAAGTCTATTGTGACTACGGCGGGGAATGCTCTCGGCGCGGCCAACAGGGAATCGTTAATATCAGTGGCGTGGTATTCCATCGCAATCGCGTATCGCATCAGCCCCGTGGTGTAGTGGTCAATCATCCGGGCCTTTGGAGCCCGGGTCGGAGGTTCGAATCCTCCCGGGGCTACCTGCACAATCACATAGTCACGGGGCTCGTCTACGGCGGTTCGTCTCTCTTAGTAAGCCAATTCACCAGTTTCGCGACCAAGAAGAACAGAATGACCCACCATAAGACTATCAGAAAGAATCCTTCTGCAAGGAACCCTCCCTCAACCGCGCCCAGTAGAAACACGCCTGTGACCAAGGCTATCGCGCCGAAGGCCACGCCCCAGATGGCCATCGCCCTGTCGACCTTCCAACGTGCCATCGATCACCATCTCTCTCTGTGAACGAGTTCAGAGAGCGGCAGGCGCTTCCTTCGCACGCCTTCCTCAGCAGGATGGCCGATGGGCAGAATCGCAACGGGTCGGGCATGAGGCGGCAGTGATAGCGCTGATGCTGCCTTGTCCTCGTCGAACGCTCCAACCCAAACGCTGCCGAGGCCCTTGCTGTGAAGGTACAGCATCATGTTCTGGACTGATGCGGCGACGTCTTGGAGACAGTAGAGCCCTTTCCCCCTCTCGCCGTAATGCGATATCCTGTCGAGGTCCGCGCAGAACACAACCACTACGGGCGCGGTCTCTACGAAGTCCTGGTTGTACGCGGCCTTCATCAGGAGCTTCTTCGTTGCCCTGTCGCGGACGATGATAAAATCTCTGGCTTGGAGGTTGCCCGCTGACGGCGCGAGGTTCGCGAGTCTGAGCCCTTCTGATATCGTCGAGTCGTCGACGGGGTCCGCCTTGAACACCCTTATGCTCGTCCTCCCTTCGATGGCGTCCTTGACATCCATAGGTCTTCCTCTTTGACCATATCCCTGACAAATCCTAAGTATTTTGTCGACAGTCGGATGAACGATGGCAACACCCGTCGAGGATGCGCCAAGAGTGACCTGTGAGATGATCCTGGAATTTCCTTCGGGCGACGCCGCAGCGAAGGTTCTCGGAACCGTCGAATCCGATAACGACGATTATGTTGAGGCGCGGCTCGATGGCAACAGAATCGTCGCGTCCGTGGAGGCCGAATCGTTGAACAGCCTGTTGCACACTCTGGACGATTTCCTCGCGTGCGTTTCCGTCGCTCAGAAGATAATATCGCGGTGACGACGGCTAATCTGCCGTCTGCTTGACGCGCACGGCGATTCCTCGGTTAAACGCCAGCATCTCCTCTCTGTTCATCAGGGCTCTGCCCGCTGCCGCGAGAACTCCTTTCGTGTTGACGATGATCACGTCGTCCCCGGGCCGGATTTCGTCGTCGCAATCCCTGACGAACTTGGCGAAGACGTTCGCCCCCTTCGCGGCGAATTCCGCTGGTTCGTCCTCTATGACTACTCGCATCCTCGGAGGCGGGAGCGCGTCCATCAGCATCCTTGCTCCCTCCATCTTCAGCGTGAACCTCCCGTCGTGCGCCCTCATCGAGAATGCGTGAAGTCCGTCGACGATTATGTTCCGTATCTTGCCGGTCTTCCTCGACTTCACGAATTCAACCACCTTCCCGTCGAGCACGTCGGCGGCACCCTTCCCGAACTGCATATCCAGAACAGCTCTGCATCTCAACAGATCCACATCGACAGGCTCTTTCCCGGGGGCGACATCCTCCAGGAAGCTCAGAGTGTCCTCTCCCTCCCACATCACTGCGAGCGGGAAGCCGTGGCTGTGGGCATGGCGCTCCATGACGTTCCTTACCCGACGAACGACATCGGGGTCAAGATTTCTGGGGATGACGGACTGGGCTATCGGGTACATCTCGTCTAGTTCGATGGGAGCAGGACCGAAGAACGAGACGACGATGAAGCTCGCGTCCACCTTCTTGGAGATGGCTCGGATTTCGTTCGCGTAGTGTCTCGAGTACGGCTTGTCCGCGTCCTCGAAGCCGACGAGTACCTTGGTATTCGGTCGCCTGTAACGCGAGAAGAACCTGTCTCTGTATCGTGCCACGGCGGGCCTGTCGTAGCTCTCGGGTCCGCAATAGAAGAACGCACCCCTCCGGCTGGTAGGCTCCGCCCTTTCCATGAACTCGACGTGTCTGCTGAGAGTCTTCAAAGCCTCCAGCATCGCAGGGTGCGCCCTTGCACGCATCTCCACAAGCTCCCAAAGAGCGCCTTCGTGAATCGCGTTCTTCACCTTCTTGAGCTCCTGCAGGCTGATCCTGAGGTTGTGCTCGGCGAGGATCTTCGTTCGCTCAACCTTATCCATCGCCTTGAGCTCATCCACCGATGTGCGGGAGCACGCAGGACAACTACAAGCCAGGTCGTGAAGGTCGTTGAGAAACTTCGTTCCGTTCGGGTACATGATCCGCTCTTCCCTTGCGTACTTCGCATAGGACGCCGAATCGAACATGTCACAACCCATGAGCACCGCGAGCGGGAATATCATCGGGTGTCCAGCGCCGAAAAGGTGGACCGGCCGCGAAGGATCGAGTGATTTCTTGGAGGCCATCACGATGTTCACTATGTCCGAGAAACGGTAGTCCTGAAGCAGTGGCACGACGCCTCCGATTGGGTGCACGTCGAAATCCATCTTAGACAGCTCTTGGGCGCACATCTGTCTGAGGTTCGGGAAGACGCCTCCCTGCACCGGCCCGGCGAGGAGCATCTCCCCTTTTTGCCCGACCGAGTCCTTCGCCCTGCGGAGCGTTTCTTCGACCGCTGCCCGAGCCTCGTCCTCGGTGAAGTGCGGCTCAGAGAAGATGTCCAGTATCGTCCCGATGTCGGAGCCGATGTCCCTCTGGAACCTCACGATCTCCTGGTGCTCGACCTCGACATCGCCATACATATGGCTCTGGAACGTGCCGCTGTCTGTCATTATCGGGCCGTCGAAACCGAGCAGAGAATGAAGATCCGAACCCTCGACCCTGTTCCTCAGTTTCGGGTCGTTCCATATGATGTATGAGTTCGTTATCAGGATCTCGACACCCAGACTATCCTTCATCTCACTCGGGGATATCGTAAGCTGGTTTGGGTTGACTACTGGCAGAAGTGCCGGGGTCGTAACTCGCCCATGCCGGGTCTTGAGCTCGCAGATTCTGGCGAGTCCATCGCGTTCCTTCAGTTCGAACATGTTTCCGAGATGTAATGACTGGGTGGTAATTAGCCTATTGGGCGTCACGCGGGAATCAATCGCCGTGACGATGTCCCTACTTCGTGTATCAGCCTGGTCGGAAATCGATCATATGGCCTCTGAAAACAATTAAATACGGTCTCACTTCTGCTTGTGGCCAGGGCCGAGTGGTCAGCATGATTCAGATCCTTGCGGGCATCACTATCGTATTCTTCCTACCTGGGTACACTCTCATCGCTGTGATGTTCCCTCGGAAGGGAGAGCTCGACCCTGAATACGATGTCGTATATAGAGTCGCGCTGGGCATGGGCCTCAGCATCGTAATCGCGATAGTCGTCGGGTTCGCGCTAAACGCAATCAGCACCGAGGATCACGGCTACGTGTCCGCGGGGCCACTCTGGGTTTCCCTCGTGTTCGTGACTGCCGTCTTCTTCGTCGCTGGCTGGTTCCGAGGAGCCTATCCATGGCTGGGTGTGATCCACCCAACCCTTTACAGGAACCCGCCGCCTCGGACTGTGGGCGGCGTTGCCATTCCAGGGCATTCTAACGAGCGCCAGGTTTCCAAGCTGGTGTTGGAGCGAGAGTGCTGGCAGAACGAACTCAAGAGGTGCGCCGAGAGGACCGAATGCACAAGCGAGACGAGGCGAGCATATTATTCCAAGCGGGTCGAGGTTGCGAGGAATTCCATCGAGGCCGTCAATCAAGAGCTCGACAGACTCACCAAGGGGAGGGTGTAATCTGGCTCTAAGGACGAAGCGATCGATGGAATACAAACTCGTGGTCGTCGTCAGAGAGGATCTCAAGATGTCCGGTGGCAAGCTCGCCGTACAGGTCGCCCACGCAGCCGTTTCGTGCGCCCTCGAGTCCAGGGCGAAGAACTCCTCGTGGTTCGCCAGCTGGTATCGCGAAGGCCAGAGGAAGGTCGTCCTGCGCGCCGCCGACTTGGAGGAGCTGAGAATATTGGAGTCGAAGGCCGCCCGGGCAGGTCTGCCAAGGGCGTTGATCACAGATGCAGGGCTGACGGAGCTACCACCCAATACGACGACTTGTTTGGGGATAGGCCCCGCACCCGAGGACAAGGTGGATCCAATAACCGGGTCCCTGCCTCTAGTATGAGATGACCATGAAGCCGCACGTGAGGGTATTGGGCATTGACGATTCGCCCTTCAGATTCGGGGACAACCGTTCTCTCGTTGTCGGAGCGCTCGTTAGGGTTCCATCGTACCTCGAGGCGGTCATGAAGACTGTGGTGACCGTCGACGGCAAAGACAGCACAGAGCGCCTCATCGAAATGATCTCGAGGTCGCGTTACAAGGAGCAGGTCAAGGCAATCTTGCTGGATGGCATCGCCCTCGCCGGATTCAATGTTGTCGACATTGCCGCTGTCCACGAGTCGTTGGGTTTGCCGGTGCTGACGATCACTAGAGACCTCCCTGATATCGACGCGATGCGGGATGCGCTCAAGAAGCATTTCGATGATTGGCGCGAGAGATACGAACTCGTCACGAGGCTCGAACTCAAGCAACTGTCGACATCGAGCAAGCCATTGTACGCGGCTGGCGTAGGCCTCGAATGGCGGGAGTTCCAGCAGCTGGTGTCGGCGTCGACCGTGAGGGGTGTGGTCCCCGAGCCGATAAGAATAGCACATCTCGTAGCCGCGGCCATGGCCAAGGGGGAGTCGAAGGGCCGCTCGTGATATTCGCGCCAATGTGTCGAAGGATATGCTGGCCATGGCTTCCGTACAACCACAAGTTTTAATAATCCGACGAGTTTGTAGGGCTTACTCCAGAGTGAAAGGTGAAGCGTTTGCCAAGAGGTTTGAACACTGCCAGAAAGCTCAGAACCAACAGACAGAAGACCAGGTGGAGCGACCGCTACTACAAGCGCCGAGAGCTCGCTCTGAAGGAGAAGTCCGACCCGCTCGAGGGAGCGTCACAGGCTAAAGGAGTCGTGCTCGAGAAGGTGGGCATCGAGGCCAAGCAGCCGAACTCCGCCATCAGGAAGTGCGTCAAGATACAGCTCATCAAGAACGGCAGACAGATCACCGCGTTCGCTGTGGGGGACGGCGCAATCAACTTCATCGACGAACACGACGAGGTGCTCGTAGAGGGTATCGGTGGCAGGATGGGCCGGTCGTACGGCGACATCCCAGGCGTGAGATACAAGGTCATCAAGGTCAACAACGTGTCGCTTAACGAGCTTGTGAGGGGCAGGAAGGAGAAGCCTGTGAGGTGAACTGCATGGCCGAGGAAGAGAAGCAACCAGAAGCACCGCAGGAACCATCCGCAGCGCCTGTTGCGCCTGAGACGGCCGCTGAGACTCCCAAAGCCGATACGCCCGAAGCCAGTGCCAAGAAGGCCGTAGAGGATAAGCCTGAGGCGCCCAAGAAGGCCAAGGCACCGGCCGACGCCAAGCCCGAGAAAGTGTCTTCTCCATTGAGCGATGTGCTGCTGTTCGGCAAGTTCGACGTCTCTGAAATCGTAATAATGGACGCCGGAATCGCCAGATATGTTGACACATCGCCCGTCGCAGTGCCACATACTGGAGGCAAGCACTCAAGCAAGGCCTTCGGCAAGGCGAAGATGAGCGTCGTCGAGAGGCTCATCAACGGCATGATGCGAACTGAGGACTTCACTGGAAAGAAGATCAAGAGTTACAAGGCCGTCGAGGACGCCTTCGTGCTTATTCACGAGAAGACCAAGCAGAATCCGCTTCAGATGCTGGTCGACGCTCTGCAGAACGCGGCCCCTCGCGAGGAGGTTACGAGGCTGCAGTACGGAGGCATCTCAGTACCGAAAGCGGTCGATGTCGCACCCGCGAGACGAGTAGATCTCGCGCTCAGATACATCTGCCAGGGCGCTCTCGAGTCGTCGCACAAGAGCAAGAAGCCCATCAGTGAATGCCTCGCGGACGAGATCATTGCCGCTTCCAAGGGTGATGTTAACTGTCACTCCGTCGCGAAGAAGGAAGAGATCGAGAGGGTTTCCGCCTCGGCGCGATGATCATGGCGTCGAACCGGCCTTTGTTGCAGACATGCGTCTGAGCGGAGAGAAGCGGAACACGCATCAACGGTGATCGTATGGGAAGGAAAGAGGACAACATACGCAAGGCCCAGGCTCTGATGAGGAAGACAGAGCGGATACGCAACATCGGCACAGCCGCGCACATAGACCACGGCAAGACGACCCTTTCTGATAATCTCATAGCGGGCGCGGGGATGATGTCCGAAGAGCTCGCTGGGAAGCAGCTGCTGCTCGACTTCGACGAGCAGGAGCAGGCGAGGGGCATCACGATAAACGCTGCAAGCGCATCGATGGTGTACACGTTCCGCGATAAGGAGTTTCTCATAAACCTGATCGACACCCCGGGACACGTGGACTTCGGAGGCGACGTGACCAGGGCGATGAGGGCCATCGACGGCGTGCTAATTCTGGTCTGCGCGGTCGAAGGGGTCATGCCTCAGACGGAGACCGTCATAAGGCAGGCCATCCGCGAGAGGGTACATCCAGTACTGTTCATCAACAAGGTCGACCGGCTCATCAACGAGCTCAAAGTCACGCCGGAGCAGATGCAGCAGAGGCTGGCCAACATCATCAACGAGGTCAACGAGAAGATCACCAAATTGCTGCCGCCGGAGCTCAAGCAGAAGTGGGCGCTCAAGGTCGAGTCTGGAAACGTCTTGTTCGGCTCAGCCTACAACAACTGGGCGATAAGCGTCCCGTTCATGAAGAAGACCGGCATCACGTTCAAGGAGATTTACGATTTCTGCCACAACGAGGATCAGAAGACCCTCGCAAAGAAGGCGCCGCTACACGAGGTGACCCTGGACTCCGTCATCACACACCTGCCAAACCCGGTGAACGCCCAGAAGCTCAGGGTACCAACCATCTGGCACGGGGACCAGAGTTCCGAGTTGGGAAAGGGCATGATGACCTGCGATGCGGATGCTCCTGTGGCGCTCATGGTGACGAAGATCATAGTCGACCCGCATGCTGGCGAGGTCGCAGTCGGCAGACTCTTCAGCGGCAAGGTCGTCAAGGGGCAGGAGCTGCACATAATAGGCATGCCAAATCCAAACAGGGCGCAGCTGGTTTCCCTCACCGTCGGCGCCGACAGGATATCGGTCGACGAGATCGACGCTGGAAACGTCGTCGCGATATCGGGTCTCAAGGACGCGATAGCTGGCTCGTCAGTGTCTAGCGACCCGGAGATGGCGCCCTTCGAGAAGATGGTTCACTACAGCGACCCCGTCGTCACCGTGGCGATTGAGGCGAAGCACACGAAGGACCTGCCCAAACTGGTTGAGGTGCTGAGAACCGTCGCCAAGGCGGATCCGTCCATCCAGGTCGAGATTAACCAGGAGACGGGAGAGCACCTGATGTCCGGAATGGGCGAGTTGCATCTCGAGATCACCCAGTACCGCATCGTCAACGAGCACAAGGTGGACATCAACACTTCAAAGCCCATAGTCGTCTACAGGGAGTGCGTGTCGGGTGCTGGTGGCCCCTTCGAGGGCAAATCCCCGAACAAGCATAACCGGTTCTACTTCGAGGTCGAGGCTCTCTCTCCGGCAATCGTTGACGCCATCCGCTCAGGCGAGCTGGCTCCCGAGGGTCGGATAAAGGACTCCAAGGCCGTGGCCAGGAAGCTCCAGGAGCTCGGCATGGACCGGGACGAGGCGAGGGGGATCCATGCTTTGGAGGGCACCAACATGCTTCTGGATGTCACGAAGGGTATCCAGTATTTGCACGAGACTATGGAACTCGTTAAGGACGCTTTCGTGGAAGCCATGAACCAGGGTCCGTTGGCCAACGAGAAATGCATGGCCATGAAGGTTCGGCTAGTGGACGCGAAGCTGCACGAGGACAGCATCCACAGGGGACCTGCCCAGGTCATTCCTGCGGCGAGGTCGGCGATGTACGGCGCCATGTGTCAGGCCGAGAGGATACTGTACGAACCCATCCAGAAGGTGTTCATCAACGTGCCCGAGGACCTCATGGGCAACGCAATAAGGGAGGTCCAGCAGCGCAGAGGCGTAATCGAGGACATGCAGCAGGAGGGGGACAATACCCAGATTCTGGCAAAGTGCCCCGTGGGTGAGATGTTCGGCTTCGCGGCCTCCATTAGGGGAGCTACGAGCGGCCGAGCGCTCTGGTCGACGGAGAACGCGGGTTTCGTCCCCATGCCTCGAGAGGTGCAGCAGAAGGTCGTTTCCGAGATTAGGCAGAGGAAGGGCCTCAAGCCGGAACCCTACGATGCGACGTACTACTCCAGCTGATGAGGGCGCAGCCAACATCCAGATTGCCACGGAAAAAGACTAATATACCAAGAGCATCATGCTCGAGATGTAAGTAATGGAGGCCATGATATGGCAGAAAAACCACACTTGAACTTGGTGTTCATCGGACACGTCGATCACGGCAAGTCGACCTCGGTCGGCCGACTGCTTCTCGATACAGGCCACATCGAAGCGCACATCATTGAGAAGTACAAGAAGGAAGCCGACCAGAAGGGCAAGGCGACTTTCGAGTTCGCATGGGTCATGGATGGGCTCAAGGAGGAGAGGGAGAGAGGTCTCACCATCGACGTCGCTCACAAGAGGTTCAACTCTCAGAAGTACTACTTCACGATCATCGACGCTCCTGGCCACAGAGACTTCGTGAAGAACATGATCACGGGAACGAGCCAGGCTGACGCGGCCGTCATAGTCGTCTCCGCCATCGAGGGCCCCCAGGCACAGACGAAAGAGCACATATTCCTCGCAAGGACCCTAGGCGTGAAGCAGATCATCATCGATGTGAACAAGATGGACGCGGTCAAGTACGAGCAGTCGAAGTATGAGGAGACCAAGAAGGCGGTCTCCGAGCTGCTGAAGACTGTCGGATACAAGCCCGACGACATACCGTTCATCCCAGCATCTGGTTTCAAGGGCGACAACGTTGCGAAGGCATCGGAGAACATGCCTTGGTACAAGGGCCCGACGATACTCCAGGCGCTTGACTCGCTAAGCCCGCCTGAGAAGATGACGGACAAGCCGCTCAGGCTACCCGTCCAGGATGTCTACACCATCACTGGTGTCGGCACGGTTCCTGTCGGAAGGGTCGAGACTGGCGTGCTCAAGCCGGACATGAAGGTGACATTCATGCCCTCGAACAAGACCGGTGAGGTCAAGTCGATCGAGATGCACCACGAGGTGCTGCCCCAGGCGACGCCTGGCGACAACGTCGGCTTCAATGTCAGGGGCATTGCGAAGAACGACATCAGGAGAGGTGATGTTGGCGGACCTGTCGACAACCCGCCGACGGTCGCGAAGTCGTTCACAGCGCAAATAGCCGTGCTCAACCACCCGAGCGTGCTGACGGTTGGATACACCCCAGTGTTCCACTGCCACACGGCGCAGGTGGCGTGCACGTTCACCGAGCTGCAGAAGAAGATTGACCCGAAGACCGGCGCCGTCAAGGAGGAGAACCCGCAGTTTCTGAAGACGGGCGACATCGCGGTCGTTAAGATCACGCCGACTAAGCCCCTGGCGATAGAGACTGCGAAGGACTTCCCGCAGCTAGGGCGGTTCGCGGTAAGGGACATGGGCCAGACTGTCGCTGCCGGCTCCGTGATGAGCATCGAGAAGAAGGAAATGTGATGCACAAACCCCTAAAATCCCCTTTCATTTTCATTATGTGTTGTTGCAAGAGGTAATGAGACGATGTCGCAACGAGCTAGAATCTCACTTAGCGGGACCGACCCGAAGAAGGTCGACGGTGTCTGCAAGCAGATAAAGATGATCAGTGAGAAGACCGGCGTGGCGATATCTGGGCCTATACCTCTGCCGACGAAGCGCCTGATTGTCCCCTGCAGAAAGAGTCCGGACGGCGAAGGGTCCGAGACCTGGGACCGCTGGGAGATGCGCGTCCACAAACGCCTGATAGATCTCGACGCGGACGAGCGCGCGCTGCGACAGCTCATGCGCATACAGGTGCCCGATGGCGTGAACATCGAGATCGTCCTGCGGTCCTGAGTTGTTCCTTCGTACATTCTCGATGCTGCCGCGCTGTTGAATCCAAATAGTGCATGTCCCGTCTATAAAGGGTTTGAGTTATGGGATTTATGGCAGTAACTTCTATGCGCGAAATCCTCAATGTTCGACGCCTCTTGTGGGTAGCTGAAGTCGTTCAAATCAGGAAACGTATTTAACGAGAATCCTCAATCGGCATCATTGTCAATCCCAAGGGCCGATAGATCAGTGGAAGATCGCCTGCTTTGCAAGCAGGAGGTCAGGGGTTCAAATCCCCTTCGGTCCACCTAAACTTCTGGCAGGGCTACAAAAGGTACAATTTTCACTGTTTTCTGCATCTGGACACGCAGATTTCGCACAGCTTCGAAGGCCTTGGTTTGGTCACTCAGATTGACCCCGATATAACGCAGGGTCATCTCGGTGGACTCGTGGCCCATGACCGAGGGCTACGTTCATGCCGTCGATCCTCGCGCCTCTAGAATCGGAATCACAATTGGCCGGGCCTGGCGTTGGAGACAAGTCACCCTGCGACAGAGCCAATTTCATGTTTATATGTAATTAATGTTATACTGCGGGTGGTCAAGGAGATTAGCCATGTTAGAGGTGGGGATATGAATTCCCTGATTCTAGGAGTAAGCGGCAGCCCAGTTCCCAACAGTAACACAGACAGGCTCGTGAAGTGCGTGCTCGAGAACGCAGGTCAGAAATCCGAGTTTGTGAAGCTTTCTCAACTTGAGATCCGACCTTGCAGGGCTTGCCTCGCCTGCGCGAAGACAAACATCTGCACCGGAATTGAGGATGATTGGCGTGTGCTAGCACCCAAGGTTGTTGAGGCCAAGGCCCTTGTCATAGGAGGATGGATGCCCTTCGGCATACTTGACTCGCGCACAAAAGCGTTCCTGGAGAGAACGTTCTCTCTCAGACACTCGATACTGCTCAATGGTGGCAAGGTTGGTGCTGCAATCGTAACAGGAACAGTCAACCCCGATCCTGTCGCGGATGACATCGCCGAGTACTTCAAAGGGGAGGGGATAAGGCCTATGGGAAAGATCGTGGCCTCCGGGATTGATCCGTGCTGGTCATGTGGCTTGGGAGATGAATGCGTCCAGGGGACGCCATATCCGATGGTGAGGAGTGGGTACCGACCTTGGAGATATCCTTATGCAGATCGTCTGCCATCAGCGGACGAATTTCGGATAACCCCTGACATCGTCCCTCCAGGTGTGATGAATCAGGATGGAGTCATCGAGGACGCCAGAAAACTCGGGAAACTGATCTCTACAACACTGAAAAGGGATGAGGAAGCACGAACTGTCCTGCTTGAGAATCTCTTGTCTGGTATCACTTCGAAGAATTCAATCGAGCTTCTCTTGGCATTGACCGAGAAATCCCATCTCTTTGGATGGATCTCGAATGAGCACGAGCCAGCAAAGCTCTTGTCGAGCCTCAAGCGGGCTGAGGCTCACAGGGAACGAGATGAGAACACAGAAGCCGTGAGGGAACTGCTCACGTTTGGGCGGGACGTTCTCTACAGAACTGGAATCAGCATTCGCGAGGATGGCTCCTCCCTTCTTGTCCAGGAGGCCAGGAAGGCAATAGCCGACCTTTACGACGTGGCCTCGTCAACGTGATTCTAGCTCCCGTTCGGATAACACAGGATGTTCGTCGATTTGCCTAGTTGCAGAACAAGAACGACGACGTTCATTGCTGCAATCCCCTCCCGAAAACCACCCAGCGGCAAACGAGCGAACGTACTGTGAGACGAGGACTGACATTGGTGTAGCAAACAAACAGTTCACGAAGAACTCGAGGTCCAACTCGGGCCACGGCTCATCAAGGGAGAAGCCAATGGGGAATGATCGGCGACTTTCTTCTCTACTGGCAAACAATGGGAGTGGAGATTCCATTCAGTCTGTACTGGTAAGCATAGCCTCCATCCCCAATCACTGGTAGGTTCCGGGTCACAATCCCGGCGGTAGCACCTTGAAGAGAAGAAAGGAAAGAGTTTGAGGGAACAGACGAGAACAACGGGTTCTGACGCTTCCAGAGCCGGCGCATTTTGAAGAGTAGATTTGGGGCTTTCACTATCCGTCGAAGACCAACCTTGACCTGCTCAGGTTTGAAGCCAAATCACAACATACTAGCTTGTGAAGGGGAGAATCTCCTCTCCCAACGAGATTGTTCGACCAGGCTCCTAGGAGCAAGCAATCGAGATGCCTCCCAATAATTGGGAATCACTTGGACCGTACGGGAACCGTGAAGACCAGTGTCCTTCCATGCTTCGCACCCAGACGACGTCAGGAACATTCTCAAGGGGGCATGGGCATCGGGGTATCATGGCAATGATAAGCAAGTTCAGGAACGAGGTGAAGCAACTCGCAATGCAACTAGGAGCGGATCTCGTTGGAATAGCTCCAGAGAAGGCGTTCGCCGTTGCGCCTCCAGGACATCGCCCGCAGGACTTCCTGAAGGCGGCGAGAAGCGTCATAGTAATCGCTGTCGCACTCCCCCATGCCGCCCTTGAATCCGCTCCTAGCCGCGAGTATTCGGCAAGTTACATGTCGGCCAACAATGAGCTCAACAGGATTGCGTTTAGGCTCGCGAAGTTCCTCCAGGAAAATGGGCATCGCGCGGTCCAGGTCCCCGCATCCCCGCCCTACGCCCTCAAGCGCATGAGAGGCGATATTTCGCACAGGCATGCAGGAGAGCTGGCAGGGCTCGGGGTGTTCGGCAAGAACGGCCTCCTCCTCTCGCCGAAATACGGCGCTAGAATGCGCTTAGTCTCTGTCATAACAGACGCAATCCTCACACCTGACAAGAGGTTGGAGACTGATTTCTGCATGGATTGTGACAAATGCATCCGAGCATGTCCGGCGAAAGCCCTCAAAGGTGGTCGAAGAGTTGACAAGAAAGCTTGTGACAATCAGCACCTCAGAATAGGAAAGAAGCTCGATCTATCGGGCTGGGAACAGGTCTGCGGTGTCTGCATACGCGTCTGCCCTGTTGGGATTGATGCCAAGAGGAGAGGGCCTCACAGGACAAGTCGCTCGAAATAGAAGGACCGATGCTAATACTGACGGACCTCGTTTGCGTCAGCTCCTTACCGAGACAGAAGGAATGGCCGGCTCGTGCTAGGTCCGAGGCAGATTGAGGAAACGGCTCGTCCTGGAAAGGGGTCTAGATCTGGCCCCAATCCCTGCTGATAGGATTCGAGTTGCCACCTACTGGCTCCTCAGGGGCCTAAATTCTCTTCGGCTTGAGAAGATGACATACGTGAGGGAAGGCACTTGACTTTCTACCCGTAAGAAAATGGAAGATGAGATCCGAACATTTTGTACCGGTAATTATAGCATCCAGCTTTAATCACCGGTAGATTCCGGGTCATAATCCGGGCCCTAGAAAAGGCCTCAGTTATGCTGATCCTCTCCCTTAGAGCAATGAAGAAGGACGATGACGATAAGTGGGAGTTCTATGAGAACGAATTCGGAATATACAGGAACATGCGGGAACAGATGGCAAAGCTATGGAATATTGACCTGAAGGAGAAGGCGAATTGGGTTGAACCTGAGATGATATCCAGAATAAACTACCCTACTCAAAGAAGACGAGACCAGTCCAAAGAGAAGTAAGGGGTTTGGTGAGGGGCAATTAACCCCTCCTTTTCGTTACCCTTCCCGAGATGCCATTCTGGAAGGTTCATGTACCTTTTTCAGCCGAGCCAGTCATTTTGGTGGGTTCAAATCCCCTTCGGTCCACCACTTCCAGAGAAAAGGCCATGGGGGCGGAAGAGAAGGATTTAAGCCTCCTAAGAGAGATTTGGGGAGTGGAGGAAATGCATGTTTGTCCTGCAGATAGCGAAGCATAGCGCCGAGAGTTGTCCAATGTACGAACACAAGTACAAATCTATGGCCGTGAAATGGTACGAGAAGGTCGAAGAACAGGCCGCAAAGCACAAAGTGAAGGTGCTTGGAATCTGGAACGATCATTCGGGCCACGCGGTGTACGCGATCTATGAGGCCCCCGACATGGATGCCTACATGCACTTTCAGATGGAACCTGAGTGCATGGCGCCCTTGGCCTTCAACAAGTGCGTGCATATACCTGTATTCTCTGCTGCTGAAACTCTAGCTATGCTCAAGCGGTAGAGTCAAGAGAATTCGAATTGGCCCCCTTAGATGATGCGGCTCAAATCCCTTTGTCTTCCTTCTTTAGAAAAGGCCATAGGGGCGGACGAGACTCCGGATATAGGTACCTGCGATCAGCTTCTCGGGGGTGGTTTTTCTTCAGTCAACTCGCCGCTTCTATCTCCCTTCTTCTTGCGAATCCAGTAAAAGGAAATGGCAGCAATAGAGACTCCTACGGCAAGGATAGCGAATACAGTAACGATCGAAGTGTGCGATGATGACAGGGAGGTCTCTGGCTCGACATACCGATTCGACCATATGTCAAAGCTAGTGCCGTCATACTGCCACCACACAACCATCGCATTGCCCGAGTCGTCGATGGCAACCTGAGGGTTACCGGCATTTAGAGGGGCGCTAGTTCCGATGGATACGCTTGGTCCCCAGCCAGTCTCAAAACCATACCTGCTTGAGCAGATGCTAGTGCGATTACCATCAATACGCTCCCACACAGCCATCGCATTGCCCCATTCATTGACGGCAACCCCGGGATGCCCAATCATTCCTGAACTGCATTCTTCTACGATTGTGGCTGTTTGCCAGCCAGTTCCTGCGACATACCGATTTGCCATGACTCCGCTTTCAGCAATACCGGGAAAAGGTTCCTCTCTTTGCTGCCACACGACCATTGCATTGCCAGAAGCATCGGCTGCAATATGAGGAAAGAAGTTGTCTCCTGTATCGGCGACTTCAACGAGCGTCGGGTCTCCCCAGCCCATTCCAACAACATATCGGCTTGACAAAATGCAATGGCGGAAGTTGTCAGCCCCACTCCACACGGAGATCGCATTACCTGAATCATCTACAGCGACTTCCGGCTCGGCAGCAAGAAGCACACAAGTGCCGGTTTCGATTAGCGACGCTGTCCCCCAGCCAGTCCCGGCTTCATACCGGTTCGACCAGACGCTGCCCCAATTGAAACCGTATTGCATCCACACGGCCATCGCGTTGCCCGAACCGTCAACGGCTACCTTGGGATCGACAGCATGCTCGTCCCAATAGTAGTTAGCAGTTCCACCAATGAGCGTAGCGCTTCCCCAGCCCGTCCCAACAGTATATCGGTTTGAATGGATGCTGTCGTCATAGATGCCATCGTCTTGCTCCCATACGACTGTCGCATTGCCCGAGTCGTCGACGGCAATCTGTGGATTGAAAGCACCCTCCGAGTCATTGGACTCGATGAGCTTCGCGCTTCCCCAACCGGTTCCGACAACATATCGGTTCGAGTAGATGCAGTATCGAGTGCCGTTGTCTTGTTGCCACACAGCTGTCGCATTGCCGGAGTTGTCGACGGCGATTTGAGGCTTGACAGCGTCTCCCGAGTTATTGGTTTCGAGAAGGGCCGCCTCCCCCCATCCCGCTTCGACGGTGAATCGGTTCGACCAGATGTTATTGCGAACACCATCATATTGCTGCCATACAACCATGGCGTTGCCCGAGTCGTCGACAGCAACCTGAGGATATAGAGCGCTTCCCGAGTCATCACTTCCGATGGGCGCGGCTGTTCCCCAACCAGAATTCACAGAATCCTCTAAGCTAGTTATGGACCCAAGGCTTGTTAAAGAGAAACATACGATAATCATGGTGTATAGAGAGCCTATCGATGTTTCACTCATTCTCGTCTCCCCCATGAACCATTGCCGACCCAGATGAATATTACCGTTAGAATATAACAATCCTACGGAGGGAGTCCATGAGCAGTAGGCCGCCAACAATCCGACTATGCCAGAAAGATGACAGGACTTCCGCCCAGAGAAAAGGCCATAGGACGGGATAACGAAAGGGGTTTGCGCATTCTCAAAACACTCAAAGCGGACTGCGCGCGCGCGCGCACGCGCGCGCGTGACTATATATACTCAATACTAAGCGGCTAACAGTGGTGTTCGGAGAGTAAGAATCGCAACCCGCAACCTACGCCTGGAGAGCCAGAATATCCGCGAGGGTGTTCTCGATGCCCCCTCTTGTCGCGATTTGAACACGAGTCGGGATTGATTGTGACCATACTCATTTCGTGGGCATCTTGGTCGACTTTCTCGGCAGACAGTCAGGGCCGTAACATCTCCGCTTGAGTGGACGCGAGTTCGGATTGTCGTTCAGCCAGCCCCTTCTTCACCACTTTCCTCAGCTAACCTCGACGACCTTTCGCCTCTTTGATCTTTCAGCTTGTCGCCTCTCCCCAGTAATTGTAACAGTCGATTCGAGCAGTCAGCGGAGTCGATCCAGTTTTCTGACATATTTCGAGATGAGGCTCAAATGCCTAGTCTCGTCGTCGATCAGGCCGTCAAGCGCTGTCATGAAGGGTGCAGCGTTGTCCTTGTCAATGAGGAGCTTATGGAAGTCAGAATCCTGAAGCGCCTCTCGGATGTTCGAATACAGGTCAAACATGATGTTCTCGATTCTGGATATCTCGCTCATTACCTCCAACTCGTTCTTCCCTCCGAAATTGAACACCCTGGGCTGAAGGGGAAGCTCCCCGTAATCGTTGCCGGTGTGCACCATCTTCAGTAGCGATTCCACGGTCCTGCCGTGTCCGTTCGAGTCTGAAACGAGCTGGAACAAGACATTTTTGAACTCCTTCTTCTCCACGCTGACATAGCCTTCCCATTCAGCAACTGTCTCGAAGGCCCTTTCAATCTCCAACGCCTTGTGCAAGAAGCCGGCGAGCTCATCACCGAGTATGATTGCCGTCAAACGATCACAATCTGTCGATATCATTCACCCCACACATATATTAAGAAATCTGCGAGTTGTCGAGTCGAGCGCCTGTTCAGGGGCATAGAGGCACGGCCCCTCCGAGATGTCGGCAGTGAGGAATGAGCCCGATTACGACCACATAGGGCCACGACCTCAGTTTGCTGTCGTCCGGAGGAAATCAGCCACATTACCTTTGCCGGCCAGGATGATGTAATTGATTGAAGATTGTACCTGACCAGGCAGCCAATGTGGGCAAACTCTAAGAGCTAGAGCTTTCATTCCCCCAGGAAGCCTACGCTATGGGGGGACTAGATTGATTCAAAGGACTAAGAAATCGATGTGCGCAATTCTCACATTGGTGTTCGCATTCTCAGCCGTCGGACATGCGACCCTTGCCGAGAACGACCAGGAAAATGACTATTATTGGAACATCCTTGTCTATCTGCAGGCGGACAATAACCTCAACGACCTGACGCAGACGGATCTCGACGAGCTCATGGCCTGGGGTCCCAGCGCCAACAGCGACAAGGTGAATGTTCTTGTATTCATGGACAAGCTCGATGAGAAGGCCTATCTATACAAGATGGAACCAGGCAAGATGATTGACCTGCCATACGATCTCAACGGCACGGAGGTCAACACTGGTGACCCCGATGTGTTCAGGGAATTTGTGGCCTACGCGGAGGAGAATTATTCTGCGGACCACACGCTCATATTCTTCTGGGATCACGGCGGTCCAACCGCGGGCGTTGGAGTGGATGACAACACATTGCCCGATGGAGGAGGCCCCAGCGATTGGCTTACCCATCAAGAGCTGATAGGAGTTTTGGAGGACCACCCTGTCGATGTGCTTGCGATGGACGAATGTTCGATAGGCCAGATAGAAGTGGCTTACGAATACGCCAAGAACCTCCCCGACACCCAATACCTCGTTGCGAGCGAGAGCTACATAGGCTACAGAGGATTCCCGTACGACCACATCCTTGATGAGCTGATGAAAGACCCAGATATGTCCCCTCTGGACCTATCGCTCGTCTGCGTCCGAGAGTTCGAGGAGCTTTTCATGCAGACGCCGTACCAGGTGGAGATTCTCACGACGCAGTCAGTGATCGACCTCCGCGAAGTCGAGGCGCTATCATTCGAATTCGGTGCCCTCCTGGAAGCGCTCAAGGACGACCTCAAGTCGTACAGGAGCATAGTGAAATCAGCAAGGGCGAGCGCGATTCTGCCCTGGGGCTCCGAAAGCTCCGGCAGGATCGACCTGCCCACATTCGTGCAGACGATTGCCAACAAGGCCCCTTCCGATTCGGATGTGAAGCTGGAGGCGCTCGATTTCCTGACCGCCTACAATAAGACCGTACCTGAAATGGGAGGCACCAAGAACAGTGCGAACTTCGACTACAGGGGATTGGGTATACTCTTCCCCCAGTCAGCCAGCTTCCTCACGATAGCCAGCGCTGGCATGTTCGAGAACTACAAGACCTTCGATTTCCCGGACAACGGCTGGCTGCAGTTCCTGGAAGCGTACTGGGGAGTAACCCTAATCTGAGATGCTCCGGTGAAGACGGAGAGAATGGAGACCGTCGCGATGAAAACGCGGGCATCTCCAGCACCTCGATTCAAGCTCAGTGCTCTGTCTCCTCCAACTGAAGATGGGCCTTAGCAGCGGGACTGCTACCTTTCCCCTTTGAATCTCACTCATCGCAAGGAAAGGGGATGAAAGAGTCAATATCCCGGTGCAATAGCCGTCTGGTTGAAGTTGAGCCAGGCTCCCCTCTTCTGATTTCAATCAAGAAGGGATTTGACTGGGGCTAAATCCCTTCAGCTTATCCTTCTCCACAATGCAATCCTGGCAATCCGGTCTTGACCATACTTCATGTCAGTTTGGCCAACGACGATTGCGCTCGACTCCTCGAGTGCATTGTCTGTTAGATGTCTCCATATTGGCTCATCAGGTATCGGGGTAGCAACGGTTAGAGTATACATCGGACCAGATGCAGGTGCCAGCTTCTGGAGGTCTTTGTAGAATGACCTTCCTGAGCTCTGACTGAGTGGCTCAACAAAATCTATTGCCTGATAAGTGGTTCTGTGGACAGGCGCGGAGGAGTTATCCGCCCGCATATGCCATCCTTGCAGAGGGAACGCGAATTGATGTCGTTGGAACTCGTGCGTGAATTCGAAGGTGAGATGAAGGAGTTTGGGGTGGGGCATACACCTCTGAAGAGAGCGCGGAAGCTGGAGAATCATCTCGGCATAAGACGGCTCCATCTCAAGTTAGAGGGAGAGAACCCTTCAGGCACCCACAAGGACAGAATGGCGCTCCTCCTGGCTCTGGACGCGAGGATGAAGGGCAAGGACACCCTAGCAGCTGTTACATGCGGCAACTACGGAGCGGCTCTCGCGTACGTCTGCGCAAAACTCGACATGAATTGCCAGATCTACATTCCGTCAGAGTTCGCTGCAATGAGAAATGAAGACATCAGGAACATGGGCGGGAACATCGTTATTGCAGAGGGTGACTACGAAGCAGCTCTTAAGGCCTGCGTGAAGGACATTTGCGCGAATTCGTGGTACGATGCTAACCCAGGAGGCACGAACAAGGATCTCTCGTTCTATTCATACTCACTCATAGCCAGAGAAACAGGGCAGGACCTGGACAGACAGCCTGACTGGGTATCTGTCCCGTTCGGCAACGGGACCGCACTCGCAGGTATATGGCAGGGCTTTCGCGCGTTGAGCATGAAGCCCCGCATGCTGGCTTATTCAAATAACAATTCCGCCGTAAGAGGCCTGGTCAGCAAATCCAGGGATCCAATCGCAGTGCCGAATCTTTCTATCACTGAGATAAACGAACCATTGTCAGGAAACTTCCTGCTGGATGCGAGAGATGGCATGGATGCGGTTCTCGAATCGAACGGTACCGCCTTCGAGATAGACGACCAAGAACTCATCAAGGCCTCCAAGCTGTTGTCAGATGAGGAAGGTCTAAACGTGCTCCCTGCCTCGGCGGGGGCCGTCGCGGCTATAAGCCGACTCGAGTCCAGAGACCACATCTTTGTCGCAGTCCTCACAGGCAGAGCACACACTCACTTGATGGCCGACCTAGCCTAATGACCATAGCTGGCACTCCGTGCATCGCCCCCTTCTATGGCCGTAGAAGGAACGGCATCCTCCGGCATTTGTGCAGTCTATGCATGGCATCAGCGCAATAGGAAGGACATCGAATGATAGAGGCGCGATGTTGGTTCGAGCTGCGGCACGATATAAATGGCGTTGTTAGAATTAAAATAGCAAGGGCCCGGATATTGACTCGGAGTCTGTCCATATTTTCAATTCCGAGCTATGACTTTCTAAGCCGGAAACAAGGCCTTGTGAATGAATTACATGCTGACGGATAACTCTAGCTATGTTCGCATGTCAGGCCGCTCGTCTTGTTGGCAGCCTCGATGCTTCCCTGGCAAACCGTCCGGTCCGTAGTATCTCCGCTTAATCCACAGGGATACGCTCACAAGGCTAATCAGAACTGGAACCTCCATCAGCGGCCCTATAACTGCTGTGAACGCCTCAGTCGAGGCTATCCCGAAGGTCGCGACGGCCACGGCGATCGCGAGTTCGAAGTTGTTACTCGCCGCTGTGAAAGACTGTGTTGCTGCTTGGCCATAGTTGAACCCAAGCTTGAAGGACAGGCCGAAGCTAAGGAAGAACATCAGGAGGAAGTACACGAGCAAGGGAAGTGCCACCCTAAGCACGTCGAAGGGTTGGTCTACAATCTTCTCCCCCTGCAGCGAGAACATCACGACAATCGTGAACAACAGTCCTATTAGGGCCAAAGGGCTGATCTTCGGAGCGAAGACTGCGTCAAACCACACCCTGCCTTTCCTGCGTGCGAGGAAGAACCAAGTCGCAACGCCTGCAGCGAACGGTATGCCCAAGAAGATCAACACGTTCCTCGCTATCTCGGCCATGGTTATATCTACGACTATCGCCTGAGACGACGGAGAAACAACTGGGGTCATAACGGTTATGAACACGTACGCGAGGATTGAATACATCACAATCTGAAACACAGAGTTCAGAGCCACCAATACAGCGCAATACTCACAGTCGCCCTTCGCGAGCATGTTCCATACGAGGACCATTGCGATGCATCTCGCGAGGCCGACGAGTATGAGTCCGTTCCTGAACGCCGAGTCTTCCGGGTTCGGAAAGAAGAGCCATGCCACGGAGAACATGACCACTGGGCCTATCGCCCAATTGAGGACTAATGAAGTGCTCAGCATCTTCTTCGCCCCCCGGAGCTTGCCGAGCTCATCGTAGCGGACCTTGGCTAAAGGGGGATACATCATCACAAGAAGTCCGACCGCAATGGGAAGCGACACGTCGAAAATCTTCACCGAGTCGAGGGATTCAGCGATCTCCGGAAACGCATAGCCGAGGCCTACGCCCAGCCCCATCGCTAGGAATATCCACAAGGTTAGGAACTCGTCTAGTAATGAGAGCTTCTGTCGTCCAGGTGATTCGCACTCTGGTGAACTCGGCCCTGTCACGGTGACCTTCCACTCCGACGGACCGTATGCTCCCCTACCTTAGGAATTTTTCGAGCACACTTACCTCAGACAGACAAGAGGGAGAATGCTTGAAGATTCAAGGAGCGGGTGATTCGAACGATAGCACTCGAGCTGGAAAAAGTTGGAGCAGCAGGGCTGTCGATTGCGACGAGGCTAGCTGCACATCCCGAGCATCGACTAGCCGCCGCGCTTGATAGATTCAATGAGTTGACGAACAACTACGCCTTCTGACACGGGCTATCTAACGAGGGCTTTCTGAGCCTCTTTCAAGATTCGCCCGATGTCCTTCTCGACATCCTTGTCCAGAGGCATTGGCGAGTGCTCACTGAGTATCTTCTTCACCCTATCTCTTGCAGCCTCCACCAGCGGCTTGAACCCTTCTCTCGAAGCCATCCCAGAAGGTCGCTTGTCCCAGAGCTGGGAGAGCCTGAGTTCGCCCTTCCGCAGGTGGTCAATTGTGTGGTGCTGTGCAAGGAAGTTGCCCATGTGCCCCACCTCATCGATAAGATCCAATCCCAATCTGTCGTCGTCAATCGTGATGCCTTTCATGATTCTGGCGATGTCATCATAGACCTCGTTGTCTATGACCATCATCTCAAGGCTGGAAGCTCCCTCCCATCCGCCCCCGATGCCAGATATGCTCTCGGCTCCCGCCATCATAGGCACAAGAGCGGTCATCATACGCTCGAATCCTATCTGAAGGTCCCATCTCGTTATGTCTGAGGACATACCGCAGGTGTCGGCGATCATATTGTACCTCTTGGCGAGCTGGACAATGGCTGCTGACACCAGCCCCTCCTCAGGCACCCCCCACAAATCCCTGCCGGTCCTCGGGTCCATGAAGCAGACCCTTCCGCAGTATACGCTCGGAAGCGAAGGGGCCACGGTCTGAATCAGCACCAAACCAGCCAAGGCCTCAGCGTTCTGGAGCGCCAAGGACCCTCCGAGCGTAACTGGGCCGGTCCCGCCTGAGATGGGGCACGGAATGACCGAGAATGGAACTCCGAGCTCAGCGCTCCTGATCAGGACCTCGGATACATGATTCGTGTAGGTCAAGGGACTGCTGGGGGAGCTCGCGAGACTGAATAGGGGCCTCTTCCTGAACTCCTCCTCTCCACCAGCCACGCACGACCACATCTTCACCATATTCTCGACGGTCTCGGCGCTGGTCGCATGATGAGACATGACCTTCGCCGAGTTCTTCATCGCCGCTTCCATGGTCCTTAGCTCGATCATCTCTGGAGGGACATCGTTCGCAATGACCAAGTGAGATGCAATGTGGTTGTTCTCAAGGGCATCCCCGAGCCTCGCCGCGTCCTCGACATCAGCGTATGTCGAAGGCCTCACGGTTCCAGTATTGATATCCATCATTTTCGGGTCCCCACCACCAGAATATGGAAATGCGTGTTCACCGTCGTACTTGACGTCCCAGTCGGAGTCTCTGGCGAAGTAGGTCACCTCTCGCGGAATCCCCTTGATGGTCGCTTCTACCACACTCCGTGGGAAGGTGACTACGTCCTTCTTGACGGGGTGGCTTATAGCGCCTGCCCTTACCAGACGCTGCCTCGCATCCGTGCTGTCGAACCTTATGCCCGTCCTCTCAAGCACCGTGAGCGATGCCTCATGGATCATCTCTACCTGTTCGTCGGTTAGAACCTTGACCATTTGCCTGCAGGTAATCCCTTTCACTAAAGGCCCCTCCTGAGGGCTGGATGGAAAGAACAGAGATAAACCCTTGTCCCATCCCGCGCAGCTCGAGTGCCGTCTTCTCATACGGCTGATGTCAGCATTGTGGCGATGGCCAGACTATAAGAAATCTCACGATGCTTGTGGCAATTGTGAGATTGGCGGCGAGGATGGATTCTTACTATAGGATTCTGCGTAGGACAGGGTACGCTCTACAAGAGGTGCTAAATCACCAAGCTGAGAAGAAGACAGCTATCTACACTCGTCTCAGTAGCCGTAGGTCTTGGACACCTTCTTGACGTACTCCTCTATCTCAGTTGTGACGCCTTTGTCCATGGGCACAGGCTCGTGTTCCTTCAGTATCTTCTTTGCAGTCTCCCTCGCGACCGCTGTGATGTCTTTCGAGCCGGCTTTCAGCCATGACTCCATTGACCTCCGATCAAGTAGCGTCGGGAGGAAGTGTTCGTTCCTGAAGTGCTTCGCCGTGAAGGGCGTGCCGAGGAAGCTTGCGTTCGGCCCAACCCTGCAAATCTCATCGACCGCGAGCGTCTCCTCTGTGACCTCGATGCCGCCCAGAACCCTAGAGACCATGCCAGCAATCTCGTTGTCAATTACGAGCTTCTCGTAGGATGTCGTTATGCTGCCCTCAAGGGAGCCGCAGGCGTCGTAGATGAAGTTCATGCCAGCGAGTCCCGCCATGAGCATGTTCGTCGCTGTCTCCAGCCCTGCCTGGGCATCAAGTGTTTTGGAGTCGGAATTACCACCCGTGCCCCTGCGCGGAAGCCCATAGTATCTGCCCAGCTGACCTGTTGCGATGTTTAGCAGGCCAACTTCTGGTCCCCCCAGGGCTGTCGCCCCCGTCTTCATATCTAGCGCCGCCGAGACAGTCCCGTAGAATACAGGGGCCCCTGGGTTCGCGAGTTCAGAAATCATGATTCCGGAGAGGACCTCCGCGTTCTGCTGCACAAGTAGTCCTGCAAGGGTCGCTGGTGCAGTGCCGCCAGCCAGCGCTTCGGGAGCGTATATCATCGGTTGCTTGTACTTCGCGTAGACTAGCGCCCCCTCGATCAGCTCTTTGGACTGTTGCATCGGGCTGACTGGGTTCGTGTAGCCAAGGAGACATGGCTTCTTCATCAGCTCCTCGGTACCACCCCTGAGAATCGATGCCATTTCGATGGTTTCCTGGGCCTTTCGCGCGGTCCAGTTGTATCCGTCGGTCGTCTTCACGGAATTCTTCCAGTCCTCCTGGATCACGCGCATGTGGTATAGATCGTCTGGAACATCAGATGGGGTGACATTCATGACATTCATGTGGATGTTCTCCAGAGCATCGACGAGCTTGGCAAGGTCACCTACATCTTTCAGCGTCCCCGGCCTTATTCTGCCCTCGAGGTCATGCACCCTCACGGCAAGTCCGGAAGGCCCGAAGTGGACTTTGTTCCCAGCCATGTTTAGGACGTAATCCGGGTCCCTTCCGTAGAGCTTGAACTCCTTAGGAGCCTTCCGAACGGTCTCCTTCAGGAGGCTCTCCGGGATGCGCACCATCATTGTCTTCTCGTCGACTTCAGTTCCTGCATCCTTGAAGAGCTTCAAAGCCGTTGGCTCCCAGATCTTCACGCCCAATCTTTGAAGGACTTCCACCGTGGCGCCATGGATTTTGTCCAGGTCATCACGAGATAGAATCTCCAGCTGACCGCCCGTCGGTGCCTTGATTTCCATGATTCATGCCTCCCGCAGCTCAGGTCGCATGTCGCATTCGAATATATGATTGTTTCTCACAGCGATAGAAGAACACTTATATTGGCTGACATCCTTGCCGCTTAGGCTGTCGTTTTCTAGGGGAGAATGACAGAAAGGGGGAACAAGATGTACGCATCAAAGGCGCCTACGCACACTGTAAGTAAGGGACCGAGCGTTTCTTCAGGTTTGTCTGATAGAGGCAGATTGCATGGCTTCGTGTCCATCGCGATTGCCATGTGCATGATGCTCCCAGTGCTGGCAACGCTTGTTGTGACAGCTCCGTCGGTTGAAGCCGAAGAACCAGTTCTTGTATACCGTATAGGGGTGACGGAAGCCCCAGACTCCTTCAACCCGTTCGACATGATGTCTGGCACGTCATGGTCTGTCGCGCACATGATGTATGAGTTCCTCTATGCCGTTGGCCCGAAGATGGACCCATATCCGCAACTTGCAGCGTCGCATGAATATAGCGAGGACTATCTGACTTGGACATTCCATCTCGTTGAGAATTCGTACTGGCACGACGGATATCCTGTAACGGCTCACGACGTCGAGTTCACTTTTAACATGATCTTGGATTATCCACGAGAATGCTCACTTATGGCTGATTATCTCATCAGTGTCACTGAAGTTACCGCGACGGACGAATATACGGTTCGGATAGAATTGGAGGCGCCAAAGGCTAACATGCTGGGCCTGATAATCCCGATCCTCCCGGAGCACCTCTGGACTAAAGTAAGAGATGGTGATGTCGGGATCAATCGGGTAGATATGTTTGATCAGGAATACTTTCCGGAAGGTCCCGTCGGCTCTGGTCCGTTCATTCTGAACGAATACTCCCAGGCCCAGGGCTACATCAGTCTTCTCGCTCAAAAACCGTACCACCGCCTTCCAGGTATCGAAGTCGACTCGGTCAATATCGACGAACTGCTTTTCATCATATATAAGAACGCCAATGCGATGGTTACTGATCTCGAGATAGGGAATATCGACGCAGTCGGCGGAGTACCATCGCTCTCATGGGATACCCTCATGGAGAACCCAGATATTGAAGGGCAGACGCCTGCGACACACATCCTTGAAGAATTCGGATTCAACTGCGCGCCCCCGGAGATTAGGGAGTCCGTCAATGAGACAACAGGAGAACGCAACTTCCCTGATGCTTCGACCAATTACGAAACCTGCAACGTGAAGGTCAGGCAGGCGATGACGATGGCCACTGACATACCGTACATCGCAGATGAGATCCATCTAGGCAGGGCTCAGGAAGCCTATGCAATAATACCGCCGGCGACGCCTTTCTGGCATTACGCGGTACCTGAGGAGGATAAGTGGCATAATTACGGCATCGAAGGTGCGAACGCCCTCCTCGACGAATCGGGATACGGTAAATTTGACAATGGCGTCAGGATGAACGAGACTAACGATGCTAGGCTGGAGTTCGAATTCTATTACATCCGCTCGAACCTCATGGACGAACTGACTGCCCAGAAGATGCAGGAATGGTGGGAGGATATTGGCGTCAAAGTCAACCTACACGCTGCCGCCGAGGGAATCTTATACAACTTAGAGTTCGAAATGGAGTACGACATGTTCATCTGGAGCTGGTGGCCCGACGTCGACCCAACATGGTTCCTGTCCGTGTTGACCACGGGTGAGATACCCTTGGACAATAGCGACAACACCAAATGGTCCGATGCTTTCTACACGAACCCTTATTACGACCAGCTGTGGTTGGAACAGCAACAGACGATGGATATCTTCGAGCGACAGGCGATAGTCCACGAGATGCAGCAAATCGTGTATCGGGACTGCCCGTACATCTGCCTTGTGTATCCGGCCGGCCTGATTGCCTACCGGACTGACAACTGGGAGAACGTCCCCGACATGGAAATCAGCTCCGGAATAACTCCTAGTTCGTTCTGGTACTATTTCGAGATCGAGCCAAAGGGAGTGCCGGCGTTTGACATAGGGCTCGCCCCCTCATACGAGGTGCAACGGGATCAGGAAACCCCCTTCTCCGTGATGATACACGACTCGGATGGAGACCCACTCGAAGTCACATGGACCTTCGGTGATGGCAGTGACGAGGTCCCCCAGACTTTCACGACAGGGACTGACACATCTTTCGAGGCAAGCGTCACTCACAGCTACGACACCTTAGCGAACGATCTAGTACTGACAGTATCAGTGACGGACGGCACGTACGTCAGGAACAACACAGCATCGGTAGATGTCGTTACGCTAGCCAATTCCGTTCCGACTATGAGTGACCCGTCATGCTCGCCACCTGAAGCGTATACAGGAGAGACGACGACATGGTCGATCACTGCGAGCGATGCCGAGGAGACCGAGCTTACGGTGACTTGGGACTGGGACGATGGGTCGTTCACAACCACAACCGAAACAGCAAGCGCGCCCGGGGAACCCATACAGATTGAGCTGACGCACGTGTTCGATAATCCTGGAGACTACGACGTCACAGTGTGGGTGAATGACGGCTACGACGCACCAGGCCACAACAATTCGTTCACGTTCGCGACTTACTCTGTGGTTGGGAACTCGCCTCCTTATGCGTTGACAGTCGCTGACACCGCCACCAATGTGGACATATGGACCTCATTGAGCGCGACGGCCAGGGACGCCGACCCGGACACGCTGCAGTTCACATGGGAGTGGGACGATGGTACGTTCAATGTGACGGAGTACGACACTTCGTCGAACCAGAATGCCGTCGTCATTGACGACGTTTGGCACATGTGGGATATGCCCGACACGTACTCGGTAACGGTATGGGTCGATGACCTCACGGGTGAGCCAGGGCACAACATCTCCTCTACGATCGAAGTTGTCGTATCGCTGGATGGGGACCTCCCGCCGAGCAGCATTCAGCTGATTGCGGATCCGGACCCAGCCATTCAGGGACAACCGGTCGAGATAATCGTGAGGGCAGCCGATGGCAACGGAGACGCCCTGACAATCACCGTGGAGTTCGGAGACGGTGAGAACTACACGGACTCCACCGTTGGCGGTACGACGGGGCCTCAGTCCATCCTTGCGGTACACACCTACGTCGATGTGGACACCTATACTGTGACGGCGCATGTGGACGACGGAACGTTCAATGTCAGCAAGACCCGTGAGCTGTTGGTCGGGGAGCCGCCGGAGAACTCGCCGCCGAGCATTCAGCTCGCAGGGAGCTACTCCGCGATGTACAACGAAACCTTCACCATCACGCCGATGGTGATCTCGGATGCTGATGGCGACGACCTCACGGTCTGGTACGACTGGGGAGATGGCTCCCCAATGACTGAGGGAGACATCGACTACGCGGCTTCGCATGAGTACCATGAGGTAGCTATCTTCACGCTGAAGGCGTATGTGGATGACGGCATCCCGGAGCCGGACCACAATGTGTCCGCGACCGCTCAAGTGACCGTTGGCAGCAACCTCAAACCGAAGATCAACGAACTGCCGAAATACAGCCCAACCGAGAACACCACGGTAGGTGTCGAGATAACTTTCACCGTGAACGTGAGCGATCCCGAGGGCGACCCGATGGTCGTGAAGATCATCTTCGGAGACTCGCAGAACGTGACTGAGGAAACGGTCAACAATATGGGCAGCAGCGAGAACTTCACGGTAACGCTGACCCATACGTACACCACCAGTGGAAAGTTCGATGTAAAGATCTGGGTGGAGGACGATAAGGACCATGAAGATCCGGCATGGAGCGAAAGGACCTTGACGCTGACCATCGACCCCATTCAGGACGATGAGGATGATGACGGAGGATTGAGCACCGTTGTTGCGATTGCCGCGATAGGATTACTCGCGATCATTGCAGCGGTGGCGGTCGCCGTTCTTCTCTTGAAGCGGAAGAAAGGTTCAGAACCGGAGCTCCCGGAGGACGAATCATCTCCCGAGCAGATGGCTGAACCGCCACCACCGGAACCTCCTGAGGCTTAGACAGGTCGCACAACACCCTCAAACCCTTTCAATCGACCATTTCCGCGAGATGACAATATCGCAGACTAAGACACGAATTTGACGAGTGGAGCCAACGCATGAGAGACTTCAGGCGAATAATACTAAGGAGAGTCATAAGCCTGTTCGTCACGTTTCTCCTAGTGATATGCATCAACTTCTTACTCTTTCGGATGATGCCTGGCGACCCGTTGCAGTTCATGGTTCCGTCTGACCCCAAGATTCCCGATGAGTACAAGAAGATGCTGATCGAAAGATACCACCTGGATGACTCTATGTCCGAGCAGTTCATCATATACATCAAGGGTATCTTCACTCTTGATTTCGGCGAGTCGTTCATTCACAAGGTTCCGGCGATGGATTACCTCTTAGAGTACATTCCGTGGACTCTGCTCCTTGTTGGCATTGCCTCGTTCTTCATGATTGTGATTGGCATGCTCATAGGGATTATTGCAGCATGGAAGCGAGGTGGTTTGTTCGACTCTGGATCTCTTGCATTCTCGCTCTTCTTCTATGCAATGCCCACTTTCTGGCTCGCTATGATAATGGTAATGGCGTTTGCCATAACGTGGAATATCTTCCCGCCTTCCAGAGCGCTGGATATTGGGACACAATTCGAGCTCACCCTTGCATCAGTCAAGGACCTCTTGCACCACTTGGTTTTGCCCGTGACCTGTCTAGTGCTCGTGTACATTGCGACGTTCTCTCTCGTGATGCGTGGCTCTCTATCTGATGTGATGACGGAGGACTATATAACCACTGCAAGAGCAAAAGGTCTGTCTGAAAAGGCGGTATTGAAGGATCATGCTGTGCCAAACGCAATATTGCCGATGCTCATACTGATTGCACTAACCGTTGCGTACATCGTTGGCGGAGCGTTCATGGTGGAATATGTTTTTGAGTACCCTGGAGTGGGATGGGCGACGATAGTCGCGGTCAATGAAGAGGATTGGCCAGTACTCCAGGCTGCGTTCTTCCTGATAGCGGTCGCTGTGATAATCGCCAACTTCGTCTCGGATATTGTAATGCTGTATTTGGACCCTCGTGTGGAGTTGAGTTGAATTGATGGACGGTGATTGAGACGAATTTCACGTTGTCCGGACCATTCGCAGAAAGGATGAGGCTCATCCGCAAGAAGGTTGCAGAGACAGGACGAGTGTTCAGGAGAAACAGGATGGGCATGCTTGGACTCGCGATACTCATCGTATTCGCCGCGATGGCGGCGTTCCCAGCGCAGATCATGTGGGTCTTTTCGACGATTGGAGGTTGGGACTACCCCTATGGTCCGCATGATGAGGTGGCCTCATACGGGACTGGCACCGATCCGTCATGGGAAAATTGGTTGGGAACGGATTCTCGAGGAAATGACGTTCTCGCCAGGTTGATATATGGAGCTAGAATTTCCCTGATGATTGGCACCCTAGCCGCCGCCGTTTCCATGGCGTTGGGTTCGATAGTCGGCCTTCTTAGCGGATTCTGGGGCGGTTGGAGAGACGAGGTCTTGATGAGGGTCACCGATGTCTTCCTGGTGCTGCCTTGGTTGGTGCTGATGATTGTGTTTGTGGCGGTCCTTCCCGGAGGACCCAGCGTAATCAAGATCGTTATCGTGATAGGCATAACTGGTTGGGCTGGCACTGCGAGGATAGTGCGAACTCAGGTTCTATCCGTCAAGAAGAGGGCATTCGTCGAGAGGGCGAAATCCGTTGGGGCAGGGGAATTCCACATCATCAGAAAGCACATATTTCCGAATGTGTTTCCGTTGATATTCGCGAATGCAATCCTCACGGTAGCGCTGGCGATCCTTTCCGAAAGCGCCCTCAGCTTCCTCGGGATGGGAGCCCCCGCGACGGTAGACGTCACGTGGGGCAACATGCTTGAGGATGCGCTGAATGCTGATGCAATGTACAACGGCTTCTATCTATGGGTGATCATGCCGGGGCTCTGCATAGTCTTTCTGGTAATGGGTTTCACTTTCATCGGTTATGCGCTCGACGAGATCTTCAACCCGAGACTTAGGAAGAGATAGGCGCACTGGACATCCATTTCCTCGTGGTCTTCTTGATGAATCCGTCAATCTCAGCCTGGATGCCTTTCTCAATCGGCTCCACCATGTGCTCCTTCAGGATCCACTTGGCCTTCCGCCGGGCTTCCTGAGAAATATCTCTGCCGCCGGCCCTCAGCCAAGCCTCCCAGTTCCTGCGGTCAAACAACGTCGGCAGGTAGTGTTCCTTCCTAAACATCTTCCCAGTGTTAGGCGATCCAAGATAGTTCGTGGATCCGTATTTGCATATCTCGTCAACTGCCAATGTCTCTTCGTTGACTTCTATTCCTTTGAGTATCCTCGAGACCATGCCAGCGATTTCGTTGTCTATGACCAGTTTCTCATAGGAGAAGGTGAGCGTGCCATCGAGTCCGCCGCACGCTTCGTACACGAAATTCATGCCAGACATTGCTGCCATCAGCAACGACATCGCAGTCTCTGCACCAGCCTGGGCATCCACGAGCTTGGAATCAGTGACCCCTCCAGTCCCTCTTCTGGGCAGATTATAATATCTTCCGAGCTGACCGGTTGCCATGTTGATCAAGCCAACCTCGGGCCCTCCCATTGCCGCCGTTCCAGTCTTCATGTCCATGACGGTGGAGGCCGTGCCGTAGAGCACCGGTGTTCCAGGGTTGGCGAGCTGAGAGACCATGATTCCTGCGAGCACCTCTGCGTTCTGCTGGGTTATCAGACCAGCCAAAGTGGAAGGAGCGGTAGCACCTGCCATCGCTTCGGGAGCAAAGACTATCGGTTGTCTGTATTTCGCATACACGAGCGCGCCCTCGGTCAGCTCCTTGGAGAGTTGCATCGGGCTGACAGGATTCATGAATCCCAGGAGCGGCGGTCTCTTCATTACCTCCTCGTAGCTGCCTCTCATGATGGCCGCCATGTCGATTGTCTCCTGGGCCTTTCTCGCGGTCCACGTAAATCCATCGGTCGTCTTTACGGAGTTCTTCCAGTCCGCGTTTATGCAATGTAGATGATAGACCTCATCGGGCACATCGAATGGAGTGATCATCAACAGGATGTGATGTATGTTCTCGAGGTAGTCCGCAATCCTAGCGAGGTTCTCAACGTCAGCCACCGTTCCTGGTCTGACTTCCCCGTCCAAGTCATGAACTCTCACCGCACACCCAGCGATTCCGAAGTACACTTTGTTGTCGCTGTAGTCGAGTTCGTACTTCGGGTCCCTTCCGTACATCTTGAACTCGGAAGGTGCTTTCCGAAGAGTCTCCTCGACGAGGCTTTCAGGGATTCTAACCATCCTTGTTTTCCAGTCAACATCCGCCCCTGCGTGGTCGAAGAGCTCCAACGCATCCGGCTCCATTACCTTTATACCCAATCGTCTGAAGACCTCCATCGTCGCGCCATGAATCTTGTCAAGGTCATCTCTTGATAAAACCTCGAATTGTCTGCCGACTGCCTCATTTGCCTGCAAGGCGCTGCACCCTATGACCCCGAACGAATAACTAGCCTATGTATCTGACGCTTTCGAATGGAGTCTCATGGCATCTCGGATCCAAAGGGCTGATTGGACCTCGAGTGTCAT
>JAOTTD010000068.1 GCA_029864565.1 Thermoplasmata archaeon | reverse complement strand
TACCGGACTTAGCCGACGGAGCACCGTACGGTGTGGACTACACGATATCGATAATGATCGTCATCGACACCACATTGGATCTGTCGGAAGACCTGACCGGACAGGAGTTGTCAGAGGTCGCTTGGGGCGATGATGCGACAGTGAAGGACGTAACAATCCCCTATATCTATGAACCCTAGACCAAACGCAGCTGGGCGCACCCATACACCTCGTGTGTATGGGCCCTTATTCTATTTCTCGAGGGTTCAGAACATGGAACCCAAATAGAGCCAGACGCCTGATTGGAGCCACATCTCGCACCCCTGCAGCCAATGTCAGCACCCAATGCCCCAATCCAGACAATTTCTACTTACGTACCAAATGTCTTATTTAAGACCAGCGAGATTGTGTGACTAGGATGTCGAATGTTCGCTGTCTCTTAGCTCTGCTTGTCTGCACGATGGTGTTTGCAGCGATACCCATTGCGGCTGAGGATGCCGCTGCCCAGGAGCAGAGTATGTCATATGCCGAGACTGGAGACTATGTCCTCATCGAGACCGGAGACATGAATATCGTCATCTCCAAGGCGTTTCCAGCAGCCATAGTCGCGCCTGCAGACATGGCGGACCAGACGGGGTACGGGATAGTGATCTCATCCGCAATAGGATATAACGCCACGCCGGATGGTATGCTCGTACTGGAAGATGCGCCATACCACGCATCATTTGAGCACGCGACATGGACGCTTTCCAGCATAGTCCCAGAATCGGTTGACGGCATCGTGAAGGCCATCTCCGTTGAACTCACCAGCTCGATAAACATGAACAAGAAGAACATTGCATCTCCTGGCAACATAATCATTGAGGACTGGGCGGACGTCACCGTGCACTTCCACATTACTAGCGACAATTACTCTGCCCGATACGATGGCATAGACCAATCACCGGAATTCCTTGTGAACGGATCCACGGAGTTGAAGTTCGACATCATGATGGACATAAACGAAGCCATAGACGCGAAGAATCTCACGCTGGACATGGGCTTGATGAAGACAGATGGCTACATATTCTCACCCACATCGATGCCTGAGCAGTACGTGCTACAGGGATACCAGGGAGACTGTGTTACCGAGAGTGACCCGTCAGTGAACGAGACAGATGGCAATGTCCAGCTACTCCATGAGTTTCTACCCCGAGACGATTTCAAACAGCTTTTCGCTTTCGTGGAGGATGGAATCCCCCAGAGCTATTTCGGCTGGGCCAAACAAGCCGCCCTCGGCTATTTTGAACTCGAGGACGAACTGACCGACCTCGCGACATACTACCGAACTGACGGCGACTCATTGAGACTCTATCTGTCCACACCGATTACCGAAAAAACTGTCTCCGTGGTTCACGACCCGAGCATTGGCCTATTTGGCGGCAGTGGTGGGTATGTTGACCTTCCTGACGACGGACTGACTGTCGGCTCGTCAAGCGGCGCGGTTGCGATAGGCGCTGCACTTGGCGCGGTTGCCATCGGAGCGGTTGGTGTCTACGCGGTTGTCCACAAGAAAGGCGAAGATGATCCTGCGGAGACGGTCAGTCTCGAGAAGAACCGTTACTACCGCAAGCGGCAGTGAAGGAAGGAACACCGGAATCCTGTAGGTCAGTCGCGTTCCAGGTATCTGGCAACGAACTCATCGACAAGCTTGTCGAAGAATGTCCTCCGGTAGATGATGAGCAGGTCCGCAACATTCTCAGGGTCCACGACCCTCAAGAAGGATTCTCGGCCGCGCTTCTCTGCACTGACAACACCTTTGGTCGTCAGTTTCTTCATGTGATAGGATAGTGTTCCGCCAGAAATGGTGAAGCTTCTTAGCAGCTCTGTATGCGTCGCACCTGGGTTTCTGAGCAGGTAAAGGACTATGCCGCGTGGTATCTCCTGGCGCAGGACAGACAGTATCTTCTGTTTGTCTTTGTTGAGCTGCCCTCCGGGGTAGTATCTCGAGAAGTTCTCCTGCCGCTCAAGTGTGATCAGCTCTTTCTGTACCAGGTAATTCAGATGATACTCCAGGACCCCTATCGGCATAGCCGTCCTGCGCTGTATCTCACGGAAATGAAGGCCAGGGCTCTCCCTTATACACTCGTAGATTCTCTTCCTATTTGCCAAGTCAAGTGGGTCTGGCAAATGCCTTACCTCCGAGGGCTCCGAGAAGGAGCGCCGCAACGAAGACCGCAACGTCTAGTCCCACGAGTTGGACGCCATCCACATTCGTCATCATGTCGGTCGCGTGTCCGACTACAAGGATGAACAGAGTCAGCGCAGAGTGGATAGTCAGGCCGATGGAGACCAGCAGTACTGAGACCACCCCACTCCTGCGATATGAGACGATAGAGAGACCCAATAGAGCCAGAGAGGCACCCATCAGGATCCCCAACAGTATATCCGCAATCGCAATCATGTTGGCTCACTCCATTCAGTAAGGTCGTTGCAGACCTATAAGTAGCACTGCTACGCCAACCTTAGTATCTGGCCGCCAGTAGAAAGCCATGTCCTGCCCCTTGTGAATCGCTCGATGTAGCCCGCGAGGGTCGCAGGCCTCGCAGCCCGGCAGGGCGAACACCATAGGTTGATGATGTCAGAGCACGTGCTTGAGCCTGAAGACGACCCAAAGACCGGCCACCGCCACCGCGGACAACCCGATGACGATCCAGAAGGCGTTCGGGTCCGACTCGAACGGCAGAT